>JAGPFC010000005.1 GCA_018056685.1 Smithella sp.
ATAAACGTCTGCATTCCTCGCTGGGATACAGACCGCCGGTAGAGTTTGAAGAACTGTTTTATAAAAACCAAAAAACCGTGCCGACTGCTCTAATCCCGTCTGTCTAACCGCAGGGGTGCAGTCCATAACTTTATTAACACAAAACGTCTTATCCTGAAACGGTAAAGCTATTTTGAAAATAGGGCACCTGAGACAAACACGTTTTATAAATATCGTCCGGCTTGGTTTGGCTTTTTTTCTGATCCTTTCATCTGCCGCAATTCTCTATTCAGTAGCCCGTAATTACGAATCAGCTCAACTCCTTGCGGACCAGTCGTTGGGAAACACGGCTTTAGCTTTGTCTTCCACAACGGAGGTTGCCTTGCGCCGGGATGCAAATGGCGCTGTTGTCCAAAATGTAAAAGAAATTTTCTCGGACCGTGTCGTGGCATATGCTCTGATTGTTGATGCAAAAGGGAAAATTATTTTCCATACCAACCCCCGTAAAATCGGGGAGGATCTTTCCCCTGATGAAAGAGCCCGTCTCGGAATAATGACAAAAGCATCAGGACGAAGAATCATTCTCGGAACAGGCCTTCCGGCGTATGAATATAATTATCCTTTGCATCTTACAGATGGGGCGACAGAATGGTTGCGGATCATTCTTCATACAACCCCGGCCGATAATATCGTGTCTGATGCTAAAAGAATGTGGTGGGTTGGTTTGTCTGTCCTGTGCCTTCTATGGGTGTTCGGAATTCTCCTGGAAAGGATGTTGACCCGTTCCCTCAATCTCAGTAAGGAACTGGAACATAAAAAACATTTAGCCGTCATAGGACAGATGACCGCCCTGCTTGCCCATGAGATCCGAAACGCCCTGGGCTCTATCAAAGGCTATGCGCAACTGGCCGATGAAAAAATGGCGTCTGCCGATCCCGGAAAAGCCTCGTTGGCAAATGTTCTTCAGGGAACGGCACGTATTGAATTTCTTGTTCAGGAACTTCTTCAATTCTCGCGTGATGAAAGTTTCAGCATTGAGCGGATCGACGTTATTCCGTTACTGAAGGACGCGATTCAGTCAGTGGTTCCCGGGTGGAACGGGACATGGCAACTAAATGGAATGGCTTCGGCCTTTGTGAAAGCGGATTCGGAAAAGCTCCGTCGTATCTTGGTCAACGTTATTCAAAATGCAATCCAGGCAATGGGGAATGAAGGCGCTATTGATGTTTCCGTGCATCATACCGGGCGATGGATTCAGATCAAAATTGAAGATTCAGGGCCAGGCATTTCAGCGCAACAAAAGTCTTTACTTTTTACTCCTTTTTATACAACAAAACCAAACGGCACCGGCCTTGGATTGGCTTATTCCAGGAAAGCTATGGAGGGGATGAAAGGGAACATCAGCCTGAATAACAGAGATGGGTCTCAAGGTGCTGTCCTGACCATTCATATTCCGAAAGCAGGAGATTAATGCCATGGGGAAATCCATTTTAATAGTTGAAGATGATACTTTATTTCGGTCATTTCTATCGACCATCTTGAAAGAGGAAGGATATCGGGTGGAAGAAGCCCGTGATGGTCAGGAAGGTTTTAGAAAATTTATCAATGGTGATTTTGATCTGGCTATTACTGATTTGAAGATGCCGCTCATGTCCGGCCTGGATCTGCTGAAAAAATCAAAAAAAGAGAAACCGGACAGCCGCTGGTTAGTCATCACAGCTTTCGGTTCGATCGATAATGCCGTAGATGCGATGAAGGCAGGGGCATCCGATTACCTCACAAAACCTCTGAGCAACCCGGATGAATTACGTCTGATTGTCCGCAGGATTTTAAAAGAGGCTGATGCGGAAACGACCATTTCTCTTTTATCCGAAGAATTGGGCAAACAGTTTCCCTCAACAGAAATGATTTTCCTCGGAGATAAAATGCAAAAGGTCTTTCAACTGATCAAGGAAGTCTCTCCGACACCGGCTTCCGTTTTAATCAGCGGCCCCAGTGGCTCGGGGAAAGAGGTGCTGGCCAGATTTATTCATCAGGCGAGTCCAAGAAGAGAAAAGGCGTTTATCGCTGTTCACTGTGCAGCTTTGACGGAAAGTCTTTTGGAAAGTGAGTTGTTCGGTCATGAACGGGGAGCCTTTACCGGAGCCGTTGCTGCCAGAAAAGGAAGATTTGAACTGGCTGATGGCGGCACGATCTTTCTTGATGAAGTTTCAGAAATACCGCAATCCATTCAGGTCAAACTGCTGCGGGTTTTGCAGGAGAGAGAGTTGGAAAGAGTTGGCGGAACAAGAACAATCCATGTGGATGTTCGCATTATTTCAGCGACAAACAAAGATCTGAAAAACGAAGTGGCGGCCGGACGATTCCGTGAAGATCTTTTTTACCGGCTCAATGTTTTTCCCATAACGTTGCCTCCGCTGGCGGAACGACAAGAGGCCATCTTGCCTCTTGCGGATTATTTCAGACAAAAATTTTCTCAACCGTTGGGTAAACGGATCAGCGGTTTTACTCCGGCCGCCAAGCGAGCGCTTGAGGCATATGCCTGGCCGGGAAATATTCGGGAACTTCAAAATGTTATTGAACGGGCTGTCATACTGGCTTCCGGTGAAATTGACGAAGAGCATTTGAATATTGAGATTCTATCGAATCCATCGTTTTCAAAAGACGGATTGCTGCAAAAACTGGAACGGGATACGATTCAGAAAGTTCTAACCGAGGTTGGTGGAAACAGAAAGACGGCTGCACAGATTTTAGGCGTTTCTCTTCGGACCTTACAGTACCGCATTAAAGAATATGGACTGTAAAAGTGCAATCTTTGCAGCCGCTATGTGCAAAATTTGCAGCAGATATCATGCTTAGTTGTATTTAAGAAGAAATTTATTATGTAATTACACAAACTTAAAAAATAAACATATTATGGCACCATCCTTGCTGTTTTGATAATTAAAAAAACAGGAGGTACCAAAAAATGGGTAAAAGATTATTAACCTTAATATTGACAGGCGCTTTTATTGCGACAACCCTAATTCCTCTGACTGTAGAAGCCAGGCATGGGGGAAAGATGAACGGACAGACCCAACAGATCAGATCTCAATCAAATTTGCAGATAAGGGATCAACAGCGCCTGAGAGATGGCTCATGCATCAATGCCGCGCAGAAAAGTACCGGAACGCAGCAAAAGAAAGGAAACACCTATGGTCCAGGAGATGGTACAGGCAATAGTGGTATCGGGCCGCAGAACGGTACCGGCTATGGAGCACCGACCAACCGATGAGATGATCGTTATGAATTGTCATAGCAGGAAAGGATGGACTTTCCTGCTGATGGCTTTGTTCGGACTGCTTTTTCTGCTGCAGCCGCAGCTTTCCTATGCGCAAGATAAAAACCTTGTTCTGCCGGAAAGTGGCATTCATTATCCAACAGGTTTTGATGAAAATACGGTCGGAGTTGTTAAGGGCCGGGCATATGAATTTGTTCAACCGGAAAGGGGTCCCGTGCAATTCCGACTCGATACAGGAAGGGAGAATTACACAGTCATCGCATCTCCACCATGGTACTGGAGCGATCTAAAAGTTAAAATGCCGGAAGGGACAGAGGTGGAAGTTCGTGGTTCCAAATCATTAGGTAAAGACGGAAAACTGTACATTATCGGTCAGGAAATGAAAGTACTTGCCACAGACAAGGTTTATTCATTCAGAGATGAAAGCGGTTATCCGCTGTGGAGAGGCGGACAATCAGGTGCACGAAAAGGAACTGTCGGGGGATTCGGTTCCCACCAGAATGGATTCTTCCGAGGAATAGGCGGTATGGGCAGAGGCAGAAGATAATTCGTTACCTTCTGGTCGTTTCTTACCGTAAAGATTTAGGATTAATAAAAATGGGGAAAAACATTTTGGCCTGTTTGATTACAGGAATCATGTTGTTTGTTTCATTGCCGGTATATGCCGCTTGGGAAACCGGGCTGAAGGTTGGATATGATTCCAATGTAAATCGTACCATCAGTGACGCTGTTGGTGATACCTATGTTGGCGCTTATCTTCAATATGCAAGAGAAGTCAACGGAGAAACCAGATGGGATTGGACGTTTGGCGCTTCTCTTGAAGGAAACGCATTCCTGGAAAATAGTGATCTGAGCCACGCCGGTGTCATGCTTGCTCCGGGAATAATATTTTTCCCCTATTTGACATGGAGTATAAATATTTATCCTTTTGTTCAGGGAAAAGTATTTTCGGACAGCGATCAATCTGCTGTCGCGTTCGGCGCGAAAATTAATCTGAAACAGCCTTTAGGCAAATATGCCTATCTTGGCGAATATTACATATACACGGACAACCGGGCGGACATGGATACCTATTCCTATACGGAGAATGCATGGGGTTTTGTTCTGGGCATCAATTGGACGCGAGCTTTCTTTACGGAGATAGGGTATGAGTTTTCCCGGGGAGATTCCTTTCGCACTCTGGAAGAAGAGAGCACAACCACAATCACAACGACCGGCAGAGGGAGGGGTAATCGTTACGGTTACTCTTCCACGTTTTCGTCCGACTTGTATAAAGAAGATGTGGATCGCCACAGCATCGGTTTTACAATCGGTATGGACATCTTTCCATCTTTGTCGTCCAATTTATCTTACACATACTCGACCATGACAGGAGATTTGGGTACATCACACAATCATGCGGGCTTGGTCGGCATCAGTTATCGTTTCTAGTCAGAGACCCGTGCAAATTCTGCATCCACCAACAAACCGAATAATATTCTTCACACATACTTGCTACGGTGAATCCAATTGTCACAGTGACATAAGTCATTGAATTAGAATATATTTTAGCGCTGTGATATTTTTCGTTTTCATTTCTCTTCTCTGGCATGACCTGTGCAAATTTCAATTTATGCCTGATCGGCAAAAAAATTATGAAAGGAGATTTAGGTCATGAGAAGTTTCATTAAAGCTAACTCAACAAAGATTATCGTTGTTGGAGGGTTTCTCTTATTATTGGCCATCTCTTCGGCAGGTTATGTCCAGGCCGCCACCAGCCTGACCGCCGCTGAGAAGTATTGGCTGACTTACATGCGTGAGGAAGAGAAACTGGCGAGGGATGTCTATGTCACTATGTATAACCTTTACGGAGCTCAGATATTCAACAACATCGCGGCAAGCGAACAGCGGCACATGGATTCCATCAAGAATCTGCTCATTAAGTATGGAATTCCTGACCCTGTAGCAGGCAACGATGTGGGAGAGTTCACCAATCCCGATTTGCAGGCTTTATATGATCAGCTTATCATACAGGGAAAAATTTCACTGGCCGAAGCGCTTAAGGTTGGTGTCTTTATAGAGGAAACAGACATAACAGACCTTGATGCCGGGATTGCATCAACCACCAGAAAAGACATAAAAAATGTTTACAGTAACCTTTTGGATGGTTCATTAAATCATCTCAAGGCCTTTGTTTCCAATCTGGCGGCATTGGGGATTACATACGAACCATAAAATTTAATCATTAAAAAAAAGGAGGGTTTAAGAATGAAAAAAGTAATGCTGGTGATATTTCTGCTGATTCTTGGTTCAGGTGTGCTGTATGCCGGAGGAGATCAAAATCATGGTACAACCGGAACCGGTACAACCAATACAGGCAGCACTTCTCAAGGCGCAGGATCACAGACTCGTGCCGGCCGATAATACATTTCGACCATTTCATTAATATTTTTATTAATACCAGGGGTGAAAATTATTCCACCTCTGGTATTATCATATCCGTAATATTCGAAAAAAGAACAAAATGTAGATGAAATATTTTGTCCAGGTAACTTAACTTCATAAGATCATCATAAAAACTCAAAGTATTTTTATTGACATACAGAGCAAACGTTTTTATTATTTCCGATAGAGAATCTTTATCATGAAACAAAATTGCTGATGACCTGAATCAGGAGGTTGGTGATGCGTCTCAAAAGCTGGTGGGTTACCGGGTTAGGCACTTTAACCATGATTTTGGTTTTCGGGATTTTTCATTACACCCAGATTGCCGAAGGTCGGCCTAAAGCCAATATTCGTTTACCCAACGCCGCAGGAGACTATCGTACGAACAAAATCTTGAACGATGCCAATCTTCAGGCTCTCGGTGAAAAAATATTTTTCGATAAAACCTTATCCAGTCCGTCAGGGATGTCCTGCGCCGCGTGTCACGATTCCCACGCCGGTTGGTCGGGACCGGACAGTGCCGTTAATCAGGCGAGTAATATTTATCCCGGTGCCATCTCAACGCGTTTCGGTAATCGCAAACCCAACAGCGTGGCCTATGCGACCTATGCGCCGATTTTACACACGCGCTCAGAAGGCGGAGACATTCTTTTTGTGGGGGGGAATTTTTGGGATGGCCGGGCCACAGGCTGCCTTTTGGGAAATCCTGCTGCCGATCAGGCGCAGCAGCCCTTTCTGGATAAGGTGGAACATAACCTGAAGGATGCTGCAGATGTTGTCAAACTGGTTGAAATAAGCCACTATGCCGGAGAATTTGGCCGCATTTGCGACTTCATGGGTCTGGATAAAAAACTTGATGAGCAATCACAGATTCAGCTCAAATTCGGCTATATCGGCCTTGCTTTGGCGGCCTTTGAAAATTCATCGAAGGTGAATGCCTTCACCAGTAAGTACGATGCCTTTTTGCGTGGAGAAGTTCAATTGACGGCTCAGGAAAAACGCGGATTAAAGATTTTTGAAGAGAAGGGTAAATGCGCCGAATGTCATCCCAATAAACTCAGCAACAAGAGAGAACTGCCGCTGTTCACCGATTTTACATACGACAACCTGGGTATCCCTGCGAATCCGGATAATCCGTGGTATCGCATGGACAAAAGCATCAATCCGTCGGGAACGGAATGGATTGATGAGGGACTGGGAGGCTTTTTAAAAACCCAGCCGCAGTATGCTTCTTTAGCCAGGGCGAACCTGGGCAAGCATCGCGTTCCGACCCTGCGTAATGTCGATAAAAGACCGGATACCAAATTTGCGAGACGCTATGGACACAACGGCTATTTCCGCGATTTGCAGTCGGTCATTCATTTCTACAATACACGGGATGTCCAGCCTTTTAATAAGGCCGTCGGGGGGCTTGATGCCCGGGGCAAATGGCCCAAACCGGAAGTTCAAGAAAATGTTAACAGGGATGAAATGGGTGATTTGAAATTAACCCGGCAGGAAGAAGATGATCTTTTGGTTTTTCTAAGAACCCTTAACGACGGATACAAAGTGAAATAGAAAATTTACGCGATTGATATTGTTTGAATATCGTGTTTTAAGTCACATCATTGCTTAGCGGAGAAAAGACTATGAAAAATCAAAATCGTTATGGATTCATGTTAGTTTGCCTGACTGCTTTGATAATTCTTTGCACTTTTCTAATCATCGGCTGCAAATCCAAAAAAGAAGAATCCGTCCAGCGTCCGCAGATTTCCGGTGTGAAGGTTGAACCGGTTGCCGTGTCAACCGTTGATGATATTTATGAGATCACCGGAACCGTCCGCTCAAACCAGACCAGCCTGGTGGCAAGCCGGGTAATGGGCGTGGTGACGTCTGTTAACGTGAAGGAAGGAGACTTCGTTCAGAAAGGGCAATTGCTTTTGACCATTGATGACCGGGATGCCGTCCAAAGACTGCAAGCTGCCAACATGTCTGCAGAAGCGGCAAAGCAAAGTCAGTCATTGGCAGAGAAGACCTGGCAGCGGTATAAAAAACTCCATGATGAAGAAGTCGTTTCGCAGCAGGAAATGGACCGGATGGATACCCAGAAGAAACTCGCAGACGCTGAATATCATCGGGTCAAGGCCATGGCGGATGAAGCCGCAACCTATATGTCGTTTACGAAAGTTACCGCGCCGGCTGCCGGAAGAATTACGGAAAAACGGATTGAAGCCGGCAGCATGGCCACGCCCGGCATGCCACTCCTGGTTCTTGAAGGCGGAGGCAGTTCCTATATTGAAGTTTCGATGGATGCCGGTATCGGTCCCGCGGTCAAAACCGGCATGCCCGTGGAGGCCGAAGTCGATACCATGCCCCGTCCGCTGGCCGGAACCATCAAAGAAGTGTTTCCCGCGATTGATCCCGCGTCCCGCACCTTTACTGCCAAGATAGGCTTTAAAAACGCAAATCCCCGCAGCGGTTTATTTGCCCGCGTACGCATTCCCATCGGCAAAAAAGAAGCCGTTCTTGTTCCCGAGCGGGCGATTATTCGCAAAGGTCAGTTAACCGGTGTGTATGCTGTTGATGATCAGGGACTGGTGACGTACCGCCTTGTCCGCACCGGCAAGTCATTTGCCGCCGGCACGGAAATTCTTTCCGGCTTGAAAGCCCGTGACCGGATTATCACATCAGGCGTCGAAAAAGTCGTTGATGGCGGCATCATCTCAGGAGAAAAGATGAAATGACGGGAATCGGAATTTCCGGGAAAATTGCCAGAGCCTTCATCAAATCGAAGCTGACGCCGCTGCTGGTTGTGGCCGCTCTGTTGCTTGGCACATTCGCCGTCCTCGTCACGCCCCGCGAAGAAGAGCCGCAGATTGTCGTTCCCATGATTGACGTTTTTGTCAATTATCCCGGCGCCACCGCCAAAGAAGTGGAGGAACGGGTGACGATTCCGATGGAGAAACTCCTCTCGGAAATCAAGGGCGTCGAGTACGTTTATTCGATTGTCAAACCCGGCTTCAACATGACGATAGTACGCTTCTATGTCGGCGAAGACATGGAAGACAGTCTGGTTAAGCTCTACAACAAGCTGATGTCCAATTACGACAAGATCCCTCCCGGTGTTTCCCAGCCGATGGTCAAGGCCAAATCCATTGATGACGTTCCCGTCCTGGCGCTGACCCTCTGGAGCAAATCTCCGCAATACACGGGATACGAACTGCGCCGGGTGGCGCTCGAACTTTGCGGCGAACTCAAGAAAAATGCCCATGTCTCGGAATTTTCCATCATCGGCGGTCAGCGCCGCCAGGTTCTGGTGACACTCGATCCCCAGCGCCTGCGCGCCTACAATCTATCGGCTTTTCAAATCATGAACGCGCTGGAGAAAGCCAATATCGTCGTGCACTCCGGTAAATTTTCGGCGGGCAACACAGAAACCGTTGTGGAAACAGGGCGGTTTTTGAAAGACGCGCAGGATGTCGGCAATCTGGTGCTTCATGTCTTCAACGGACGTCCAGTTTATCTGAAGGATGTCGCCAAAATCAGCGACGGACCGGAAGAAGCTTCCAATTATGTTTTCATGGGCATGGGACCGGCAGCGGCCCAAAAAGGATTATCCGGTGATCCCGCCGGCCAGTATGAAGCCGTGACCATTGCCATCGCCAAGCAAAAGGGAGCCAACGCCAGTATTGTTGCCGAAGAAGCCTTGAAAAAAGTGGAAGCGCTCAAGAAGCATTTGATTCCCCATGACGTGCAGGTGACGGTGACCCGCAATTACGGCGAAACGGCCAAAGAAAAATCTGACGAATTGCTGTATCACATGCTCATCGCCACCGTGTCGGTCATTATCCTGATCGCTGTTTTTCTCGGATGGCGCGAATCCATCGTGGTGGCCGTTGCTGTGCCCGTGACGCTCGCGCTGACGCTGCTTATCAATTATCTTTACGGCTATACGCTGAATCGCGTGACACTGTTCGCGCTGATTTTTTCCATCGGGATTTTGGTGGATGATGCTATTGTTGTCGTCGAAAACATCAACCGTCATTTTCGTCTGCACCGGATTGAACCGCTCACCGCGGTGTATGCGGTGGATGAAGTCGGCAATCCCACCATTCTGGCGACGTTCACGGTCATCGCCGCCCTGCTGCCGATGGCGTTTGTCTCCGGTCTGATGGGTCCTTACATGAGGCCGATTCCCGTGGGCGCTTCGGCGGCCATGATCTTTTCTCTGCTGGTGGCTTTCATCGTCAGTCCCTGGCTGGCCTACATTGTCCTGAAAAATGTGCGGCACAAAGAAGAAAAAGAAGGGCATGGACTTACAGGAACCTATGAAAAATTTCTGGGTCCTTTGATTGATGTCAAGAAAAAGCGGATGGTGGCTCTATCCGTTATTGTCGGATTGCTTTTACTGTCTGTCATCCTTGTTCCGTTGAAACAAGTAACGATGAAAATGCTGCCGTTTGACAATAAAAGCGAACTGCAGGTGGTCATTGATATGCCCGAAGGTTGCACGCTGGAAGAAACGGCAGCCTTAACCAGGGAGATGTCGGAGTATCTGAAAACGGTGCCGGAAGTGACCGATTTCCAGTCTTACGTGGGAACGGCGTCGCCTTACAACTTCAACGGTCTTGTCCGCCATTACTTTATGCGGTCGGGCAGCAATGTCGCCGATATTCAGGTTAATTTTGTCAGCAAGGATAAACGCGATGACCAGAGCCACGAGATTGCCAAGCGCCTGCGTCCGGAATTGAAGAAAATAGGAGACCGCTTCGGTGCGAGCATCAAGGTGGCGGAGATTCCTCCCGGCCCGCCGGTGTTGAGCACACTGGTCGCGGAAATTTATGGCCCGGACACGAACCGTCAGATTGAAATCGCCAAATCGCTGAAAGCTATCTTTGAAAAGACGGACGGCGTTGTGGATGTGGACTGGTTTGTGGAAGATGATCAGCGCAAAATTTCTTTCGAGGTCGATCATGAAAAGGCCGCCGCCAGCGGTATCAGCACGGAAGCTATTGCCCGAAGTCTGGGAATCGCGCTGTCAGGCACCGGTGCGGGTCTTGTGCACATGGAAACAGAAAAGGAGCCGGTGGAAATATTTTTACGCATGCCTATTGAACAGCGCTCCAACCTGACCGATCTGCAGTCGCTGACCATTCCTTCGGCATCGGGACAGCAGGTTCGTCTGGCCGAACTGGTGAAGAAGAGGGAGGGCATAGAGGAAAAGACCATCTATCACAAGAACATGAAAAAGGTAACCTACGTCACGGGTGACGTTGCCGGCACGGAAGAAAGTCCCGTTTATGCCATTTTGAAGATGAAATCAGATATCGCCAAACTAAAGCTGGCCGAGGGATATGAGCTTAAACAATTTTATACGAGCCAGCCCTGGCTGGAAGACCGCTACTCCATGAAATGGGACGGCGAGTGGCACATCACTTATGAAGTATTCCGCGATCTGGGCCTTGCTTTTGCCGTCGTGCTCATCATTATTTACATTCTGGTCGTGGCCTGGTTTAAAAACTTTGTGACGCCGCTGGTCATCATGGCGCCCATTCCTCTGACGCTGGTGGGCATCCTGCCGGGGCACTGGCTGTTCGGCGCCTTTTTCACGGCAACTTCCATGATCGGATTTATCGCCCTCGCGGGTATCGTTGTGCGCAATTCCATTTTGCTCGTCGATTTTATTCAGATGGAATGGCGGGAAAAAGGTGAGCTGCGCCAGGCCTTGATTCAGGCGGGATCCGTGCGCTTTCGGCCGATTGTTCTTACCGCTGCCGCGGTGGTGGTCGGCTCGTTTGTCATGCTTTTTGATCCCATCTTCCAGGGACTTGCCATCGCCATGATGTTCGGTGCCGTGGCCTCAACCCTCCTCACTCTGATTGCCGTGCCATTGCTCTATTTCGAGTTCTTCAAAAACAAAAAGTGCCCCGTTGAAAAAGAAAAATCTCCTGCAGAAGACATTTAAAGGGATCGTTCCCTGAAAGCGCCGGTTGTTACTTTTTTTGCGGCGCAATCGGCGATAACCTAAAGGTCACGCGTTGCGCCCTACATTAAATACGTTATTTTGTAGGGATCGTTCGCCGAACGATCCCTTAATTGCTACATCAATCATTGTAGGGCGCGATCCCTGATCGCGCCGATTTTCCCATACATTATGCGGCTACACACTGCGTGCTTTGCTGATGCGGTTCCAGACGGGGCGGCAGACGGCGCGATAGACTTCCTTGCGTTCTTCTGTGGTCAGGCCCAGCACATTGAAAACGATTTTATCCAGTTCGGCGCGGTCCGGCAGCCGTCAAAACCTTCCGTCTCAGCGTAAACGGCCACATCCACAAAACAACACCTGCCATAACACAGACGGGAAAGATGTCTTGTATAACTTGACTCTCTGGATACGTTGTTACTACATTTTTTTTCTAAGATTCAATCAACACTCCTGCTTCACAGACAGGGGCATTTTCTTCTGTCTGGCTATTTCAGCTTCTACTCCGAAAAAGTCTTGACTTTTTCGGAGTAGAAGGTAAACTGGTCACCATGAAACGGTATCTCGAAAAATATATCCAGTCCGATTTGAAAAGGAAGATTGTACTGTTAACCGGTCCACGACAGACAGGCAAGACAACGCTTGCCAAAATGCTGAAGACAGACTTCGATTATTTCAATTATGACAACGCCGAACATAGGTTAAGTTTACTGAAAAAATCATGGAATCGTTCCAGAGAGCTTGTCATATTTGATGAACTCCACAAGATGAAAAACTGGAAATCATGGCTCAAAGGCATTTACGACACTGAAAAAATTCCGCCTTCCCTCATCGTTACGGGCAGCGCCAAACTTGATGCCTACAAAAAGGTCGGAGACTCTCTTGCCGGCAGGTTTTTTGAATACAGACTACATCCGCTGGATTTAAAGGAAATCCGACTGATTTTAGGTTCCAGTGACCTCAATGGAAAATTCGATAAACTTTTAAAACTCGGCGGATTTCCGGAACCTTACCTTGAAGGCGACGAGACCTACTACAATCGCTGGAAGAGAAGCCATTTGGACATCATCTTAAAACAGGATTTGATTGATCTTGAAAATCTGCGACATATAACAACCATAGAAACACTGATAGAACTTTTGAAAAAGAAAGTCGGCTCTCCCATATCCTACAAATCCTTGGCTGAAGACCTTCAGTGTTCGGACAAGACCGTTAAGCGCTGGTTGTCCGTACTGGAGACATTGTATGTCATCTATAAGGTTCCGCCGTACCACAAAAACATATCCCGGAGTCTTTTGAAAGCTCCCAAATATTATTTTTACGACACCGGTCAACTACCCGATGATTCCGGTATGAAACTGGAAAACCTTGTTGCCTGCGCGCTGCTTAAAGAAATGCATTTTCGGGAAGATTGTTTCGGTGAGAAGTGGAATTTATGTTATTTGCGGAACAAGGATGGACGGGAAATTGATTTTCTTGTAACAAAAAAGGGAACTCCGGCCATGATGATTGAGGTCAAATGGAGTGACGACGAACGAAGCCCCAATTTTTCTTTTTTTGAAAAAAATACCAAGAGCGTAAAAAAAGTCCAAATCGTCAAGGAACTCAAGAGAGAAAAGACTTACCCGGACGGCACCGAAATCCGCACGGCCTGCAAATGGCTTTCTGAAATTACCCTGAAATAAACCTGATTCCAGTTTAATTTTTAACTACAAGACGTGCCCTACATTAAATACGTTATTTTGTGGGATCGTTCGCCGAACGATCCGGTTATTGCGCGGATTGATCGGGGATCAATCCCTACATGTAGGGCGAGCACCCCGTGCACGCCAAACAAACACCGCGAATTGTAGGGCGCGATCCCCGATCGCGCCGCAATTATGGAAATGCGTCGTAATTAATCCCGGCAAATGGATAATCCTGCCACTGTTTCACCAAATTTTTCCGGACCGGATTGTTGGCGATGTACTCGGCAATGGTTGTAAGCGATTCATTCTTTCGAACAACATGTTCATAATAATTGGCCTGCCATAAAGGCCTGATGTCTTCCAGCATGGATAAAGTTTTGGAGTTATATCTTTTAAAAGCAGCCACCCAATTGGCCAGGGATTTTTTGTAGCTTTCGTTTAGCTTCATGAGCAGATGAACATGGTCGGGCATAATGCACCATGCAAAGGTCGTTACTTCTTTTGAAGCATGCGAACGGAAATCAATTTCCTGCGCAATATATTTCGCAAATTGTGGATTACAAAAATACGGTATCTTATTGAAAGTACAGATTGTAATAAAATAGACATAATTCGTGTCTTTATAATCAAAATTGACCAAATGTATTTGTTTTCGTTTCGGTAACATATTCATCCTGTAGGGCGGGCACCCCGTGCACGCCGGTTATTGTTTGTTTGCGGCGTGTTCGGGGAACACGCCCTACACGCTGCGGGCTTTGCTGATGCGGTTTGCGACCAGGCGGCGGATGGCGCGAATCCACTAAATGTCAAAATAGCTTACCGAAAATATGACCGTTTTTCCTGAGAAAATTATTGATGCCGTCTTTTCCTCTGCTTTTTTTATAGGCTTTGATGATTGTTTTTAATTTCCCTTCCAGGATATTTGCTGGATATGCCATATGGCCGCCGGAAAGCAAATGGTAACCGCCTGCCGGAAAAATCCGGACAAAGACAGCCATCCCGTCTCGAATAGATTGGGAAAATCCGATGTCGTGAACAAAGACCTCTTTCTTGTCGAACACATTGCGCAGAAGAGCGCCCGTTCCTTTTTTGATAAAGGTAACCATGTAAACCGATTTGGGAGCGTCAATGCGGGCAGTGACCAGTTTCTCTTCATAATCGGACAACTGCCCGGAATCTAGCAACGCTTTTAATATATAAGGTGTTTGTTCGCCGCTCCGATAGTAGTCATTCATCAGCCACTCGTAGAATTCTTCCATGTCTTTTTCTGTCATGCCATACATTCGGGCATCGGCAAGACGCCTAGCTCCGAAGTAGAAGTCCAATAATTTGCCGAAATTCAATATATTGTTGTCTGTCAGTTCAGCAATGCGTTTCATCCCTTTTCGGATGACCCACGTATCGACTTTTTTGTATTTTTCCACCTCCGCATTTTCGTTTTCCTCACTAATCAAACAGCAAGCCTTGTATTTTTTGCCGCTGCCGCAGAGACAAGGATCGTTGCGCCGTCGTTTGGATTCCGCCGATAAACACTGCCAGTTCATGGCTATAGATTGAAACAGAGGTGCCAAATCAGCTTCCTTCTCAAACGCCTCCTTTTCGTCTTTCGAAAACGTATTCCAGACATTCATGATATAAGACAGCACTTGATTGGCTTCGTCAATGGACGGAAGTTCCTCTTTTCCTGTTGCTGCGACATACTCATCCATTTTCATTTTGATGAATAAATGCGTTACCCGCATCGTCTCGTTTTTACGCCGCTTGGCTTCGGTAACGGTTATGCCCTGTGCTTGAGCCGACATTTTTATCATGCAATCATAACAGGCGACGGTTGGCCGGGGCGACATCGGATTTAACAATCCCCCCATTTTATTTTTACTGCCGCAAATGCCGCAGATGCATTGGCCATCGTCAATCATTTCACCGGTAAAGCTTTTTTTCATACAAATTCCTTTTTTGATTTCCGTAGGGCGCGGTCCCTGATCGCGCCGGTTATTGCGGATTGATCGGGGGATCAATCCATACATGTAGGGCGGGCACCCCGTGCACGCCGTTAATTGCGGATTGATCAGGGCATTGTGACCTTTAGGTTAGATCAATCCCTACAACTACAACAACGATTGTAGGGCGGGCACCCCGTGCACGCCGTTAATTGCGGATTGATCAGGGCATTGTGACCTTTAGGTTAGATCAATCCCTACAACTACAACAACGATTGTAGGGCGGGCACCCCATGCACGCCGGTTATTGTTTGTTTGCGGCGCGTTCGGGGAACGCGCCCTACATTATTACGTTATTTTGTAGGGATCGTTCACCGAACGATCCGTTAATTGCGCGGATTGATCGGGCATTGTGACCCTATAGTGCCCTTTAGGGTATTTAGGTTAGATCAATCCCTACATCAACGGTTGTAGGGCGGGCACCCCGTGCACGCCGTTAATTGCGGATTGATCGGTGATCAATCCCTACATTAATGGTTGTAGGGCGCGGTCCCCGACCGCGCCGATTATTCCAAACATTATGCGGCGTGTTCGGGGAACACGCCCTACACGCTGCGGGCTTTGCTGATGCGGTTCCAGACAAGCCGGCAGACGGCGCGATAGACTTCTTTGCGTTCATCTTCAGTCAGGCCCAGCGCGTCGAAGACGATTTTATCCAGTTCGGCGCGGTCCGGCAGCGGTTTGGGTTCCTGCTCTTCAATGGGTGTTTTTGATTCCGGGTCAATGCCGCATTCGACAAAAACAGTCTCTATTTCCCTTTCAAAGAAAGTTTTTAAATATTTCTCCTGCTTAAAAAATAATCCGTTTGGAATATAAAAGCATCCAATATCATCAGCACTGAATTTCAGCCCACCACCACCAAGATTTGTTAATCCAAATAATTCTCTTTCGAGAATAAAAAATGTCGAATTACAAAAAACTGCTATGGTAATTATTTCATCATTATTTTGGGGAATTATTTTGTAAAATTCTTTGCCAATTACACCTTCTGAATTATATAGAACCAAATGGTCACGGCCATATGTTCTAGCCATCAGGATAGGTGCTTGCACACGTGAATTGCCTTCAGTTTTTACTCCATACATAATTACGCCATCACTGTTTTTCTTTAGATTTATGCTTCGAGTATTTTTTACCGATTTAATAAAATGCGTCTTGGGAAATGATTGTCCAGTATTGTTATCATGAACGTATCCATCAATGATGCAGATATCAGATATTTTTTTAATGTTTTGATTTTGTTCTATAAGTTTTAAGAAAAAATCAGGCGCACGAAGATATTTACCTCCCCATTTATTTCCTTCGTATTTACCAGCTCCCAGTTTTTTCTTTTCTTCACTCTCGTATTCCGTGCCTGTATCTTTGAGTTCCTTGACCGTGATGGGATAGACGCGGAAGATTTTGTTGGAAACGGTTTTTTCGGCATTTTCAATCGCCAGAAGGTTTTCGGTGTAAATCGCTTCTTCAAACGGCTTCTTGAAAGCGACAAATTTCACCAGATGCTGCGGGTCCACTTTTTTGCGTGGCGCGTGGATGATGGAAATAATGGTGTTGATATCCGCCGCTTCAAAAGAGCGTTTGGCATGGTTGTCAATGATGAACTCCACGGGACAGCGATTGAGCAGAAATTCCTGCAGCCAGACGCCATAGCCCACATCGAGCCACGAATTCGAGCAGATAAAGGTATGAATGCCCTTGGGGTTTAAAAGGCGCAGGGCGCGAATATAAAAGTAAGTGTAGAGATCGGACTTGGCGTCAATTTTCTTTTTGGCTGGAAACTCTTCCGGAAAATCCAGACGCGCCATTTCCTGAAGACAGCTTTTGTATTCTTTTTTGTCCCTGATTTTGTTTAATGGATCAGCAATGTCTTCCTTCTGCACATAGGGCGGATTGCCGATGACGATGTCGAAGCCTTCCTTCTCGACAAAGATTTCGGCAAACTCGATGTTCCAGATAAGCGGCTTGTCTTTGCGGATACTTGTTTTCTGTTCTTTAAGTTCTTCTATCTGTCTTTCGAGTTCGGCGATTCTTTCCTTGTCGAAATCCAGCGCCGACTGCTTGGGTTTGATTTCGTCAATGCCGGCAAGCGATGCGGTTTCGCTTCTCTTCTGGTGCTTTAGAACAAATATTTCCTGCTGCTTTTCGTTCATTTCCGTTTGCAGTATTTCTTCAAAGACGGCCAGTTCGCGCTGGCGGATTTCCCAGTCATCTACATTGGCGTTGTTGAAAAAGTATTCTATCTTTAAATTTTTGAGCTTCGTAACCTTGTCCTTGACACTTTTGCTAATGTTAGCGTGGCCGGCAACGGGAAATGTTTTGTTGCCGATTTTCTGCACCAGCGAATCGCCCTGCCGGACTTTGAATTCCAAGCTGGGTAAGATAGCTGTTGGCGAAAGGCGCATTTCCTCGGGTGCTTCCACAAAGAGGGAAAGCCACAAACGCAACTGGCAAATCCAGACCGCCCATTCCTTGACTTCCACGCCATAGAGGGACTGGGCGATGATAGATTTTTTTCTTTCAAAGACATTTTGCGAATCGAGATCGTAACGCGCCTTGAGGCTTTGTTCGGTCTCGTCCATGACCTGCATCATGCCGACGAGAAATGCGCCGGAACCAACAGCCGGATCGCAGATCGCCAGGCCTTCCATTTTGTCGAGGATTTCGCGCGCTTCTTTTTTGGAAAAACTGCCTTCCTTCTGGTCTTCCTCCGCCTCGCCTTCTCGGAAAAACAGTTCGTAAAGATTGGTTTTGGTGACCGGCAAGTCAAGATTCTTGTTGAGCCATTGGACAAGACTCAGGCGGCACATCAAATCCACTTCGGTACGCGGCGTGTAAACCGCACCGTCGGCCTTGTTGACGAGGCGCTCAAAGATAATGCCTAAGAATTCCGGGTTGAGCTGGAGTTCGGCGTCGTTTAGCGAGCTTTCTTCAATCGTAAAGCTGTGGGAAAAGAGAAAATCGAAGAAGTCGGATATTTCCTTATCCGGTATCCACCAGCCCTGTTCATCGTATTCTTTCTTCTCTTTGAACAGACCGCCGTTGAGATAGGGCGCACGCCTCAAGGCGTCGTTGAATTGGGCGGGCAAATGTTTTCTGGGGGTAAATTTATGATTGAGCGCTTCAAAAAACAGGATGGAAAGCCAGTCTTCATAGAACTTGTCTTTTTCTTTGGTTGCCTGATAAGCGGCAAAGAAATGCTGGATGAATTTTTCGTTGTCACCCAGCCATTTTCTCTTTTGAATGAAGCCCAGAAAGATGGTGCGGATGGCAAAGAGCAGAACAAAATCCCGCGCCTTTTCTTCCGTTATCTTGTTCACTTTCATGACGGCCTGGGCGAGCTTGTCGTATTCGACAAAGAATTCTTTGTAAAATAAATCCGTTACGGGGCCTATGGCAAAGGCTTCCTTGACTTTTTCGAGCTTGGAGAAATCGCCATCGCCGATTCGTTTTAAAAATGTCTTGTTCGTAAATTCGCGGCTGACAAAATACGTGAACCGGCGGAAATTGGACCATATCTTTTTATCCGCTGTGAATTCGGGATAAACGAGCGAAAAGCGGAAGTTGCCTTCCGCATCGTAAAAGATGAAAATTCCCGCGGTGTAAATCTGCTGGTCTTTGAGTATCTTCTTGGCTTTGTCGTATTGGGCTTTTTTGCCGGAGCGCTCGGAAAGCGGCTTTTGCGCGGCAAAGGAGCATACAATCAGCGCATCGCCGCCGGGAAATCTGATTTCGCCCAGCTTCTGCCCCTGGGTAAAATCGTCATCATTGTAATAAGCCAGACTATCTTTCAGTTCTTTAAACTGCCTGCTTTTGGCGCGGAAGAAGCGGACAAATTTTTCCGGTGCAAAATCGCTTATGATGTCTTCGAGTATCGGTTTGGCTTCGTTGGTCATTGGTTAACGTCTTTCTTTTTTAATAAGGTTTTCGGACTGCTCGGGGAGCAGTCCCTACATGTAGGGCGGGCACACCGTGCACGCCGGTTATTATTTGTTTGCGGCGCAATCGGCGATTGCGCCCTACATTGCCAATCGTACCATTAACTTGTTGCGGATTGATCGGGGATCAATCCCTACATGTCGGGCGGGCACCCTGTGCACGCCGAACAAACACCGCAAATTGTAGGGCGCGATTCCCGTGCACGCCGCAATTATGGAAATGCGTCGTAATTAATCCCGGCAAATGGATAATCCTGCCACTGCTTCACCAAATTTTTCCGAACCGGATTGTTGGCGATATATTCGGCAATGGTTTTTAATGATTCGTCCTTCCGAACAATGTGCTCATAATAATTAGCCTGCCACAGCGGTTTAACATCATACAGCATGGATAATATGCGGGAATTGTACTTTTTAAACGCTGCTACCCAATTGGCCAGCGATTTCCCGTAACCTTCATTGAGTTTCAGCAATAGGTGAAGATGATCGGGCATAACGCACCAGGCAAAGGTCGTTACTTCTTTTGAAGCTTGCGAACGGAAATGAATTTCCTGTACGATAAGTCTAGCAAATTCCTGATTTTGAAAATAGGGCTGCTTATTGTGCGTACAGATCGTCACGAAATAGACGGCGTCCGTATTCGTGTAATCGTAATTGACCAGATGGATTTGTTTTCGTTTTGGTAACATTTTTATCCTGTAGGGCGGGCACCCCGTGCACGCCGTTAATTGCGGATTGATCAGGGATCAATCCCTACATGTAGGGCGGGCACCCCGTGCACGCCGGTTATTGTTTGTTTGCAGCGCGTTCGGGGAACGCGCCCTACTGTTGCGGATCGCTCGGCGAGCGATCCCTACCCTTATAATTCAATTTGTTTTATGTATTCTGCAAACATCACTATTTTTCTGCTGTCAGAGGGCTGAAATAAAAACGGCTCTACATCTTTGGCCAGTTCCTTGAGATTAAGTTTTTTTATATAAGTCGTTATTTTTTTCTTCAACGTTTGTTTGTCATTAATACCGGCCTTTTGTGCCAGATATTCGTAATTGGGCTTTGTTTTTTGCAAAAGAAAAATCACGTCATAGAAGTCGCGGCCTTTTGCTCTTTTTCGATTCAATAGGGCAAATATTTTTTGGGCAAGAAGAACATCGGGCGGCGTGACATTAATTTGCGTAAAAACATCAAATTTATTTATGAACACTTTATCCGGTTTGTATCTGAAACCATGCGGCTCTGTGTCCACCTGAATCAGGATTTTCTGCTGTCGCAAATCGGATATGGCATTGTCATACAAAACGTGGGGCATTTTCATGTAACAACGGAACGCACTTTTGATGACATTACGAATTTCCACCTCATACCCTTCCAGCATCAGGCCTTTTTTAATTTCATTTGTCAGCAAAGAAAAATCGCCGGCACTGAGCTCAAAATTGTCGAAATCGAGGTCTTCGGAAAATCGTGTATTTTCATGGATAATACGCAGGGCCGTACCGCCCAAAAATGAAAGCCGGTTACCTATGGGGGAATTGAAAATGATTTCCAGAATTTTATATTGCAGATATTCACGCAGAATATTTTTTTTAAATCCGCGCAGTTTTTCCGGATAGTATTGTTCTATCTGAGATAAACTAATCATATTTTATGTGTCTTAAAAATTTGTTAAATCTTTTTTCCAGCTTTTTGTTGCCGAACGCGGCAAGATAATTCCTCATTTTGTTTTTATCCGCCTGTCCTTTGAATTCTTCGCAATTGAAGCGCAAACCATCAAAGTCTTTTTCATTCTCCAGATGAGGATTTAAGTAAAAGAAATCCAGAACGGCTTTCTCCATTTCTGCCATTTTAATATGATGCCCGCTATGGAGGATAAGCCTGTAGCCGAACATCAGCGGAGGTTTGACACGGCGGTAAATAAACTCTCCAAAGTCCGAATTGAATTTGTTTGTTTTGCGGGTGGAAACCGATGTAATACCGTAAACAGCTTCCGGAATTAGATGATAATGAGAAAGGGCCATTTCCAGTGAAATGTAAGACGGAACATAAATCTTATTCGCTATCAAAAATATATTGTTTTCATTCCTGGCCAGATCCGCAAACACATAATAGCCGCGCCTGATCATTTTTATGTATCTTTTGGCCTGCCATTCACTCAACCGGCGCAAATCAAAACCGGCATCAACCTTCCTAATGTCGTTCAGATTAAAAACGATGAGATTTTTTAAGTTTTCTTTAAACGTAAGATAAATCATTTTATATTTCCGTATTATGTGTATATTAACATATTACGTAATTATAATGACATATTTTAAGCAAATAGCAAGCTAAAGTTGCCGGTTCTCCATCGCAATGATGATGTCTTTTTGCAGTTTCTTCTGGCCCGCAATCGCCCGTGCCAGATAGTCCCGGCCTAGTTCTTTTTGCAGTTGTCTGATCTCGTCAACAGTGCCGCCGATTCTTTTTTCATCGCTGGAGAAATTGCTAATCCGGCGCAGGGCGTATTCCGACTGCGTGCCGTAATGAAGAATATCTTCCCGCAGGGTGCGCAGAAAATCTTTATAAGGCATGAGTTCCGGCGCCAGCACGTTATTAATCAGATTATTCAGCTTAACGAGGGAGCGCTGTTCCAAGCTCTGCTCGCTCGTCGCGCCGGGCATGTATGGCTTATGATTTTTAACCGCCTCGTAAGCCGGCCAGAAATTCTCACTGAGCGGCAGCGCTTTTTCTTCCGGCGCGCACATGACTTTGTCAAATACTTCTTCAAAAGATTTTGATTCCGGTGCCGGTTTGCCTTCAGAATAAGGCAGGGTGGAAACATACATTCTGCCTTTTTTGAAAAAGACCAGCAGTTCGTCTTCGGTAAACGGCTTGGCAACTTTTACGCGCGGCGGATAATTTTCAAGGTTCTCCAGAATTTCCGGATGTTCTTTTTTAATCCTGATTAATTCTCTGAGCGCTTTGTTGTAAAAGCTTTCTTCCTCCAGTTCATCGGGATTCTGCTGAATACGTTTATACAATCCGGCGGGTGTCGGCTCTTCCTCCACGTCAAATATTTTGGCATCCTCACCCAGCGCGCTGTGAATCAGGAACATTTTGTTTGCGGCAATTTCGCGCGACTTGACCAGCTCGGCGCCCTGTTCCGTCGGGAAGAAATTGACAATGTAGAGCTCGTCAAACACTTTCTTGCTGATGCGGTTGATGCGCCCCACGCGCTGAATGACGCGAACCGGATTCCAGGGAATATCATAATTGATGACCATGCCGGCGCGGTTGAGGTTGAAGCCTTCCGATATTTTGTCCGAAGTCAGCAAAATGTCATAGTGGTTTTCCTGCTCAGCATAGGAGGCGTCGAAGTTTTTATTAATCTGCCCTATCTTTGCGGCAGTCAAATCGCCGGCGACAACCAGCATTTTTTCTCCAAAATGCTTCGTCATTTCTTTTTTTAGATACAAAACCGTATCCACATATTCGGAAAAGATAATAATCTTGCGACGGGGTTCACCGGAGCTCGGTTTTTCGTTCAGTTGTCTTGTGATATTTTGAATCAGGCAGGCGGTCTTTGGATCATTCTTGACCAGTTCTAATTTGTCCAATTCTTCCAGGATTTCCGCGAATAAATCCAAATCGGATTGAATATCGGCCTCAAATTTATCTCTTTCTTTAAAATCTTTCAGCTTGTAGCGTTCGTGATTTTTCGGATATTCGCCTCTATTGATTTTTTCTTCATATTCCTGCAACTGTTTTTCGATTTCATCATCATTGGCTTGATATATCCGCTCCAGTAATGCCCGATCGAGAATGTATTCCTGTGTTCTTTTAATGAAATCCTGCGCGGTGCTGGTAATGCGTTGAAAGTTGATGATGCTTTGTTTAAAGGAGCCGAAAGAACTCTCAAAACGTTTGACCAGCATACGCCGCATGAAATCAAACAAGTTGCGCTGTTGGATATATTGCCGATTGCCTTTCTCATCGAGTTTTTCCGTTTTCCCTTCTTTGTATTCAAACGGTCTGTAAATCGCGCCTTTAAAGCGGCCACCATTGTCTATGTCGCCGAAATACTGTTCAATAACTCGGCTGTAAAATGCCAACTGCTCCTTGGTCAATTCATAAAACCATTCCTTCGGATCCGCGCACTTGGAAAGCTGCGTAACTTCGTCTTTATAGCAAGGATTACCTGTGAGATCCAAACGGTTACGGCGGATGGTAACCGGCTCAATTACATTGCGAATTTGTTTTGCCAGGTAATGAGACCGCCGGGTGACATTCTTCATGTCGAATTTCTCTTCGCCGAATAATCCTTCGTAATTGTTTTGCGCTCTCTGACGCTTCTTCTTGTCAATGGAGTTGTGGTATTTTTTGATATACCCCAAACGGTCAAAGATTCCTTTGAAGCCCCGGAACTGATCAAGCAGATTGTTGTCCAATGTTATGGTTGATTGCTTGGGGATAATAAACAAACTGAGGAGGGAAAGAATATCCGCCGGTCTGTTGTTAAAAGGCGTGGCGGTCAGAAGAATGACTGTCTTTTCGCGGCAGATATTTTTCAGCAGGTCGTAGTCCTGCGTATCCTGATTGCGGAAACGATGGGCCTCATCAATAATGACGACTTCAATGTCATCCAGTTTTTTAACCAAATCCAGCGTGTTTTCCAGATCGCCCAGTGAGCGGACTTCCCAATCGTTGAGCTTGAATTGTTCAACATATTTTTTCCAGCCGGAATTTAAATTCTTATCGCCCATGATACCCGGCGGACAAATAACGATGCCTCGCCTGCCCAGTTGCTTGGCTACAGCGCAGGCGATGATTGTTTTGCCCAAACCGACAACATCGGCAATGATGACACCGTTGTAATCGTCAATAATTTTCAGCGCCTGTTTAACCGCATCCAGTTGATACTGATACGGCTTGTAGCCGTTTTTTTCCATGATTGTGATAATCGAATCACCGACCTTCTTCTGGTCAAATGAATCGAGATATGTTTTCAAGATCAGACAGAAAGCTTCAAAAGGAGAAACTTCTTTGGTGATCGTTTCTTTTTCTATGACTTCAATCAGCCTCTTTTTGGTTTCTTCATGTTCGGTGATCCTGACGGCCTGAGTCCAGAGATTATCGAAATATTCTTCCGCGTCTTCAAAACCATAATCGCTAATTTCGACATTAAATTCGTTTTGGGTGGAGAGCCCCGCCTGTGTTAGATTACTGGATCCGGTGATGAACAAGGCATTTTTCCCGACCTGATCCTGCTCCAGCTTGAAAATGTATAACTTGGCATGATTAGGCTCGTATGTTTTGCGGATAATCAGCTTGTCGTTTTTAATCAAGTCAACAAAATAGCGAACCTGCTGATAAAATTCTTCAGTGTCGAAATATTCGGTGTTCAGAGATTTTTTAATGGATTCAAAAAATTTGTAAGTTTTCTCTTCATCCGATGATGGATCGGTTTCGGCGTATTCAATGAGGCAATGATTGAAGCGATCAACATTCAGGCCAACCAGAATTTTTACTGAGACTTCAGGATTCTTTTGAAGGGCGGCATAGAGCTCCCGAATGCCGGAGAAATAAAAAAAGCCGACAAGAAATTTTAACTCCTCGCTTTTGGAAATTAATTCAACAAGCCTCTTTTTAAGATCGCTTTTTTTACTGTTGGTGATGAAATTCGCCATGAGCAGGAGGTGCTCCGTAGTTTATTGTCGCACATCATACAACTTCTTGATTAGATTGCAAGAATAAATCATTTAAATCGCTTGGCGTGTTTCGAGAAAATATTTATACGCAAAAGAGGCGGTTGTTAAAATAAAGTAGCTGTGGTAACAAATCGTCATGTCTGATTTATTCATCATGTAAAAGGATTTTTAATGCAGGATATTGTTAATCGCGTTCACGCTCATATGCCGTATCATCTTCTGCCGAAGCATCTGGATATGATTTTGCAGCGGAAACTTAATCTGGAGATTTATTTTCATCATTGGGTGTTGGAGAAACTGGATAAAACGAAGTGCATTGAACACGCAAAGATTCTGGCCGATGCCGGTTTAAGAACCACTTTTCACGCGCCTTTTATGGATTTACGGCCAGGTGCGCTCGATGAACGAGTCCGCCGGGTAAGCATTGATAGAATCAAGCAGGCGTTCGATCTGGCGTTTTATTTTCATCCACTTAAAATTGTGTGTCACTCGTCCTTCGACGAACGTTACTACGTCTTTGTTGATGATCTGTGGCTGGAGAACAGCATGAAAACATGGACGGAGCTGATTGCTCTTGCCAGGGATGTCCATACCATGATCGCGCTGGAAAATGTTTACGAGAAGAATCCGGGCATTCTGCGCCGTCTGTTTGACGTGCTGTCTTCAGAACACATTTGCTTTTGCTTTGATACCGGTCATTTTAATGCCTTTGCTCATGAACCTTTAAGTGTCTGGTTAAAGGCTCTGGGAAAGTATTTGGGGCATTTGCATTTGCATGACAATCTCGGAAAGCGGGATGAGCATCTGCCGGTCGGAGAAGGCACGTTTCCTTTTGCAGAGCTTTTTGAGACGCTGCGGAAAATGAAAATAAAACCGACTGTCACCCTGGAGGCTCATAATCCGAACAATCTCTGGCAGTCGATGGAGAATATCAGGAGCCTGGGGCTTGTTAAGTATCTGAAATAATCGGATAAATTATTGTTTAGAGGAATACATTGCTCAGATACATCGTAAAAAGAACTTTATTTATGATACCGCTTTTGCTGGGGATTACGGTTATCTGTTTTTTTGTCATGCATCTGGCTCCCGGTTCTCCGACGGATTTGCAGACGGAGATGAATCCGAAAGCTTCAGCGGAGATGAAGGAACGTCTCCGTTCGTTGTATGAACTTGATAAGCCGATTCACGTGCAGTACGCATCCTGGCTGAAAAAAATCAGTCAGGGAGACCTGGGAACATCTTTCGCGACAGACCATCGTCCGGTGGCCGATAAAATCATGGAGAGGCTGCCTGTCACGATTCTGATCAATTTTCTCTCTTTGCTGATCATTATCGCGGTTGCGGTTCCGCTGGGTGTTTTATCGGCTGTGCACAAGGATTCTTTGTTTGACAAGGTGACAACCGTGTTTGTTTTCATCGGCTTCGCCGTGCCTACCTTCTGGCTTGCTTTATTGCTGATGATTTATTTCGGCATTCATTTGAACTGGCTGCCGATTTCCGGATTGCGCTCGCTGAATTACGAATATCTGAGTGCCTTTGACCGGTTGCTTGATCTGGCAAAGCATCTGGTCTTACCGGTTTTCGTTTCCGCTTTTGGAGGTCTGGCCGGTCTCTCCCGTTACATGAGAGCCAACATGCTGGAAGTGATCAGGCAGGATTATATTATGACCGCCCGCGCCAAGGGATTGAGTGAACGTGATGTCATTTACAGGCACGCTTTGCGCAACGCGCTTCTGCCGGCCATTACCATTCTGGGACTTTCCGTTCCCGGTCTGATCGGCGGGAGCGTTATCTTTGAAACGATTTTCGCCATTCCCGGCATGGGACAGCTTTTCTATATGTCGGTGATGGCCAGGGATTATCCGACCATCATGGGGATTTTGTTGATCGGAGCGATTTTAACGCTCGTGGGCAACCTGATTGCCGATGTGTCGTATGCGGTGGCGGATCCACGGATAAGAATATCCTGAGAGACTACAGAAAATGAATGCATGGTCAGCTATGTATAAAAACAAATTGATGTTAACCGGCGGCGGGCTGGTCTTTCTGCTTTTGGTTATTTCCCTTCTCGCGCCGTGGCTGGCGCCTTACGATCCGGGACAGATCGATTTAAATAACGTCCTGGCCGCACCGTCCATGAATCACTGGTTTGGAACGGATCAACTGGGGCGGGATGTTCTTTCCCGGATGATCTGGGGAGCGAGAATTTCCCTCAAAGTCGGTTTTGTGGCCACGGGCTTTGCCATCATTATCGGAACGATGCTGGGAGCCGTTTCCGGATACTACGGCGGCTGGGTTGATTCCATCATTATGCGGTTTGTGGATATTATGCTTTGCTTTCCGACATTTTTTCTGATTCTGGCGGTCATCGCTTTTCTGGAACCTTCCATCTGGAATATCATGATCATCATTGGTTTGACCGGGTGGATGGGTGTGACCAGATTGGTGCGGGCTGATTTTATTTCGCTCAGGGAACGTGATTTTGTGCATGCCGCCAAAGCGATCGGTGCGAGTGATCTGCGGATTATTTTTCTGCATATCCTGCCCAATTCGATGGCTTCGATTCTGGTCGCGGCAACGCTGGGAATTGCCGGAGCGATATTGACCGAATCGGCGTTGAGTTTTCTGGGTATCGGCGTGCAGCCGCCCACCCCGAGCTGGGGCAATATCCTGACGGCCGGCAAGGATAATATTGACATCGCGTGGTGGCTTTCACTTTATCCGGGATTGGCCATTCTGATGACGGTTGTCGGCTATAATCTGCTGGGGGAGGGTATCCGGGATTTGCTGGATCCCCGCTTGAAAAAATAGCCCGTTTCGCCGGGAATTTGTTCATTCTTGATTAAATCGTAAAAATGTAATAGGAAAAAAATCGTTCATTTTACATTAAGGAGAAGAAAGTCATATGTCAAGAAGAGTCAATGCTGAAGCAATCAGCAACGATAAACGCATTCTTTCGCGCAAACTGATGCAGGGTGAAATTTCCGACAAGGATCTGCAGGCCCTTTTAAAAAAACTTCCGGATGTTGCCGATAACGCCGAAGAAGTTTCTCTCAACGAAAATCAGGGCGAAAATAAAACCGAAAGCCAGCCCGAAACCACAAACGAAAACGCCAGTTAAAATCTCATGCTTGTCGATTCTCACGCTCATCTGGAGATGAAAGAATTCGATCCCGACCGCGAAGAGGTCATCAGGCGCGCCGGAAGCGAGGGAGTCGATTTTATCATCACCGTTGGAACCAATCTCAAACTGAGTCTCAAAGCGGTGACGCTTGCCGATCACTATGAAAATATCTACGCGACTGTCGGCGTTCATCCTCATGATGTGGCGAAAATCAATAATCACACGCTGGACGCGCTGAAAGATCTGATTATAAAACATAAAAAAATCGTCGCCTACGGTGAGATCGGTCTGGATTTTTTCCGAAACATTTCTCCGCAGGAGCAGCAACTGGAATTATTCGGCCGACAACTGGAACTGGCCGGCGAGCTTAATCTTCCGGTGGTCATTCACGATCGGGAAGCGCACCGGCAGACGCTGGAAACCGTTCAGGCGTCAGGGGTGCGACGGGGTGTGTTTCACTGTTTTTCCGGCGATTACGCAATGGCTAAAAAATGCATCGATCTGGGATTTTATATTTCCATTCCCGGCGTCGTGACGTATGACAAATCAAAGACGCTTCAGGATGTGGCGGCGCGTGTCCCGCTTTCTTCACTGCTGATGGAAACCGACGCGCCTTATCTTGCGCCGGTTCCGCATCGTGGCAAAAGAAACGAACCTTCTTATATTATGCACACGGCTAAAAAGGTTGCACAGATCAGAGGAGTGCCGTTGGAAGAGGTCGCCAGACAGACATCCGTCAATACGTTGAATCTTTTCGGCATCCAATCTTCTGGCAACGCGAGTTCGTAAGGTTTTCGAAGAGCTTTCCCATGAAAAAAAATAAATTGAAAGCGGTGGTTCTGTTGAGCGGTGGTGTTGATTCTGCGACAACGCTGGCGATTGCCCGACAAATGGAATTTGAAATTTACGCGTTGAGTTTTCGCTATGGACAGAGACACGCCGTTGAACTGAAGGCGGCAAAACGAATTGCCGAAATGAATCATGTTGCCCGGCATCTGATCGTGAATGTTGATTTGCGGAAGATCGGCGGTTCCGCTTTGACGGCTGATATTGAAGTCCCCAAAAATAGAAAAGAGACAACAATGAAAAAAAATATACCGGTAACGTATGTGCCGGCGCGCAACACGATATTTTTGTCTTACGCTCTGGCCTGGGCGGAAGTCATCGGAGCGAATGATATTTTTATCGGCGTGAATGTCCTGGATTACAGCGGTTATCCGGATTGCCGTCCGGAATATATTGACGCTTATCAAAAGATGGCCAATCTGGCCACCAAAGCCGGTGTTGAAAACAAACGAAAACTAAAAATTCACACACCGCTCATCAAGATGAGTAAAGCACAAATTGTACGGAAAGGTCTGGAACTGGGCGTGGATTACAGTCTCACCCACAGTTGCTATGATCCGTCACCTTCCGGAAAAGCCTGCGGTGAATGCGATTCCTGTCTTTTGCGTCTGAAGGGTTTTAAAGACGCCGGTGTCAGCGACCCTGTGAAATATTTGAAGTAAGGATTTATTCTTGAGTTACTTCATCAAGGAAATATTTTATTCCATTCAAGGGGAGGGTTTTTATACCGGACGTCCGGCGGTTTTCTGCCGTTTTGCCGGATGTAATTTATGGTCGGGAAAAGAAGCGGATCGCGATAAGGCGATTTGTAAATTTTGTGATACCGATTTTGTCGGATGTGAAGGGGAAGAGGGTGGAGAATTCAAAACGGCCATGGATTTGGCGGACCGGATAGCAAAATTATGGCCGCAGAAAAATAAAAATTTCGTCCGTCCGTTTGTTGTCTGCACGGGCGGAGAACCGCTGCTGCAAATGGATGTCGGGCTGATTTCAGCGCTGCATGAAAAGGGATTTGAAATAGCGGTGGAAACGAACGGAACGATTTTACCACCGGCCGGCGTTGACTGGATTTGCGTCAGCCCCAAGGCGAATGCCGAACTGTTACTGAGCTCGGGAAACGAGCTCAAGCTGGTTTTTCCCCAGGAAGCAACCGGACCGGAAAAATACGCGATGATGGACTTTCAGCATTTTTTTCTGCAGCCGATGGATTCGCCTGATTCTGAAAAAAATACGAGGCTCACGCTGGAATATGTCAAGTGCCATCCGCAGTGGCGTCTGAGTTTACAGGTACATAAAATATTAAAAATAAAATAAGGAACCCAGATGGAAATTTTCAAAGTCTTTAAATTCGACGCAGCGCATCGCCTGCCCTGTGTCGGTACGCAGCACAAGTGCTCTGAAATTCACGGCCATTCCTTCCGGATAGAAATTCATATCAGTGGACCGGTTGATCCCCGTTTCGGTTGGGTGATCGATTTTGCCGATATTCATCAGGCGGTTGAACCGCTGCTTGAACAACTGGATCATAAATATTTAAATGATGTGGAGGGGCTGAATAATCCGACATCGGAAAATATCGCGAGATGGATCTGGGAGCGTCTTTGTATTCCATTACCGCAATTGAGCAAGATTGTCGTGCAGGAAAGTCCCGAATCCGGTTGTATCTATCAGGGTGAAAAATAATATTTGCCGGTAAAAATCCTGTTCAATTTCCAAATCATAATTTTACCCCTTTTCAGTTGAAAAATAGACTCTTCAATGATATTTGCCTATGACATCAGGTAACTGAAGATGGATCAAAAAACGATACAGAAAATAAAAAGCGATCAGCAGGATAACATCCTGGAGGAACTCCGGCGGGAAAAAGCGGCGGTACTGACCCGCGCGAGTTGGGCTGTAGAAGACGTGCTGGAAAAGATGATTCGCATCGAGAGGCAAATCGAATCCAAAATTTCTTTTTTGGCTTCCCGGTACGGTCAGGATGAATCCTGCGCAGCCTTGAAACAGAGAAGAATGATTTTTGAAGAAATCAACAGTCACGTTGAAGAATACAATCGGATTCGCCAAAAAGCCGAACTGCAATTTTATTATCTGATTGTGACGCGCGAAGCTTTAGGTTTGCGTCGTCATGAAATGGTTCAGAAAATGTACCGTATTCCTGAAAAAAAGAAAAAATACGAGCTGGAAAATGGATAGATACAGAAAACCCCGGCTGCGGATGGTGGAATCGCAGATTAAAGCGCGCGGAATCAAGGATGAGCGTGTTTTGATGGCTATGGAAACGATTCCCCGCCATCTTTTTGTCGATGAAGGATTGATGGAGCAGGCTTACAGTGACAGTCCTCTGCCCATCGGCGAGCATCAAACCATCTCCCAGCCTTACATCGTGGCATTAATGACAGAAGCTCTGGAATTAAAGGGAAGGGAAAGAGTCCTGGAGATTGGTACCGGTTCCGGTTATCAAACGGCCATTCTCGCTTCTCTGGCTGATCGGGTTTTTTCCGTGGAACGCATTGCTTCTCTGGCAACCGGCGCGCGTAAGATTCTTGACAAGCTTAATTTTTATAACGTGGCCATCCGGGTCGGTGATGGTTCGTACGGCTGGAGTGACGAAGCGCCCTTCGACGCTATTATTACAACGGCGGCGGCACCGGATATTCCTCAATATTTGCTGGAACAGTTGATACCCGGCGGAAGAATGGTGGTTCCGGCCGGTGGCCGCGAAGTACAGACACTCTATAAGTTAACGCGATCCAAGGACAATCCTCAGGAAATTATCAAAGAAGATTTGGGCGGTTGCCGTTTTGTCAGTCTGATCGGGGAGAGCGGATGGAAAAAATAAAGGTTTTATTGATCATCTTGATCGTTCCCTTCGTTTTTGCCTGTTTTCAATCTCAAACACATAGAGAGACTTCAAAAGGCGTCTATCATCTGGTCAAAAAAGGTGAAAACATAGAGGGCATTGCCAGAGCCTACGGTGTTCCGGCGCAGCAATTAAGCCGGATCAATAATATCAAAGCTGATAATCCTGTTCAAGAAGGATCGGTCATCTTTATTCCATCGGCAAACAGGGTGGAAAATAAAGTAATGAAAGATACCGCAGACAAGACCCCCGCCGCGAAAGCAGAAGTCAGCAAAAGCATATCCGAAACAGAATTTAAGAAAAGCAGTCCTGCAGCTGTTAAGGAAAAGACAGCCCGGAAGGAAGAAAAAGAAGGTAAACCTTTGGTTGAAGTTACGGATCTGCAGATTGCCGGACAGAAAAAAACATCCATTGATGTGACCAAAAATTCTGAACCCAAAAAATCAAAAATAGTCATTATCGCGGAACCAGAAGAAAAAACCGCTAAGAATACCATAAAGCCTTATGGCAGGGAGATAGTTCCAGATCAGAAAAATATAGCGGGTAGAGAAGCTGCGTCAGAGACCGTCGCTGACAAAAAGATTGCGGAAGAGAAAATTATACCACCATTCCCGGCAGCGGAGCCCGGGGAAAAAATCACATCAGGGAAAAATAAATTTATCTGGCCGGTGCGGGGTAAAGTCAAGGCTCATTTCGGTCAACAGCCCAACAAGACTTTTCATAACTGGATTAAAATTGCCTCCAAAGCGGGCGTGAAAGTGAAAGCGGCAGAGTCCGGTACGGTTATTTTTTCTTCCCAGCTAAAAAATTACGGTGAAACCATTATTATCCGTCACACAAATAATTTTGCCACGGTCTATACGCATCTGAAAAAGCGGAATGTTAAAATCGATAAGAACGTGAAAAAAGGGGAAGCGATAGCCGTTTTGGGAGAAAAAGATGATGACGGCGAAGTGTATATGAACTTTGAAATTCGCCGTCAGGGTAAGGCTCGCGATCCCCTGCTTTTCCTGCCGTAGTATATTTTGCACTTGCCTGAAAAAAAATCATTAATATATTAATCTCACTTTTACGCAAAGGGGATCATATGAATCATTATTTCGAACAGGGACCGATTCGTCCGCCGAGCGAGGCGACCAGCCTTCTGCTTCGTGTGTCCCGAAATTGTCCGTGGAACAAGTGTGCTTTTTGTCACACCTATCGGGGAACGAAGTTTGAGCTGAGGAGCGTGGAAGAGGTCAAAAAAGATATTCAGGCCATGAAAGATATTGCCGATGAAATTGTCAGTCTTTCCTGGAAACTGGGCAAGGGAGGGCAGGTCAATCGAGATCTATTAAGACACATTTATAACAGTGACGATTATTATAATGACCATATATACTCTGTTGCCTCCTGGCTTTACTTCGGTGGTGAAAATGTTTTTTTGCAGGATGCCAATTCGTTGATTTTAAAGACGGCCGATTTATTGTCCATTCTCAATTTCCTGAAAGAGACGTTTCCGAATGTGAAAAGAATTACTTCTTATTGCCGTTCGCATACAGCGGCGAGAAAAACCGTTGATGAGTTGAAATTATTAAAAGATGCCGGCCTTTCCCGGATTCATATCGGAATGGAAAGCGGCAGCGATGATGTTTTATCGCTGATTCACAAGGGCGTGACTGCTGCCGATCATATCAAAGCCGGTCGGAATATCAGACAGGCAGGCATAGAGCTCAGTGAATATGTGATGCCCGGATTGGGCGGAAAACAATGGACACGAGAACATGCGCTGGAAACAGCGAAGGTCATCAATTCCATCAATCCTGATTTTGTCCGTCTGCGCACGTTGCATGTTGTGCCGGGCACCGGTCTGGATGAGTTGATGAAGCAGGGCGGATTCCAACCGCTCGGTGATGAAGATGTTCTCAGAGAAATTAATTTATTCATCGAGCATCTTGAGGTTCAGAGCACCTATCTGGCCAGTGATCATATTTTAAATCTGCTGGAAGAGCTGGAAGGGAAATTCCCTGAAGATAAAAATAAAATTTTATCACGCATCAAAAAATATTTTGAGCTTTCCGATATGGACAGGCAGATTTTCCGCCTGGGACGACGCACCGGCGCGTATCGAAAACTGGACGATCTTGGGGATAAAGAAACCTATTGGCGATTGAAATCGGTCATCGATCATTACAGTGCCAAGGGCGGAAATTTGGAGGAAGATATCATTAAAACAATGAATCAATACATATAAATAATCATTATTTTTGTTTAAATTATGTTTCGCCTTTTTTATTTTACCGGTTGGAAAATAATCTATTGACACTTAAATTCTTTCTGCTTATACTTCCGCCGTCAAAAAGCAATTTTTTATCAAATATTCAGATAACCGGCGGCTTGAAACACATCTGCTGTTGATCTTGGACAAATTATTTGAAGCTCTTTAACCGGCTTTAATATTTTTGCCGATTTTCTATGCGGAAAAATAACAGGCCCCCTTGCCTTACCAAAGGCTGTGAAGAATAGGCGACCGGTATTATTTGATGACTTGATAAATGACTGCACACTTTTGATGAAAAAGAAAAAAACAATAAATTAGAGGAGGCTATACAATGCGTGAATGTGTCATTATTGATGGTGTAAGGTCGCCGAATTCCCGGGCGCACAATGAAAAAGGTTGGTTCAGAGCTTTAAGACCCGATGAAGTCCTGACCAAAGTTTATGATGGATTATTTGCACGTAACCCGAAAGTGAAACCCGAAGATATCGAATCCGTGTTTGTCGGTTGCGCCAACATCACCGGCATGCAGAATGATATCGGCCGTCTGGCCTGGCTGGCCGGTGGCTTTCCGGAATCCGTTCCCACCAACACGCTAACCATGCAGTGTCCTTCCGGTATGGCCGCCACGCAGCACGCCGCCCGCGCCATTATGTGCGGCGAAGGCGACACCTACATTGCCGCCGGTGTGGAAGACATGCAGAAAGTTTTCATGGCCATGCACATGGATTTTCCTCCGCGTCTGGCCAACCGCTACAATATTCTTGACCTGCCCATGGGCAACACTGCAGAAAAGGTTGCGGAAGTTTATAAAGTCAGCCGGACAGACATGGAAAACATGGCTTTCTGGAGCAATAAAAAAGCCTTTGAAGCCACCCAGGCCGGAAAATTCAAGGGTGAAATCATCCCGATGGAAGGATTAAAGGATGACGGAACTCCCTTTATGGTTGATACGGACCAGTGGATTCGTGGCGATGTCTCGATGGAACAGATGGCAACCATGAAAACGCCTTTCAAGGCGGATGGAGTTGTCACAGCGGCAACGTCTTCACCCCTGACCATCGGCGCCGCAGCGCTTCTGCTGATGGAACGCTCCAAAGCCGACAAACTGGGACTTTCCTACAGCATTAAATATGAAGCCGGCGCTTTAGCCGGTTGCGATCCCACGATTATGGGCATTGGCCCCATTCCCGCTGTCCAGAGACTTCTGGCACGTACAGGCAAGAAAGTCAGCGATATCGGTGTTTGGGAATTCAATGAAGCTTTCGCCAGCCAGGCCCTGGCCTGCGTGAGAGAACTGGGCATCGCTCAGAACGCTCCTTTTGATAACGTCAATATTTGGGGCGGCGCTCTGGCGCTTGGTCATCCGTTGGGACAAAGTGGATGCCGCATTCTGGTTACCCTGCACAGCATCATGAAGAATGAATTGAAAGATGCCCAATACGGCGTGGCTTCTCTGTGCGGCGCATTCGGCAATGCCGGAGCCACCATGTTAAGCAGAGTGAAATAATTCACTGTCAGATTTATAAATTCATAAGGGAGTTCTTTTCCGGAAAGAGCTCCCTTTATTTTTGGTTTAGATGAGTGGTTAACTGATTTTTCTCAGGCTATAACCTTATAACTTGCCCGAAAGAAACAAATCCGCATCCCGCGCCGTTTCATCCGGTAATTCCTCCATCGGAGTATGACCGGCGCCATCATACTGAATAAATTTTGCTGTTGGCAGCTCCTGTTTCCAATTTTCAAAATACCGGAACGGAATCCAAATATCTTTGGTGCCCCACATCACCAGCGTTGGCGGCTTCAGATCTTTTATTCCGGCGGCAAGATTCTTATCTTTGCTCTGTTTTCTGAATTCCGTAAAAACATCAACATAGGATTCTTTGTTGCCTTCCCTCATGGCCAGTTCAAAATAGCGGTCTTTGAGTTCCTGGGTTATTTTTGATTTATCTCCATAAACCTCATTGACAGCCCGATCAATAAAGAATCTTGGCATCATATACCAGGCAAAAGGTCTGATAACGGGATTGCTGGCAAATGCGATGATACCCGGAAGGGGCTGTGGAAATCCCACGGAGTCTATCAGGATAAGCTTCTCCACTTTTTCGGGATTTTTTAGGGCAAATTTCCAAGCTATGTAACCACCGAGAGAGTTACCCGCAATAGAGAATTTCTCCAATTTTTTTTCGGCTATCAGTTCTTCGAAAAGTTTTACAGCATTATCAATATTGTAAAAGGAACGATCAGGAGCCGGTCCTGTGAGCCCGAATCCGGGAATATCCAGTCTGATGATGCGATAATGTCCTTTCAGTCGTTGAACCCATCCATCCCAGGTGTGCAGGGACGAGCACACGCCGTGCAGCAAAATCAGGACAGGTCCCTGTCCCTCGTCTTTATAGTGAATGTTCATATCGTTGATCTGGATGATTTTAGACTCGGTGTCTGCGTATTTCATTTTCAATCTTTCCATCGGAATGGTTGTCATTCCCAGGTGAGTACACCCCATGGTCGCAGCGATCATACAGACTGATATGATTAATATGAACCTTTTCCTATTCATCATTACCGGCGCTCCTCGAAATTATTTTTTGAACTGCATCGGATGTTATATTGATGCAGGACTATAAATTTTCCACATCCGTATGTCAATGAGATATTAAAAATGAGACATGAAATCATTGTGACAATAACACTGAAAAAATTGTCATCAGACATGCAAATAATAATGAAAAATCTATTGTCAAAACGGATATGATGATTTATATTAGAGTCAAACATCCAAACTAATTTTAATGGAAAGGAGAATAGTAATGAAGACATATGCCATTAAGTATTTGGAACTGGCGGAAAAACACGCGGAAAAAATTGCGGCAAGATGGGCAAAGGATGTTAAGAGCAATGTAAGGACACCAACGTATAAAAATTTGAAAGAAGATGATATTGTTTATCAGTGTGTCAGATTTTATCGAAATTTCAGTAAGATGTTTCTGGATGAAAAAATTACGGATGACGTGTTAAGATATTTTCGCAGTTATGCTCAGGAAAGTTACAAGATGGGAATTCCGGCAAAGGAAACCATTTATGCGCTGATCCTGATGCGCAGGCATATCTGGCTGTACGCTGAATTTCAGGCTATCTTCACTTCCGGTATTGATCAAAGACAGGCTCTTGATACTCTCGGAAGGACTATTCTTCTGTTCGACTACGCTGCTTATGAGGTAACCAAAGAATACCAGGACCTTATGAAACAGGGGAAACAGTAAAATTATTGTCAATCAATAGTATTAATGCCGGACTTAATCTCAGAGAAAGGAGAAAATTCTTATGGTAGATTCGATTAAATTGCTGGACGTGACTGAACAAAACGCTGAGGAAATCGCCGCACATTGGGCGGATGATGTTCAAAAAAATAAAAGAACAACACATTATCAAAATATAACAAAAGAAAAATTAATGGTTTACGCAATTGATTTTTACAGGAATTTACGAAAATTGCTGGTGCCTGATAACCGTGTTGAATTTACACAGGAATACTTCCGGAAATACGCGAAAAAATGTCATGAAATCGGACTGCCTTTGCAGGAATCGATTTATGGACTTATTTTAATGAGACGTCATATGTGGCTGTATGCTGATTTTCAGGCTATTTTTATTGATGCCCTGGAACACAATCAGGCCATTGACAGTATTATGCGCATCATGCTCATGATGGACTACGCTGTCTATGAAATTACACAGTACTACCTTGAAACGGCACAGTAGAATAAAAAATATCACATAAAAGGAACTTAAAAAAATCCCCGGATTAATGATCATCATGCGGGGATTTTTTTTATTTATAATGAATTTCCAGCCGGTTGATTTACAGGGTCTGAATATGCGCATATATTCAATATTATAAGATGTTTTTCGACAAGTATAAAAATCAGCAAATAAAACACTCAAATCCCATTTAATATGTTGACAGAGTGAATTTTGGGATGTATAAGACTCCAAAATGACTTTCAGTCAAGAAGGTTTGTGACAAAATACTGCATTAAGATTAATGTCGATTTTTTCCGGAAACGCAGTAGAAATTTTAAGAAAAGTGCAAGAGTGGTCGCTCAGTTTGAACGAGCAAAAAATATCATAAACTAAAGATTAAGGAGGAGTATATGGCGAGTCTATGGATTGATTTAAGGGATATCAAATTCCAGTTGTTTGAAGTCTTAAAGATTGAAGAAACATTACTGGGCAAAGGCCGTTACAAGGATTATGATGCGGATACGTGCAAAATGGTTCTGGATCAGGCGGCAAAGTTTTCGGAGTTGGAGCTTGCTCCCACTTATCCTGATGAAGTACATCGTAAACCGGTTGAAGCAACATTCGATAAAGGAAAAGTAACAACACCTGAATCTTACAAGAGACTTTGGAAACTTTATTGTGAGGCCGGTTACATGGCCACGGCTGATCAGCCCGAAGTCGGTGGTCAGGGATTCCCCGCCGTTATCGCTGCAGCCTGCGCAAACATGTTTCTTTCCTGCAATCAGGCGTTCATTATGTATCCCGGTCTTTCCCACGGTGCGGCAAGATTGATGGAGGATTTCTTCAAACATCCGTTGCGCGACATCCTTCTGGAAAAAATGTACTCCGGCGAATGGGCGGGAACCATGTGTCTGACTGAACCGGGAGCCGGTTCCGACGTCGGTCTTTTAAAAACGACCGCCAAGAAGAATGCCGACGGCACCTACTCCATCGTAGGCACCAAGAGCTTCATTTCCGCCGGTGATCATGATCTGACCCCGAACATTATTCATCCTGTTCTGGCCAGAATCGAAGGTGACCCTCCCGGAACCAAGGGTATTTCCATTTTCATGGTTCCCAAGATCAGATTCAACGAGAAGGGTGAATTGCTGGAACCCAACGACGTGCAGTGCGGCAATATCGAAAGCAAGATGGGTATCCACGGCAACGCGACCTGTACACTGAATTTCGGCACCGACAACAAGTGCATCGGTTATCTGATGGGCGAAGAGCGTGAAGGTATGCCGATCATGTTCCACATGATGAATGAAGAACGTCAGGGCGTCGGCATGATGGGCGCGTCACTTGCGGGTGCGGCTTATCTCCATGCCCTTGATTATGCCAAGCAGCGCGTTCAGGGCGCGAATGTCATCGAAATGGCTATGAAGGTTGAAAATCCAAAACCGGTTACGATTATTAATCATCCGGACGTACGCAGAATGCTGCTCAAGCAAAAAGCTATCGCAGAAGGCTGCCGTCTGCTTTGCTTCTTCTGTTACTTCTGTATGGATAATGAATTCAACGCCATGATCGATAAGAATGAAGAACAGCAGGCTTACTGGCATGGTTTTATCGAACTGCTGACACCCATTGTCAAAGCGTACAGCACAGACATGGGTATGGAAGCCTGTCAGCTGGCCGTACAGACCTACGGCGGTTATGGTTTCTGCCGTGAGTATCCGGTTGAACAGATGATGAGAGATCAGAAGATCAATCAGATCTACGAAGGAACAAACGGTATTCAGGCTCTTGACCTTCTGGGTCGTAAACTGGGCATGAAGAAAGGCCTTTATTTCATGAACCTGATGGCCATGATCAATGAAACCATTGCAGAAGGCAAGAAGGTTGAAGCTTTGAAGAAAGAAACGGAAACCGTCGAAAAAGCTTTGAATGCGTGCGCAGAAACATCGATGGCTTTCGCCAAGATGATCAAGACCACGCCTTACGTTCCCCTGATTGGTGCCTGTGATTTCCTGACCTGCATGGGCGATGTCATTGTCGGCTGGCTGCAGCTCAAACAAGCACTGGTCGCTGTTCCGAAGTTCTTCGCAGCGGAAACCAGTGAACAGGACAAAGCCTTCTATCGCGGTAAGATTGAAGCGGCCAGATTCTTTATCGGTCGCATTACCGATATGGTTCCTGCCAAATTGGAAAACCTGAAGAAGGATGAACAGAGTTGTATGAATATTCCTGAGGAATCGTTTGCAGTCTAAGAACGGTTTATTTGGATAGTAACTTTTTAAAGGCGGGGAGGGTGAAAACTTCCCGCCTTTTTAGTGACACTCGCTAAGCGCGAATGTAATGAAGCGCGAAGCGTAAGTGGAACTATCCCCGAAGCGCAGCAGAGTGGGATTGTCCTCTTGACCCGCCTTTTAAATTGTGTCAGAAGAATTCATGGGCAGAAGAAAGCAGAAGACGCAATTACAATCGATAGGCGATGTGTTATTTCCTCTTTTAAAAAAAAGAGGAATGGCCTCCAGAATTGAAGACAATGCCATTCGCAAACTATGGCCCAAAGCTGTTGGTCCTAAAATCGCCGCTCAAACCAAGCCGGACTCCTTGCGAAACGGAACATTATTTGTCAAAACGGTTTCTTCGGTTTGGGTGCAGCAGCTTCATTTCATGAGAGAAGAAATTCTGACTAAGATCAATAATCTTTTGACAAAACCCGTGATCAAGGAAATCCGTTTTGTGGTAGGGTACGATCAGGTTCAGGGAAAAAATAAGGAACACGAGTCTGTATTTAAAAAAACCGTTTTAAAAAAGAGAGATCGGGAAATGATAGCCGAATGCACGGATGCCTTAACCGATCGGGAATTAGCCTCTGTCTTAAAAAAAGTTATGCAGTTGGAAATCAGCCGGCGCCGTCAATGGGAAAACGGGAAAGATCATTGAAGATAGCGGACATTTCTTTGGAATAGATTTTTTCATCTTTATAAATAAAAAGCGGAGGTTCAATCTGCAACTGCTCGCGCCCGTTTTTTTTACCTTCTACCAAAGCAAAAACAGCATCAGAATACATATTGGAAAAGACGAGCTTCATTCTTTTCGGTTCAATACCGGTGGATCGGAAAAGATAAATCATTTCCACCAGTCTTTTTGCCGGGTAAATCGTAAAAACATTGCCTGTTGGTTTGAGCAGATATTTTGCGGCATTTAGAAAATCTTTCAGAGAACCTTTTATTTCGTGACGGGCAATGGCTCTTTCTTCATGAGGATTGATCCGTCCGGAGTTTAACTTTCGGTAGGGAGGATTAAAAATCACCGAGTCAAAGGTGTGTTCCTGAAAGATATTTTTTACGCTATGCGCGTTACCTTGAATGATCTCGACCCGGCTATCCAGGTTATTGATTCGTGCGTTCTTCCGGGCCAGCACAGAAAGGTTATCCTGGATTTCCAAACCGGCACCATTGGTGCCCGGGAAACGTCTCGCCAGAATAAGAAGAATCACACCGCTGCCACAACCGATATCGATAAAAGTTGCGCGCTGTTTCAACGAAGCAAAATGGGCAAGCAGAATGGAATCCAGGGAAAAACGATACCCTTTTTTGTTCTGAAAAATTCTTAATCCGCCGTTAAGAATTTCGTCGAGCGTTTCATCATCCATTTTTCAGATCGACAACACCTTTTAATCCAGGCGATGAGTGAAGAGACCGCTGCGCAACTTCGGTTCGAACCATGTGGATTTCGGAGGCATAATGGCTCCCGCGTCGGCTACTTTGATGATCTGTTCCATACTGGTTGGATAGAGCGCAAAAGCCACGGCAAACCCGTCCTGGTTGACGAGCTTTTCCAGTTCATCCATCCCTCTGATGCCGCCTATGAACTTGATGCGATCATCCACGCGCGGATCTTGAATGTTCAGAACCGGATAAAGCAGATGTTCCTGCAAGATGGCCGCGTCGAGACTGGCAACAGGATCGTTCGCGTTATACACCCCTTCTTTAATGGTTAATTTATACCATTGACCGCCCAGATACATGCCGAAATCATGAAACTGTTGCGGTGATCTTGCCGTAAAGTTTTTCCTGACTGTAAACTTCAAGCTGATCTTTTCAATAAATTGCTCCGGGGTCAGACCGTTCAAATCTTTCACCGCCCGGTTGTAATCCATCACTTTCAGTTGTGTGTGCGGAAAAAAGACAGCCAGCACTGATTCGTATTCATTAGAGGATGGTTGAGAGCTATTTTGGGATCTTCTGTTTCTGGCAATGGTTGTCGCTGCGGCTGCCCGGTGATGGCCGTCGGCGATATACAGGGCATCCACGGCAAGAAATTCTTTCTTGATTTCTTCTATGTGTCGGGTGTCGGCTACAACCCAGACGGTGTGTTTCACCCCGTCTTCGGCCGTGAAATCATATTCCGGGACGCCGGAAGATATTTGATCGACAATCCTGTTTAAGCCCTGGCATTCGCGATAACTGATAAAGACCGGGCCGGTTTGAGCATTGACCGTATCCACGTGCTTGATGCGATCTTCTTCCTTGTCCTTTCTGGTCAATTCATGCTTTTTGATTTTTCCGGCATCGTACTCAGCAGCGCTCATCAGGCCGACGATTCCGGTTTGTACCTGCGACCCCATTTGCTGTCTGTAAATATAAAAACATGGTGATTCATCCTGGATCAGGATTCCTTTTACCCGCATATCAATAAAATTACGTTTGGCCGTCTGATAAATCAGATCGTCATTGCTTTTGGTGTTGTCGGGAACATCAATTTCCGATTTTTCCACGTGCATAAAACTCAAAGGATTGCCGGCAACCGCTTTTTGTCCTTCTTCCCGGGTCATGACATCATAAGGAAGAGCTGCCACCTGAGCGACAAATTTTTTATCCGGCCGTACCGCCTTAAAAGGTAAAACTAATGCCATAAATCTTTCTCCTGCTTTTCAATATTTTCTTGCGGAACTGATAACATACTGTCATAATCTATACAATATAAAATTCATGCAAAACGGAGATGGCATGGAGAATACTCTGGTTTTCATTCACGGTCTGGAAAGTACGGCGCAAGGCGCCAAGGGGCAGTATTTCGCTCAACATTTTCCTGAAATGATTATTGAGGATTACGTTGGGGATTTTGCTTCACGCATGAAAAAATTGCGCGATCTTCTTGCGGAGAAAAACAACTTAATCATTGTAGGATCCAGCTACGGCGGACTCATGGCTGTTCAATATGCCATGGAAAATGAAAACAGGATTAAGAAGTTGATCTTGCTTGCGCCGGCTTTAAATCTTCCCGAATTCAATTCATTTGAAAAAAAGCAATTGCATATTCCCGTCATTGTTTATCACGGCACAAACGACGATGTGGTCAATCCGCAAATTGTCAAGGAAGTTGCCATCGAATATTTCAATCATCTTGAGCATCATTTTGTGGAAGACGACCATCCCCTGCGTGAAACGTTTTCCACGCTGAACTGGCAAAAACTGCTCACGTCCGAGTGATCAGCAAGGTACAAATACCTTGACAATATTTTTCTGTTATCCTAGTCTTTCGCAAATCTTAATGGATTAAAAAATATGTTTTCCAAGAAAATCGTTATTCGCTATACTCCCGACACGGTACAACAACCGGTGATTTATCAACTGGTTAAACAATATAACCTCGTGTTTAATATTTTGAAGGCGAGAATTTTCCCCCGCCGTGAAGGTGTTATTGTTCTCGAGTTAAGCGGAACAAAAGATAATTTTGATCACGGCATCCGTTTCTTGAAAGAAATGGGGCTGAAGGTTGAGCCCCTGTCCAAGAGCGTCAGTCAGAACTCCGATAAGTGCGTTCACTGCGGCGCCTGCACCGCTTTTTGCCCGACAGGAGCGTTGTCTTTTGAAAAGGAATCACACAAAGTGATCTTTGATCCGGAAAAATGCAACGGTTGCGAACTGTGTGTTTCAGCCTGTCCCGTTCGTGCTATGGAGATTGATCTTTTATAACCTTTTTTTAAGTTTCAGCATCTGAGTAGAACAGCAATCACTTTTTCTTAAATTCTCTTTCTACCTCTTTTCTTGATGATTCAAGCATCTTACCAACATCTTTGGGGGCGGTTTTTGTTTTTCTGTATAAATCCTTGCCGTCTTCCACAAAGCTCTTGCTTTTGTCTTTGATTTGATTGATACTTGATTTCATGATTTTAACGGATTCCTGAGGCTTAGGTATGTTTGTCGGATCCTTTAAGTAGAAATAACTGTAAGCAACTACAGTGAGAATCAGTAAACCAAGTAATAGTTTGAGTGCGCTTTTAACAATAAAAATCAATATGAAAAGAATAATGATGCTGGCACCTATTACGAGAGCTGTCGGATGAGACGACAAATAGCCGGTGATTGCTTCCATTGTTCGATCTCCTTTGTTTAAACTATGTGAAATTTTATCATATTTTTTTTTATTTTACAGTGAAAATCTTACAGGAATCAATAGCTTTATGATTTCATTCAATATATCTTATTCATTAAAAGTTCAGTCGCCGATATCCAGTTCCTTGTTATTTTGAGTAATTTGTGAGCAAAAATACAACATAGAAAACACATACAATTTCAAAACAATGTTTTTTGAAAGTATTTTATGAATGAAAACCGATTCCATGATCTGAATAACCTGGAAGAAAAATTGGGGTATGTCTTCCGGGATAAAAGCCTTCTTTCGACGGCGCTGACTCATCGTTCTTATACCAATGAGCATCACCAACTTGCCTTGTCCGATAATGAAAGGATGGAATTCCTGGGCGACAGCGTTTTGGGGCTTTGCGTGAGTGATTTTCTTATTAAAAAATATGCCGCTTATCCAGAGGGCGATCTGACTAAAATACGCGCTATGCTGGTTGGCGAAAAAAATCTTGCGCAGCTTGCCACAGATTTACGCATTGGCGATTTTCTTTTAATCGGTCACGGCGAAGAGACTTCCGGAAGCCGTCACAAAGAATCGTTTCTGGCGAACGCTCTGGAAGCGGTTATTGCCGCTGTGTATCTTGATTCTGATTTTAACAGGGTCAAGGAGATGATCACGAATTTGATTGACCCTCTGATCCAGAACAATAATCTGTCCTCCGCGGATTATTTTGATTATAAAACAGCCCTTCAGGAACTCTGCCAGAAACGATATAAAACCGTCCCCGCCTATATTGTCGTTGACTCAAAAGGTCCGGAACATGCTAAAATATTTGAGGTAAAAGTAGCTGTCGTCAATAAATTGACGGAATACGGAAGCGGCAGAAGTAAGAAAGAGGCTGAAAAACAGGCGGCGAAAAAAGCCTGGGAAATGCTGCAGAATGAAAAAGATTAATTCCGAATCTGAAAGCAGCGGTCATTTCGTCATTCCTGTTTTCATTATGAATAGCGGTTGTCCGCATCGCTGTACCTTTTGCAATCAAGCCATCACGGCCGGAAATTATCCCCATGAAATAAACAGAGATTATTTTGATGCGGCGGTTAACACTTATCTTTCCTGGAACCAAGACAGATCCAAAAAAGCGGAGATTGCCTTTTACGGCGGCAACTTTACAGGCGTTGAACCCGCTTATCAGGAAAAGCTCCTGACCTGGGCGTCTGCCTATGTCGAAAAGAAACTGGTGCATGCCATCAGAATTTCGACGAGACCGGATTATATTTCAGAAAGCAAATTGCTGTTACTGAAGCAATACAGAGTCAATACAGTGGAAATAGGAGCGCAATCATTTGTTGACGCCGTGTTGGAACAGTCTCAAAGGGGGCATAGTTCCGAAGATATAGAAAAGTCTATCGACGTTTTAAAGCAAAACGGATTCCGGACGGGCCTGCATCTCATGGTCGGTCTGCCCGGTGATACAAAGGAAGGATTCCTCTATTCGGTGGATCAAACGATCAAGCTGCAACCTGATACGGTGAGAATTCATCCGGTCCTGGTTTTCCGCGATACGGTACTGGCCGAAGAATTCAAACGGGGGATGTACCAACCTCTGGAACTGACAGAAGCTGTTGCGTTATGTGCCTTGGCCTGGGCAAAGTTATCCGGATCCGGCATACGGATCATCAGAATGGGCTTGCAGGTGACGCCGGAAATGGAAAAAGCCGGCGCAATACTGGCCGGTCCGGTTCATCCGGCATTCGGAAGCCTTGTACTTTCGACGGTTTACTATCATCATACTGTCAAACTTTTAAAAGATCTTTCTCATCACACCAAAGAGATTCGATTTCAATTGTCACAGCGTGATATGTCCAGCTTCCGTGGCTTAAACAATGCCAATATCATGGCGATAAAAAAGCTTTACCCGCACATTCATTTAATTATAGAATCAGACTCAGAAAAAACGCGTGGCGAAATATCCGTTCAGACCGATACCGGAGAATGGATGAATCTGAAAATTCCGGGTGTCAGATAATTTGAGGAGAGATTAGAATTGTTTAAATCAGGATTTATAGGGATTATCGGCCGTCCGAATGCCGGGAAGTCGACGCTTTTTAATGCGATTATCGGCGATAAAATATCCATTATCACCGATAAACCGCAGACCACCAGAAACAAAATAACCGGCATCAAAAATTGTCCCGATGCGCAAATGATTTTTCTTGATACGCCCGGAATGCACAGACCGAAGACTCCGTTAAATAAAGCCATGGTGCAGACCACCAGAGACACCATCGGCAGTGTTGACGTTCTTTTCATGCTTGTCGAAGCCAACACGGACGTTCATCCCCATGATCTTTTCCTTATCGAATCCCTGGCGCAGACAAAAGTGCCGGTGATTCTGGTGATCAATAAGATTGACCTTATTGAAAAGAAATTTCTTCTCCCGCTGATTGATAAATTCCGTGTGCTTTATGACTTCAGCGAAATCTTTCCTGTTTCCGCGTTAAAGGGTGACGGGATTGAAGATTTGTTGAATGCCGTTAAGGTCATGCTTCCGGAAGGACCACCATTCTATCCCGATGATATTCAAACCGATGCGACGGAAAGATTCATTGCGGCCGAATTCATCCGGGAAAAAATCACGCTGCTGACCAAGCAGGAGATCCCTTATGCAACGGCCGTGGAAATTGATTTATTCAAAGAGGATGAAGAAAAAAATCTTATTCGCATCAGCGCGGCCATCAATGTGGAAAAAGAGTCGCAAAAGGCGATTATCATCGGTAAAAGAGGAGCGATGCTCAAGAACATCGGTACTCAGGCCAGAATGGATATGGAAGCATTATTCGGCGCCAGGGTTTTTCTGGAACTTTTCGTCCGCGTGAAAAAAGACTGGACCAGTTCCGAGCGAATGCTTCAGGAATTCGGAATATTGAAACGTTGAGGTTGCCATGCCATCAAAGCCGGTTATAGCCATTGTCGGACGTCCCAATGTCGGGAAGTCAACGCTTTTCAACAGAATTGCCGGAAAGCAAAAGGCCATCGTGATTGACGAGCCGGGAGCCACCCGCGACCGTAACTATATCGATTGTGTTTATCATGAGAAGTCTTTTACGCTGATTGATACCGGCGGCTTCGAACCCTCGACAGAAGAAAAAATTCTTGTGCAAATGCGTGAGCAGAGTAACCTGGCGATTGAAGAAGCGGATGTTATCATTTTCCTGATGGACGGAAAAGAAGGGCTGACGCATGCGGATGTGGAGATTGCCAGACATTTGAGAGGCAAAAACAAAAAAGTATTTTATGTGGCCAATAAAGTTGACGGAGACCGTCATAGAGAACTGCTGACCGATTTTTACCGGTTGGGCATTGATGAAATCCATTCAATTTCCGCGCAGCATGGTCCGGGCGTCGACGAACTGCTGAATCTCATTGTTGAAGATTTTCCGGAAAATGCCCAAGATAAGGGAGATAAAGAAACCGAGATCAAAGTGGCCATTGTCGGAAAGCCCAATGTGGGCAAATCATCGCTGGTGAATAAAATATTGGGCAAGGAAAGAAGTATTGCCAATCCCACTCCAGGTACAACGCGCGATGCGATTGATTCCATCGTCAGGGTGCACGGGAAAAATTATCTCCTGATTGACACGGCGGGGATCCGCCGCAAAAGTAAAATCAGTCAAACACTGGAAAAATACAGTGTCGTGCAGGCACTGAAATCAATCAATCGCTGCGACATCGCGTTGGTCCTGATTGATGCTGAAGAAGGCATCACCGAGCAGGATGCAAAAATAATCGGCCTTGCTTATGAGCGTGGCAAAGCCTGTATCATTGTGGTGAACAAATGGGATACAATAGAAAAGGACAATTCCACTGTCGGAAAGTTTGTTGAAGATATCAAGGATAAAGTTAAATTTATGGACTTCGCGCCGATCATATTTATTTCGGCGGTCACCGGACAACGGGCACCGAAAATATTTGATTTGATTGATACGGTCTACGCACAATACACGAAAAGAGTCGGCACATCGCCTTTAAATGATTTGCTGGAAAGATCCATCCGGAGAAATCCTCTGCCGCGCTTCCAGAACAGACAAATGCATATTGCCTATGCGACCCAGACAGATATAAAACCCCCCACCTTTGTCTTCTTTGTCAATAATGAGAAGGGGATTCACTTTTCCTATGAACGCTATCTGATGAATCAGATACGTGAAGAATTCGGTTTCGACAGCGTACCCCTGAAACTTGTTTTTCGAAAAAAGCGCTGATCATCCGGGAATGTGAATCATCATAATTCGTTATTCTGATTATGTTTCTGCCGGTTTGAAAAATGCTTCTCAGCTCCACGATGCCCTAGAAAGAACTCTCTGACGAAAAATGGTGCGGACTTGCGGACCGTCCGTGCAATATTTTAAATGCCCATTTATTGGTAATTCGTCCTTGACTTTTGAAAGAATTTCGAGCTAAAAAACATCATCGATAAGTAATCATTACAAGAATTAAGAAAACCTGAATATTTTTGTTGCCCTAAAATATTATTCAGTAATTCATTTTCAGTGCATGATCAGTGCTTGCAACAACACATAACGGAGGTGGCCTCGATGAAACTGATAGATAGGATCAAATATTTTATCCTGTTTTTCTTCATATCCATATGTTTTGTTTCTATGACGTCTTGTGGTAATGTTTCAGACGATCACTATAAAAAAGATTGCCGTAATGAAATTAAAGATCGTGTTGCCGTCACTGGAGACCCCGATGCCATCGATACCGATCCCGCTGAATCCGACAGCTATCACAGCCATACCTACTGGTACATGAGTCACGGTTTTGCAGAAACATTCACCTGCGGGGATAATGTGGATGGATGCGAAATGGATGTCATAACATTCTGCCCGGACACGTTATGTTCCGATGCTGATCGTAAGGATCAAATCATAGTTTCTCCTTCTCCCATTTCTGGACCCAATGGAAAAATCATAAGATTTGTAGTATTCGGCGCAGATGAAACGCCGGAAGTGATCGTTGTCACACAACACGCTTCATTTTCTGCGACACTGACCACCATTGATTTTCAGGCAGGTGTCAAGTACTTTGGCCGATTTGATGTTCCGCAGAATGAAATAGTCGAACTTATCATCAATGGCCAATCTATTCCATGGGACGGTAAACAATAACCACGTCGAAGATAAACTGTCATCCCATATGGATTAAACGTAATCCAATATTTTTCACGAAAGAATAGAACCAACGGCTGCTTGGGACCTGATGTATGAAGTATGCTGCCGCCACGATTCCTTGCAAAAAACATTCAATCTGATGTTGAGTTTTCTTTTTCCGACATAGGAATCTGGTCTGCCATTGCCGCGAGGATAATGGATTTTCCGGAGATTGGCGAGCCGATTCCTTAGCTCATATCTGCCGTAATTCTCGGGATGTCGCCTTCCTGTTTCATTGAGGATTATTTGCATATACCACCTTGTGGGTCATCCTTTTTTCGAAGACTGTAAAATAATTCTTGACAAAAATTTGTTTTTTGTTATTTATACCGACCAGTCAGTATAAATAAATTAAACCATTGTCGCTGCGTTGCAGCATTTTGCGGACATTTCTGTAAATGCAGATTCAAGGGGGGGCTGTAGATGCATTCTTTAAATCATGATTGCTGCCATACGCACTTTCCCGGTTGTTTCGTTCAGCCCTATGGTTGCCGTCTAGCATGGAAACTTCTTCTTGCTTACTGTCACCGCGATCCATCTGATTCGGAAAACAAAAATGATGATTTTGCTGGAGGTTTTGCCAATGCCCAAGATTGTTAATCATGATGAATACCGTCAAAAAATTCTGGCTAAATCCTTTAATCTATTTACCCGCAAAGGGTATAACAATATCACCATGGATGAGATAGCCGCGGAGATCGGTGCCTCCAAAGGAATCCTCTATCATTATTTCCCCTCGAAAGAAAAAATTCTGGCTGAAATGATCACCTCAATAGGTTTTGAAAACACAGAGGAATATATCCTGAAAACCATTGCTCTGGAAAACATAAAAGATCGTTTTGATGTGATCGTCAATTTCTGGAGGGAAAAAGGTGAACTTTACAAAAAAATTCTGCTCCTGGGATTCGATATGTATCGAAATACAGGTATAAAAAAGTGGAAACCGGTATATGAAATTTTTGCTGAACGATATGTTTCCGGTATGGCGGAGCGGTTGAATATCTCGCGGCAGTTTTCACGTTCCATTTTCATTTATTTCCTTGGACTTTCTTTTCATGCAATAGCCACCGACAGCATGGAAGAGTACAATAAAGAAATTGATTTTCTGGATGTCATATTCAGACCCCTCATTGTGGATGCTCACGAAGACATCGATGAGGCCTCTGAAAAATTCAAAAAAATATACAAAACTTTTCTGGCCAACGAAGACATGGAGAAAACCTCGCAACAATTCAAAAAAGTTTTTAAAAATTTATTTGCCGATATGCCGGTTGTCCCAAAAGAATCTGTTCAAAAGAAACTGAAAAATGCAAAGACAGGAACGGCCAGGAAAAAAGTTAAAAGCGTCAAATCAAAATAAAATATTGAATCTCGCTTGAGTCGAAAAAATAAACAGAGGAAGGATAATCATCTGAAATAATAAATAAGCCGAACAAAAAACAATAACCGGTCAAGGAGGAGCCATGAATAAGAACCTCGATGAGTTGTTTGTTTACCCAAAGGAATTGGTGGATGAAGAATCAAAACGGATTATTCATCTGGTAGAGCAATGGGCGAACAAGGAAATTATTTCCAAACGTCAGGAGTATCGGGAAAATTACGAAAAGCTCTTTATCGAGAAGAGAAAATCACTTAATCTTACCATTGGTTTGCAGAGGCTCACTTTACCGGAAGAACACGGGGGCTTCGGCTGGAACAGTCCCGCGAATGCTCCTGGGATTGTTTCCATCCTGGCAGAAATCGGTCGTGCTGACGCGGCTATTGGCGTTGTCTCCGCTGTCAAGTACACCATTTTTGCCGCCATCAGCATGTTACCCCATCTGGAAAACGCATTGTGCGACGCGCTGGCACCGATTTACTGCGCTGAAGAGTTAAAAACCCCCTCACTTATCCTGCCCGGCATTGGTGTGGTCGGGCAGGACACACCTCTGTTTTTAGGTCGGTCCATCATGGCAACCGTTGAGCCGGACGGTGAAGGTTATGCGGTCAATGGGAGAGATTTAAGACCCTTGAACAGTGGTGCTGTTGCCGATCTTTTCTGCGTGGTTTGTGCCGACAAACTGGGCAGGCCCTGTGTCGCATTGGTTCCCGGTGAAGATCAAAATATCACCCGCGGCAAGACGCTTCTGGAAACCGGTTTGAATGCCAGCGCCAATGCGGATGTCAGTTTCAACCATGTCAAAATCCCCCAAGCATACGTTATTAACCGCGAGGGTGTTGTCGAAGAAATCTACACCTGGCTGAACCTGCTTTTGGGAGGGGTCAGTGTCGGTGCAGGAATGAATTTCTTCGAAATCGTCGGTGACTGGTCCGAGACACGAACCATTAAGGGCGGATATATGATGAAGGAAAATCCGCTTTGCGCTTCCGTTTTAGCCGACGTGGCCGATGAAGTCTTCACTGCCCGACTTCTCCTTTATAATCTGGCACACATCATGTCCAAACCCCAGGATTGGGGCTACAGTGGTTCGCAGCGGGTTTATACGTTTTCACAGGTCATCGGTTCGCAGGTGCAGCAGAAGGTCATGCGGGCAATCAACCGGGGACTGGAATTGATGGGTTCTGCCGGCTACTCCAAGGAATGGCATGTGGAAAAGCACTGGCGAGATGTCAAGACCATCCAGTCTTACCTTTGCGGAGTCGGCGCCGAGGGGCCGGTAAAAATGGATACAGCACGCTTTTTCTTTGACTGCAAGCAGATTTAAAAGGAGGCCACAAATATGAAAAACTTTGATGAATTCTCAAAACCTGATGAATATATATCACCGATGGATAAACCGCTGCGCATGGCGGTCAGAGAATGGGCTGCTAAGGAAGTCATGCCCAACCGGCGCAAATATGATGAAGACTGGAAAAACCACCACATCATTGAACCGGCCTTCGATAAGCTTATGGGAAATAAGGGGCTTGGAATCCAGAAAGCCCTGTTTCCGCCGGAGCTGGGCGGCTGGGGCCTTGGACAGTCCGATTATGCCTTTACGGCTGCCGCTGCACTCGCCGAAGAGGTTGGACGCGCGGACACGGCGATGGCCGTGGCTTTTATGGTAACCTACTGGCCGCTCACAACCATCCTTGTCGAACCCCATGTCAACTGGCGGCTTGCCAAAGAATTTGCTCCGATGTTCTGTGAAGCGGAGAAGGCCGTTTTTGCGGCCAACGCGATGACGGAACCGCAGGGCGGAGCGGACATTGAAAACATGGAAATTCTCGGAGGCAAAACGATTCGTACCACTGCCCGTCTCGATGGCAATGAATGGGTCATCAACGGCCATAAACTATGGCCGACCAATACCGGTGGTGTGGCCAAACTTTTCAGTGTACCCTGCACGACAAAACCGGGATCAAATGATCCCAACGACTTTGCCATGATTTTTGTTCCCGCCGATGCCAAAGGTGTAACCCAGGGGGGCCCTTACGAAAAAGCCGGTATGGCTGCCGACAAGAACGGCGACATCTGGTTTGAAGACGTCAGGGTGCCCGTTTGGTATCGCGCCCACGGCCCGGGCATGGACGCCCAGGTCTTCCGCGAGATCATACCCTGGGGGCTGGTGGGCAGCATGGGCTTTATATGTGGGGCCATGCTTAATCTCTACGAAATTCTTTATGATTTTGTCTCCACCAGAACCTACAAAAACAGACCGCTGAAAGAAGACGACTGTATTGCCGGTATTATCGGCCGGATTGCAGGTGACATCGATATCTGCAGAATTCTGACCTTTGAAGCCGCCAGAATGGGCGACCGGCGCAACAAGCCCTACGGCTATCCCATCTATTCCGATGAAGTGGCCTGCAAGATGCGCAACCTCAAGGATTTTGTCTCCGACAGGGCGGTGGATGTTTTCGGCAAGGCGATGGATGTTCTGGGCAGCTACGGCGCCGACCGTGAATGGGATATTGAAAAACACTGGCGCGATATCAAAATCATTCAGTTGTGGATGGGCGGCAAGCAGCTTTGTCAGATGGAAGCGGCCCGTTATTTCTTCAACTGCAAGACCTTATAGGAGAACGAATCATGGAAGAAGCCAATAAAGGAGTCATCGACTTAGCCGACCGAGTGCTTAAGGAACTGCTCAAGAAGCCGGGCTTCAAAGAAGGCGTCAGAACCGTCCTGCAGAATATTGATCCGGAATCCAGCCGCAGGCTGGTACGGACCATGCTGTGGCAGGATCCGGAATTTTTTCTCGGAGTGCTCGGTGCCGTTCCTTCTATTGTTAATTCCTTAATTCAAGGTGTGGATGAAGTGCTCATTCAAATCAATGAAAAGTTCTCACCGCAATTGCTTCACGATTTTATGAAGCCTTTGGTGTTGTCGATTGATAAGAAAACGCTGGAGAGTATCGTCCAGAATGGGAAAGTGCTGGCCAATCAGTTGTGGATTGTAGCGGAAGAAACCTACAATGAGCAACAGGCTTCCAATTCCAATACGGAGGGAAACGACCATGGAAAATAACGCCGCAATGCCCGCCGCAGGCGGAGTCATGAAAGAGGTGTTGAGCACACCCTTTGTGAAAGATTTGATTCGCAGTAATTTGCAAAACATCAAACCGGACCAGGCGCATCCGCTCGTCAAGACACTTATCTGGCAGGATCCGGAAGTTATTTTGTCCATTCTGGGTTCGATTCCTTCCGTTGTCAATTCCTGCACCGGCGCCCTGGCAGAGGCAGGAAGGCAAGTCAATGAGAAGTTCTCCGCTGAACTGCTCCGGGATTATCTCGGCAGCATTCTCAAAGACATTGATACGGAGGAATTGAAAGCTCTGGTCGAGGCCTATGTCATCCTCGGAAAAAATCTCTGGGATGCTTCTCCTGAATTCAGGGACATGGTTGGCAAGATGTTGATACAGGACGCGCCGCCGCTGATCGGGAAGGGCATCAGTTCGGCCTGCCGCTTCGTTAATGAAGCCGGCAGGGAAGACCCGCAGGTGGTGAGCAGGTTTGTGTCCGACGTTGTCGCCAATATTGACGGAAACGAGCTTAAGGATGCGTCCCATACGATTGTCAACGCGTTTTTGGATCAGAAGCTGCACTTGATTTCCTGGACGTGGCAGCTGCTGCGAAAAAGAATGAAAAGAAGAAAGTAGTCTTTTAAACGAATGGAGGCATGTTCCATGAGTGATGTTGAAAAACAGGTTCAAACCGATCCCACCGCCAAAGTATTGGGCGAGATCATCTGGAGGGTTGCCAAAACACCTCCGGCAAAAAGTTTAGTCATGTCCGTCGTTCGTGCTGCGTTGAAAGACTGGTCCGGTGACAGCAGGTTCAGAGAGCACATATCCGCCAACGTGGAAAAGACGATTGATCATGTTCTTTCAATGGGAAGGGAGGAAAGCAGGATTGCCGAAGATGCAAGTTATGCGGAAAGCCTTCGCCCCATTGTCCGGGAGTTGGTCGAAAAAATTGATTTCGGCGAAATAAAGGAAGCCGCGGACTTTCACCAGGAAAACATTGCGGCCGCTGTCATGATGATTAACGAGGAGCTCTGGCGGTATCCGGCCAAAGTCATTTGTCTGCTATCACTGGTTCCCGCCGTTGTGAATATGGGTGTTTCGACGGCAAAGGAAAGCCTGGTGCCGATTAACAAGCTGGCACCGGATCTTCTGGCGGACGTGGTTTTTTCACTCGTTGATAACATCGATGGTAAAAATATCGGGAGGCTGATTAACGAATTGGCTGAACTGGTGCGTAAGATACATACCGGCAGCACACTGCTGGGCGAGCCGGGTAAACCTCAGCTTCCCTATACCTTGTCCCGATTAACCGGAGAGACCATGAGCACGGTGGATATTAATCTGCTGCTGAAGGTCAGAAAACTCCTGGCAGAGATCAAAGAGGTTTCCTTAAAGGCTTTCATCGATCAATTGGATCAAAGTCCGGAACTCTCCAGGGAATTTTTCCAGGACCATTTTCTTTCCGTTGTCGCTTTTATCCGAAACTGGAGCCGCAAGGCCGATGCCTTTGAACGCCTGTTTTCCGAAGAAGATATTGCCCGCGAATTTGCCAGGGGCATGGGCGAGATTGATGCTCAGGAAGTGGCGAATACCATCAGCATGCTGTGCGGTATCGTGAACCGGGTGCGGGCCGTGACGCCCGGCGTTATCAAGAACACCCTGTCTCAGGCTATCAACGCGGTGGATGCCGATGAAGCCGGTGAAACCGTTCGCTGGCTGACCGAGGACATTGTGGAATCGCTCAAGCCGGTGGCGTCTGAAGTGCTGCCGCCTGTCATAAGAGGAATAGCAGATCTGCTGAGGCCGGAACCGGGGAACGGTTCCGCTGAAATACAGGAGGCCCTCGATTATTTGAAAAAAGCAATGAACGGTAAGGAGGCAGTCATATGATGAATGAATTTATGGAGGCCTCAACGGCACTCAACAACAAGCATGTTGTCCAGTGGAAGCAACGCGGGAAGAAAGTTGTCGGTTACACCTGTTCTTATGTGCCCGATGAAATCTTTCACGCGGCGGGAATTCTGCCGTTCAGAATAAGAGGATTCGGAGCCACCGACACAACCATCGGTGACACCTATTTCGGTCCTTTCATTTGCAGCCTTCCGAAATGTATGCTGCAACTGGCCGGGGAAGGAAAATTTAATTTCCTGGATGGCGCGATCATCACACCCGGTTGTGATTCGATGCGGCGGCTCGATGAATGCTGGCGCAAAGCCGGTAACGATATTGCCAACGCCATCCCTCCTTTCTTTTTCCATTTCGGCGTCCCGCACAAGTACGCGGACTATACCATCACGTGGTTTACGGAAGAAATCCGGCGTCTCATCAAAGCAGTCGAAGAACACTTTAAGGTTGAAATTACCGACGCAGATCTGAATGAATCCATTCATATATATAATGAAAGCAGGACGCTGCTGGATCGTTTTGAAGAACTGCGCACAAGGGCCGCTCCCCCCTTCAGCGGAGAAGAGGCGCTGGCCGTTATCCTTGCCGGTACGACCATGCCCCGGGAAGAATACAACACGTTGCTGAAAAAGTTTATTGCCGAGGCAGAGAAAGCTCCCGGCCTTAATGATCGTGTACGTCTAATGCTCGTGGGCAGTGCCAATGATGACATTGGCTTGGTCCGCGTTATGGAAGGATCAAAAGCGCTTGTTGTGGCTGACAATCTGTGTTTCGGCTCGCGTTTCTACACCGACCAGGTCGGTGTAAACGGGGATCCGGTTTTTGAACTCTCCAAGCGGTACCTGGGACATAACGATTGTCCACGCATGTATGGTGATTATCGGCGAAGATTGAACATCCTGGAACAGAAGGTCAAAAAAGCTGCGATTGACGGTGTGATCATGCAGAACATCCGCTTCTGCGATCTTCATGGAGCTGAAAACGGGTTGTTTGAAAGAGATCTCGAAGCCAAGGGCATACCCTGTATGCGGCTGGAGCGGGAGTATGGACCTCTGGTGGAGACGGGCAGAATGAAAATGCGCGTCGATGCGTTTATTGAAAGAATACAGCAAAGGAGGGCAAGCGCATGAGAAAGGAAACCAAGGAATACAAATTCGACTGGATGCTGTGGACAACCTTTGCGGCAGCTGCCCGTCTGAAATCTGGAACCGAAAAAGAATATCGTGCCGCTTTAAATCACGTTCCAAGCTTCCAGGAGATCAGTGACGTGATCCTCAGAACAGGGGAACCCGGACAGAAATTTCTCAATCTTTGCGCCAAATACATGGAGAATATTGTTTTCGCAAAAGAAAGGGGACGCAAGACGGCGGTCACAACCTTTTGTTTTTCTCCGCCCATTTTTTACGCCATGGATATCGTACCCGTCTGCCTGGAAGTTCTTTCCGTCATGATGACGTTTACCTATAAAAGAGGAACGGCGGAGTTTCTGGATTACTGCAACGAAGTCGGTTTTACAGAAACATCCTGTTCTTCCCAGCGCGGTTCCGTAGGCGGTTATCTGGCAGGCATCGGAACGGATATTGATATGTTTGTTACTGATACACCGGGTGTCTGCGATACCAATGCCAATGCCTTCTCTTTTGCGGCGGCTTATCTAAATAAACCGTTCTTTCAACTGGATATGCCGCCGGATCTCACAGGGAAGCGTTCCAATGAGTATCACCGGGATGATTTCAAGGCACTGATCCGCTTTCTGGAAGAACAAACGGGGAAAAAACTCGATTATGAGCGGCTGAAGGAATGCCTCCACGAACTTGCCCGTCAGGATGAAATCATTGCCGAACTGGAGGATCTGGCACGCATTGTACCCAGCCCCTTGCCTGTTTCTTATAATTTTTTGATTTACGCTTCACGATTCTTTTTTGCCGGGATGCCGGAATGTACCGGTGTTCTTGAATCCATGCTGAAAATTGCCCGGGCCAATGCCGCAAAGAATATATCCGGATTGAGTGGCGGTGATGAAAAACTGCGAGCTTTTTTCTGTTATATCGACCATTACGCACAAAACATGCAATTCTGGCAAATGCTCGATCACAACGGCATCTGCTATCAGGGCAACATTCTCAGCCACTTCTGGTCCTACACTGCGCCGCAAGTCGCTCAATATCATAAGGAAGAGGCGGCTTATAAGATTAATACGGCCGATGAAAATGCAATGATAGACAGTCTGGCCATGGCCAACTCGCGCATGCCCATGATCAAATCCATTCGCGGGCCTTATGATGCCCCCAATATGTGGCTGGAAGACACCCTGGGTCTGGCAAAACTTTATAGCGCCGACCTGATTGTCTACAACGGTACACCGGGATGCCGCAATACCTGGGGAATGGTAAAGCTCCTGGCCAGAGATACGGAGAAGGCCGGTTACCCCACGTACATTATGTATTCGGACGCCTTTGATGAACGCGTTCAGTCATGGGAAACGACAGAAGAACGATTTATGGAATTTCTTAAGGTAAGGAGGCTAGTATAATGTTTGCAGCGGGATGCGATATTGGTTCGTTAACATCCAAGGCCGTCATCATGAAGGACGGCAAGATCATAGAGTCGGTTATCATAAAATCAAAAGCACGACCTTGGGAGTCGGCTGATGAGGTTATGAATATTGTCCTGTCACGGGCCGGCCTGACCATGAAGGATATACCCTGCTGCGTGGGTACCGGTTATGGACGTGATAAGATACCTTTTGTCCATGAAGCTGTTTCAGAAATAGCCTGTCACGGCAAAGGAGCCCGCTGGCTGGTTCCAACGGTAAGAACGGTCATCGATATCGGCGGTCAGGATTGCAAAGCTCTGCGACTGGATGACCAGGGGAACATGGTCAAATTTATCACCAATGACAAATGCGCTTCCGGAACGGGTCGATTTCTCGAAGTCATGGCGAAAGTGATGCATCTCAACCTCGACGAACTGGGAGAAATGTCCACGCGCTCCAAACAACCCATCACCCTGGCTTCCGCGTGTACGGTGTGGGCGCAGGCGGATGTAATCCAGCATTTGAACGACAAGGTCTCCATTGAAGATATCGCCGCCGGTGTCAATAATGCCATGGCCAGTCGCATGTCCATTCTGGCCAACAACATCGGCTTGGAGAGGGATGTCTGCATGACGGGCGGCGTAGCCAAAAATGACGGTGTTGTGAATGCCTTGGAAAAGCAACTGGGGATACGGATCAAGAGAATACGCCGCGAGGATCCGCAGATTGCCGGGGCCATCGGCGCTGCGCTCTTTGCCGCAGAAAAAGCAAAAGGAGGTGCCAGATGATTACAGCAGGATGTGATATCGGATCTCTTACAGCCAAAGCCGTTATCTTGAAGGAGGGGAAGATCCTGGCCTCGGAAGTCATCCTTGCTTCGGCACAACCGGAAAAATCGGCAACGGATGTCATGAAACGCGCTTTGGAAAAAGCGGGAATAAAAATGGAAGACATCCAATACTGCGTGGGCACCGGCTACGGCCGCAAACATATTCCTTTTATGAATTCCGAAGAATCTGAAATAGCCTGCCATGCGAGAGGTGCCGTCTGGCAGGTGCCGACAGCGCGAACGGTGGTGGATATCGGCGGCCAGGACGCCAAGGCCATCCGGGTGGACGAAAAGGGTAATGTGGAACGTTATGTCTATAACGATAAGTGTGCTTCCGGTACGGGTAGGTTCCTAGAGATTATTGCCGATTCCCTGGATATCAAACTGGACGATATGGGTTCCATCTCTGAAAAGGCAACGGAAAAACTCACGCTGTCCAATCAATGCGTGGTTTTTGCGGAAACGGAAATTATTTCTCTGGTAAATGACGGGAAGGAGATTGCCGATATCGTCCATGCCCTTCATCAGGCTGTTGCCAACCGGGCGGCATCACTGGCCAGAAGCATTCTGGTGGAATCCGATGCTGTGATGACGGGTGGTGTGGCGAAAAACTGCGGCATGTTCGGAGCACTGGAGAGGGCTCTAGGTGTGAAACTGCACAAAGTGGAGTATCCGCAGATCAATGGCGCACTGGGTGCGGCTCTTTTTGCCGCCGATAAGGTTAACGGAACAGGACGGTAAGGAATGTAGAGAACGATGGAGCTTTTTACAGATACCTTCGCTGACATTAAAAAGTATATCCAGGGGAAAGACTGCCGGTTCCTGGTTGCAGCGGAACAAAAAAATCTCTGGCCTTCAGGCCGGGGAAGAAATGTTGTTCTATCGGATGAAATGGGGGTGGAACTGGGAAATCCACGGATGAATTCCGTTTCCTGTCTGATCTGGACGCAGAAAAACGATCTTGTGCATGACGGGAAGGTAAGCCTGATCGGGCCGGATATCAGGGAAAGCAGCGGTAAAAGTCTGCCTTTCGGTAAGGTTGTTCTTGTCCAGGTCAGCGGATTTGATGAAGAGACCACCTATGACAAATATAAAGAAATGGAATCCGTAAGATATTCTCTCGATCTCAAGGGATACATGATCAGGGCGGTATCCCAATATCAGAGAGAATGGAGCCGGATCAGCAAGGAGGCTGTGAAAAATCGTTTTTCCTTTGAGATTCTGGCTTCCGCCTTGCGGAAAGAATACCTGAAAAAGGATTACATTCATGCCGTTGAGTTTCTTTTTGTGACATCGAGTGCCGAAGATGTCGGCGAGCTGCAGGACGTCACAAAAAATGTCGGCCGGGCCATCAGCGCACTCAACAAGATGTTGAGTGAAATCGATCCAGATTGTGACGAGTGTGAATATAATGATGTTTGTGATGAAGTCGACGAACTCAAAAAAATGAAAAAAAACAGGGATGAGAAAAGGATGAATGCCAATGGATAAAAAACCAAAGACAATCGCTTTATGCGGAAAAGGCGGCGTGGGGAAAACATCGGTGTCTGCGCTGATGGTCAAGAATCTTGCTCAACGGAAAGATCTCAGGGTGCTGGCCATCGATGCCGATCCGGCGGTGGGCCTTTGCACGGCGCTGGGCATACAGATTAAAAAAACGGTTGATGATATCCGGAATGATTTAATCAACTCGATTAAAAAGGGAGAAGGCCAGGATAAAACAGCAACATTGAAAATGCTCGATTACGAGCTTTTCGACGCCCTGACCGAATCCAACAATCTGGCGCTGCTGGCCATCGGCAGGCCGGAATCCGAAGGCTGCTTCTGTAAAGTCAATTCTCTCTTAAAGGATATCATTCATGATCTGGCAAAAAATTTCGACGTGGTGCTTATTGACGGAGAAGCGGGTGTTGAACAGATTAACAGAAGGGTGATGAAAACAGTCGATCATCTCATTATAATCTCCGACACGTCCGCCAAGGGGGTGAACGTCGCCAACACCATCAAGCATTTGGCCCAGGACAATAAGGCCGTGGATTATAAAAGCATGGGAATGATTTTAAACCGCGTCAGAAATGACAGAGAGGTTGACGACATTCGGAAGAACGCCCCCTTGAATATTCTGGGCTGGCTGCCGGAAGACGACCTGATCAGGGAATTCGATTTTCAAGGCCGGTCATTTATCAATTTCCCTGATGAGGCAACGGCCTGTCATACCGTAAAACAGATTATTCTGGATTTGCAGATTTGATTCTCTAAGCATGATGGGGAGAAATGAATATGGCGAATGCGAGTAAAGCGACAAAGATTTTTAAAGAGCTCTTGGAAAGTCCACAAAACCGTTTGGTTGAACAGGCTGTTCAGGACGGACGAATCCCCATCGCTTATTCCTGCTCTTATGTTCCGGAAGCCCTGCTCATGGCGGATAAACTTTTTCCGGTGCGTCTGCATGCGCCCGGTATAGCAGGTACCGAAATAGCGGATAATTATCTTTCCAGTCTGGTTTGCTCTTATACCCGCAGCCTGCTGGAATTTGCCATGGACGAACGCTTCGATCAAATCAAAGGGTGGATATTCGTACCTGCCTGCATTCATATGCAGCGGCTTTATGACAATCTGGCGTATTTGAAGCCTCCAGCTTTCAATCACATACTGGATGTGCCGCGCAAAGTGAATGATGATACACTGGAATGGATGGCCGATGAATTGAAAATCCTGGCCGATAAGCTTGCCGCTCACTTCGGCGCGGACATGAGTGATTCATCCATAAAAAAAGCCATGCAGGATTGGAATGATTTTGCCACTGCTGTCCGGTCCATCGGCGAGCTGCGCAAGCAACCAAATCCTCCCGTAACCGGCACCGAATTCCATCAAATGGTGATGGCGGCACTGGCCTCTCCCAAGGACCTCATCTTACCTATTATCCGGGATTTTCAAAGGGAACTCAACGAGCGTGAAGGCATAAAAAAATACCGGGCTCGCCTGATGGTTGTCGGCGGTCATCTGCATGATCCGGACTTTATCAGGCTTATCGAATCACAGGGCGGATTGGTAGTGGCCGACCGTTTCTGTACCGGTACCATTCCGGGATTCCAAAACATAGTTATCAATGGCGGAAATCCCTACAAAGCTCTCGCCGAATATACTTTTTCCAGGACGCTCTGTCCCCGCATGATGGAAGAATTCGATCGGCGGCTTAAAACGATTGTTGAAAGCGTCAGGGAATACAAGGTGGATGGTGTGGTGATCGAAATTATTAAATTCTGTGACCTGTGGGGCGTTGATGCCATGCCGCTGGTGACGGCGTTGCGTGAGCAGGGCATACCGGTGCTGAAACTGGAGCGTGAGTACCGCCTTGGGGCGGAAGGTCAACTGCGCACGAGAGTTCAGGCTTTTATCGAGAGCATGGGTAAATAATCCATAGATAAGGAGGCTGCATGAAACTCAACACGGTGATTGACAATGCCAAATCCCGGATGACGGATCTGCCGAATTTCATGAAGCAGTTCTTGCGAAACTCCTGGGTTGGATATTTTTTCCGCAGGCCGAATCCACGTGATGCCATGATTTATACAAAGTTCTGTATGATGAACTGGGCGGCTATTTTGTACTGGATCGGACAGTCTATTGTTAAACTGGGTCCCTTGGGATTCGCCCGTGCCCTGATCAACAATCCCTGGATATTGATTTTACTTCGGGTCAATGGCGTATCCAATCGTTTGACCCGCGGCCGTACCGGTATGTATCACGATTCCATCTGCCTGATTGTGCATACCATTTGTCTGGGTGTTATCGATCAACTGCGCCAGATGTTATTTGATCCTGAGCGGCTGGTGATTTTCGAAGATCTCGTTCCCTATGATATTGGAAGGGCCATGGACTTGAAATGTTACCTGCTCGAACTTATGGGTATCGTTTTGCCTATTCTTTATTCTGATGCGTCTTTACCCTATATTGATGAAGCGGAAAACTCGGGTATGAATCCGGATGCCTGCAGTCTGCCCAAGGCTACAGTCGGCATGGTAATCAAAGGGCATATGCCCAAAGGCGTGGCCATGGTCAGTTCCAATATGCCCTGCGATGCCGGCGCTGCTTCCTATGCCTACATTCAGCGGGCGTATAATATTCCTACCTACCGCGTTGATGTCCCGTATCATTTTTATAATGAACGGGCGGAGAAACTTTTTGCCAAAGACGTTGACAACATGATTCACTGGCTGGAAGAGCATACGCCCGGCCGCATGGACTGGGATCGGATGCGCGAAATCTGCGAGGGGCGGAACCGGATGCTGGAGATGGAGACCGAACTGTGGGAAATGATCAGAGTCAAGCCTGCGCCCCTGGCCTGTGAGGCCATATGGCTCAGCCACATCTGGCATTTCAATGTTTCAGCCGGTTATCCACGGTCGATCAAGTTATATGAAAAACTCGTTAAAATGGCGCGAAAAAATTATGAGAAAAAAATTCCCGCTACAAAAAACGAAAGGTACCGGGCGGTGCTCTGGAATCCTCCTTTTCTGCATTTCACCGATATATTCAACTGGGCTGAACGCACCTACGGCGTGATTCTCATCAACGACAGCATGACCTACAATCATCATGGTCCTATCGACACCTCATCGCGTGAAACCATGATCAGAGACTGGGGCCGTACGGTCATGCAGGGCCCCATGGTGCGCCACACCCGCGGACCGGCGGAAAACTATCTCGATGATATTTTCCGCATGGTTGAACAGTTTCAGCTGGACATGGTTTGGGTTGCGAATCACGTCGGGTGCAAGGGCGGTCAGGCCATGAATGGCATTCTTCGTGAACAGTGCCGCGCGAAGGGCATTCCTCTGCTGCTTCTCGATTATGATCTTTCCGATCCGAGAATTGTGTCGCACGACAATATGATGCGACAGGTGGAATTTTTTATGGAAAATGTCATGAAAGCAAAACGAATTGATCAATAAGGTGAGACTATGGCCAAAACGGATCAAGTCGAAGTTTATCGTTCATTGAGCAGGAAGATAGACAACCTGACCGTCCGGGCGCCGTGGAACGAAACTTTCTACAATATCTTAAAAAAGTTATATACCCCAGAAGAAGCTGAAATGGTTGTCAGGATGCCGTATGTGCTGTCCACAGCCGATAGAATTGCCAGTATAACCGGTATCGAAAAGGTCCGCCTGCAGGGCATCCTGGATAAGTTAAGCAACAAAGGCCTGTTGTTGGATCTTTATAATGTGAAAGACGGGCAATACTACTTTATGCCCTCCCCGATGCTGATTGGTTTATTCGAGTTTACCATGATGAGAACGGGGCAAAGCCCGGAAGGCGCAGAATTTGCCAAGCTGTTTCAGGAATATCTTGCTTCCTTCTATCCGGCAAACTTTTCCAAACATGAGCAGGTGTCGATCCTGAGAGTGATCCCGATTGAAGAAACTGTGAGATCGGAGGATCGTATCGAATTCATGGATTATGAAAAAGCTTCGTCGATCATCGAGACGTCCGATAAATTCGCCCTCGGAATATGTTCCTGCAGAAATGAAAAATTCCACAACGGGGATAAAAAATGTGATGTGCCACTGGATAACTGCAGTGCCTTCGGGATAGGCGCCGACTATCTTATCCGGCATAACCTGGGCCGGGAAGTTTCCAAATCCGAAATGATCGATAACTTTGCCCGTTCCAGGGACCTTGGCCTGGTCTTTTCCGCCGATAATACCAAGAAAAACCCGATGGTCGTATGTCAATGCTGCAAATGCTGCTGCAATTATCTGGCCGGAGCGAATAAATTCGGTTTCACGAACAGTGTCGTCACGTCCAGTTTTGTTTCGTCTCTTGATGAAGCCAAGTGCACGGGGTGCGGAAAATGCGTGAAGTTATGCCCGGTCAACGCGGTGAGCCTGGTGGATGCGAAGGATCCGCTGAAAAAAAAGAAAAAGAAGGCAAAAGTGGATACCAGCATTTGCGTGGGCTGCGGTGTATGCGCCTTGAAATGTTCTCCCAAAGCCATCGGGATGATCAACCGTGGCGTCCGGGTTATTCATCCGGAAACCACGTTTGAGAGAATCATCCTGCTCAGTCTGGAAAGAGGGAATCTCCAGAATCAGTTGTTTGACAACCCCCGGAGTATGACCCAGGATTACATGAGAATGCTCCTCGGAGCGTTTTTGAAACTGACACCGGTCAGGCGGGCTTTGATGAGCAGCCTTTTCAGATCCGCATTTCTATCTTCTGCGCGGGGCATTGCCCGAATGCAGGGCAGGGGATGGATGCTGGATATATAAACATTTCGGGACAACTTAAATGATCAGGAAGGAGACGGATATGACAAAAAAATATTTCGGCGGATGCGATGTCGGTTCTACAACCGGGAAGGCCGTGATTCTTGATGAAAACGGCAATGTGGTTGCCAGTGTGATCGTGCCCAGTGAAATTGATCCGGAAGTAACGTCCGTGATGGCTTTGGAAAAAGCCTGTGCACAGGTGGATGGTATTGCCAGTTACAAAGACCTCGCCTATCTGGTGGGTACCGGCTATGGCCGCAACGAGGTGGCCTTTGCCAATGAAAATATTTCCGAGATCAGCTGCCACGCCATGGGTACGTTTTCCTGTGCCCCGGATGTCAAAACCATCGTGGATATCGGCGGGCAGGATGTGAAAACAATTTCCTTAAACGGTGACGGTTCGGTGCTGGAGTTTGCCATGAACGACAAATGCGCCGCCGGAACGGGCAGATTCTTTGAGGCCATGAGTCGTATCTTCCGGATGGATCTTGATGAATTTTCATCGCTGTCTTTGAAAGCCAACAAGGTTATTCCCGTGACAGCGCAGTGCAGTGTGTTCGCGGAGAGCGAGGTGATCAGTTTACTGGCTCGCCGCAACCCGCCCGAAGAGGTTGCCGCCGGCATTCAGGCGGCGGTATCCAAACGTTGTTTTACGTTGCTGAAACGTATAGGAATGCAACCCCTGGTGACCGTGACCGGCGGATGCGCCAAAAGCAAGGGGCTGATCAAAGCGCTGACCAAAACAATTGGCATAGAAGTAACCCCTCTGCCGGTGGATCCGCAAATCATCGGTGCGCTGGGCGCGGCAGTCTTTGCCAGGCGCCATCAATAAATAGTGATATTTTGGAAAAGGATTTTTATATGACTCATGAACTGTTGATATTACTTACCGCGACAGTTTCGCTGGCGTTGATTCACACCCTGACAGGGCCGGACCATTATCTGCCCTTTATCGTTATCGCCAGAGCGAAGAAATGGTCGTTGGCCAAAACCGCGTCGTTTACAGCTTTATGCGGCTTAGGTCATGTGGGCAGCTCTGTTTTACTGGGATTGATCGGCATCGCCTTCGGAATTGCTGTCGGCAAACTGGAGTTGATTGAAGGAATAAGAGGCAATATCATTTCATGGATATTTACAGCTTTCGGTTTGGTATATCTCGTGTGGGGACTGAAGCAGGCTTTTCGTAACAAGTCACATAAACATATTCATTTTCACGGCACGGGCGATAGGCATGTACATGAGCATACGCATCATGAAGAACATCTTCATGTCCATGAAGACGAAGAGAAAAGAAATCTGACGCCATGGATTTTGTTTACAATTTTTGTTTTCGGGCCCTGCGAACCCTTGATCCCGCTGGTAATGTATCCGGCGGCAAAGAATAATTATCATGACCTTGTCCTGGTCACAATTATTTTCAGTGCGGTGACCATTCTCACGATGCTTGCCCTCGTGCTGGTTGCCTCGTACGGCATCAAATTCCTGCCGATGAAAGCGGTGGAAAAATACAATCATGCTTTGGCGGGCGGAACGATTTTTCTTTGCGGGATGGGGATGCTGTTTCTCGGCTTGTAAATATGTTGTTTTTTATGAAAAGGACAAGCAAAGTCGCGCGTGCGGGAATTGTGGCCGTTAGTTGCATCTTTTGCCTGATCGGATGCGCGCATATATGCCATTGCAAAACAAAAAGTTTCAACGGATTTGAAGTTGCTCCATACTTTATTTATACGCCGGATCATCATATTTTAATGAAGTTTGCGTTAGCCGGTGATCAGATTCAGAAACCGCCATTGCTTACTGTTAACGGCAGCGTTAAAAATTATCAGTATCAAGAAGATAAAATAAGTGGACTGGCTGAGGTGGATATTGGCGCCGTTGCATGTGATCAGGAAGTCAAGGTGGCATTGACCGGTGCTGAAGAAAAGTCAGGGGACAATTCAAGCATCAGCTTTCAGATTCCTTCCTCCCCCTGTTGCGCGGACAAAGAAATCTCTTTTGTTTTTATCGCCGACACGCACGGAAATTCGTCTTTTTACGAAAGAGAAATGCCGTTCATTTTAAAACGTCACCGTGACAAAAACATTATTGCCATTATTCATGGAGGCGACTGGGTGAACGTGGGAACAGATTTGGTCGGCTGGAATCAAATGGCTTACGCGGCGGGGCAGGCCGGCAGTGCTTATCCAATCCTTTCCGCCATTGGCAATCACGAATATCACGGATACACGTCGTGGGCAAAGATGCAGAATCAACCGGAACCGCAGCAACCGCAAAAGGGAAATTCAAAAAATCCCGTAATTTTCAAAAAATATTTTTTCGGTAGTGAGAACGATCAGAGTCACGGATATTCCCGGACAGGTTATTATTCCGTTCATTACCCCCAGACAGTCTTAATCTTTATCAATAGTAACTTTAATAACTTATCGGACGGCGATCGCGAGGCGCAATGGTCGTTTATCAAAAGAGAGCTCACCGTTGCCGAATCAGAGAAAAAACCGTTTCTCATCGTTTCTCACCATTCGCTGCTTGGTTCAAATCTTTTCCGGATTAATAAGATAGAAGGGAAGCTTCTTAGGGAAAAATTGATCCCGATTCTGGAAGAACAACGGCAGAAATTTAAATTCACAGCAAATGCAGTAAATCACAACCTGCCCATGATTGCCGTATTGTCGGCACATGGTCATCTTTCTGAAGAAAGCGAGAAGAACGGCATCCACTATCTGAACGCTGGCACTTTTGGCGGATGGCCGATGTTTGGTCTTTGGGGCAATCCCTATAAAAAAACATCCAGCTCATTGTCTTCAACTTATAGTATCATCACAGTTTCCAACCGAGGCATTTCCATAGACACCTATCAGCAAATAGCCGGAATTTGGCAATAGCCGCAAAATCGTCATATCGCTCACAATCCTGAAAACAGACGCTGGCTTGCAAGATGAAAGATACAACCAGTCATGCCGGTTATTTGTGTTTTCTTTTTTCCCGTTCCAGTCTTTCTTTTTTATATTTTTTGAGTTTTAATGCGTCGAGCTGCTCATCCGTCAAGTCGGGCGGGTGTAGCAGCGAGTCAGGATTTTCAATCAGGTCTTTTAAAAGGTAGATTGCGGGACCTGTATATGTGCCGTCGCCTATTCTCTCATCTAAACTGACACGCAGTTCGAGCACTTTCTTGACTTCAATTTGCCCGGTTTTTTGGTTGACCAGGGCTGATTTATGGATTTTTCCAATGGTAAAAAAGAGACTTGCCGTGCCCATCTCGAACGTGTGATGATAGACGGCGTCAATATCAAGAGAACCTAACTGGGCTACAAATGCCGTGGACCACAGCGGTATGTCTTTCGTCAGAAAATGTAAGGGATGATTGTGCTCATCCGTCCAGCGGATCAGCCAGACCAGGAATCTGATGAACCATCGCGGCAGCGCGCCGAAGAACTGTATATCCTGATCATTTTTGTTTTTACCATAACGGGCTTCATGAATGGCCTCACTGACTCTTTTTTGCACAGTTTGCAGGGTGTCAAAAGGATCGAACTCAATCATCGCGTTGACTTCTTCTCCTTCCTCCGTCTTCTGCTTTTTTATAGTAAAGGCGATGATGATTTGGTTTCTTTGCCACAATCGCCGTCCGGAAACAAACCGGTTCATTTTCGGTTTCTGGACAATGGTTCTTACGCCGGCGGTTAACATCAGCTCAAATAATGTCAGCTTATCCTTTTCATTTTTGTCCTTATTATACTCTTCTATGAATTCTAAGGTTCGGGTTAAGTCAACCAGAGTGTTGAAATAGACAACGCTCTCATTTCTTCCCGGCATGAAGTTAAACATCAGCTCGGCAAATTTCGTCATTTTAACTAACTCGGCATCCGGTCTTCTGGGCATATGATCCTTTCTTCTTTCTTGATATCATTAATATTCGGCATTAGTTTAAGGCTGACTAATTTATCTCCAGTCAAAGTAGAACGACCGGGGGTGTTCCGGCACATCTATTTCCGTCACCGGGAATAATGCTATCCCCAGTTTCTTGGGGAAAAAGACAAATTTTGATTTCTTGAACGGCTTCGGGTCAAAATACGGAATGAAAGGTGATTGTAAACCTGCCCACCCGCGTTCCCTGGCTGTAAGGCAAAGGTATTTAGCCAGATCAGTTGCTTCCTTCAAGGGCAATCGGTAAGTATGCACCAAGTCCAGCCACCCGAGGGGAACAAGATTCCCGAAACCCGCAAGTTGCATTTCCCACGCGAGAATGAATCCGTCCACCTGTCCATCTTCGCCCTCATGGACAACGCAATTTACGCCCGGTTGATTGACGTACCATATGAAATCATCGTGGTCCCTGACAATGGAAATTTCATTTCGCTTAACGTGGTCCTGCATTAATTCAAACATTCGCTCCGCATCTTCCGGGCGAAACAGGCGGACGCGCGGATTGTTCATTTTCTGGAGACCCTGAAGAAGCCGGAAAGCAAGTTTCTCGTAGCCCTTGAGTTTGATAGCTTTTACAATTTGCTTGATATCAAAAACGCGGATAATAAATTGGCGAATCGTTGCCAGTTCCCGCATGGGAATTCCGGTTTGGCGAACAATCGATCTAGCGGTGTCAATGCCGTGCGCTTCGGGTTCGTAAAATCCAAACCCTGCTTGATATCCCCGCTCCTTTCCAATCTCCATAAGCTTCAATCCCATACGTACGGCAAGCCCTTTTCGCTGGTGCCGGGGAAAAGTAACCAGCCAAGCAGGCACACCACACAGATATATTTTCCCGTGGACGGAGAGGGGACGGGGGATGCCTCCGAGAAAGCCTACAATCTTTCCTGTTGGTTTATGAATTGCCCGCACAAAGAAATCTGATTGAATAATGGGGGAGCCGAAGATTAAGTTAAATGACTGCTCCGTAAATGCGATGGTTCCCCCTTCAGCGGGATTGTCATTAATAAACGCTGTATTGATAAGCTCGACTAATTGACCGTACTGAGACTTCTCAAGATTGAATTGTTCGATGAGGTACTCGTCTTCTTTATCCACTGATAATTCTTTTCCTTCCTGTTTTTGCCGTTATAGTTTGAAAATTCAGCACATGAATGTACGGATAAAACTTTCAGATCGTTCGCCCTTTTCCGTCATTGCCAATGTAATCTACACCGGTATATGACCTACCTCATCAGCTTGACTACGTGCCATATGAGGAGTATGCCATTATTTATTATGAATGGTAATCTAACACATAATCGGAAATTTGAGAATGAAGACTTACCGTAGATTGTTTTCATATCCAAGATATAGATATTTCATTAAAATAAAAAATGTTATATCTGTTTTCAGAGAAGCACATTGATTTGCGGAAAACAGCGGTTAGCGTTCCGCAAAGTGTAACAAAAAAAATGACGGAGGTGTTTTTCAGTTGTTAAAGAATATCAAAACGCTCAACGAGTTTGACGGGGCGGAATTGCTCAAGCAGGCGGGTATTCCCGTCGTTGAAAATATTCTGGTCAATGATTATCCGGAGGCTGCCAGAGCTGCCGATCATTTGGGATTTCCGGTGGCGCTCAAGATATGTTCAGAGCATGTTCCGCACAAGACTGAACAGGGCGGGGTGATTCTGAATATAACGGACTCATCCGGCCTGAACAAAGCCGTCCGTGAAATGAAAAAACAATTTGCTGACATTCCTCATGCGCTGCTACTACAGAAAATGGCGTCTCCGGGTACCGAGCTTATTCTGGGCGCCAGACGTGATGGTGTCTTCGGGCCGGTGGTGCTTGTCGGGCTTGGCGGCATATTCACTGAAATATTCCGGGATACTGCCATCGAGCTTGCTCCCGTGGACGAAAAAGAAGCTTCCGTAATGCTTCGACGCCTTAAAGGGTCGAAGCTTCTTGACGGCTACCGTTCTCAAAAGCCGTTGGATGTTGCCGTCATCGCCAGGGCTGTTGCGGCACTCTCCCGACTCATCTCCGAACGACCGGATATTTTTGAAGTCGATGTGAATCCCTTTATCGCTTATCCGGAAGGGGCGGTTGCGGTGGACGCCCTTGTGCGTTTGGACGGCAACCCTTTAATGTCTCATCAGAAACGGCCCGACCCTAAGACTGTAGCGCCATTTTTCAATCCGTCATCTATCGCGGTTATCGGGGCCTCACGCAGTCCGGGCAAGGGCGGCAACATTATCCTGCGCAACCTGCAAAAGGCGGGTTTCCAAGGTGCCATTCATCCTATCAATCCTACGGTCAAGGAAATCCTCGGCTTGCCTGCCTACGCACGAGTGTCTGATGTGCCGACCCCTGTGGATCTGGCCATGGTTGTGATTCCCAAGGCGGCCGTGCCGGAGGCTTTGGATGATTGCGCGGCTAAAGGGGTCCGGAACATCATCCTGAGTACCGGTGGCTATTCCGACATGGGAGAAGAAGGAGCGCAGGAGCAAAAAAATATTATCGAAAAGGCACACAGAGCGGGCATCCGCATAATGGGACCCAACAGCATCGGAACGCTCAACCCATCAGCCGGCATGGCCACTTCCATCGTAGGCCTAGATCCGATCAAGGCCGGCGGCGTTTCCATCATTGGTCAATCGGGTGTTTTTTCGTCAGGCTGGGCCAGGTGGATTGCAGACACCAAGCCTTTCGGACTCGCCAAAGTATCCTGCATCGGCAACAAGGGAGACATCCATGAGAGCGATCTTCTCGACTATCTGACCGATGATCCCGAGACCACCACCATCGGCATGTACCTCGAAGGCGTGGTTGACGGTCGGCGTTTTATCAAAGCTGCCGAAAAAGCCTGTAAAAGAAAACCTGTGGTGGTGATGAAAGCAGGCCGCAGCGCGGCCGGTGCAGCCGCCATCGCGTCCCACACCGGTTCGCTTGCCGGATCAGACGCGGTCTTCGATGCGGTCTGCCGCAGAACAGGCCTGTTGCGGACGCACAATCCTGAAGCATTCTTTGATACCCTGTCAGCGTTTGAAAAGCTCCCGTTGCCGCGGGGAAACCGTATGGGCGTTTTTTCGATCACGGGCATGGGCTGTGTCGCCACCACTGACGCCGCGGAGGAATACGGTATTGCTCTTCCCGAATTAACGTCCAATACACTCAAAAAACTGGGGGAGGTGATCCCCTCGTGGGCGCCGGTTCGTAATCCCATCGATACCTGGTCAGCGATCGAACAGCACGGCTCGAAGAAGACCATGTCCCACATCGCCCGGTGTATGATGGATCAGAAGGATATAGACGCTCTGCTGATTATTATGGTTCTGATGCCGGAAAGCATGTTTGATATTCCTGAAGCCTTTGCCGAAATTTTCAGTCATCATCCGGAGAAGCCGGTGCTGGCCTGCTATTATGGCGGAACGGCCAGGGAAATCGCCCACATTCATGAGGGATTTGATGCGCTCAATGTCCCCTGTTATCCGACACCGGAACGGGCATTATTATCATTTGCAAAAATGGTGGAATATGCCAGGTATCGTGGAATCATTCATAAGAAGATTCCATGCCCATCATAATTCGATCACTGAATTTTTAATGAGACCCAAATTTCAGAAACGAATAACCTAAAGGTCACTAGAAGTGCACTGAAATTTGATGGTCGAATTATCCCCGAGGCGAATAACCTAAAGGTCACTATAGGCCGAGCGGGATAAATGTGGGTCTAATTCCCCGCCCCTTGGGGCGCAAATTCTTTTGGATACCCCGCTGCTTGCGGCGGGGTTGTTCATTTAAATGAATTTAATGAAATAAATTGGCGGAAGTGCATGGGAATCGAACCCACCCTGGACGGTTTTAGCGCCCAACATCAGATTTGAAGTCTGAGAGGCCCACCAGTGACCTTGGCACTTCCGTTTGTAAATTTATCTGTAAAATGGAAAAGTGTCAACAAGCAAAAGATCATCCCTGATATTTTTTTCGCTTGAGCAAATTATTTAGAATTGAAGGGTATCGGACAGGTAAAGAGAGTCATCCAGCAACTGGATCGTTACTTCTGTTCCTTTTTTAATTTTTGTTTCATTTTCGCCCATCACGATCAGTCCGTTGGCGGCAACCATGGATTTCAGAATGCCGGAGCCCTGATCACCTGTGGTGACGGCAATATATTTGCCTTTTTCTTTCTTGACGATGGCGCGGATAAAATGCCTGAATCCCGCCTTTTTTTCAAACGAATCGGTGCAAACGGCCTTGATGGTCTGACGGAAAATTTTGGTGTGGCCCTGCATCTTGAGAAGGGAAGGGCGCACGAATTGTTCGAAGGAGACCATGGCGGAAACAGGATTTCCAGGCAGGCCGAAAAGGGGAACGCCTTCAATGGCGCCGAAGGCCAACGGTTTGCCCGGCCGCATGGCCACTTGCCAGAAATGCATGGAGTTGCCGATTTCGCCCATGACATTTTTGACGAAATCAAAGTCGCCAACGGAAACGCCGCCGGAGGAAATAATCAAATCGGCATGCAGAGCGGTTTTGAATGTTTCTTGCAAATCTGTTTTTTTGTCTCTGGAAATTCCCAGCATGATCGGTATTGCGCCGCACTCCAGCACCTGCGCTGCCAATGAATAGCTGTTGCTGTTGACGATTTTTCCGGGAGGAGGATCAATTTCAATGTCCACAAGCTCGTCACCGGTGGACATGATGGCGACGCGGGGCTTCTGATAAGTGCTGACAAAGGCCTTGCCCAGCGCGGCAAGCATCCCGATATCCGATGGACGCAGAGCACTTCCATTTTTCACCACCAGTTCGCCTTTCTGTACGTCTTCTCCGGCAAAACGGATATTTTCAGATTTTTCCGCGGAGGTGTAAAGAATAACTGTTTTACCTTCCTTCAGAGTATCTTCCTGACGGATAACGGCATCGGCGCCTTCCGGAATCACCGCGCCGGTCATGATGCGGGCGGCTTCTCCTTTTTTTATTATTTTCATGGCAAGTTTGCCCGCGGGAATATCTTCGATGATTTTCAATTGGACAGGTTTTGCTTTGGAGGCGCCTTTGGTGTCGGCGCAGCGCACGGCGTAGCCATCCATTGCTGAATTATTGGCGGAAGGGATGTTGCGCGGGGCGAACACATCTTCTCCGATGACGCGGCCGCGGGCTTCCAGAATATTGATTTTTTCCAGACCCAACGGCCGGAAATTAACCAGGATGGTTTTGAGGGCTTCTTCAACAGAAATCATGTTATTATCTCCGGTAAATTAATAACCGGCAGTTTATCAAAGACGGAGCGCTTGTCAATACATAATGGGTGAAACTTTTATTTAGTGATTGTTTCCAGATGGTATAAAATATTAATTGAATTATGCGCTAAAGAAGATTAGGAAACATTCAGATTGACCCGTTCTGAAAGATTCATTTTGATTCAGAATGGGTTTTGGTGTTGTCATAAATTATTTTCAGGATGAAATCAGTGCGAAAGATCGTAACAAAAAAAAACAGGGCGGATATTGAACCCTTAAATCGTATCATCAGGCAGATTGCAGAAGGACAGGCCGGCATTGAGGTCGGCGGGTTAAACGGCTCTTCCCGGTCTCTTTTATCGGCGCTGCTTTTTCAAAGGCTGGAGCGACCCCTCCTGGTCGTCTGTCCGGAAGAAAAAGAAGCGGAGTCTTTTGCGCGCGAGCTGTCTTTCTTTCTGGGCGAAGAATCGGTTTTTCATTACCCGTCACTGGATTTTCTGACGATTGATATGTTTGCTCTCCAGAAAGAGGAAGAATTGAGACGCCTGGAGGCGCTGGCGAATCTGCAGGTTGGAAACAAAATGGTGATGGTCGTTTCCGCGGCGGCTTTAATGCAGAAGGTGATGCCCGTTGATGAATTCGGCCAATATCTGCAGATTATTTCCGTGAGTGATACGTTGAACATGGACGAATTCGGTAGGCGGCTTGTGGCTCAGGGCTACCAGCGACAAAGTCTGGTGGAGGAAAAAGGCCAGTTCAGCATCCGGGGAAATATTGTGGATATCTTTCCGCCTGCCGAAAAAAATCCGCTGCGCCTGGAAATGTTCGGTGATGAAATAGAATCCATTCGGGTTTTTGATCCCACCTCCCAGCGCTCCATCGGGACAGCAACCGCTTTTATCGTGCCTCCGTCCGGTGAAGTCATCATCAATGCATCCACGTTGGAACGGGCTGTACGCAATATCCGGCGCCGTTGCGATGAACTGTCTATCTCCCGCGAGATTCGCAACCGTCTGGTGGATACCCTGAAAGAAGGATTGACCAACTCGATCAATCCAATATTTTTACCGCTTTTCTATGAGTCGTATCACAGTGAAAACGGATTGTCGCAAAATAAGTTGTCCGGTCTTTTTGATTATTTATCTAAGAATACCCTGGTGATCATTGATGATCCGCTGGCTTTTGGTCAGGCTGTTCAAAATGCCCGCCTCAGTATCGACAAGTTATTGTTCAAAACGAAAAACAGCGGGAAATTTTATCTGGAACAGGAAAATACCTACCTCCAGCCCGACGAGATCATGGCTGCTCTGGATGGTTACCCACAGGTTTTGTTGGAAGGACTCAACCTGGAAAAATCAGGGGACAGTTTGCCGGGCATTGATCTGGAAACGCACCGGTATGTTTGTTCAGGAGAACTTAAAGCCGGTGAGATCAGAGAAGATGCGGCTTTGCGGTGGACGGTGGAGCAAATCAAATCGTGGTTTGCCGAAGGCATGCTGATTTTCTTTTTCTGTCCCGCTTCAGAAGATGTGCAACGGATGAAGCAGTTGCTTGCGTCGTACGATGTGCCGGTAGCGACTTCATCGACCGACGAACCTGTTCTGGAAATCATTAACCGCAGCGATGAAAATCCGCAACTTGTGCTGATCAAAGGAGAGCTCTCCCGGGGTTGTGTTATTCCGGCGATGAAGCTGGCATTTTTAAGCGAAGAAGAAATCTTTGTTAAAAAGAATATCCGTCGCCGCTCTAGGCCGGTCCGGCAGGGTTACTTTATCAAATCGTTCGGCGATTTAAAAGAGGACGATTTTATCGTTCACACGGATTTCGGCATCGGCATTTACCGCGGTTTGAAAAAGATCACGGTGGGGAAAATTGAAAATGATTTTCTGATTATCGAATACGCGGATGGCGACAAGCTCTACATCCCGGTTAATGCGCTGGAGAAGATTCAACGTTATCTCGGTCCGGATGGTTATGTGCCCAAAATCGAAAAAATGGGAGGAACGTCCTGGGAAGCGGTCAAGGAAAAGGTGAAGAAGTCCGTGCGGGAATATGCCGAAGAACTGGTTGCCGTTTATGCCGCCCGCGAAGCCCTGGAACGAAAATCTTTTTCACCGCCGGATCGCCTCTATGAAGAATTCTGCTCGACTTTCGCATTTGAAGAAACGCCGGATCAGGTTAAGGCCATCGAAGACATCAATATGGACATGGATGATCAGAAGCCGATGGACAGATTGATTTGCGGCGATGCCGGCTTCGGCAAAACGGAAGTGGCGATCCGATCGGCTTTCCGGGCGGTCATGGACGGCAAGCAGGTCGCCGTGCTTGTTCCCACAACAATTCTCGCCGAGCAGCATTTTCAGACTTTTTCCCGCCGCTTCAATGATTTTCCGGTACGCGTGGAATCACTCAACCGCTTCAAGAGTTCCGCGGAACAAAAGAAAATTATAGAAGACCTGAAAAATCAAAAGGTGGACATTGTGGTGGGGACGCACCGGCTTCTGCAAAAGGATGTTGGCTTTAAGGATCTGGGGCTGGTGATCATTGACGAGGAACAGCGTTTCGGCGTGGCGCATAAGGAAAAATTAAAGAAAATGCGCACCCTGGTGGATGTGCTGACCCTTTCGGCGACGCCGATTCCGCGAACCCTGCATCTGTCGTTGGTCGGCATCCGGGATTTGTCCATTATCAATACACCGCCCGAAGACAGGGTGTCTATCAAAACCTACGTGCTGGAATTCGATGAGGACGCGATAAAAGCGGCCATCGAGAAGGAACTGGCACGCGGAGGTCAGGTGTTTTTCGTCCATGACCGGGTCCGTTCAATTTATGCCATTGCCCGTCTGGTTCAACGCCTTGTGCCGCGGGCAAGCGTCGGCGTGGTGCACGGTCAGATGAAGCCGGCGGAAATAGAGAAAACGATGACCGCTTTTATCCGGCAGGAATGCGAGGTGCTGGTGTGCACGACGATTATCGGTTCCGGTCTGGATATTCCGACGGCCAATACCATCATTATCAACCGTGCCGAAAAATTCGGATTGGCGCAGTTATATCAGATCCGTGGACGGGTCGGACGTTCCAGCCGGGAAGCTTTTGCGTATCTGCTCTTACCCAAAGGGGCGATGCTTTCGCGTGAGGCCATGAAAAGGTTGCAGGTCATCAAGGAATTTTCCGAGCCGGGTTCCGGTTTCCGGATAGCGTATAACGATCTGGAAATCCGGGGTGGCGGAAATCTGCTGGGCATTTCCCAGTCCGGACATATTTCGGCTGTCGGTTACGAGTTGTACACGGAACTGATGGAGAAAACGATTCGGGAAATTAAAGGGGAGAAAACAGAGGAAGAGGAATTGCTCCCGGAAATTCAACTGGGTATCTCCGCTTTCATATCCGAAGGCTATGTACAGGATGTGCATCAGCGTCTGGTTTTGTACAAGAGAATATCGATGGCGTCCCGTGATGAAGAACTTGACGAGATAAAAAACGAACTCAAGGACTGTTATGGAGATTTGCCTCAAAACGTCGAAAATCTTTTACAGGTCATCAGCATCAGAAATGCCCTGAAGCCGCTAAAAGCCAGGAAAATGGGCTATGACGGGAAATATCTGTATATTTATTTCCGGGATAATTCGCCGGTGGATCCGGCAAAGATTATGACGCTTTATCGTAAGAAAATTAAGGAATTGCGTTTTACTCCGGATTATAAACTCTTTGTTTCCGCTCCTCAATTGTCCGAAAAGGAAATCGTTGCTCAGGCGGACACTTTGTTAAAGATGCTTGCCCAATAGACACAAGCAGGATATAAAGAACAAATATGAAAAAAGCATTTGCCAGCACCGGTTTAATCTCTTCAACCAGGAAATCACAAAAGGTTTTATGGATTCAGGGGATCTTTTTATCATTGATCATGCCCTTCTTAATGATTGCCTGTGAAAAGATTGACAAGTTTTCCCGACCGCATGTGGCAACGGTCAACGGTTCTAAAATTTATCTGGAAGATTTTCAGGCGCGTCTGAGCAAAAAGAAACAAATGCTAACGGAAGATTTTCTGAATCATCCGGACTACATGAAAAAATTTGAAGCGGAAGTGCTGGAAGGCATGATTACAGAGAAGATCATGCAGTTACGGGCAGCGGAACTCAACATCTCCGTGAGCGATGCTGAACTGGAAAATAAAATTAACGAAATCAGAGAAGATTACGGCGATGATTTTACAAGTCTTTTTGCCCGCCAGAATATGAATTATGATCAATGGAAGGCCGAATTTAAAGAAGAAATGCTGATCCGGAAACTGATTGCCGTGGATGTGAATGCCAAAATAAAAATCACGGAGGACGAAATCAGAGACTATTTTAATCAACACAGCCGCCGTTACAAAAAGGATTCACGGGTAAGACTGGCGCAAATCGTTGTCCGGGACATGGCCGGGGCGAAAAAGGCGATGGCCCGTTTAAAAGCGGGAGAAAAATTTGAAAAAGTAGCCGCGGATATGTCGATCGGGCCGGAAGCAAGACATGGCGGTGATCTGGGATTTATTACCAGGTGGATGATGCCGGATCCGCTGGATAAAACAATTTTCAAGATGCCGGTTCATCAGATCAGTCCGATTGTCCAGAGTTCCTATGGTTTTCATATTTTCAAGGTGCTGGAAAGTCAGCCGGCCCGGGAAGGCACGCTGGCGGATGACCGGCAGGAAGTAATGGACGATATCCGGATTCAGAAAGAGGAAGCGGCTTTTACCGTCTGGCTGGAAGACTTAAAAAGGAAAGCGGTGATTAAAAAAGAAACCGATATTGAAATGAACAAAAATCAATCACTGAAATAAACAAGGGAGGAATGACTTTGAAATACAAAAAACACATTTTATTTTTCTTGATGGTGATGCTGGTCAGTATGCCGGTTCGCGCGGAAGTGGTGGATCGAATCGCTGCGGTGGTCAATGATGAAATTATTACCCTGAGTGAATTGAATGCCGCGTTCGCGCCTTATGAGAAAAACATTGAAAATACTTACAAGGGAAAAGATAAAGATTCCGTTATCCGGCAGACCAGGGAGGCTTTCTTTCAGCGGATGATTGATGGCATACTGATTGAACAGGAAGCCAAAAAAGCAGGCATCAGTGTCAAGGACGAAGATGTCATGAATGTTATCCAGGGCATGATCACAAAACAAAAAATAAGCATGGATGAATTAATGAAAAATCTGGCCCGTGAAGGCAGTTCTCTTGAGACCGTGAAAAAAGAAATCCGGTCTCAGATTATCCGGATGAAGCTTTTGAAAAAAGAGGTCAGGGACAAAATCATAATTACCGACGACGAGATTGGTGAATATTATAATAAACATCGTCATGAATATGAAGGAAAAGAAAGTGTCAGAATCAAACAGCTTTTATTGCTTCTACCCGTCACCGCGTCGCCGGACGAAAAAAGAAAGCTGAAAAATGAAGCTTTGCGTTTGCGCGAAAGGATAATCAAAGGCGAATCGTTTGATGCGCTGACAGCCCAATATTCGCAGGGCCCGGCGGCACTTCAGGGTGGCGATGTGGGTTTTATCGAGAAGGGAACGATTATTCCGGAAGTAGAAACGGTCGCGTTCAGCCTTCCACCGGAACAGATCAGCGACGTCATCGAATCCAGTATGGGATTCCACATTATCAAGGTGATTGATAAAAAAGGCGCCGGATTGAAACCGATTGCCGTCGTGCGTGAAGAAATTCAGGACAGAATTGAAAATGAAAAACTGGAAAAAAAATACGAAGAATGGATTTCTTCTGTCCGTGAAAAAGCGCACATCGAAACGAGATTGTAAAAGAAGTTGAAAAAATGGATACCATCAAAATCAGAGGAGCCGCTCAGCACAATTTAAAAAATATAAGCCTGGATATTCCCCGGGATAAATTTGTGATTATCACCGGTGTGAGCGGTTCGGGCAAATCTTCTCTCGCGTTTGATACGATTTACGCCGAAGGGCAGAGACGTTATGTAGAATCGCTTTCCACCTACGCGCGGCAGTTTATCGGACAGATGGATAAACCCAATGTGGAATCCATTGAAGGCTTATCTCCCGCGATTGCCATCGAACAGCGCACGGCCAGTCATAATCCCCGTTCTACCGTGGGAACCGTGACGGAGATTTACGATTACTTTCGTCTGCTTTATGCCGCCGTCGGAGTTTGTCATTGCTATCAATGCGGACGGGAAATCAAATCCCAGACCATTGACGGCATTCTGGACAGCATTCTCGCGCTTCCGGAAAATACGGCCTTCAGTGTTTTGGCGCCGCTGGTCCGCGGGAAAAAAGGCGAGTTTCAGAAAGAACTGAAAAAACTTCAGAAAGAAGGTTTCGCCCGTGTCCGGATTGACGGAGAGATTCGTGATCTGGCCGAAGAAATTGTTTTGGCGAAGACTAAACGACACGATATTGATCTGGTGGTTGATCGTTTGATTCTCAAAGAGGGCGTCCGCAAGCGATTGCGGGATTCTCTGGAAATGGCGACATCCCGGGCGGAAGGGCTCGTCCGTATTGTGACGACCGGCGGCGAAGAAATACTTTACAGTGAGAAATACGCCTGTCCCGATTGCGGCATCAGCATTCCGGATCTGACACCGAGGATGTTTTCCTTCAACAGCCCCTATGGCGCGTGTCCTGATTGTAACGGTCTCGGTTCCTCCATGCGTTTCACCGAATATCTGGTTGTGCCGGACCCCGGATTATCCCTGCGGGACGGGGCGATCGCGCCCTGGGCCGGACGGCATTCTCTCTACTATTATAATATGCTGGATGCGCTCTCCACACATTACGGATTTGATGTCAATACGCCGTTTAACAAACTGCCGGAGAAAATTCAAAAAACGCTGCTCTACGGATCGGGCAATGATCTGATTAAATTTTATCATGACCGGGGCGATAAAAGATATTTCTCGCACCGGCCGTTCGAAGGTGTGATCAAACAACTGGAGCGCCGCTGGAAAGAAACCACATCGACGGTTATCCGCAATGATCTGATGCGTTACATTGATTTGAGCGCCTGCGATACCTGTCATGGAGCGCGCCTGAAGAAAGAAATTCTGGCCGTTACCATTATGGACAGGAATATTTATGAATTGTGCCGATTGTCGATTCGCGACTGCTATCGGTTTTTCGAACAGATCAGTCTGTCTGCACAGGAAAAAAATATTACTGAAAGAATCATTCGGGAAATTAAAAGCCGTCTGAGGTTTCTGCTGAATGTCGGCATGGATTATTTGAGCCTGGACCGGGCCACTTCATCTTTGTCAGGCGGTGAGAGTCAGCGCATCCGGCTGGCGACGCAGATCGGTTCCGGGCTGATGGGTGTTTTGTATGTTCTGGACGAGCCGACGGTCGGGCTGCATCAGAAAGATAATCTTCGTCTGATCGAAACCTTGAAAAGACTTCGCGACATGGGGAATACGGTTCTGGTCGTGGAGCACGATGCCGACATGATTCTGGCCTGCGATCATATCGTGGATATCGGTCCCGGCGCAGGGACACAAGGCGGAGAAATCGTTTTTCAGGGAACGCCGTCCGAAATCATGAACGATGAAAAATCTTTGACGGGACGGTTTTTATCGGGAAAAGATAGCATCGCGTTACCTTCGCGGAAAAGATCCCTGAAAGGAAGATACATTGTTATTGAAGGCGCCAGTGAAAACAATCTGAAGAATGTTGACATTAAAATTCCCGTGGGTGTTTTTACAGCGGTGACGGGCGTGTCCGGTTCCGGAAAAAGTACAATGGTCATTGAGACGCTTTACAAGGTGATGGCGCGTCGCCTCGATCAGTATAACGGCTCCATGGGCAAAATTAAAAAAGTGGTTGATCTGGGCGATATTGAGCGCGTCATTATGATTAATCAGCATCCCATCGGCCGCACGCCGCGCTCCAATCCGGCAACCTACACGGGCATTTTTTCTTTCATCCGCGATTTATTCACGAATCTTCCGGAATCCAGAATGCGCGGTTACAAGCCGGGACGTTTCAGCTTTAACGTCAAGGGAGGGCGCTGCGAAGCGTGCGAGGGAAACGGCATGATAAAAATCGAGATGCACTTCCTTCCGGATGTTTATGTGACCTGCGATGCCTGTCACGGCAAACGGTTTAACCGGGACACGCTGGATATCAAATACAAGGATAAGAACATTGCCGATGTACTGGATATGACCGTTAATCAGGCGCTGCTCTTTTTTTCAAATATTCCCTCCATCAAATCACACTTGCAACTGCTCAACGATGTCGGTTTGGGCTATATCCATCTGGGACAGTCGGCGACGACGCTTTCCGGCGGTGAGGCGCAGAGGATAAAACTGGCCCGGGAACTGGGCAAAAAATTAAACAGCAATACCCTTTATATTCTGGATGAACCGACCATCGGATTGCATTTCGCGGATATTCAAAAACTGCTGGATGTATTGATGCGCCTGGTGGATATGGGAAACACCATGGTGGTGATTGAACATAATCTGGATGTGATTAAATGTGCCGACCACATTATCGATCTGGGGCCGGAAGGGGGCACCGGCGGCGGCAGAATTGTTTCTTCCGGATCGGTCGAAGAGGTGGCAATGGACGAGAATTCTGTCACCGGTCAATTTTTACGCCAGGTCATATCTTTATAAAAAATTACGCCTCAATCTTCTAGCGGTTCCTTTCGCCGAAAATGGCTCTGCCGATGCGCACAAGGGTTGCGCCTTCTTCAATGGCGATTTCAAAATCATCCGTCATGCCCATGGAAAGTTCATCCATCTGAATATCGGCAATGCCTTCCTGAATAATCTTTTGCTGAAGATTTCTCAGAGCGGAAAAAAAAGGACGGGAATTTTCCGGATTGTCGGAATAGGGCGCCATCGTCATCAGACCTTTTATCCTTAGATTCTCCAGTTTAGAAACATTTTTGATCAGTTCCGGAATCTGAGAAGGGGCGATGCCGCTTTTTGATTTTTCTCCGCTGACATTGACTTCAATCAGAATATTGATTTTACGGCCGATCAGTCCGGCTCTTTTGTCGATTTCCCTGGCCAGATCCAATCGGTCAACGGAATGGATATAGTCGAACAGGTTGACGACATACTTGGCTTTATTGGTTTGCAGATGGCCGATCATATGCCACTGGACCTTCTCCTTGATGAGGGCGATTTTATCTCTTGCTTCCTGAACGTAGTTTTCGCCACAAGCTGTCACTCCCGCTTTGATCGCCTGTTCCACAATCGCGGGCGCGACGGTTTTGGTGACAGCCAGAAGTTTGACCGAATCGGGAGAGCGATTACATCTTGCGGCGGCGGCAGCGATTCTCTGTCTGACTTGAACGATATTGGCCGTGATATCCGTTTCCATCATTGTCTATCGAAAACTGATTGCTTTTAATTTTTTTAAAGTTTCCAGAACATCGCAAAGCGGCAATCCGATGACGTTGGTGTAGGAGCCGCGGATCGATTGAATGAAATAAGCGCCTTTGCCCTGAATGGCGTAGCCACCGGCTTTATCATAGGGTTCATCACAGGCAATGTACCAGTTCACTTCATCAGGGCTGATCGTTTTGAATTTCACGGCGGATTGCACAACCCGGGTGGTGCAGATTCCGGAATCCATACGGGCAATTGTATAACCTGTAAAAACGCGATGTTCATGTCCGCTTAATTTATGAAGCATCGTTTTGGCCTGATGGGGGTTCGCCGGTTTACCTAAAATAGCGCCGTCAATGACGACAATGGTGTCTGCTCCTAAAACCCAGGTGGCCGGATGCCGGCAGGCAACAACCATCGCTTTTTCACGCGCTAGTCTTTTGACGTGCTGCCGCGGACTTTCACCTTCAAGATAATCTTCGTTGACATGCGCCGGAATAATTTTGAAATTCAATCCCATCGACCGGAGCATTTCCCGCCGCCGGGGTGAAGCGGAGGCTAAAATAAATTGGTTGCTGGTTTTTACCGTCATTTTGCTCACTTTACCGGAGATTCAAAACGAAAATTTCTATCACAAATTTAGACCTGACTGTCAATTATTAAATGCATTTGCAAATTCATTAAAAATATTGTAACGATGCCGGCAAGTTCATTTCAGAGAGGTAAAAAAATGAAAAAGAAATTTATCCTGATATTCATATTGATTTTCCTGGCCGTGTCCGGCAGTCAGGCGCTGGCTAAAGAAAGAATTGTCAAATTGACCTTACCCGGTTGTAGCGCCTGAGGAACAAAAGCCAGGATAGGGGCTATCCTGAAGGATATTAAAGGCATCAAACAATATCAATTTGTGCAAAAGGATTTTCTCGTTATAACGTTTGACGATAAAATAACTTCGTTCCAAACAATTGCAAAGGCACTGAAAAAAGGAGGCAAGGAAATAAAAGAGAAACCCATTTATATCAAGTAAAACTAAATGTACTTTTTCAATTTAGCCGCTTCCAGTTTTTCGACGATTTTTTTGACGTCCTGGGAGCGGCCTTTTTTACAAATCAGCAAAGCGTCTTTGGTTTCAACGATAATGAGATCCCGGACGCCCACCAGCGCTGTTAATCGGCCCGGATTGTAGATCAGGGAACCTTCCGAATCTTCGAAAACCGTCCGGCTGTCTTTTAATGCAACATTGCCGTTGCCGACCCGGGGAGATATTTCCCAGACGGCATCCCAGCTTCCCACATCACTCCAGCCGAAGTCTCCCGGAATGATAAAAACGTTATCCGCTTTTTCCATGACGCCGTAATCGATGGAAATGGACTCAAGTTTTTTATACACACGGGAAACGATGGAGGCTTCTTCAGCAGAGCCCAGGGCCTGATCAATTTTCATCAACCCGGCATATAAGTTGGGCAGACGGAGACTGATTTCCTGCAGGATGACGGAAGTCCGCCAGATAAACATACCGCTGTTCCAGTAGAAGTTGCCGCTCTGGACGAATTCCTGAGCCTTTCTAAAATCCGGTTTTTCGCGGATGGAACGGACGCGGAAAACATCTTCATGATTGATTTTCCCGAATAAATTATCCCGTTCAATGTATCCGAAACCGGTTTGTATACTGGTTGGTTTGATGCCGATGGTCACCAGGCCGTTTTCCTGCGAGGCGACTTTTACGGCGGCGCTGATGAGATCAATATATTTTTGAGCATCGGCAATGGCGTGATCAGAGGGCAGGACTACCATGACATCATCGGAAACAATTTTACGGATATGCAAAGCGGCCAGGCCGATACAGGCGGCGGTATTTCTTCCTTCCGGTTCGATGATAATATTGCGCGCGGGTATTTCCGGAAGTTGTTTTTTTAAAGTACGGGAATGCTTCCGGCCGGTGACGACGAGAATATTTTCCGGCTCAACCAGAACTTTAATGCGTTCGACGGTTTCCTGGAGAATGGTTTTTTCACTGGTGATATCCAGCAAATGTTTGGGCTTCTTTTCCCGGCTGCGGGGCCAGAATCTTGCGCCTTTACCACCGGCCATGATGACTGCGTACATATCTTATCTCCTCTGCCGTCGCTGAACAAGCGTGATGGATGCTTATAATATAATGTGTCTTGCAATTTCAAGCGGGAAAAGATAATTTATCGCACCATGACAACAATCGTGTATCCGGAAATCACATTGAAGAAAGGACGGGAAGCCGCTTTGCTGCGCGGTCATCCTTGGGTGTTTTCCGGCGCGATTGCCACGACAAAGGGAAAACCGGGTCCCGGCGACATCGTGTTAGCGAGAGATTCCGGAGGCAAGCCGGTGGCGCTGGGCTTTTACAATCCTTTGACCGATATCGCCTTTCGTGTTTTAACGGATCGATGTGAAGAAAATATTTCCCAGTATTTCTGGCAGGCTCGTCTGAATGCCGCCTGCAAACTGAGACAGAAGGTCGTCAATGAACAAACCAACGCTTACCGTCTGATCAATGCCGAGGGTGACGGATTTCCCGGATTGATCGTCGATGTCTATCATGACACGGTGGTTGTTTCGATTGCCACGGCGGGGATGGAAAAACAAAAAAGTCACATTCTTAACGCTCTGATCACCCAGCTCAAACCGGCGAGAATTTATGAACAAAGCGGCAGCCGGTCACGCGAATTGGAAGGGTTGAAAAAAAGAAACGGCATGATCTTCGGAGATGATCAATGTGATTCCGTGGAGATTATGGAAAACGGCCTGAAGTTTGAAGTGGATTTCATCACGGGTCAGAAAACCGGATTTTTTCTCGATCAGCGCATCAATCGGGAAAGGCTGGGAGCCTTGAGCCGGGACGCGCAGGTGTTGAATTGTTTTTGTTACAGCGGCGCTTTTTCGGTCTATTGCGCCGAAGGAGGAGCGAAACGGGTGGTTTCTCTGGATATATCCAAATCTGCCTGTGCCCTCGCGAGAAAGAATTTACATCTCAACTGGTTTTCCGCGGATAACCATCCGGTCATGGAAACGGATGTGTTTGCCTATCTGCGCAATACGCCGGATGTTTTTAACATGATCATTCTGGACCCGCCGGCATTCGCCAAAGATAAGAAAGATGTGCGAAAAGCCGCGCGCGGTTATAAGGAAATAAATCTGCAAGCCTTGAAGCATCTCAAGGCTGGTGGTGTCCTCGCGACCTTCTCCTGTTCCAATTTCATTGAAGAAGATCTTTTTCATAAAATTGTTCTTGCCGCGGCACGCGATGCCGGTTCCGATTTACAGCTTTTAGCGAGGCTGGAAGCAGGTCCGGATCATCCTGTCCTGCTGGGCCATCCCGAAGGACGCTATCTGAAAGGATTGCTGCTGGTTAAAATAAAATAACAGCCCCTCTTGATGTCATATTCATTTTAATCAAGGGATGGACAGATTGCCGGCTATCTTGTCATGGATCAGACGGGATGCCATATGATTGCCGACTGTTCCAACGAATACGGACACGGACGTCAAATTTTTATCCAGGTATTCCACTTTGATGGTTGCGTTTTCTTCCTGAATAAAAGCTTTGATAACGCCTGTGGAAATTTTACGGTCTTTTTGAATATCGGTCGCTTTCAATTCGGTCAAGGCTTTTTCACAGGCTTTCCAGACCGGATCAATATCGGCTTTGTACTCCGTGATCAGACTGCCATCCTGATAAAAGAATTTTCCGGAACTGATACCGGCAACTTTCCCCTGAAAATTTATGGCAAAATTGCATCCCGTGATCAACATTAACGATACAAATAAGAACGCTATAATTTTATTTTTCATATAAGACTCTCCGGTTGTGTAAATTATCGTGCTGCTTGTGCCAGCGCGATATCTTTCGAATCCGCGCTGAAGTATATTTCACCGATGAGACTTTCAGCCGGACTCTTGGTGTGTTGCGAATTGATGTGGATCTGCACCCCGGTTGTCTTTCCCTGAGGTTCGCCGCCTTTCACATCTCCGAATAATTTTTTATAATCTTGATAAAGATTGCGCCTTTCTGTGTACCAATTACCGGTTTGGTCCGTCCGGTTTCTCAGGACGATATAGCGGAGCTTGTCGCCGCCCGTCTGTGAACTGCGGCCGCTCCATCCTTTAGGAGCTTCGGTATCCCAGATGTATCCGATGACCGGCGTATTGGTCATCGCCGGGAAACCGGTGGGCTTAAAGGCCACATAAAGCTGCAGCGCCTGATCATCGGTGGCTGATTTGCGCACATCACCGCCGGCGGGCAACTTGTTGGCTTTCCAGCGCCAGCACAGCACGGGATATTTTTTGACGTCAACCCTGACTTCTTTCTGTAAACCGAAAGATGAATCACCGGCAGACTTCAAATAGAGAAAAAGCTGGTCATTTTCTTTCTTGATTTCCAGGTCAGGTTTACCTTTCTTCTTGTCCAGTTTCCATCCGGCAGGGATATGATTGGTCATGTCGGCGGGAGTAAATCTGGTGACCGGAATCATCGGGAATTCGGCAAGAGAAACGATGGCGGTTGATAAAATGATAGTCAGGCAAAACAGGCAAACAGGTAATTTTCTCATTCAATCTCCTTAGTGTTGATTTTGTTTTTCGCGCAATTTCATGACGTCAGTCCGGGTCAGGATGCTTCTGACGTTATCGACATATTTCAGGATATTCTCTCTGCCGCCTTCTTCGCGATCAATCAGTGTAATAACCATTTCAATGTCCAGTCCTGATTTGCGGGCCTGTTCAATGGCGGCGATGGTGGAACCGCCGGTTGTAATCACATCATCAATAATGGCGATTTTTTCACCGGGCCGGACATTGCCTTCGATGGCGCTTTTGGTGCCGTGATCTTTGACATCTTTTCGGACAATGAAAGATTTGACGGGTTTCCCTTTCTGGTAGGATATTACGGCGAGCGCGTTGGCGATGGGATCAGCGCCCAGCGTCAATCCGCCGGCGGCGGTGATGTCGGTATCCTTGACAAGATCAAAGATAATGGCGCCGATGAGATTCATCCCTTCGGGATCGAGGGTTGTCGGTTTGCAATTGAAGTAATAATTGCTTTGTCTGCCGGAAGCGAGCGTGAACGGAGGATCTTCGCTGTACTTAAACGATTTTTCCAGGATGATTTCGCCCAGTCTTTCCTTCATTTTTTCAATGGTCATGATGTTTGCTCCGCTGTCTGTCAGTTATGATTGAGAATTATTTTTTAACATAAATTTGATGGGTAATTCGACCCAGGCTGTGAAAGGAGTTCCGGATTTCCGGGCCGGTTCGAATTTCCACGGCTTTACCGCTTCGATGGCCGATTGATCCAGAATGGCATAGCCTGACGATTTCCCTATTTTAATTTTACCGACCCTGCCGTTCGATAAAATTTCCGCAACGATGAGGACCATGCCTTCATAACCCCGGACGCGCGCTGTTTCCGGATAAGCAGGTGGTGTATTTTCTTTGTACAAAGGATAGGCAATGGCTGTATTCAATGATGACGGAAGGATGATATTTCCGTTATCAACAGTATTTTTGGCGCCGGAATGATTTTCTGTCTGCCCTTCGTCCAGGGCTGAAATGCTGACGGCTTGTTTATGATCGGCGGTATCGGATATCTTTGCTGTCGATTGACCGGTCATGAATGCATTTTGCTTTGTGTTCTGAACGGATGTTTTTGGAAAAGAGACATTCTTTGTTATGTTTCCGCTGTTTTTGTCCGTTTGTGTGGCGAGAGATACCCAGACGAGATTGATGCCGTTCAATTTCGGAGAGGATGTGAAATCAGCCGATAGAAAGAGTATCAGCAGAGCCCCTGCTGCCAGGTGTATCAGCAGGGAACCCAGGATGGCCGGGGTTATACTGTTTTGTTCTTTTCTTAAATTTAAAGAGGTTATCATTTAATCATCTATTGTTTCTTCATTATTTTTTCCACGACTTTAACCGCCTCCACGCCGTCTTTGGCGAAATAAGCGCCGATAGAGCTGGCGTAATTTTCGGTTACGACCGCTCCGCCGATCAGAAAATCCGTATGAATACCCTGTGCCCGTGCCAGCGTGATCACGTTTTTCATGTTTACCATGGTCGTGGTCATCAGGGCGGAAAGTCCGATAACGTCCGGCTTTTCTTTTTTTGCCGCGTTGACGATGGCCTGATCGGGTACGTCTTTGCCGAGGTCAATAACATAATAACCGTAATTTTTCAAAAGAAGAACGACGATATTTTTGCCGATATCATGAATGTCTCCCCGGACGGTGGCCATCAGAACTTTTCCTTTGTCGGTTACTGCCGCTTTTTTCAGGAAAGGATCAAGATGGGACAAGGCTTTTTTCATGGTTTCCGCAGCAGCCATCAGTTGCGGCAGAAAATAAACTTTCTTTTCATATAAATCGCCGACGCGGACAATGGCAGGAATCATAACGCCGTCAACGAGGTCTGCCGCCTGTCGGCCGGTGCGCAAAGCTTCATCGAGGAGCGTCACGATATCGTCTTTATCACCATCCAGAATTGCCTGGACGATTTTTTCTTCCGGTGAACTTTTTTCAACAGACACCGGAACCTGGGGAGCGTTTTGCTGAGAAAAATGATGGATGAACTGTATGGACGCCTTTTCGCGGGCGGTGAGAGCGTCTCCCGCTTTTTTCACATTCATGAATTCGATGCTGGCCGGATTGGCAATGGCCATCGTCAAACCGCAGTATTGAGCCATGGCCAGAAAGGCGGCGTTGAGCCAGGGACGTCCCGGCATACCGAATGAAACATTGGAAAGTCCCAAAATCGTTTTGCATTTGAAGGTATTTTTGCACCAGTTGAGCGCGGCCAGCGTTTCCCTGGCGGCATTGGCGTCTGACGCTACCGCCATTGTCAATCCGTCAACCACGAAATCATCTTTCGTAAAACCGAATTTTTGTGCTTTACGAAAAATATTTTCAATGATGATTTGACGTTTTTTTGCTGTTTTCGGCAGCTCTCCACCGGTCAGCGGCAGTAAAATAAACATGGCTCCGTATTTGGCGGCCAGCGGCAGAAGTTTCGCTGTTTTTTCTTTTTCACCGGAAATGGAATTAATCAGCATTCTACCCGGATAAAGCCGCAACGCCGCTTCAATGGTTTCAATTCTGGAGGAATCAATCACCAGTGGCAGACGGCTGGACGAGGATAACAGCCCGATAACGTTCTTAATGGTTTGAATTTCATCAATGCCGGGCTGGCCGATGTTCACGTCCAGCAGGGCAGCGCCCTGCGCTTCCTGTTCCTGAGCCATTTGCCTGATGATGCTTAATTTTCCTTCCAGCAGTTCCTGCTGCAGCGCTTTTTTTCCGGTGGGATTGATTCTTTCGCCGACAAGATAAAGAGGTTTGTCTGTGCTGATTTCCAGAAAGCTGCGAGCTGAACTGAGCGCGGAAATGGATTTGCGAACGGGCACGGCAGGTTTTTTGCGAGAGATGGCGCGTGCCAGTGCCCGGATGTGTTCCGGCGTTGTGCCGCAGCAGCCGCCCAGAAGATTGGCGCCGGCTTTGGCCAGTCCCGCTCCGAAGGAGGCAAATGTTTTGGCGTCCATTTCAAAAATGGTTTTACCGTCTTTGAGTTTGGGCATACCCGCATTGGGTTTGGCCAGCAGCGGAACCGTGGCATAGGGTTTCATCATTTTTATAAAATCAATCATTTGTTCCGGACCGGCTGAACAGTTACAGCCGACCGCGTTCGCGCCCAGGCTCTGCAGGGTAATTAAAGCGCTTTGCGGAGGCGTTCCTCCCAGCGTGTGTCCGTCCTTTTCGTACGTCATGGACACGATGGTGAAGATATCCGAGAGTTCTTTCACGGCCAGCAGAGCCGCCCGCGCTTCCTGAATGTCAATCATTGTTTCAATGATGATCAGGTCGCAACCGCCGGCAATCAGTCCGCGCGCCTGTTCTTTAAAGGCTTCCACGGCCTCTGAAAAGGATAAGGGGCCGAACGGCTCAATAAATAATCCGGTCGGTCCGATATCGCCGGCAATCAGGCTTTCCCGGCCGCAGGCCTCTTTGGCCAGCTTGGCCAGTTTCAGATTGACGGAATAAACATCTTCCTTGACGCCGTATTCCTGAAGTTTGAACCGATTGGCTCCAAAGGTGCAGGTATAGACGATCTGCGCGCCGGCTTTCTGATAGGAGGCGTGAACATCTTTAATGATTTGAGGATTATCCAGACACCATAATTCCGGGCACACTCCCGATGGCAGTCCTTTTTTTTGTAATTCAGTGCCTGTCGCCCCATCCAGAATGAATATTTTTTTCGTTAATAGATTTTTAATTTTAGTTGCTGCAGTCACGGTCATCTCCTGTTTTTGAATTGTGCTTACATCATTAATGATGATTCCGCAATTTTTTAGATGAACTTTCCGATTGGCGTCACGAAAGGGTATATCCTTTTTCTCTGAATAATCTCAGGCAGGCATTCACAACCGTTTCGTCGTAAAGAAGGCCTCTGTTTTTTTCGATTTCCGTCAACGCCGCTTCAATACCCAATGAAGCTCGGTAAGGACGGTGGGAGGCCATCGCCTCCACAACATCGGCCACAGCCAGGATCCGGGCTTCCGGGATAATTTCGTTTCCCTTGAGATTTCTGGGATAACCGGAACCGTTTATTCGCTCATGGTGCTGATAGATCATCTCCGCCAACGGCCAGGGAGATTGAATATTTTTTAAGATGTCATATCCACTCTGGGCGTGTTCCTGAATAATAGAATATTCTATTTTGGTCAGTTTGGAAGGTTTGGTCAGGATTTCCGCCGGAATGGATAATTTGCCGATATCGTGAATTGTTCCGGCCATCCGTATTCCATCAATTGTGTGTGATGATAATCGCATTTCCGTGGCAATGGCTCTGGCAAGATCAGCGACACGCAATTGATGACCGGCTGTATAAGGGTCCCGCATTTCAATAGCCGATATCATGACCTGAATGGTGGTGCCGACCGATTTTCTCAATCCCTCCAGCGTGCGCTTAAGTTCTGCATCAAGTACCTTACGTTCTGTAATATCCTGCAGGATAAAAATAAGACATTGCTGTTCGTCAATCGTGATGGAACGGGCGGAGTAATTACCGAAACGTTCGGAACCGTCACTTCTCTTGAATTTGAATTCCCGATGCAGGATATCTCTTCCGGCTTTCAATTCTTCCTTCATAAAATCACGCTCTGATGGGTCCATCCAGAAAAAGAAAGGAGGCTCTGTGGATTTCTGTCCGATAGCCAGCTCTCTCTTCCATCCGACGATATCCTCAAATCCCTTATTGACATCCAGGATCAGTCCGTCATTCAATCTTGTCAAGGCGATACAGTCCGGCGTGGTCATGAAAATTTTGTAAAACTTGTCTTCAGAAAGGCGCGACTGTTCCTCGGCCATCTTGCGTTCCGTGATGTTTAATAAAATGCCGTTAAAGATGGTTTGATTTTCGTAACGTGTCGGCGTGGACAATCCCTGAAGCCAGATGCTTTTGCCGGTTAAAAGTTCCACCCGACCTTCAAAATTCCAGTTGCTTGCATTTTGGGCCGCTGTTTCAATGGATGTGATAAAACTATCCCTGTCTTCTCTGTGGACGCGGGAAAGAAATAACTGGAAAAGATTGTCTGCGTTGCTCAGATCTGAATTTTCTATGATCTTGGAAAATTCACCCCTTGGCTCACTCACATAATTGATTCCATATTCGCCACTGTCTTTGGCGTAGAATTGAAAAATAACCCCCGGCAGATTTTCCGTGATGCCCCGAAGCCGTTCATCTTTTTCCCTTAAAATTGTTTCTGCTCTTTTTCGCTCGGTAATATCCCGGCAGATATGAACAACGGCAAAGGGGGTTCCATCTTCCAAGCGCAAAATATCACCATTAATTTCGAACGGAACTTTCCGCCCGTCTTTGATCACCAGATGGTATTCTCTCGGTCCCAGTTTGACATCCCGCATAAGTTGGATGTTTTTCAGCACAAGCTCATGTTCTTCCGGGGCAATGAATTTGAGCAGATTTTGTCCCAGGAGCTCCTCCCTGCTGTAACCGCCAATCTGGACGGCATTATCGTTAACAAAAAGGATATTTCCCTCAAGATCGGTATGCACAACAACATCAGGCATGGCATTGACCAATCTCGTTTTCAGCTCTTCGCTGTTCCGCAGTGCCTCTTCCGCCTTTTTGCGTTCGGTGATGTCGCGCGTGATGCCGATAATGCCGACGGGCTTGCCGTCATCCGACCACAGAAATGAGGCGGTTACTTCCGCCAGGAAAGTCGATCCGTCCTTTCGCAATTCCTCCGATTCGTAAGTCAGCGTTGAATTGCGGTCGAAATCAGGTTCGCCGGCTTTGACCAGTTGTTCCGACATCATGGCGATATTCCGGTTCAACTGCCGGGGTGAAACCAGGTCCTGCAAAGAGAGTTTCATAAATTCATCGACTGTCCAGCCGTGCGTGCGCTCCACAGCTTCATTGACATAAATAAAACGGCCTGTAAGATCCATGGTCCAGATTAAATCCGGACTGCATTTTGCGATCTTTCGATACTTTTCCTCGCTGCGGCGCAACTTTTCCTGCGCGGCTTCCTTTTGGGATTGGGCCTCTTGACGCTGTTTCCTGATGATTGTTTCTTCCAGTTCTCTGGCAATGACCGGGCACAGGCGGGAATAGTTTCCCTTCATGATGTAATCACGGGCGCCCAGGCGCATGCACTCGACAGCTTTCTCTTCGCCGATCGTTCCGGAGACAATAATGACGGGAATATCGACGTTTTCTTCTTTGAGCAGGGAAAGGGCCGATGGCGCGCTGAATTGCGGCATCTTGTAGTCGCAAAGAATGACGTCCCAAGCCTTATCGTTGACGGCTTTCATCATGGCGTCGGCGGTTTCAATCCGATCGTATTCAGGATAGTACCCACCCTTTTTCAGTTCACGTATTAACAGCAGAAGATCATCTTCCGAATCCTCAACGACCAGGACCTTGATGGGTTGAGGGGGATTGATGCCGGCGGAAAGCGAATTCTTCATGAATGAACCCTAACATTTATTGTCACGATAATGAAAAAAGTTTTTAAGATGAAGACCGCAACGTATCTTAATTGATTGGATAATATTATAAGACATTTGAATTATCAAGAGACAATTCGCAGACAGACCCGATAAATTTCTCAGAAAATACCACCGATTGCGGTGACCGATTTTTCCGGAATCAGAATAAAGCTGGAATTGATTTTCACACCGAATTTTTCCATCAGCAGTTTTTCATAAATGATTTTCTGGTTTTCCAGGTCGAAATCAGCATAGCCGGCGGAAAAGCGTCGTGGCAGAAGGGTTTTCCCTTCACGCCGGAGTTGCTGATTGACATAATGCATGATCCAGTCCAGTCCGGCATCCACTATTTCGCTGGCCGTAGCGTCGTAAACGACAGCGGCCGTTAAATCATTCCGGCTGCTTTTGTCCCGGATGGCTTCCATAATAGCGCCTCCGCATGTGGCGCCCATCAGAATAACTTCCCGGCAATCCCGCAGGAAAGCGGATAATTTTTTACTGTTGAAAGTCAGGTCGCCGGAAAGTGATATTTTGTCGCCATCATTTTGAATGATTTTCAGACGCAGGGACATTCCCTGAAGGGTAACGAGAGAAGAGGATTCCCGGATAAACGCGTCGGTTTCTTTTTGCTGAAAGGCCGAAATTTCAGTGATGTGTTTTTTGAAGCCCAGGCGCTGATATATTTTTTCAAGGGGAGGATCAAGGGGTATCTTTTCGAAAAAAATGACAGATTCCATCTTTATCCTTTTTGCGGCAACTGCCCGTTGACGGCCTGCCGAGGCTTTTGTCAGTTGAGAAGTTTACGAAGGTTTGCCGTTACAGCATCGCCCATGGCTGTTGTGCCGACAAGTTTTTTATCCGGTTGATAAATATCCTGTGTGCGGAAACCTTCTTTTAATGTTTCGGCAACCGCTTCTTCAATCAAGCCGGCTTCCGGCAGCATGGAAAATGAATAGCGCAACATCAGCGCCACGGACAATATGGTTGCCAGCGGATTGGCAATGTTCTTTCCGGCTATGTCAGGGGCAGAGCCGTGGATCGGCTCATATAAAGCGCTCTTCCTGCCCAGACTGGCGGAAGGAAGCATCCCGATGGAGCCGGTCAGCATGGCGGCTTCATCACTTAAGATGTCTCCGAACAGATTGCCGGTGACAATGACATCAAATTGAGACGGATTACGGATCAGCTGCAGGGCGCAATTGTCCACGTACATGTGTTTTAAGGTGACATCGGGATAATTTTTACCAACTTCAGTGACCACGTTACGCCACAGTTCCATCGTTTCGAGAATGTTGGCTTTGTCCACCGAGAGGACATTCTTTTTGCGCGCGCGCGCGATTTCAAAAGCGCGGACGGCGATGCGGCGGATTTCATCCTCGGAGTAAACCATGGTATTCACACCCTTGCGTTTACCTTTTTTATTTTGTTTGACACCCCGCGGCTTGCCGAAATAAACATCGCCGGTCAATTCGCGGATAATCATAATATCGATGCCCTGAATGATATTTCTTTTCAGCGGCGAGGCATCCAGCAGTTCTTCAAACACAATAATCGGTCGCAGATTGGCATAAATACCCAACTTTCCCCGCAGTCCCAGCAGAGCTCTTTCCGGCCTCACGCTGTAATCAAGAGATTCCCATTGCGGGCCGCCCACGGCACCCAGCAAAACCGCGTCACTCTGCATGGCCAGCTGCAGACTTTCATCCGGCAGGGGAGTGCCAAATTGATCGTATGCACAGCCACCGGCCAGACCTTCCCGGAGTTGAAAGCAAACCTTTCTCCGGTCGGCGACAATTTGTAAAATCTTTATAGCCTCCCGCATGATTTCCGGTCCGATACCGTCACCGGCAAATACGGCGATTTTGAAATTATCTTTTTTCATTCTTGCCTCTTTTCCCGGCAATGTGTTTCATCAAGCCGCCGTCGGCAATCAGTTCTTCCATGAAAGGCGGGATGGGATTGATTTTGAAGATTTTGTTTGACCCTGTCGCGGTAATCGTTCCGGAGCTGCTGTCCACATGGATTTCTTCGCCCTCTTTGATGGCGTCGAACAGTTCTCTGGATTCAAAAATGGGCAGTCCCATGTTGAAAGCGTTGCGATAAAAAATCCGGGCGAAGCTCTTGGCGATGACGCAGGAAACCCCGGCTGCTTTTATTGAAATCGGTGCGTGTTCACGCGAAGATCCGCAACCGAAATTTTCCCCTCCCAGAATGATATCGCCGTTTTTCATTTTAGCGACAAAATCAGGATCGGCGTCTTCCATGCAGTGCGCGGCCAGCGCCTGCGGATCGGATGTTGTTAAATATCGCGCCGGAATAATGGCGTCGGTATCGATGTTATCTCCAAACTTCCAGACTTTACCTTTAAATATCATATTAAGAGACCTCTCTAGAATTTTAAAGTTCTTCAGGGGATGCGATTCTCCCTAATACGGCGGAGGCCGCCGCGACTGCGGGACTCGCCAGATAAACTTCACTTTTGGTGTGACCCATCCGGCCGACAAAATTGCGATTGGTGGTCGCCACCGCTTTTTCTCCTTCAGCCAGTATTCCCAAATGCCCGCCCAAACACGCGCCGCACGAAGGCGGACTGATGACGGCATCGGCTTTCATGAAAATATCCAGCAGACCTTCTTTCATCGCCTGTTTGTAAATTTCCGGAGTTGCCGGAACGACAATCAGACGTACGCCGGATGCTGCTTTACGGTTTTTCAAAATTTTGGCGGCGATTCTCAAATCTTCAATCCGGCCGTTGGTGCAGGAGCCGATGAGCGACTGGTCGATTTTGATCCTGCCCGCTTTGCTGATGCCTCTGACGTTGGAGGGCAGATGAGGAAAGGCCACCTGCGGCTCAATCTTTTCCGCGTTGATTTCGATGACATCCGCATAAACGGCATCAGCATCGGACGCATAAAGTTTGTAATCTCGTTTCGCTTTTGTTTTAACATAATCGCGGGTGATGGCGTCCGGCGCGAAAATGCCGTTTTTGGCGCCGGCTTCAATGGCCATGTTGGCCATCGAGAATCTGTCGGCCATCGGGAGTTTACTGATGGTTTCTCCCGTAAACTCCATCGCCTGATAAAGGGCGCCGTCCACACCTATTTTTCCGATGATGTGCAGAATCAAATCCTTGCCGGAAACCCATTTCCGCAGTTTGCCGTAAATAATGAATTTAATGGATTGCGGAACTTTCAGCCAGAGCTCGCCGGTCAGCATGGCAGCGGCCAGGTCGGTGCTGCCCACGCCGGTGGCAAAAGCGCCCAGCGCGCCATAGGTGCAGGTGTGACTGTCCGCTCCGATCACCAGGTCGCCGGGCAGAACAATGCCTTTTTCAGGAAGCAGAGCATGTTCCACGCCCACATGACCGCCTTCATAAAAATGGGTTATTTTATGCTTCAGTGCAAATTCGCGCACCGCCTTGCATTGCTGCGCGGAATTGATATCCTTGTTCGGCGTGAAATGATCCAGCACGAGGGCGATTTTATTTTTATTGAAAACTTTTATTCCTCCCGCCTTTTTGAATTCGTGGATCGCGATGGGGGCGGTCACATCATTGCCCAGCGCGATGTCCACTTTGGCGTTAATCAACTGACCGGCGGAAATTTTTTTCAGGCCGGTATGAGCCATTAATATTTTTTCAGTAATCGTGTTGCCCACAATATTTGCTCCTTTTTAAAAGTGTATCGGTCTTTAGCTTATTTCAGGGGTTTATTCAACAACTTTAACCTTTTTTCTGTTGCTTTTGATAAATTCCAGACGGTTTAACGCGTTGATATAAGCCTTGGCGGAAGCGACCAGGACATCCGGATGGGCGCCTCTTCCCACGACGGAATGCTCATGGTACTTCAACTGGACGGTGACTTCGCCCTGCGCGTCCGAACCTCCGGTGATGGCGTTGACAATGTATTTCAACAGGGGATAGTTGGTTTGTGTGATGTTGCGAATAGCCGCGAAAGTGGCATCCACCGGACCGTTACCGAATCCCGCTTTGCGGACGATTTTTTCGCCCATCTGAATTTCCATGGTTGCCGTCGGAATGGCCACGTTGCCGCTGACGACATTGAGATAAACCAGCGTGTATTTATCCTCCCCCCGGTAAATTTCTTCGGAAAGAATGGCCTCCAGATCTTCATCATAAATATCTTTTTTAACATCAGCCAGATCTTTGACGCGTGCCGCGACCTTGTTGAGTTGTTCATCATTCAACAGGTAACCCATTTTTTTCAAATGGTGCGAAATGGCGTTGCGTCCCGAATGTTTGCCCAGAACGATGTGCGTGTCACTGATGCCGACGGACTGCGGTGTCATGATCTCATACGTGATCTTTTCCTTGATCAGTCCGTCCTGATGGATGCCGGATTCATGCGCGAAGGCGTTGGCGCCCACTATGGCTTTGTTGGGCTGTACGGAGATACCGGTAATCTGCGTCAACAGGCGCGATGTCTTGTAAATCTGATCGGTGTTGATCTTTGTATGAAGGCCGAAAAGATCTTTGCGAGTCTGCAGCGCCATGACGACTTCTTCCATGGCCGTGTTACCTGCCCGTTCGCCAATGCCGTTGATGGTGCATTCGATCTGCCGTGCGCCCTGCCTGATGGCTGCCAGTGCATTGGCTACAGCGAGCCCCAGATCGTTATGGCAATGTGTTGCAATAATGGTGTCGCCGATGTTTTTGACGTTGGCAAAAAGATAAGCGATCAGATTGCCGAACTCTTCCGGAATAGCATAACCGACCGTGTCGGGAATGTTTACAGTGCTGGCTCCGGCATCAATCACCGCGGAAATCATTTCCACCAGATAATCCCTGTCCGAACGCGTGGCATCCATGGGAGAAAATTCCACATTATCTGTGTAAGATTTTGCCAGTTTTACGGCCGCAACAGCTTCTTTGAGCACCTGCTCGCGGCTTTTTTTAAGCTGATATTTTAAATGAATATCGGAAGACGAAATGAAAGTATGAATGCGCGGATTCGCCGCCCCTTTGATCGCCTGCCAGGCCCGATCTATATCGGTCTTATTAGCGCGGGCCAGACCGGCCACCTGAGATTTTTTAATCTCTTTAGCGATTTGTTTCACCGCGTCAAAATCTCCCTCGGAAGCAATCGGAAATCCGGCTTCAATGATATCCACCCCCAGCCTTTCGAGCTGACGCGCGAGCAATAGCTTTTCTTCTGTATTCATACTGTATCCCGGTGATTGTTCGCCGTCTCTCAAGGTTGTATCGAAAATGTAAACGCGATTTTTATCTTTTTTCATAATTTATCTCCTTTCAACGAGACTCAGTGGTCTTTCACGGACCCCGCATACGCGGGGTTGTTCGGCTTACCAATTCTGCGGCACTTCGTTTGCACAATTGGAGCCTCACAAAAAAAGGCCGTGGTCTTTTTCGCCCACGGCCTTTCAGGTAATCATTTTTTTGCAGCGCTAGTGATGACCTAAAAACGATGGGCAGGCGGCCTTTTGCAAAAGGCACAAAAGCGCTAATCCTAGAATAACTGGGAAAAAATTTACTACCGAGATTTCTTTTTTCACTTTTTGAGTCATTGTTTTTTTATCGTCTGGATTTCAATTGCTTTCCTCTTAGTACAAAAGAAAATGATTGTCAAAATTTTTTTTAAATGTTTTACAATAATCAAAATTATTATATAGAGATTAAAAAAACGGATCTGATGTATGAATGGGTGATGTACATTGCTCTCATGAATACTTTTTTGATCGCAAAAATATCAAAAAAATGCTTAATTATAAAAAATCACATTTATAGAGAAAAGCCATTGAAATGTTTTATGTCAAAAAGACTTCTAAGGAATGGGGACGTATTGCTATGTTTAAAAAATTAGTCGTTTTGTCGGTATTCTTTCTTCTTGTTGTGATCAGTGCGCAATCTTTTGCCGGAGAAAAATCATTCAATGTAAATGTTTCTGAAAAACTTGTTGTAAAATTTGATTATACTCCATTGGCAATGGTCGGAAGTCCGGACGGTAAGCGAGTTGCTTATGCGACTCAGTTGGAGGGTAAGCAGTTTTATGTGATAGATGGTAAAGAACAGAAACACTATGACGGCGTGGGTGTTAATCTGGTTTTCAGTCCGGATGGGAGGCATTATGCGTATCGGGCTCAACTTGGTAAGCAGCAGCTGGTGGTCATCGACGGTCAGGAAGGTAAATATTACGATCTGGTTGGTTCTAAAATAGTTTTCAGCCCCGACAGTCAAAGAGTCGCTTATATAGCAAAGGATGGAAAGCAATGCTTTGTCGTTGTGGATGGAAAAGAAGGCAAACCTTACGACGGTGGTATCGGCATGAACATTGTTTTCAGTCCAGACAGCAAGAAATTCGCTTATGGGGTTCAATCAGCAGGGAAACAGTTTATTGTCGTTGATGGTAAAGAAGGTGCCCATTATGAAAATGTTGGGGATAATATTATCTTCAGCCCCGACAGTCGCCGCCTGGCTTACAGAGGTAAATCAGAGAAAAAAAGCTTCGTCATTGTCGACGGGCAGGAAGGTAAACGTTATGACGATATTGGGAATTTTGTCTTCAGTCCGGACAGCGGGCACTTTGCATACAGTGCCAAAGCAGCCAATAACTGGTTGGTGATTGTTGATGGAAAAGAAAGTAAAAATTATGAAGCTGTTGGAGACACGATAATTTTCAGCCCGGATAGCACTCGTATAGCCTACCAGATGGAATCAGACAAAAAGCGTTATTTGATTATCGATGGACAAAAAGGGAAGGGGTATGACGTCATTTTTTCAAATATTGTTTTCAGTCCGGACAGCAGACATCTTGCCTATGTAGCCCAGTCAGAGGGAAAACGTTTTATCGTCTTCAATGGTACAGAGGGGAAATACTACGATACCCTTGGAAGCCGAACCCTTGTTTTCAGTCCGGACAGTAAACGCCTGGCCTATGGAGCGTCCTCCGGGAAAAATCTTTTTGTTGTCGTTGACGGAAAAGAGTGGAAATCCTATCCCGGCATTGCGCCATTTTTGACGTTCAGCCCGAACGGTAAACATTTGGCATATATTGCCCGCGCGGAAAATAAACAAATAGTCATTATTGATGATAAAGAAATCGGTCAATACGATGGTGTTTTAGCCCTGGAAAATGGCGGTCTTGTTTTTGATGCCTCCGACGCCTTCCATTTTCTGGCCATCAAAGATAAAAGCATTGTTCTTGTTGAAGTTAAAATTAAATAATTGAATAAAACACGTGCTGTTTTTTGTAATCGGTGCGCATATTATCAAAAGCTTTTTTTAATGAGACCCAAATTTCAGAAACGGATAGCCTAAAGGGACACTATTGGGTGTACTGAAATTTGATGGTGGAATGATCCCCGAGGCAAAGCCCAGCGGGATAAATGTGGGTCTAATTCCCTGTGCCTTGGTGCTCAAGTTCGTTTGGATACCCCGCTGCATATGGCGGGCATTGTTAATTATGTGCTTGAACCTCTGCGGAAATAATGAACTTTCTTCAAAGTAATTTTTCTGAAAGATAGAACCTGTCCGTAAAAAAAATTAAAAATTTACTTGACAAAATCGTGTATTAAAATTAGATTGCGCAATTCGCTTAGGGGCGTAGGTGTGTTTTTTTGCGTTCATTTGCGTAAGTTATTGATATGAATAACTTTTGAGATCGGATTGGCTGGCGTAGCTCAATCGGTAGAGCAGCTGATTTGTAATCAGCAGGTTGCGGGTTCGAGTCCCATCGCCAGCTCCAGTTTGGTTTTTTTGCTGGAGGGGTTCCCGAGTGGCCAAAGGGAGCAGACTGTAAATCTGCCGGCGGAGCCTACGGAGGTTCGAATCCTCCCCCCTCCACCATGGATTTTGGAAATTGAAACAGGCGGGAGTAGCTCAGTGGCTAGAGCGTCAGCCTTCCAAGCTGAGGGTCGCGGGTTCGAATCCCGTTTCCCGCTCCAGATATTTCTGAAAAAAGGCAAAAGCCTGTAAAAAGATTGTGCCCACGTAGCTCAGTCGGTAGAGCACATCCTTGGTAAGGATGAGGTCACCAGTTCAATCCTGGTCGTGGGCTCCAGCGAAGGAGATTTATGAGAAACAATATTATTTTAGCCTGTACGGAATGCAAACAGAGAAATTATACGACGACAAAAAACAAGCGGACCATGCAAAACCGTCTGGAAATCAAGAAGTATTGTAAGTTTTGTCGGGGACATAAACTACACAGGGAAACCAAGTAATTGAACGGTAAAGGCCAGTAGCTCTAATGGATAGAGCGCCGGACTCCAAATCCGGATGCTGGGGGTTCAAGTCCCTCCTGGCCTGCCATTTTCCCTTGATTGAAGGAATTTCAAATGGATGAGATAAAAGAAAAAACCAAAGTAACCTTTCAAAAAGTAACGCAGTTTTTAAAAGATGTAAAAGTTGAATTGAAGAAGGTTACATGGCCGACACCGAAGCAGACTATGGCTTCTACCGCTGTAGTCATCATCTTAGTTTTCATTGTTTCTTTTGTTCTGGGTATCATTGATTTTATCCTGGCAAAAGCGGTTAAATTAATACTGGGATAGTAAAATGGCTTTTAAATGGTATGTGGTTCATACGTATTCCGGATACGAGAATAAGGTCAAAATAAGTCTTGAGGAAAGAATCAAGACAACGGGCACACAGGCTTTTTTTTCCGATATTCTGATTCCGGAAGAGGATGTTGTCGAGCTGGTATCCGGAGAAAAGAAAAGTTCTAAAAGAAAGTTTTTCCCGGGATATATTCTTGTCCGGATGGATATGAATGATGAGGCTTGGCATATTGTAAAAGATACGCCCAAGGTGACCGGTTTCATCGGCAGCAAAGATAAACCCTCGCCTATTCCGGACAAAGATGTTGAACATTTAAAACTCAGAATTGATGAAGGAACTTTGAAACCCAAACCCAAGTTTAAATTTGACGTTGGGGATCATGTGAAAATCATAGACGGACCTTTCACAAATTTTGACGGCATTATTGATGAATTGAAACCGGAAAAAAGTAAATTGCGGGTGATCGTCAGCATTTTCGGGCGGCCGACACCGGTGGAGTTGGATTTTATTCAGGTTACGCAGGTTTAATTTTTTTAGTGATTAAATAGACAATATAAAACAATTAAGATCAGGGTGATTCAAAATGGCAAAGAAAATTATCGCGAACATTAAATTACAGATCAAGGCGGGTAAAGCGACTCCCTCGCCGCCGATCGGTCCGGCACTCGGTCAGCACGGTGTTAATATTATGGAATTCTGCAAGGCTTATAACGCCATGACGCAGAGTCAGGAAGGCATGATTATTCCTGTCGTCATCACCGTTTATGCCGACAGATCTTTCACGTTCATCACGAAAACGCCTCCGGTGTCCGTCCTGCTGAAACAGGCGGCTAAAATTGCCAAAGGGTCCAGTGACCCGAAAAGGGACAAGGTTGGTACGGTGACTGCTGCGCAGGTGAAAGAAATTGCTGAACTTAAATACAAGGATTTAAACGCCGTGAGTATTGAAGGCGCGATAAATACCATTGCCGGTACGGCAAGATCAATGGGAATTGAAATTACAGGTTAATATAACGAGGTTTTATCATGTTAAAAAGAGGCAAACGTATATTGGCGGCAAAAGCCAAGGTTGAACCGGGGAAAAGGTATTCATTAAAAGAAGCCGCGGAAATCGTTGTATCGACGGCCGCAACAAAATTTGATGAAACAGTGGATGCGGCTATTCGCTTGGGCGTGAATCCCGCTCATGCCGATCAGATGGTCAGGGGAAGCGTTGTGCTGCCTCACGGCCTGGGGAAAACGGTGCGCGTTCTGGCCTTTGCCAAGGGCGATAAGGAAAAAGAAGCTCTGGAAGCCGGCGCTGATCTCATTGGCAATGACGAAGTGATTGAAAAAATCAAAAGCGGCTGGATGGAGTTTGATCGCGTGATTGCCACCCCGGATATGATGGGGGCGGTTGGAAAAATCGGTAAGATTTTAGGTCCGCGCGGATTAATGCCCAATCCCAAGGTGGGGACGGTCACTTTTGATATTGGCAATGCCGTGAAAGAACTGAAAGCCGGTAAAGTTGAATTCCGCGTGGAAAAAGCGGGCATTGTTCATTCACCGGTCGGAAAAGTTTCTTTCGGCGCTGAAAAATTAAGAGAGAATATCAGCGCGTTGCTGGAAACCATTATCAAATTAAAACCGGCGTCCAGCAAGGGGACTTATATTAAAAGCATTGCGATCTCCAGCACCATGGGCGTGGGCGTGAAGATTGATCCTCTCGATATCAAGGCTGTTTAAAGATACCGGGAGTTTTTGTAAAAGTTAAAAAAGGTCGAAGACAGCAGGTACAGGGTTTAAACGTAATGCGGCCTGCCGAGACTCGTAAAAACAAAATAGTTACTTTTTATTTTAATGAAGGTAAGCGTTTTTTTGTGAGACGGGAATCGGTGTTTGATCAGGGTTACCGTTTTTTTCTTCTGTATGTGGCTGAATTCTCCGGCCTCGGTTGAAAAATTATTTTGAAAGGAGGCTGATAAATTGGATCGGAAAACCAAGGAACAAATTGTATCCGAACTCCAAAAGAAACTCAAAGAAGCCAACATGGGCGTTCTGACCAGCTTCAGCGGGATGAATGTCGAAAAAATGGAAGCTTTGAGAAATGAGTTGCGCAAGTCTAATGCCGAATGGAAAGTCGTGAAGAATACTCTTTTGAGAATTGCGTCCGACGGGACTGATTTCAGCATTATGGCGGATCATTTCAAATGGCCTGTGGCCATTGCGTTGAGCTATCAAGATCCGGTGGCCCCGGCTAAGGTTCTGGTTGAGTTTGCCAAGAAGAACCCGGAACTGGAAATCAAAGTCGGCGTGTTGGATAAAAAGCTTTTAACCAAGAATGATCTGAATGTGCTTGCGGAATTACCCGGCAGAGAAGTTCTTTTGGGCAAACTGGTTTCAGTAATGGCGGCGGTGCCGACCTCGTTCGTTACTGTTTTGAGTGGCGTTCCGCGAAGCTTTGTGCAGGTGCTCAACGCCTACTGTGAAAAGAAAAAAAATTTAAACTAATAAAAACATACAGAGAGGGATAAAAAATGTCTATTACGAAAGAAGATGTAGTCAAATTTATTGAAGGAATGACCGTATTGGAGCTTTCTGCTCTGGTCAAGGAATTGGAAGAAAAATTTGGTGTTTCCGCTGCCGCTCCGATGATGGCCGCTGTGGCTGTTCCGGGTGGCGCTGCCGCTGCGGCTCCTGCTGAAGAAAAAACCGAGTTCGATGTTATTCTGACCGGTTTCGGTGCGGAAAAAATTCAGGTGATCAAAGTGGTTCGCGCCATCACCAATCTGGGATTGAAGGAAGCCAAAGACCTGGTGGAAGGTGTGCCCAAGCCCATTAAAGAAGGAGCTTCCAAGGATGAAGCCGCCGATATTAAGAAGAAAATTGAAGAAGTTGGCGGTACCGTAGAGATTAAATAATACAATCTCAAACCTATAAAAATTTTTTAAGGATTTTATGAGTGACTTTAGAAAAAGATTCGGTCAGGTAAAAAAGATACTGGATATCCCCAATTTAATTGATATTCAGACAAAATCCTATGAGACATTTCTTCAAAAGGATGTCGCTGCGGCGAAACGGAGCAATATGGGGCTGCAAGGCGCTTTCAAGAGCGTCTTCCCCATATCTGATTTCAGCGGGAAATGTTCCCTGGAATTCGTCAGCTACAAGCTTGGTGATATCCGGTATGATGTTAAAGAATGTGTCCAGAAAGGCATGACGTATGCCGCTCCCCTGAAGATTGTTGTTCGGCTGGTCGTCTTTGATGTTGATCGTCCGGCTGAGGGCAAAAATATCGGCGAGGAAGCGGAAGCACGGCAGATTCGGGACATCAAGGAGCAGGAAGTTTATTTTGGCGAAATTCCCCTGATGACGGAAAACGGCACATTCATCATTAATGGAACAGAAAGGGTGATTGTCAACCAGCTTCATCGTTCACCGGGTATCTTTTTTGATCACGACAAGGGTAAAATTGTTACCAGCGGCAAGTTGATTTATTCCGCGCGTGTTATTCCTATCCGCGGTTCCTGGCTGGATTTTGAATTTGATTCCAAAGATATTCTTTACGTGCGTATTGACCGTCGCCGGAAGATGCCGGTCACCATCTTATTGAAGGCGCTGGGTAACTCCACGGAGTTTATTCTGAATTATTTCTACAGCGTCAACACGGTTATTGTTGAGAATAAGAAAATTTATTTTGCCATCAATGATTCGCTGATTGGTCAGAAAGCGCCGGAAGATATCAAAGATACGAGAAATTCTGAGGTCATTATCAAGAAAGGTCGTAAATTTACCAAACCCATGATCAAGAAAATGGTAGACGCCGGTATCAAACGCGTAGCCATGAATGACATGGAACTCGCCGGTAAAATTCCGTCGCAGGATGTTCTTGATCCTGAAACCGGTGCGGTGATCTTCCGTTGCAATGAAGAATTGCCCGCCAATTGCATGGAAATCATCAAAGAGAAAGACATTAAAGAACTCAAGATTATCCACATTGATGAAGATACGGACAATGCGTCCATCCGGGATACGCTTTTACTGGATAAGATTGACACAACAGAAGACGCGATCATGGAAATCTATCGCCGTCTGCGCCCCAGCAATCCTCCGACTCCGGAAACCGCGGGCAAGTTCTTCAGGAGTCTTTTCTTCGAGCCGGAAACTTACGATCTTTCGAATGTCGGCCGGGCGAAGATGAATTACAAATTGCACATGAATGTGCCGACGGATACAACGGTTCTGAGCAACGACGATATTATGGCCGCGGTCAAATACCTGATTGATCTGAAAAATGGTGTCGGCGATTGCAGTGTGGACGATATCGATCATCTGGGCAACCGTCGCGTGCGTTCGGTGGGCGAGTTGATTGAAAATCAGTACCGTATCGGTCTGGTGCGCATGGAGCGGGCCATCAAGGAAAAAATGAGCCTGCAGGACATCGAAACCATGATGCCGCATGACCTGATTAACGCCAAGCCGGTTTCCGCGGTAGTCAATGAGTTCTTCAACTCCAGCCAGCTTTCCCAGTTTATGGATCAGACGAATCCGCTTTCGGAAATCACGCATAAACGACGACTGTCGGCCCTGGGTCCCGGTGGTTTGACGAGAGAAAGGGCGGGATTTGAAGTCCGCGACGTTCACCCCACCCATTACGGCCGCATCTGTCCGATCGAGACACCGGAAGGTCCGAATATCGGTCTCATTGTGTCTTTGAGTACGTATGCGAGAGTCAATGAATTCGGTTTTATCGAAACACCGTACCGGATGGTTGAAAACGGTAAGGTTTCCGATGAGGTTCGTTTTGTGACAGCGATTGAAGAAGAAAATCAGATTATCGCTTCCGCGGATCGTCCCTTGAATAAACATGACAAATTCGTCGAAGAATTGATATCTGTCAGAAAAGCGGGCAGCTATATTTCGGTTGTTCCCGAAGACATCAAAATGATGGATGTGTCTCCCACGCAGCTGGTCAGTGTGGCTGCGGCCTTGATTCCCTTCCTGGAGCACGATGACGCCAACCGCGCGCTGATGGGATCGAACATGCAGAGGCAGGCGGTTCCGCTCATGAGTCCGGAAGTTCCGGTGGTGGGCACGGGCATAGAATCCGTGGTCGCCCGTGATTCCGGTGCTGTTGTCGTGGCTAGAAGAGCAGGCGTTGTCGAAAGTGTCGATGCCTCGCGGCTGATTGTCCGTGCGGACCGCATGGAAGAAGACGGCATCGACAGCGGCGTTGATATTTATAACCTGGCCAAGTACCAGCGATCCAATCAGGACACCTGTTTTAATCAGAAACCGATTGTCAGTGCCGGCCAGCGTGTCGGAAAACGGGATATCCTGGCCGACGGTCCGGCAATTGATAACGGCGAACTCGCTTTGGGCCGAAATGTCATGGTCGCCTTCATGTCCTGGGGCGGTTACAACTACGAAGACTCCATTCTGGTCAGTGAACGAGTTGTGAAGGAAGACATTTTCACGTCGATTCATATTGAAGAGTTTGAAACCATGTCCCGCGACACCAAGCTGGGCAAGGAAGAAATCACACGTGATATTCCCAATGTCGGCGAAGAAGTGCTCAAGAATCTGGATGAGAGCGGAATCGTCAGCATTGGTGTGTCCGTCAAGCCGGGTGATATTCTGGTTGGTAAAATCACGCCGAAAGGCGAAACGCAATTGTCAGCCGAGGAAAAATTATTGCGGGCGATCTTCGGTGAAAAAGCCAGTGATGTGCGCGATACATCCTTGCGTGTACCCCCGGGCGTTGAAGGAACGGTCATTGACGCGAAAATCTTCACCCGAAAAGGCGCGGAGAGCGATCTTCGTTCGCAGGCCATAGAGGCGGATGCCATCGAACAGGTTACCCAGGACAGAGATGATGAAATTCGAATTCTTACGGAAACCATCAAGAAAGATATTACCAAACTGGTTGTTGGAAAAACCGCGGCAACCAAAATCGTCGATGCCAAAAAGAAAACCATTTTGAAGAAAGGCGATATCATTACCAGGGAAATTTGGGATGAGCTGCCTTTTTCCAGCTGGAAAGAAATTACTGTCGCCGAAAACGACGGATCTGAGGAAAAGATCGCCAACCTGATTGCCTCTTTGGAAAGAAAAATCGATTTTGTAAACGCCCATTTTGAAGAGAAAATGGAAAAGATTAAGGCCAGCGATGAACTTCCCCCGGGCGTGATCAAGATGGTTAAGGTTTACATCGCCATTAAGCGCAGACTTTCCGTCGGTGACAAGATGGCCGGCCGTCACGGAAACAAGGGTGTTTTATCCCGTATCCTGCCCGAGGAGGATATGCCTTATTTTGCTGACGGTTCCACGGTGGATATCGTTTTGAATCCGCTGGGCGTTCCTTCACGAATGAACGTCGGACAGATTCTGGAAACCCATCTGGGCTGGGCGGCAAAATCGATCGGCGAAGGTTTAAACGAGTTGCTGGAGAAGAATTTTAATCTCAATGACGCAAAGAACGAATTGAAGAAGACCTATTCCTCACCGGAATTTGATAAATTTGTGGATCAGGCTTCTGCGGAGGATATCCGGCGATTTCTCAGACGTTTGAAAAAAGGAATGCTCGTTGCCAGTCCCGTTTTTGACGGTTGTCATGAAGATCAAATTAGGGAAATGCTTGGTAAAGCCGGTCTGCCGGATACGGGACAATCGCTGCTGTTTGACGGCAGAACCGGAGAACCGTTTGATCAGGAAGTCACGGTGGGAATTATTTATATGATGAAGCTGCACCACCTGGTTGATAATAAAATTCATGCACGTTCCATAGGTCCATATTCTCTCGTAACCCAGCAGCCGCTGGGCGGCAAGGCTCAGTTCGGCGGTCAGCGACTCGGAGAGATGGAAGTCTGGGCCATGGAAGCCTATGGCGCGGCTCATGCCCTGCAGGAATTTCTCACGGTCAAATCCGATGACGTGGCGGGGAGAACAAGAATTTACGAATCCATTGTCAAGGGTGAACATAATTTTGAGTCCGGTCTGCCGGAATCCTTCAACGTGCTCGTCAAAGAGCTCCAGGGCCTTGGCCTGGATGTTGAATTAGTTGAAGAACCCGACAGCCTGAGCTGAAATATCTTAGAACAGGGCTTTTGGCGCATAAAGTTAACTTGTAGTTTCACATAGCCATTTAAGTACAGGAGATCATCTGTGGAAGACGTTTTTAGTTATTTTGAAAAACCGAAAAATTTAGTTAAATTTAACGCAATGAAGATTTCCATTGCTTCACCGGACAAGATCCTTTCCTGGTCGCACGGTGAGGTTAAGAAACCGGAAACCATCAATTATCGCACGTTCAAGCCTGAAAAAGACGGACTTTTCTGTGCGAAGATTTTCGGGCCGGTGAAGGATTATGAGTGTCTCTGCGGACGTTATAAAAGGATGAAACACCGCGGTGTGGTCTGCGAAAAGTGCGGTGTGGAAGTCATTCAATCCAAAGTGCGTCGCGAACGCATGGGGCATATCACGCTGGCCACGCCTGTGGCGCATATCTGGTTTTTGAAAAGTCTTCCCAGCCGCATCGGCAACGCCGTGGATCTTTCACTGAAAGAACTGGAAAAGGTTCTCTATTTTGAATCCTGGATTGTGCTTGATCCGAAAAACACGCCACTCACCAAAAAAGATCTGCTGACGGATGAAGAGTACGAAGAAGCCAGAGAACAGTACGGCAATGACGGTTTTGTCGCTGGCATCGGTGCCGAAGCCATCCGGCAGTTGCTGGAAGAAATTGATCTGGAAAAACTGTATGAAGAATTACGCGCTGAAATTGTGACGTCTGTTTCCGACACCAAGAAAAAGAAACTGGTGAAAAGATTGAAGGTTGTTGAAGCCTTACGTAAATCCGGCAATAAACCTGAATGGATGATTTTAACGGTGCTGCCCGTGATTCCTCCGGATTTGCGTCCCCTGGTTCCGCTGGATGGCGGACGTTTCGCCACCTCCGATCTGAACGATTTATACCGTCGGGTCATCAACCGGAACAATCGTTTGAAGAGACTTCAGGAACTCAACGCGCCCGAAATCATTATTCGCAATGAGAAGCGCATGCTGCAGGAATCGGTGGATGTCCTTTTTGACAATGGCCGTCGCGGCCGGGCGATTACCGGAACCAATAAGAGACCGCTTCGGTCCCTGTCGGATATGCTGAAAGGCAAGCAGGGTCGCTTCCGCCAGAACCTGCTGGGTAAACGTGTGGATTACTCCGGACGCTCCGTTGTCACCGTCGGCCCGGATTTGAGACTGCATCAGTGCGGTCTGCCCAAGAAAATGGCGATCGAACTTTTCAAACCCTTTATTTATAACCGTTTGCTGGACAAGGGGTATGTCACCACCGTCAAGAGCGCCAAGAAGATGGTGGAAAAAGAAACGGCGGAGGTCTGGGATGCGCTGGATGAAGTGGTACGCGAATATCCGGTCATTCTGAACCGCGCTCCCACACTGCATCGTCTGGGTATTCAGGCCTTCGAGCCGGTGTTGATTGAAGGCAAGGCGATTCAGTTGCATCCGCTGGTGTGTACGGCTTTCAACGCGGACTTCGACGGAGACCAGATGGCCGTTCATATTCCTCTCTCCATTGAAGCGCAGACGGAAGCCCGTGTCCTGATGATGTCCACTAATAACATCCTTTCACCGGCCAACGGCAGTCCGATTATCATTCCCAGCCAGGATATCGTGCTGGGCATTTATTATCTGACCCGGGCGAAGACCGGCGTGAAAGGCGAAGGCATGATCTTTGCCGGTCCGGACGAAGTGCGCTCCGCTATCGACAATGGTGTGATTGATCTGCATGCGTGGATCAAAGTACGCATCAAAGGTGAAATGAAAGAAACCACTGCAGGACGAATCATTCTTTCGGAAATTGCTCCCGAAGAAATCAGCTTTGACGATATCAATAAACTGATGAATAAAAAGGAGCTGACCCGTCTGATTGACCATTGCTATCGTCTGTGCGGCGACAAGACAACAATTATTCTGGCAGACAAACTAAAAGATCTTGGCTTTAAATACGCGACCATTTCCGGCCTCTCCTTTGCTGTGGGCAACATGATTATTCCGGAGCACAAAAAACGCATCGTTCTGCAGGCCGATAAAGATGTTTTGAAGATCCAGAAACAGTATATGGACGGTCTGATCACCGATGGTGAACGTTACAATAAAGTAGTTGATATCTGGGCACAGGCGACGGAAAAAATAGCTTCTGAAATGTTGAAAGGTATCAGCACGGAAGAGGTGGCATCGCCTGAAGGGAAAAAACGTAAAATTGAAAGCTTCAATCCCATTTACATGATGGCCGATTCCGGAGCACGCGGTTCCGGACAGCAGCTCAGACAGTTGGCCGGTATGCGCGGTTTGATGGCCAAGCCCTCCGGTGAAATTATTGAAACCCCGATTACCGCCAATTTCCGTGAAGGTCTCACGGTTTTACAGTACTTCATTTCAACGCACGGCGCCCGCAAAGGTCTGGCGGATACAGCGTTGAAAACAGCCAATTCCGGTTATCTGACCCGAAGGCTGGTGGATGTCGCTCAGGACTGCATTATTACCGAACATGATTGCGAAACGGTGGACGGTGTTTATGTTTCCGCGCTGATGGAAGGCGGTGAAATTATTGAAACGGCCGGCGAGCGCGTCTTGGGAAGAGTCGCGCTGCAGGAAATCAAGGATCCGTTTACCCAGGAGGTCATTGTTAAAGCCAACCAGATGATTGATGAAACCCTTGCGGATAGAATTGATCAGGCGGGCATTGAAAAAATCAATATCAGGTCGGTTCTGACCTGTCGCTCCAAACATGGCGTATGCGCGATGTGCTACGGTCGAGATCTGGCTCACGGCCATCTGGTCAACATCGGTGAAGCGGTCGGCATCGTTGCCGCGCAGTCCATCGGTGAACCGGGAACACAGCTGACCATGAGAACATTCCATATTGGTGGTACGGCGAAATTTGATGAGCAGTCCACCCTGGTGGCCCGTCATGACGGAATCATCAAGTTTGTGAATTTCAACACGGTGAGAACAAAAGAAGGGGATCAGGTCGTCATGAAGCGAAACGGTGAAGTCCATGTTCTGGACGAACAGAAACGCAGTCGTGGCAAATATGTCCTCTCTTACGGCGCTCATTTGAAAGTGACCGATAACAGTGAAGTGAAGAAGGGTCAGTTGATTGCCGAATGGGATCCTTTCTCTATCCCGATTCTGGCAGAAGTAGATGGAACCATTAAGTTTGATGATATTATCGAAGGCAAGACCATGCAGGAACAGGTTGACGAAGTCACCGGTCTTTCCCGTAAAATCATCGTTGAATACAAAGGTGGAGATTTGCGGCCGCGTGTTTCGATTAAGGACAGCAAGGGCAAAACCGCCAAACTGGCCGATTCCAACGCGGTTGCCCGTTATCTTCTGTCGGTGGGCGTCAATCTGGTTGTTACGGAAGGCGACGAAGTTAAGGCCGGAGATATCCTGGCTAAAATTCCACGGGAAACAACAAAAACAAAAGATATTACAGGTGGTTTGCCCCGTGTTGCCGAGCTCTTTGAAGCCAGAAAGCCTAAAGACTTCGCCGTCATCAGTGAAATCAGCGGTGAAGTGAAATATGGTAAAGATGCCAAAGGAAAACGGAAGATTATTGTGACGCCGGAAGTGGGAGAAGAAAAAGAATACCTGATTGCCAAAGGAAAGCATATCAGCGTTCAGGAAGGTGACCAGGTCTCGCCGGGTGACGCTTTGATGTCCGGCGTCAATAATCCCCATGACATTCTTTCTATCAAGGGAGAGAAGGAACTGGCGAGATATCTGGTTGACGAGGTACAGGAAGTTTACCGTCTGCAGGGCGTCAAGATTAATGACAAGCACATGGAGGTTATTGTCCGTCAGATGCTTCGTCGGGTTAAAGTCACTGATCCCGGTGACACAACGTTTATAGCCGATGAAAAGATCGAGCGTTACCGTTTTCAGGAGGAAAACGAAAAAATTATCGCACAGGGAGGTCGTCCGGCGATTGGCGAACCGCTGCTTCTGGGGATTACCAAGGCATCCCTCAGTACACAGAGCTTTATTTCAGCGGCTTCGTTCCAGGAAACCACGAAAGTGCTGACCGAAGCGGCTCTTTCCGGTAAGACAGATTACCTGAGAGGCCTCAAAGAAAACGTTATTATGGGCCGGTTGATAACCGCGGGCACAGGTTTGGTGATGTACAGAAAACTGGGCATTAAACTCGCAAATGAAACGCCCGAGCCGGTTGCGGAATAATTTGAAAAAATAAATATAAAAATGCTTGACATATAAAATATAAACTGGTACGTACCACCGGTTCGCTGCCGGAAATAGTAGATCAGGCAGTGATGGTTCGAGGAGGAAAATGCCGACTATAAGTCAATTGATCCGGAAAGGCCGGATGAAAGTGAAAAAGAAAACAAATACTCCGGCGTTGGCGAGTTCGCCGCAGCGTCGCGGAGTTTGCGTGAGAGTTTACACAACGACCCCCAAAAAGCCGAACTCCGCGTTGCGGAAAGTGGCCAGAGTGCGTCTGACCAGTGGATACGAAGTATCTTCATACATCCCGGGTATCGGTCACAATTTACAGGAACATTCTGTGGTGCTGGTGCGTGGAGGAAGAGTCAAGGATCTGCCCGGTGTCCGATATCATGTGATTCGGGGAACGCTGGATACCGTAGGCGTGCAGGATCGTAAACAGGGTCGATCAAAGTACGGTGCGAAAAAGCCAAGCTAAACGGAGATAATTAAATGCCGAGAAGACGGGAAATAGAAAAAAGAGATATTTTGCCAGATCCCAAGTTTAATAATAAACTGGTCGCAAAGTTCATTAATTCTTTGTTAAAAAGAGGAAAGAAAAGCGTCGCAGAAAGTATTCTGTATGGAGCTTTTGATATTATTGAAAAAAGAGTCAAGGAGCAGCCGGTGGAGTTTTTTGAAAAGGCTGTGAATAACGTCAAACCGGTGATTGAAGTGAAATCAAGAAGAGTCGGCGGTTCGACCTATCAGGTGCCGACGGAAGTTGTGCCGAGTCGAAGAACCGCTCTGGCCATTCGCTGGTTGATTTCCAACGCTCAGGAACGTACGGAAAAAACCATGCGGGAGAAACTGGCCGCGGAACTGATTGATGCAGCCAACAACCGGGGCGGAGCGATTAAGAAAAAAGAAGCTGTACATAAGATGGCCGAGGCCAACAAAGCCTTTGCGCATTATAAATTTTAGACAACAATTTAAACGATAAGGAAACCAACCATTCAAAGTTAAGGAGGAAAGGTCAGATGGCAAAGAAAAAATTTGAAAGGACTAAGCCGCATTTAAATATAGGAACAATCGGTCACGTGGATCATGGTAAGACCACATTGACGGCCGCGATCACGAAATATCTGGCAAAAAAAGGTTTCGCGGAATTCCGTGCTTTTGATTCAATCGACAACGCTCCGGAAGAAAAAGAGCGTGGTGTGACCATTAATATTTCCCACGTGGAATATGAAACGGAAAAAAGACATTATGCGCACGTGGACTGCCCGGGTCACGCCGACTATATCAAGAACATGATTTCCGGTGCCGCCCATATGGACGGAACAATCCTGGTTGTGGCTGCTTCCGACGGTCCGATGCCTCAGACCCGTGAACATATCCTCCTTGCCCGTCAGGTACAGGTTCCTTATATCGTTGTTTATCTGAATAAAGTTGACCTGGTTGATGATCCCGAACTTCTGGATCTGGTTGAGCTTGAACTCAGAGAGCTCTTGACAGCCTATGAATTTCCCGGCGATGATATTCCCATTATTCGTGGCTCCGCTCTGAAGGCTCTGGAAGCCGAAGATATCAATTCCCCCGATGTAAAAAGCATTGCGGAACTGATGGAAGCTGTGGACAATTATATTCCTGAACCCAAGCGCGATACCGATAAGCCGTTCCTGATGCCGGTCGGTGATGTTTTCACGATTTCCGGTCGCGGTACGGTTGTCACAGGTAGAATAGATCGCGGTATTATTAAGGTTGGTGAAGAAGTCGAAATTATCGGAATCCGGCCGACCATCAAAACGGTTGTGACCGGTGTTGAAATGTTCCGCAAAACTCTTGACGAGGGTCGTGCCGGTGATGACGTCGGTTTGTTGATTCGTGGTATCAAGAGAGAGGAAGTGGAAAGAGGTCAGGTTGTGGCCAAGCCCGGTTCCATTACTCCGCATACCAAATTTGAAGCGGCCGTTTACGTTTTGACCAAGGAAGAAGGTGGACGTCATACCCCGTTCTTTTCCGGTTATCGTCCCCAGTTCTATTTCCGGACAACGGATGTGACAGGCGTGGCCACGCTTCCCGAAGGTGTGGAAATGGTTATGCCTGGTGATAATGTGAAAATGTCGATAGAGTTAATCACCCCGATCGCGATGGAAGAACAGTTGAGATTCGCTATTCGCGAAGGTGGAAGAACCGTCGGCGCCGGAGTCGTAAGCAAAGTTATTGAATAGGGAATAGGTTATTTTACTGATGAAAGAACAAAAGATTAGAATTCGTCTCAAAGCTTACGATTATAAACTGCTGGATCGTTCCGTAGAAGAGATCGTTGAAACTGCCAAAATAACCGGCGCCCGTGTTGCCGGTCCTATACCGATTCCCACGGAGATCAATAAGTATTGCGTGAATCGCTCACCGCATGTGGACAAGAAGTCTCGCGAGCAGTTTGAAATCAGAACCCATAAAAGATTGGTTGATATTGTCGGGCCTACGCAAGCCACGGTGGATGCCTTGATGAAGTTGGATCTGTCCGCCGGAGTGGATGTGGAAATAAAAGCGTAGGCGTATTGAAAAACAATTGAAAGATGGTGTCAGACAAGGCCATCTTTCAATTAAATATTTTAATGTTTATTGAAAATTTGGACTATCAGATGAGCAAGGGAATTATTGGTAAGAAATTAGGAATGACTCAGGTCTTTGCCGATGACGGTTCTGCGGTGGGGGTTACCGCCATCGAGGTTGAACCGTCGGTTGTTTTACAGATTAAGACAAAGGATAAGGATGGTTATGACGCCGTCCAGCTGGGTTACGGTCGTGTGAAGCAGAAGAATGTTACCAAACCTCTGCAGGGTCACTTTAACAAAGCCAACAAAGGTTGCTTCCGTTTTGTCAGAGAGTTTTCCGTGCAGTCTGAAGCATATGATGTGGGGCAGGAAATTACAGCCGATATCTTTAAAATGGGCGATTATGTTGACGTCATTGGAACAACGAAAGGCAAGGGATTCCAGGGTGTCGTAAAAAGACACGGTTTCGGAGGCGGCAGGGCTACGCATGGTTCGATGTTTCATCGCGCTCCCGGTTCGATTGGTGCCAGCGCCGACCCATCGCGTGTTTTTAAAGGCACCAAAATGGGCGGTCATATGGGCAATGTTCGCAATACGACACAGAATTTACAGGTCTGGCAGGTCCGTTCCGACAGGAATTTGCTTCTGTTAAAGGGTGCCGTTCCCGGCAGCAGAAACGGTTTTGTATTAATTAAGAAAGCAAAGAAAAAATAGTAAGGTACATCTGGAGTTATAAACATGGCAGTAGCGGATGTTTTTGATATTGAAAAGAAGAAAGTTGCTGAAGTTGATTTGAGCGATGCTGTTTTCAGCGCGGATGTCAACGAGGCGGTTATATACGATGTGGTGAAAATGCAGTTAGCCGGCAGACGTTCGGGAACAGCATCCACCAAAACGAGAAGCGATGTCAGCGGCGGCGGCAAGAAGCCATGGCGTCAAAAAGGGACAGGGCGCGCACGATCCGGTTCGTCCAGATCGCCGATCTGGAGGAAAGGCGGAACCGTTTTCGGTCCGCATCCCCGTGACTATGCCTACAGCGTCCCTAAAAAAATCCGCAAAAAAGCATTGATTTCCGCTTTGAGCATGAAATTCAAAGAGAACAAGATGGTTATCCTGAAAGATTTTCCCATGGAAAAAATCAGTACGCGCAGTTTCCAGAAGGTTGTCAATCTCTTTGATCTCAAGAAAGCGCTTTTCGTGCTGGCTGATAATAATGAAGTTCTTTTAAAATCATCACGCAATATCAAGAATGTCAAGATGATCAGATCAGAGGGTATTAATGTTTATGATATTTTAAATCACGAGCATTTGATTCTTCTTGAACCCTCCGTAAAAAAGATTGAGGGAGCATTGCTGGTATAATGGAAATCAATAAAGTTGTAAAAAGATTGCTGGTTACGGAAAAAAGTACCATAGGGCGTGACGAATCCAATAAGTATTTTTTCGAAGTGGATCGCAAAGCGAACAAACTGGAAATAAAGAGCGCGGTAGAAAAACTCTTCAAAGTCAAAGTGCTGGATGTTCGTGTGATGCATGTCCTCGGAAAAAAGAAGAGAATGGGGAGAACGATAGGCCAGAAAAGTTCCTGGAAAAAAGCTGTCGTGACTCTGGCTGAAGGCAACCGCATTGAATTTGCCGAAGGCGTATAAGAACTGGTTTAAGGATTAGACTGATGGGAATTATAAAGTATAAACCGACCTCACCCGGAAGAAGATTTCAGAGCGTTTCCGATTTTGCGGAAATTACATCGACAGAACCGGTGAAGGCGCTGTTGAAGCCTCTAAGAAAGAAAGGCGGTCGAAATAATTATGGCAGGGTAACCGCGAGACATATCGGCGGCGGCCATAAACAAAAATACAGAGTGATAGATTTTTGCCGCAATAAGGCCGATATTCCGGCCAAAGTTGCCGCGATTCAATATGATCCAAACCGGACGGCGAGAATCGCATTGCTCAATTATCGTGACGGCGAAAAAAGGTACATTGTGGCTCCCGCGCAGATCAATGTCGGTGATGTGTTGTACAGTGGCGAAAAGGCCGATATCAAACCGGGCAATGCCGTTCCTTTAAAATACATCCCCCTGGGATCCCTGATTCACAATGTGGAATTAAAAGTCGGACGCGGGGGGCAACTGGTCAGATCTGCAGGCGCCTATGGTCAGTTGATGGCCAAAGAAGGTAATTATGCTCAGGTCAGACTCCCTTCCGGCGAAGTGCGCAAGGTATTCATCGAATGCATGGCAACGATCGGACAGGTGGGCAACAACGAGCATGAAAATATCAGCATCGGTAAAGCGGGAAGAAAGCGCTGGCTGGGTAAAAAACCGCATGTGCGTGGCGTTGTCATGAATCCGGTTGATCACCCGATGGGTGGTGGTGAAGGGAGATCTTCCGGTGGACGGCATCCGTGTACCCCGTGGGGCATTCCGACAAAAGGTCACAAGACCAGAAAAAATAAGAGAACCGATAAGTATATTATTAAGAGAAGAGGTAAATAAGCGTGGCACGTTCGATCAAAAAAGGTCCGTATATTGAAGAAAGGTTGCTGGCTAAAATCAGAAAAATGGAAGCCGAGGGCACTAAGAATGTCGTTAAGACATGGTCTCGGCGGTCAACCATTACACCGGAACTGATTGGTTATACCTTTGCCGTGCATAACGGAAAGAAATTTATTCCGGTTTATGTGACGGAAAATATGGTGGGGCACAAACTGGGTGAATTTGCGCCGACCAGAGTTTTCTTTTCACATTCAGGAGATCGGAAAACTAAAGTGAGTTAGCCGCATGGACAGATACAGCGGATAAGGTTTGGAGTTGATAAAAATGGAAGCAAAAGCAGTTGCCAGATATATTAGAATGTCACCGCAAAAAGTCAGACTGGTGGCCGACTTGATCAGAGGGAAACGGGTGCAGGAAGCGCGCAACATTCTTCTTTACACCAGAAAATACGCTGCGGGGATTGTAGCCGGTGTTCTCAAATCGGCTGTCGCCAATGCCGCCCAGAATCCCAACATTGATGAAAATATTCTTTATGTCAAGGAAATCTTTGTGGATCAGGGTCCTGCTTTAAAGCGCTGGCGGGCAAGAGCTCAGGGAAGAGCTGCGGGTATCAAGAAAAGAAGTTCACATATTACCGTTATTTTGGACGAAATTTAAGGAGGTCAGGTTTGGGTCAGAAGGTTAATCCGGTAGGATTACGATTGGGCTACATCAAGAAGTGGCAATCAGTATGGTACACCGACAAAAAATACAGTGAGGTTTTGCACGAGGATTTGCAGATCCGGAAATATCTGAAGAAGAAGCTGTTTCATGCCGGTATTGCCAAAATTGAAATTGAGAGAGCAGCCAATAAAGCCAAGGTCAACATTTACTCGGCCCGTCCCGGCGTGATCATCGGTAAAAAAGGCTCGGAAATAGAAAAACTGAAATCGGAAATAGAAAAATTCTCACACTCGGAAATTATCATTAACATCCTGGAAGTGCGAAAGCCCGAGGTGGATGCTCAACTGGTTGCCGAAAACGTGGCCATGCAACTGGAAAAAAGAGTAGCGTTTCGCCGGGCCATGAAAAAATGCGTCGGTTACGCCTTAAAGTTCGGTGCCAAGGGAATCAAGATAGCCTGTTCGGGAAGATTGGGCGGTGCGGAAATGTCGAGGGCGGAATGGTACCGGGAAGGTCGTGTGCCATTGCATACCCTCAGGGCGGATATCGATTACGGTTTCACCGAGGCCAATACCGCTTATGGATTAATCGGAGTGAAAGTTTTCATTTTCCATGGAGAAGTTCTGCCGACTAGGAGTGAGAAATAAATAAAATGATGCCTGCGGTTTTGCACGTGTCGAAGCGGGCAGGGATTGATGTGGATAGGAACAACGGGAGTTTTGTTTTATGTTAATGCCGAAAAGGGTAAAATTCAGAAAGTTACAAAAAGGCCGGATGGGAGGCAAGGCAACAAGAGGCAGTTCCATCGCCTTTGGTGAATATGGGTTGCAGGCGGCTGAATGCGGCTGGATTACGTCCAGACAGATTGAAGCGGCGCGTGTTGCCATGACCCGTCATGTTAAGCGCGGAGGAAGAATCTGGATCAGAGTATTTCCTCATAAGTCCATTACGAAAAAACCGGCTGAAACCCGTATGGGTAAAGGCAAAGGCGCCCCCGAAGGATGGGTGGCGGTTGTCAAGCCCGGTTCCGTTCTGTATGAGATGGAAGGTGTTTCCAAAGATGTGGCCAAAGAGGCATTTCGTCTGGCCGCTCACAAACTGTCCATCGCAACAAAATTTTTATCGAGGGATATAGCTGATGAAAATTAAAGAAATCAGAGCTCTCGACACCAACGGGCTCAAACAAAAAATTGCAGAATTAAGCGAAGAACTCTTCCGCTTGAAGATAAGGCATGCATCGGGACAATTGGAATCAACAGTCATGCTGGGTAAAGTACGTAAGGATATTGCCCGTATCAACACCGTGTTGAAGGAAAAGGAGGCAGCGAGTTAACACATGGCTGAAAGAGGAAATAAACGCACGATCAAAGGCGTGGTGATCAGTAATAAAATGGATAAAACAATCGTGGTCAGAGCGGAGCGTCTGGTCAAACATCCTGTTTTTCACAAATATGTGCGTAAACATGTTAAATATAAGGCTCATGACGAACAAAATCAGAGCAAAGTCGGAGACACGGTTTTAATTATTGAGTCGAGGCCGTTAAGCAGGGAAAAGCGCTGGCGGATGCTGGAAATTTTGGAGAAGGCAAAATAGATTATTTGACTTGTCTGTGAAGTCAATGTGAAGAGGATTTTTTTATGATTCAGATGCAGACCATACTCAATGTCGCGGATAATTCCGGCGCCAAGAAAGTTGCCTGTATTAAGGTGCTGGGTGGTTCAAAGCGGCGTTACGCAAGTTTGGGAGATGTTATTGTCGTTTCCGTCAAGGAAGCCATTCCGAATTCGAAAGTGAAAAAAGGCGATGTGCTCAAAGCCGTTATCGTGCGCACCGTCAAGGAAGTGCGAAGACCGGATGGGTCTTATCTGAAATTTGATGATAACTCAGCGGTTTTAATTTCTAATCAAATGGAACCAATCGGCACTAGAATTTTTGGACCTGTCGCCCGTGAATTAAGAGCGCGGCAGTTCATGAAGATTATATCTCTGGCTCCTGAAGTTTTGTAAAAATGTTTCGCAGAGGGGAAAAATGAGTTTAAGTAAAATAAAAAAAGGGGATGTGGTTAAGGTACTCGCCGGAAAAGACAAGGGGAAAACCGGCAAGGTCTTAACAGTGATTCCCGAAAAAAGCAGGGTCACGGTCGAGAAGGTGAATATCATTAAAAAACATAAAAGACCCGATCAGAAATCCAAAGGTGGCATCGTCGAAAAGGAAGGATCGATCAACATCTCCAATGTTGGTTTATTCTGTAATAAGTGCAAGAAAGCCGTCAGAATACAAAGCAAAAAACTGGAAGACGGTAAAAAATTGCGCATCTGCAGTAAATGTAAAGAAGTTATTTAATGTGGGTTACCTAAAATGGCAAGATTAAAAGATTATTATTTAAAAACGGTAGTTCCTGCTCTGGTGAAGGAATTCAATTATAAGAATCCGATGCAGGTGCCTAAAATGGAGAAGATTGTCATCAATATGGGTCTGGGTGAAGCCATTCAGAATGTGAAGATTATTGATGGCGCGGTGCAGGAACTGGCCGCTATCAGCGGTCAGAAACCGATTGTCAACAAGGCCAAGAAGTCCATTGCGACGTTTAAGCTCAGACAGGGAATGCCGATCGGTTGCTCGGTCACGTTAAGAAAGAACATCATGTATGAGTTTTTCGATCGCTTGGTGAATGCCGCTCTGCCGAAGGTCAGGGACTTTCGCGGCGTATCGGCCAACGCGTTTGACGGCCGGGGGAATTATTCCATCGGTTTGCAGGAGCAGATTATATTTCCCGAGATTGAATACGACAAGGTGGAAAAAATCAAGGGAATGAATATCACGATCGTAACCACAGCCAAGACAGATCAGGAAGCCAGATTCTTACTGAAGTTGATGGGCGTTCCGTTTAAACAATAAATTACGAGCCTCGGAGGATGTAGCGTGGCAAAAAAGTCGTTAATCGCGAAAGCGAAAAGAGCAAAGAAGTTTTCAGTCAGAGAATATAATCGCTGCCCGCTTTGCGGGAGGCCGAGGGCCTATTATAGGAAATTTGATATGTGCAGAATTTGTTTGCGTAAACTTTCCCTGCAGGGAGAACTTCCCGGGGTAATTAAATCCAGTTGGTAATTAACGTTTAAGGAGAAAAAAGAATGGGGATGACGGATCCTATTGCCGATATGTTAACCAGAATCAGAAACGCGAATAAAGCACGTTTCAAAACGGTCAATGTCGGTATGTCCCAGATGAATGTGAATATCGCCAAGGTGCTGAAGAAAGCCGGATATATTAATAATTATGACAAGGTCAAGGATGACAAAGGCCACCTGGTACTGGAAATCATTCTTAAATATCCTGATACGAAACGCACCGTGATTACGAATATTAAAAGAGTCAGCAAACCGGGGCGCAGAGTTTATGTTCCTTCGGACGGTATTCCCAAGGTTCTCAATGGTTTGGGAATTTCGATACTTTCGACTTCCAAGGGAGTCATTACCGATGCCGAGGCCAGAGAATTGAATGTCGGCGGAGAAGTGATTTGCAACGTCTGGTAATTTGAAACAAAGATATTAAGCAGGAGCTTTAGTTCATGTCGAGAATAGGTAAAAAACCGATAAGTTTTCCCAAGAATGTAAAAATCAGCCAGAGTGCTGATGTTGTGAAAGTGGAAGGCCCCAAAGGGACCCTATCTGCACAAGTACCGTCGGGCATCACCGTCAACATTGGCGACGGCAGTATCGCGGTGGAAAGAAAATCGAATGATATCACCATGCGTTCCTACCACGGTCTAACCAGAACACTGGTGGAAAATATGGTCAAGGGGGTTACGACCGGTTTTGAGAAAAGGCTGGAAATATCCGGTGTCGGTTATCGCGCGGAGCTGGCCGACAAAAGTTTGAAACTGATCCTGGTTTTTTCAAGCCCGGTTCAGTATGATATTCCCAAAGGCATTGAGATCAAGGTTGACAAGCAGGTCAGTCTGGTGGTTTCCGGAATTGATAAAGAGCTGGTAGGCCGTGTGGCTTCGGAAATCAGAGCCTTAAGAAAACCGGAACCGTACAAGGGCAAGGGCATTAAATATGCCGACGAATACATTAAACGCAAAGCCGGCAAATCGGCCAGCGCTTAAAAAGTAAATTGGTCGTAAAGAGGATAGAACATTGGCTTCCAAAAAGACATTAAAAATAAGAGAAAAAAGAGAAAAACGAACCAGGGCGAAACTTCATGGAACAGGGGAGAGACCGCGTCTTTCCGTGTTCCGGAGCGACAAGCATATCTATGTTCAAGCCATTGATGATGTAACGGCGAACACTCTGGCCACTGCATCGACGTTATGCAAAGAGCTGGAGAAGAAAATAAAAGACAAAAAGAAAGTGGATGTGGCCAGAGAAGTCGGTAAATTAATTGCCGAGCGGCTGAAAGCCAAAGGAATTGAAAAGGTTATTTTTGATAGAGGCAGATTTCTCTATCACGGTCGTGTGAAAGCGCTGGCGGAGTCCGCCAGGGAAAGTGGTCTGAAATTTTAATTTTATTAAATAAAAAAAGCTAAAAAAGGAAAGAACCTTTGGACAAGAAAGAAAAAGAAATGAAAGATATGGAACTCCTGGACCGGGTTGTCGCCATCAACAGAACGGCGAAAGTGGTCAAGGGCGGCAGGCGTTTCCGTTTCAGCGCCATTGTTGTTGTAGGAGACGGCAAGGGGATGATCGGAACGGGATTAGGCAAGGCTCACGAAGTCCCTGAAGCGATTCGCAAGGGTATGGATATGGCCAAGAAAAACATGGTGAAAGTGGCGGTCGTGGAAAGAACGATTCCTTATGAGGTGGTCGGGCGTTACGGCGCGGGAAAAGTCCTGTTGAAACCGGCATCGGAAGGAACGGGATTGATCGCGGGCGGTGCCGTGCGAGCGGTACTCGAAGTGGCCGGTGTCCATAATATTCTGACGAAATGTTTAGGATCGCATAATCCGCATAATCTGGTCAAGGCAACGATGGAAGGTCTTTGTCAGTTAAAAAATCCAGAGGAAATAGCCGCATACAGGGGAAAATAATCCTGCCATTACTCGGAGAGGTAGATTAGCGTGGATAAAAAGTTGAAAATAACAAAAGTAAAGAGTGTGATCGGTCGTCCCGAAAAGCAGCGAAAAATTCTGAAAGGCATGGGACTGTCCAGAATCAATCAAACTGTAACTTTAGTGGACACCCCGCAGATTCGCGGGATGATCAATAAAGTAAGTCATTTAGTTTCCGTCGAAGAGTCAAAGGAGTAGATTATGGATTTGAGTTCGTTGAAGGCTCCTGCCGGTGCGACAAAAAAACGTAAGCGCGTGGGACGCGGTAATGCTTCCGGTCACGGAGGCACATCCGGCAAAGGCCACAAGGGTCAAAAGGCTCGTTCCGGTGGAAAAGTCAGAGTGGGTTTTGAAGGCGGACAGATGCCAATGGCGCGTCGTCTTCCCAAACGAGGTTTCCGTAATCCCTTCCGTAAACAGTTCGTTGCGGTCAATATTGTTGATCTGTGCAGGAAATTCAGCAAGGGCGCGGTGATTGATGAAGCGGCTCTTTTAAAAAGCGGCATTGTCAGAAAAGCAGACAGCCAGGTTAAAATTCTGGCCAAAGGCGAAATTGATTTTCCGGTCACTTTAAAAATAGCCAAAGTCAGTCCGGCCGCGAAAAATAAAATAACCGCCGCCGGCGGTTCTGTAGAAGAGGTAATTTAATTTGTTAGAAGGTCTGGGTGGCGTATCCAAAATTCCTGAACTGCAGAGAAGGATTTTATTTACCATCCTTCTTTTAGGTGTTTACCGCATCGGCGTCTATATTCCCACACCGGGAATTGATAATGTGGCCTTGTTGGCTTTTTTCGACTCCGCCAAAGGCACTATGTTCGGCCTGATGGATATGTTTGCCGGCGGTGCTTTCAGTAATTTTTCAATATTCGCGCTGGGTATTATGCCCTACATCAGTGCGTCGATTATTTTGCAGTTATTAACTATTGCTGTGCCTCATTTAGAAGCGCTTTCTAAAGAAGGAGAATCGGGCAGGCGTAAAATAACGCAATATACCCGGTACGGAACGGTTCTTTTAAGTATGATTCAGGGGTTTGGTATTGCTTTCGGTTTGCAGCAAATGGCGGGTCCTAACGGCGCGCCGATTGTCTTAAATCCCGGCATCGGATTTGTTTTACTGACCATGCTTACCCTGACTTCCGGTACTTGCTTTATCATGTGGCTGGGAGAATTCATCACGGAAAAGGGCATCGGAAACGGTATATCATTGATCATTTTTGCCGGCATTGTTTGCCGGATACCGGCCGCTATCGGCAATACCTATAGACTGGCGACAGCAGGTGAATTAGGCGTACTGGTTATTTTATTGATTACCGTGCTAATGATCGCGGTGGTTGGAGCCATTGTTTTTGTGGAAGGCGGGCAGCGTCGTATCCCCGTGCAGTACGCAAAAAGAGTGGTCGGAAGAAAAATGTATGGCGGACAGACCACACATCTGCCTCTGAAGGTAAATACATCCGGTGTTATTCCACCGATTTTTGCGTCTTCTGTCATTATGTTTCCGGCGACTATTGCCAATTTCGCGCCGCAGACCTGGATGAAGGATATTGCTTCTTACCTGGTTCCGGGCAGACTGGCGTATGAAGTTCTTTATGTAGCTTTTATTTTCTTCTTCTGCTTTTTTTATACGGCGGTTACGTTCAAGCCGGATGATGTGGCCGAGAACATGAAAAAATACGGCGGTTACGTTCCCGGAATCAGACCAGGCAAAAAGACCGCGGAATATATTGAAAGCGTCTTGGAAAAACTGACTTTCTGCGGGGCGATTTATGTTTCCATTGTTTGCGTGCTGCCCAGTGTTTTGATTTCACAGTTGAATGTTCCCTTTTATTTCGGCGGCACAGCGCTGTTGATCGTTGTCGGTGTGGCCATGGATACGGCCAGCCAGATTGAGTCGCACCTGCTGACCAGGCAATATGAAGGATTTATGAAGAAGGGTCATCTTGCCCGCAGGAGATAACGGAAGATTATCATGGTCATTCTGAAGCTTCCGGATGAAATTGAAAAAGCAAGAGCAAGTAATCGGATCGTTGCCGAGGTTTTAAGCAGACTTAGAGAAAAAGTCAAGCCGGGTGTCAAAACAAAAGACCTGGATAAATTTGCTGAGGAGATTGCGGAAAAAAGAGGAGCCAAACCGGCCTTCAAAGGTTATCACGGTTATCCGCACTCCCTGTGCATATCGATAAACGAAGTGGTTGTGCACGGCATGCCTTCTGAGCGAACGTTGGTGGAAGGAGATATTGTAGGACTTGATTTCGGTGTTTACTATCAGGGGTTCTACGGTGACGCAACCATAACATTGCCGGTAGGCAAAGTGACGGAAAAAGCCAAAAGGCTGATGCAGGTGACCGAGCAGAGTTTATATGCCGGGATAGAGCAGGCGGTAAGCGGCAACAGGTTGGGAGATATCTCCGCCGCCGTGCAAAAACTAGTCGAAGGTGCCGGTTATTCGGTTGTCCGCGATTTTGTCGGTCATGGCATAGGAAAGAATCTGCATGAGGAACCGCAGATTCCCAATTTCGGGCAAAAAGGCCGTGGGATTGAGTTGAAAAGAGGAATGATTCTGGCGATTGAACCGATGGTCAATGAAGGCCATTACAAGGTTCAGGTTCAGCCGGATGGCTGGACGGTGGTAACAAAAGACGGAAGCTTATCGGCTCATTTTGAACACTCGATAGCGATTACGGACAATGGTCCTGACATACTGAGTAAATTAAGTTAGTTTTTAGGCCGGTGGGAAGCCGGCTGAATTCGCGGCGGTAATGATTGTAAAATATGGCAAAAGAAGAAGCGATAGAAGTTGAAGGAAGAGTGATAGAACCCCTGCCCAACGCCATGTTCCGGGTGGAACTGGACAACGGACACAAGGTGCTGGCTCACATATCCGGTAAGATGCGCATGCATTTTATCAAGATCCTGCCGGGAGATAAAGTGACGGTGGAACTATCGCCTTATGATTTGACCCGGGGCCGCATCACGTACAGGACGAAGTAGAATTTTTTACTGAACAAAGAGGAGTTAAAATCGTGAAGGTTAGATCGTCAGTTAAAAAAATATGTGAAAAATGCAAGATCGTCAAACGCAGAGGCATTTTGCGCGTAATTTGTGAAAATCCCAAGCATAAACAGCGTCAGGGATAGTTTTTAAACTCAGGAGATTTATAAATGGCACGAATTTCAGGTGTTGATTTACCGAAAAATAAAAGAATGGAAGTTGCTTTAACCTACATTTACGGCATCGGGCCGACCAAGGCAAGGCAGATCCTGAAAAATTCCGGTGTCAGTCCGGACACGAGAACAGATGATCTGGCCGATTCGGAAATATCCGCGATCAGAAGCATCATTGACAAGGATCACAAAGTGGAAGGTGATTTGCGCAGAGACGTTTCGATGTCGATTAAGCGTTTGATGGATGTCGGAACATATCGTGGATTAAGACATCGCAAGGGACTGCCCGTACGGGGACAGAGAACCCATACGAACGGCCGCACCAGAAAAGGTCCGCGACGGGCCATCGCTGGCAAGAAAAAGTAAAAATTAAAATCAAGCTGGAGGCATCATGGCTAAGGCAGTAAGGAAAACTGGCAAAAGAAAAGAAAAGAAGAATATTACCGATGGTATTGCTCATATTCAGTCAACGTTTAATAATACGATTGTGACGATAACCGACATGAGCGGTAATGTCATCGCCTGGTCATCAGCCGGGTTGCAGGGTTTCAAGGGGTCACGCAAGAGCACGCCTTTTGCCGCCCAGATGGCCGCGGAAGATGTTGTGCGCAAGGCTAAAGAACAGGGCATGCGCAAAGTTCAGGTTTACATTAAAGGACCCGGCGCGGGAAGAGAATCGGCCCTGCGCTCGCTGCAGATTGCCGGACTGACCATAACATTGATTCGCGACGTGACGCCTGTACCGCACAACGGGTGCAGACCGCCGAAACGTCGTCGAGTATAATATAGAAAGAATAATTTAAGATAATTAAGGGAGGCTTTTTTGGCAAGATATACGGATTCCTCATGCAGGTTGTGTCGTCGCGAAGGATTAAAACTTTTTTCCAAGGGCGACAGATGCTATTCGGAAAAATGTTCTTTCGAAAGAAGGGATTATGTTCCGGGAGATCATGGTCAGATGCATAAAAAACAGCGTTCTGATTATGGTGTGCAGTTACGAGAAAAACAAAAACTAAAAAGAATGTATGGTCTTTTGGAAAAGCAGTTCCGGGGATATTTTGAAAAGGCCGACAAGCAAAAGGGTATCACAGGCACAAACCTGCTGGTGCTGCTGGAACGAAGAATGGACAACATGGTTTTTCGGATGGGCTTCGCCAATTCCCGAATTGAAGCGAGACAACTGATCAGTCACGCTCATTTTCTGGTGAACGGAAAACCGGTCAACATTCCATCATATTTGCTTAAGGCCGGCGATGAAGTTTGCGTCAAAGAAGGCAGCCGCAAGATAGTTCGCATCATGGGAGCTATGGAAACCGTCGTCAGACGGGGTGTGCCTCACTGGCTGGAATTGGATAAAGACAATTTCAAGGCCAGGATCAAAATGCTGCCCGTACGGGAAGACTTAACCATGCCGGTACAGGAACAGCTAGTTGTCGAACTTTATTCGAAGTAAAAATAAACTTTTTTTATAAACCAGCTACTAAAGGATGGGTTTAATTATGCAAAGGAACTGGTCAAGTTTGATTCGTCCCAAGCGTATTGATGTTGATGAAGCGACACATACGAATTTCTATGGAGAATTTACCATTCAGCCTCTGGAAAGAGGTTTCGGAATCACATTAGGCAATTCACTCAGGAGAGTATTGCTTTCTTCCATTCAGGGTTCCGCCATTGTTTCGGTAAAAATTGAAGGCGTCCTCCATGAGTTTTCCACCATTCCCGGTGTGAAAGAAGATGTAACAGACATTATCCTGAATTTAAAAGGTGTGCGCTTCAAAATGGGACAGGCCAACACCAAAGAACTCAGTATTGATGTAAGCCGCGCAGGAGCGGTCACCGCCGCCGATATCGTTACGGACGGAACGATTGAGGTTTTAAACCCCGATCACCACATCGCCACGATTTCCAATGGCTCCTTCAAAGCAAAATTAATGGTCAAAACGGGTAAGGGTTATGTTCCGGCGAAAAAGGAACTGGAACCGGATCAACCGAAAGGTACCATCAATATTGACGCTATTTTTTCACCGATTAAAAAAGTAAATTATATTGTATCTCATGCGCGCGTCGGACAGATTGCCGATTATGACAAGCTGACTCTGGAAGTCTGGACAGACGGCAGCGTCAAACCCGAAGACGCCATTGCTTATTCGGCAAAAATTTTAAAACAGCAGTTGGATGTCTTCATCAATTTTGAAGAAGTTGAAGAAGAGATCGTTCCTGAAAAACATGACGAACAGGATAACCTGAGCAAAGTATTATCGCGTTCCGTGGAAGATCTGGAACTCTCGGTGCGTTCCGCCAACTGTCTGAAAAATGCCGGCATCAACACCATTGGTGAACTGGTCATCAAAACGGAAGCGGAAATGCTGAAAACCAAGAACTTCGGGCGTAAGTCATTGAGCGAAATTAAAGATATTCTCGGCGAATATGATCTGACTTTCGGCATGGATATTGATTCGAAAAAATAAAATCGCCTGGGAAGACAAAGCATATTATATATATCAAAGAAAAGAGGTAATTGAGCGATGCATCACGGTAAAGCAGGTAGTAAACTGGGCAGAACTTCCAGCCATAAGGAAGCGATGCTTCGTAATATGGTGACTTCTGTTATCAAGCACGAACGGATTAAAACCACCGACACCAAGGCAAAAGAATTAAGAAAACTGGCGGAAAAAATGATCACCCTGGGCAAGAAGGGGAGTCTTCATGCGCGGCGTCAGGCACTGTCGGTTGTTCGCGATAAGGATATGGTCGGTAAACTCTTCGGCGAACTGAGTGAACGTTATCGCAATCGCGCGGGGGGATACACCAGAATCGTCAAGGCCGGTTACCGTTATGGTGACAACGCGCCTGTTTCCATTCTCGAATTCATTCAGGACGAGAAAAAGAAGGAAAAAGCAAAAGCCAAAGGCAAAACAAAAGCGAAAGCCAAAAAAGAAGAATAAACATCTTCGTGGATAGATTGGAAAAAGGCGGGTCAAAACCCCGCCTTTTTTTATGGTTGTTTTTTCACCGCAAAAGAAGTATTGTGAGACCCAAATTTCAGGAGTGAATAACCTAAAGGGCACCGTGGGGTCACTATAGGCGCACTGAAATTTGCAGGTCGAACAATCCCAGGAGCGTAGTACCCTTAAGGGCATCTTCGACGACGCGGGATTAACTCAAATAAAATCGCAATGGAGGTTTATATGGCAGAAAAGAAAATCGGCGAAGTCATGAAATTTTTCTCGAAACCTTCCGTGGCCGCGGTCAAAATTACCGATGATGAAATATCCGTAGGAGACAGCATCAAGTATTCCGGTCATACCACCGATTTCATCGATGTGATTCAATCGATGGAAGTCGATAACCAGCAGGTACAAAAAGCGGTGGCCGGAGACTTTATCGGCATCAAGGTTTCCGACAAAGTGCGTCCCGGTGATGAAGTATTCAAGGTGATACCGGATTAAAATTTGCTTTCCAAGCGTTACCGGCTTTTATGGTGTTCGATAAAAGTCAGAAGGTCCAAATTAAACTTTCTTTCCGGCGGTTCAAATTTCTATGTCGAAAATCCTGATTGTTGACGACGAAAAAGATATCGTTGAACTGATTTCTTACAACCTGGAGAAAGAGGGATTTTCAATCGCAAAAGCCTATGACGGTGAGGCCGCCCTGCACATCATCAAAACACAAAAACCGGATTTAGTGGTTCTGGATTTGATGTTGCCGAAAATGAACGGACTGGATGTCTGCCGGAATGTTCGCCGCAATCTGGAAACAGCCGGTCTGCCGATCATTATGCTGACCGCGAAAAGTGACGAAATTGACAAGGTGACGGGTCTGGAAGTCGGAGCCGATGATTACGTCACCAAACCGTTCAGCGTCAAAGAACTGACTGCCAGAGTGCGCAGTATTTTACGGCGCTTTCAGGAAATTGAAAAAGATACAAAAACAGAGGAGTTTGTCTATAAAAGTCTTAAAATAAATTACAACTCCTGCCTTGTCTCGATTCATGGAAAACAAATAACGTTGAGTCCGACTGAATTGAAACTTCTTTTCTTTTTATCGCGTCATCCCGGACGTGTATACTCGAGAAATCAGATTATTGATCATGTCTGGGGTGATGATACGTTCATCACCGACCGCGCCGTTGACGTTCACATCCGGCGCCTGCGTTCTCAAATCGAGCAAGATATGGAAAATCCCCATTACATTCAAACGGTTCGCGGTTTCGGGTATAAATTTGCCGATATAAAATAATCCATTCCGTATATTATCTCACGTCCTGTTTTTTTGTTTTTACATCTTAACTTGTCTGTCATCAAACTGTAACATTCATCCTGTACATTACAGGCAAATAAGAATCAGGAGGAAATTTTCATGTTAAACATCTTCAAAAAAACAGTCATGACAATGGTAGGCTTTGCTCTGATGAGTGGGTTTGCTTTTGCAAGTTCATCAATTGTCATCAAAGGATCAACAACGGTTTTGCCGGTTGCCCAAGGAACGCTGGAATCTTTTATGAAAAAGAATCCACAAGTACAGATGTCTCTTTCGGGTGGCGGTTCCGGGGAAGGCATTAAAGCATTGATTGATAAAACGGCGGATATTGCCACATCATCCCGCGAAATCAAAAAGGAGGAAATGGATCTGGCCAGAGCAAGAGGCGTAAAACCTGTAGCTCATGTGGTAGCCAATGATGCCATTGTTCCTGTCGTTCATCCTAAAAACAAAGTTCAAAATTTATCGATCGATCAGCTAAGCCAGATCTATCAGGGCAAGATTACGAACTGGAAAGAAGTCGGTGGTGATGATCTTAAAATCGTGGTCATCTCGCGTGATTCTTCTTCGGGCACTTTTGAATCCTGGGACCATTTTGTAATGAAGAAGGCAAAAGTGTCACCGCGGGCGCAGATGCTTGCTTCCAACGGAGCTATTGTCACGGCGATTGCCAAAAATCGTTACGCGATCGGCTACCTGGGCATTGGTTATGTCAATAAAAGCGTCAAAGCCCTGCAGGTGAATGGCGTAATGCCTTCCGTGCAGGCGGCTATTTCTAAGGCATACCCTCTTTCCCGTGAACTTTACATGTATACGGATGGTGACGCCAAAGGTGATGTGGCAAAATACATCGAATTTGTCAAATCAGCGGAAGGACAGAAAATTGTTGTCAAAGAGGGTTTTGTTCCTTTAATGGATGCAAAAAAATACGGTAAAGGCAAAAAATAAAAACCGGTATAACGAAGGGAAATCAGTGAAATCAGTTTCAAGAAAAAAGAACGTTCTGTTTGTCTGTACGCATAATGCTGTCCGCTCTCAGATGGCGGAAGCGTTTTTAAACAAGATTTACGGGGATCGGTATGCGGCGTATAGCGCCGGCTCCGATCCCACGCAAATTGATCCTTTGGTTGTATCGGTAATGAATGAAATGGACATTGATCTCAGTCATTCACATGCCAAAGGATTTGATTTTTTTAAAGATTATAACTTTGATTTTGTCGTGACCGTCTGCGATCGGGCCAGGGAAGCCTGTCCTTATTTTGCCGGAGGAGACTTTCGAATTCATAAAAGTTTTTCAGATCCCTCAGGGTTTGAGGGATCACCCGATGACAAAATTAAAGAATACAGAAAAACACGCGATGAAATAAAAACCTGGATAGAAAGAGAATTCCGGATAGAGGACAAATCATGACCAGGCGCATCAAAGAAATCATCATCAAATACATTTTTTTCCTTTTTTCACTGGTCTCCGTTGTGGTGCTGGGGCTGATTGTTTTTTCTCTATTCCGCGAAGGACTGCCTTTGTTCGGCAAAATATCCGTAAAAGATTTTATTTTCGGCATGGAGTGGTATCCCACTTATGATCCGCCATCCTTCGGAATTTTTTCGTTGATCGTCGGATCATTAATCGTCACGATCTTGTCCACTTTAATTGCTGTGCCACTGGGCGTCATGGCGGCTATCTACATTTCCGAAATTGCTCCAAAGCAAATCAAGATTATTCTCAAATCCGTGATTGAACTTTTAGCGGGATTGCCTTCCGTTGTTCTGGGATTTTTCGGCATGGTCATTGTCGCGCCCTGGATGCAGGAAACCTTTGATCTGCCCACCGGTTTGAATATTGTCAATGCTTCCATGATTCTGGCTCTCATGGCCATTCCCACCATATCCAGCATATCGGAAGACGCGCTTTACGCCGTGCCGCGGGAATTCAAGGAAGCATCGTACGCGCTGGGCGCCACTAAATTTGAAACGATTGCGAGAGTGATTCTGCCTGCGGCCTTATCGGGCATTTCCACGGCGGTGATGCTGGGAATGGCCCGGGCGATCGGAGAAACAATGGTTGTTTTGATGGTGGCCGGTGGTGCCGCCGCGATTCCGGAGAGTCTCTTTGATTCGGTTCGTCCGATGCCGGCAAGCATTGCAGCCGAGATGGGAGAAACACCATTCCGCAGTCTTCATTATCAGGCGCTGTTTGCCATCGGCATTGTTTTGTTTTGCCTGACCCTGGCTTTTAATTTGATTGCGGATTATGTTTCACACAAATTCAAACAGGTGGGATCGGGAACGCTCTAGGGGTTGATCTATGCAGGAAGAGAAGACCAATTCAATGCCATGGCGCTATTTTAGACAAAACGTGTTTTTTACCTGCGTTCGTGCGTCCGCTTTAGTGATAACACTCGCTCTGGGCGGAATTATTTTCTACATTATATACAATGGCATCTCTGTCATCAGCTGGGATTTTATAACCCAACCGCCTACCGACGCGATGACCAAAGGCGGCATTATGCCGGCGATTCTCGGCACGATTTATTTGACGTTGGGCGCCATTGCCATCGGTCTTCCTCTGGGCATCGCCTCTGCTATTTATCTGACGGAATATGCGAGGGAGGGGAGAGTCATCAGATTGATCAGGATCGGCATCAACTGTCTGGCCGGTGTTCCTTCGGTCGTTTTTGGACTTTTCGGTCTGGGCATTTTTGTAATTTTTCTTAAGTTCGGTTCCAGTATCCTGTCCGGATCGCTGACGCTGGGCTTTTTAATTCTGCCGACCATTATCGGCGCTTCGGAAGAGGCATTGAAATCCGTGCCGCAAACGTTTCGCGAGGCTTCTCTTTCTCTCGGTGTTTCCAAATGGCAGACGATTTACAGGATTGTTCTGCCCAACGCGCTGCCGGGTATTCTGACCGGTTCCATTTTAGGCATAGGTCGCGCGGCCGGGGAGACCGCGCCCATCATGTTCACGGCCGCCGCATTTTTTACGGCAAAGCTTCCTTCTTCGATATTTGACGAAGTCATGGCGCTGCCGTATCATATTTATGTGCTGGCCACAGCCGGCACCAACATCGAGGCCACACGTCCTATTCAGTATGGAACGGTGCTGGTTCTGGTTGCCGTCGTCCTGGGAATTGATTTGATTGCGATTATTATCCGCGGATATATGAGACGGAACAAAAGGTGGTAAAAATGAGTACTGACATGATCAAAATAAATAACGTGAACTTCTATTACGGACCAACAAGGGCCCTGACGGATATTTCGATGACGTTTGGCAAAAATAAAGTCACCGCGCTCATCGGTCCGTCCGGATGCGGCAAGTCCACACTGTTGAGGCTTTTAAACCGCATGAATGATTTGATTGACGGGACCAGAGTGGAGGGAGAAATTATTTTTGAGGACAGAAATATTTACGCTCCGGATGTCGATCCGGTCGAAATCCGCCGTAAAATAGGCATGGTGTTTCAGAAGCCCAATCCATTTCCCAAAACCATTTATAATAATATTTCCTACGGACCGAAACTGACCGGCATGGGGGCGCAAAACATGGATGCTCTGGTTGAGCAAAGCCTCAGGCAGGCCGTGCTATGGGATGAGGTGAAGGATATTTTAAATAAGTCAGCCATGAATCTTTCCGGGGGCCAGCAGCAGCGTCTCTGCATCGCCCGCGCGCTGGCGATGAAGCCCGACGTTTTGCTGATGGATGAGCCGACGTCCGCGCTGGATCCCATTTCCACAGCAAAAATTGAAGAGTTGATTGAGGAGCTCAAGAAAAATTATACAATTATCATCGTCACGCATAACATGCAGCAGGCGGCGCGGATTTCCGATGAAACGGCTTTCTTTTATATGGGAAATCTGATTGAGTATAATAAAACTGAAAAAATATTTACGAATCCGGACGTGAAACAGACGGAAGATTATATCACAGGACGATTTGGCTGATGAATAGCCGACTTTGGAAAAAGGCCTATACCCTTGAAGGGCACCATGGTCTGCGGCGTTGCGCTTCGTTTTTCGTCATTGCAGCGTATGTAAAGATACGCCTCATTCCTCAGAATTTGCGCGCCTTGCATATAAACCTTTTTGCAAAGCCGTTTATTATAGATAAAGGTAATTAGGTTTTTAACGGGGGGAATCATGTCAGAAAAAAAACACACCAGTAAGCATTATGAGATGGAATTGCAGGAGATCAAGAACAACCTCATTTATCTTGGCGCGCTGACGGAGAATGCCATTCATCTGGCCATGAAATCTCTGACCGACAGAGACACGGCAATGGCGAATCAGGTTATCGCCAATGATTATGAAATTGATAAAATGGATAAGGAGATTGAAGAAAAATGCATCAAGATGCTGGCACTGCGTCAACCCACGGCAATTGATTTACGATTCATTACCACGGCCATCAAAATTACCGGACATCTGGAACGAATCGGTGATATGGCCGTGAACATTGCGGAAAAAGTCGTTCAACTCAACGAGGAACCCAAACTTAAACCTTATATTGATTTGCCGAACATGTCTTCTATTGTGGAAAGAATGGTGGCCAAGTCTCTGGACGCGATGATTAAAAAGGATTTACAACTGGCCGAGGAAGTCCGGCGGATAGAGCAGGAGGTTGATGATCTGAATGAACAGATATTCCGGGAACTCCTGACGTTTATGATGGAAGATTCCAAATCCATTCACCGGGCTTTGCTGATTATGCACGTGTCGAAAAATCTGGAGCGCATTGCCGATCACGCCCAGGGGATTGCGGACATGGTGACGTATATGATCACCGGAGAAAATGTTCGTCATCTGGCCAAGGATGAAAATTAGAGAGATCAATCGTGAAGAAAAATCTTTTTTATAAAATATTTTTCAGCTATCTGATCATCATCTGCACGTCTTTTTTGCTTTTAGCTCTGTTCATGCGTGACGAAATCAAAGATGTCCTCACGTCGCAGATTGAAACGGAATTATTGTCTTACGCAAAACTTATTGACCAGACCTCTCCGGAAAAAGCTTCCGAACGCCTGAGTGAGGTCGCGCAGACATCCCGGTCCCGAATCACGTTGATTAACGCGCAAGGCAGGGTGTTTGCCGATTCGGAAAGCGATGTCTCCAAACTTGAAAATCATTTAAACCGTCCGGAGGTTCAGGAAGCGCGATTGAAAGGAACGGGCAAAGCGGTCCGCTTTAGTAATTCTCTGGGCATCGATATGCTTTATGTTGCCGTGTCCGTAAAAAGTGGAACGGCCATTACCGGCTATATCCGTCTGGCACGTCCGCTTCATGATGTGCAGACCGTCATTGAAAAAGTATATCAGTACATTCTGCTTACCCTGTTCGTCGTGGCGCTGATATCACTTCTCATCGCGCTGTTTTTTTCCTATCGTTTATATGAACCGATTAAAGCCATGGAACGGTTTACTGAACGATTGAGAGAGGGAAAAGCTGCCGGAACAATCATTCTGGACACGGCGGATGAAACAAAAACGCTGGCGGATAACATCAATTACCTTGTCGGTGAACTGCGGGATAAAATCAACATTGCCAATGAAGAGAAGAGCAAACTGATGACCGCCTTCACCAGCATGAATGAAGGCGTTCTGATGATCAACGCGCAGGGTGTGATTGAATTTGTCAGCCCGGTTCTAAGCAACATGCTGTCGGTCCGGTATGAAGATGTTTGCGGAAAAACCATTATGGAAGCTTTCCGCAGTATTGATTTGCAAAAAGCTTTTCTTGAATTCAAAAGCAGAAGTGAAAACGTCAATCGCGAAATCGTTTTAGGCGGTACCGAACCGGTAATTCTCAGTGTCAGCATTTCCGGCGTCCACGGCTACCCGGAAGAAGAAAAGACGATGATTGTTTTTCACGATGTTACACGGCTAAAAAAACTCGAACAGATCCGGGCTGACTTTGTGGCCAATGTCACTCACGAAATCAAAACGCCGCTGACGGCCATCATCGGTTATCTGGAAACCATTAAAAACGGCGCGATCAATAATGTCGAGGAGACGAAGAAATTCGTTGATATCATTTTAAAACAGGCCGAAAGACTCAATCGTCTGGTCGAAGACTTGCTGATCATATCCAATATCGAAATGAAAGAAACAAAACTCAATTTCAACGATGTTTCTTTAAGCGCGGTCATTACCAATGTTATTGCCCTGGTGGAAGCAAAAGCAAAATCGAAAAACATTGCCATTCATAACAACATATCCGAAAAGTTCGCGCCGGTCAAAGCCGACAGGGATAAACTCACACAGATCTTTGTCAACGTTCTGGACAACGCGGTCAAATTCACGCCTGATGGCGGCCGTGTTACCATTGACGCAAGAGAAGAAGGCGCTTTCAGAGTTGTCTCTGTCCGTGACACGGGCATCGGTGTGCCGGGTGACGAAATCCATCGTCTGGGCGAACGTTTTTATCGTGTGGACAGATCCCGTTCGCGCGATCTGGGCGGCACGGGATTGGGCCTATCCATCGTCAAACACCTGATGATTGCTCACGGCGGCAGAATGCACATCGAAAGCCAGTACGGCAGGGGAACTCAGGTCTCATTATATTTTCCGATAACACCTTTCCAGACATCATAGATAGAAAACAGATGAACTCTGATTGCGTATGTGATAGAAACCACGTGGCAGGTTAGTTTGCGAACATCATTTTCAAACAGCATGTTAAAGGTTGTTTGATAAACACCATAAATGCAATGTCAGAGGAGTTCATATGTCTTTCCCCGATCGAAACAATCCCTATAATTTTGACAGGTTGTTAAACTGGCGGCAAAACGTTGATTACTACAAGGATGATCCCTTTATTCAGAAGATGGCCGCGTCCCGGGACGGCACAGATGTTATCCGTGATGCCATGCCATGTCCATATTCGGCGGACACGGCGTCATGGAGGATTTCTCATCGCTGCCGTGCCTCTACCGCGATTCCGCCATTAACGAATTGTGGGAGGGGCGGCAAAATGTTCTGCTGACACAGATTCACCGCGATCTGCAAAAGGTCAGCGACTGGTACACGCCGGCTGATTTTGTCCGCAATATTCTTGCCGGTTATGATGAAACGGCCGTTGCTGCATTATCCGCGGAGATTTAGGAACTTGCGGCTTATTCCAATCTCTTCCAGATGAATGAGAAAACCATTGATCTCTGCCGGCGATGGGATACGTTTTGCCATAAGCTGTTTCATCCTTATCAGGATCTGGCGATGCAGGAAGTTGAATCGGCGAGCTGAAGACTGAATTTTTGAACATCCATATCCTGATGGTTAAGGACACAACGTGATCATTCATAAGGCAAAATCATTTTCTCTCCGTAATGGTCTTGAACTGGAGGTTTTAACGGCGGTGCCGGAAAGGCCCCGAACCTGTGTTGTCGTCTGGCCGTGCATGGGCGGCGCGGTGCAGATGTATCGGATGCCCGTGGAGCGGTTCACCATGGCGGGATGCGCTTGTGTATTGTACAATCCCCGCGGTCATGGACGATCCGCCGGCGGCATGGAAATCCCGGAAGCGCTCGCCGATCTTGAAGAGGTTCTCGCCTCACGCATCCCTGCTGACATCCCCCTGATCATTGTCGGCCACAGCGCCGGGGCGAACGCGGTTTTGCAGTTCGGCGCGACATTCCGGCCGCCGCAGTTCAATATCCTGGTAGCGCCGGTCCTGGATTCGCGGGAATCATTGTTTTTCATGTATCGTAAAAATACAATTCAGGAATTCATCGATATTCTTTGCACTTATATAACCGGAGATGATGCGGTTGTTCGGGCTGTGCTATCCGACGAACAATGGCTTTCGCCAGACAAATGGTATCAGGAGCGATACAGGGATCTTCTGGATCAAGTGCCGGCGCGAACACCCATTGGCTCTTTTCTGGAAAAACTCTTCATTCCGGGTCATAACGCTTTTCAGGAACTGGCGGCATCCAGCCGTCGCTGTCTGATCATGATGGCAAAAGAGGACTCGTGGTATCCCGCAGAAACTGTACAACGCCTGGCCATCGACCATAATATTCAAGTGCAAAAGGTTGAAGAGGCCGTCAATCATTTCTTCGCCGGCGGGTGGGATCGAGTCTGGGATACAACAATGGAAATGATTATCAGGGGAGAACCCGCATCAAAATAGATGCGTGAGAAACGCCCGGGGATTTATCAACTGTCCCGACCTGTCAGACGTTGTCCAGTGATGATTGGATCGGATCTTGAATTGCGTAAATGGTTTTAATTTGAATTCATCCGTAAGCAAATAATTGACAGGATAACATCCTGAAGTCTGTTTCGCCTGACGCGTCGTGGCAGCGCATGATACATAAAGAACTCCGGTCTCATGAAACGCGTAATGGAGACAGGTGTTCATCTGTTTGTAAAAAATACCTGACCGTATAAAATCATCATCTATAATATGCTGGCACATGATGACGGTATTTCCCCTTTTTAAAAAAGTGGCAATCCCAACGGGGTTTCCGCCTTTTTCATAGACATGGACGCGCACAGGGAGAAAAAGGATTAGAAAATAATCCCGGATGATTAAAAACTGGCCGAACAGAAATTTATACCCGCTGTTTTTTCTGAAAATCGAATTGCGTATAAGTTGAAAATACCTATACGAGAAAAGAAATTTATAAAATACTGAATGATCCGGGATTATTTTCTCGCTGATACCACATGCATGATAAGTTTTTAGCTTCTTCTTAAACTGCCACCGTACCCTTGACGTGCGGTAGGAGGAGAGGTAGTCCTCGTGATTCCTGTATTTTGTAATGTCCAGTCCGTACCAGTAGTCATCAAAGCCGGAGAAACAGGAGATCCACAATCCGATGTGAAAATAATACAATTTGTAAACAAGGTGCTGAATGAATAAGAATACTTTGTTTTTCAGGTCCCAGAGTTTAGCGGCGTCAGCTTCATTCGTGTTTAACAATATGATGTAAAATGGGGTATACAGAATGAATTTTAATATGACCATCAGCGGGAAAACCAGGTATGTGAGGGGAATAAAAATAACAAAGGTCATGACGGCCATAAAATAATGGAACGTTTTTTTGTGATGCGGATAAAGCTGCATAACGGTCATATCCGTGTCGATAGAAACGTCGGCGGCTTTATTTATCAATAACTCATCTTTCTGCATTTGTTTATTTCAGCATTCCGGACATCTTTTTTCAATAACTAAAATCTCAAAGAGTAAAATCATCATAAAATCAATTACTATGATTTTTGGGCTCTTGACTTTTGGTCTTTCATATCAGGAAATATCAGTCCGGTTTTTTTTAAATTTGTCAAAGGTAAAAAAAGCCGTCATGATCGATAAAATTATTTCATCGCGTTCCAACTATTCTTTAAACTATTATTTATATTGACAAAAAATCTTTTTTTGCGTATTTTTTATAGGAAGCATGACGATTTTCAAGAGTTTTAGCTCACCATATATTATTGTAAAAAGCAGTCTTACAGCAGGAGAAAAATGAGCGAAAACCACAGAACAAAAACCGTTTCATTACAGGCAACCTCCAATCCACGCAAAAAAGCTGCAAAAGCGTTCAAAGAAGCCGATTCAGCTTACAGAACAATATTTGATTTATCGTCAGACGGAATACTTGTAGGGCGGTTTTCCGGCCGGTTGAACGGTAATAAATTCACAGATGCTAATCAAAAAATATGTGAGATGCTTGGTTACACCAGAGAAGAATTTCTAAATTTAAGCCTTCCCGATCTTCATCCAAAAGAATCCCTGTCGCACATTATTCCACAAGCTGAGAAAATCATTAACAATGAAATATCCGTCGCCCGCAATATACCCGTGTTAAGAAAAGACAAATCTTTATTTTTTGCAGATATATCCTGCAGGACGATCAATCTTAACGGGAAGAAGCATCTTGTCGCCATATTCAAGGATATTACCGAACACATAAAATCGGAAGCATTGTTAAAAGAAAGCGAAGAAAGGTATCATCTGCTGGCCGATCACATGAAGGATTACATATGGCTCATGGATCTGGACTTAAAAGTGACCTATGTCAGTCCATCTGCGGAAAAGATCATGGGCTATTCACAGGATGAAATTGCACAATTTTCGAAAGATAAATTCCTTACGCCGGCATCCTTCAGGGCGGCAATGGATTTCCTTGCGGAAGAAATGCCCAAGGCTCTGAACGGTCTTCCGGATTATGTCTTAAATCGTACGCTGGAACTGGAGTTTTGCACTAAGAACGGACAGACCATATGGGGCGAGGTCTCATTTAGTTTTATCCGCGACAGAAACGGGAAACCTGTCTCCATTCTTGCTGAGGGCAGAAACATCACCAAACGCAAGGAAATAGAGTATGAGCTGCGGGCCAGTGAAGAAAATTTCCGACTGTCCCTTGATAATTCTCCTTTAGGCGTGCGCATATCAACCATCGAAGGAGAAACCATTTATGCCAACAGAGCCATTCTGGATATATACGGTTACGCCAGTGTCGAGGAACTGAGAAAATCATCCGTACAGGAACGCTATACCCCGAAGAGCTTCGCTGAATTCCAGGAAAGAAAGCAAAAAAGATTAAAAGGAGAACCTGGCCCGTCTGAATATGAAATAAGCATTGTGAGAAAAGATGGCGAAATACGGCACCTCCATGTATTTCGCAAGGAAATATTCTGGAACGGTGAAAAACAGTCTCAGGTCATTTATCAGGATATCACCGAGCGCAGGAAGACTGAAGAAAAGCTCAATGAGCTTTTACATACTCTGCGGCAGTCTGTGAAAACAACGATTCAGGTCTTGAGTCTGGCAACGGAAGTAAGAGACCCTTATACCGCGGGTCATCAAAAGAGAGTCGCCCATCTTGCCCGCAGCATCGCCAGAGAAAAAGGCCTGCCCCATGAAATGATCGATGGCATCCGCATGGCGGGTGTCATTCATGACATCGGTAAATTATCCGTTCCCAGTGAGATATTAGCCAAGCCTACCCAACTGACGCAACTTGAATTTTCATTGATTCAAGAACACTCTCGCGCAGGATATGAGATGCTGAAGGATGTGGAATCTCCCTGGCCTTTGGCTGAAATACTCTACCAGCATCATGAACGGATGAATGGCACCGGTTATCCCAGAAATCTGAAGGGCAATGAAATCCTCATCGAAGCCCGCGTTTTGGCCGTGGCCGACGTTGTGGAAGCCATGGCTTCCCATCGTCCCTATCGTCCTGGTTTTGGTATTGAAGCAGCGCTTGAAGAGATTGAGCAGAACAAAGGGATTCTTTATGACGAGACGGTTGTGGATGCCTGCCTGAAATTATTCCGGGAGAAAGGGTATCAACTTGTCTGAAAAAATGGACGATGCCTTTGGCCAACTGGGCTTTGACAATTTCTCAGCTGGCTGTTATGTACGAGGGCCGTTTTGATTTGGCGGCAATATGAAAAATAATCTATTTACACAGATGATTTTACAGTCTCAATCGGGATTTTGACAGTCTAGAACAATTTTTCTTTTCGCATATCATGCAATCTTGACTTTGCTTTTTCATGTCCCTGTTCAGATGCCTTGCTGTACCAGCTTACCGCCTCCGCAATATCCTGGGGAACAAATACACCGTCCTGGTATATATCGCCAAGCCACGTCTGGGCATCTGCCTGTCCCTGCTCAGCAGCTTTTCGATACCATTTGATAGCTTCAGCAAAGTCCTGTGGAACGCCTTCGCCAAAGAAGTAACTAAATCCTAAATTGAACTGGGCATCCGCCTGTCCCTGCTCAGCAGCTTTTCGATACCATTTTACAGCCTCCACATCGTTCTGCGGAACGCCCTCTCCATTGTGATACATTAAACCCAGATTAAACTGGGCAATTACATCTCCTTTCTCAGCCGCCTCGTGATAAGACTCTGTTGACACCTCAACATCCTGAGGCATGTCTAAATCTTTTACAGGCGCCTCCACGGACTCAACCGGTGATTCTTTTTGCTCAGTAACTTCTTGATCAAATTTTACATGCCGCGCATCGTCCTGTGAAACTCTTTTAACTTCTTTCAGCAATCCTTTTACCATGGCATGGGCATCCGCCTGGCCATGCGAAGTTGCTTTACGATACCATTTTTCAGACTCTTCATTGTCTTTAGGAACGCCTAGGCCTTTTTTATACATCTCGGCCAGATTGAATTGAGCAGCAACCATTCCCTGGTCTGCCGCTTTAAGAAACCATTTCGCGGCTTTTTCATAGTCCTTCCGTTCTTTGTAAATCAATCCCATATTAAATAGAGCAATTGTATTTCCCTGTTCATCCGACTGAAGATATGACGTGACAGGTTCTATAACATCCTGTGGAATACCTTTTCCTTCTCTGTTTCCCCCACTGATATTCGTGTCAGCGTGGACATATTCCCCGGAATAAGATTTTCCGGATTCTGTATCGTCCTGCGGGACGCTTTTGCCTTCCTGACGCATGACATCCAGTTCGGCCTTGGCATCCGGGTGTCCCTGCTCAGCCGCCATGCGATACCATTTTGCAGCCTCCGCATCGTTCTGCGGAACACCCGTACCATCTTTGTACATCTGAGCCAGATTAAACTGGGCATCTTTGTATCCCTGATCAGCTGCCTTCAGAAGCCATTTCCAGGCCTTTGCATAGTCCCGGCTTTTTTTGTATCTTATCCCCATATTGAATAGAGCTGCCGCATTTCCCTGTTCATCTGCCTTATAATATGATTTTGCAGGCTCAGCCTCTTCCCGGAAGACGTCTTTTGTCTCCACCTGCTTCTCAGTAACCTCAGCCTGAGAATCTTTGTCTGCTTGCTCCGCCGCTTTAACAGGGGGTTTTGCAGGTTCTGCCTCTTCCCGTGAAACATCTTTGCTTTCTAATGGTTCCTTGCTAATTTCAGTTTGTGCGCCTCCGTCCTCTTGCACAGCCGTTCTGATATGAGTTTTTGCAGACTCGATATCTTCCCGTAAAACGTCGTTACTCTCTGTGTGCGCAGTTGTTCTTCCCTTTAAAACAGTATTGACAAGCCATTTCGCGACTTTTGTATAACTCTTTGTAACGCCTTTGGCTTCTTCGGGTGTTTTCTCAAGGATAGTCTGAGCCGCTTCATGTTCCTGTTCATTTGACTGGTAATATGGTTTGGCAGATTCTGCATCTTTCTGCGGAAAGGTTTTAACTTCATTATCCACAACATTTCTTGTGTCCAGCACCTTTGTATTTATCTTTTCAGCAGCTTTATGCAGCCATTTATCGGCTTTCACATCGTCTTTTGGAACGCCTTTGCCTTCTTTGTATATCTCGCCAAGATTAATCTGAGCAGCGGCAATACCCTGTAAGGCAGCCTTGAAAAACCATTGTGCCGCCTCCGCATCGTCCTGCGGAACACCCGCGCCTTCTTTGAACATCTGAGCCAGATAGAACTGCGCATCCGCATGGCCCTGTTCAGCCGCTTGACGATACCACTTTACAGCCTCCGCGTCGTCCTGCGGAACGCCTATACCTTTTTGGTACATTTTTCCGATATTGAACTGAGCGGCTGCAATTCCCTGTTCAGCCGCCTTAAGAATCCATTTCGCAGCCCCGGCATAGTCTTGCGGAACGCCTTCACCTTCATGGTACATTAAACCCAGATGGAACCGGGCCGCTGCATCCCCCTGCTCAGCGGCCTTGAGATATAACTTTACAACTTCGCCATCGTCCGGTGAAACGCCTTTGCCTTCTTTGTACATCTTATCCAGCATGCTTTGGGCATCTGTATCCCCCTGCTCAGCCGCTTGACGATACCACTTTATGGCCTCGGCATAGTCCCGAGGAACGCCTAAACCGCTTTGGTACATTTCAGCCAGATTGAACTGGGCGGTTTCAATTCCCTGTTCCGCAGCCTTTAAAAACCATTGTGCAGCACAGGCATAGTCTTTAGGGACACCTTCGCCTTCATAGTACATTAAACCCAGATTGAACTGGGCAGCCGCGTTTCCCTGTTCAGCCGCTTCACGAATATTTTTCAACGATATATTTTTTTTCATATCAATTTTTCTCTTGAGAAAGTCATTTGTTCAGAACGGTTTTTTGATTTTCAAACCATTGTCTGAAATTTAACAATTAATTGAAGCGTACAGGTTTTGCGCTGAATATAAAAACTCAACTTGTTTCGATAATTTAGTTCTTATAATAGCATTATTCATTTTTTTTAAAAGAAAAAAATACACGGCATCATTCATTACGGATTGAAAGAAGGGTAATGGCCTGAAGATCAAAGAAGATCAGCTTCATCGGACTGAATCATTCAGCCAAAAATTTTTCCTGTTTTTCAAGGTTTTCATGCATTGCTTCAATTTTCTTCAGGGCAGGATCATCAGCCGGGAATATATTCGTGGTTTCCGTCTGGTCGTCAAACACAAGAACAGCCGTTCCGTTTTTCAGCTGGTTTTTGACCTGTTTGAACTTTGTATCCAGGGAAGCTTCCACTGTTCCGTAATCGGTTACGCTTCTGGTGATGAATTCTTCGATAACGCCCCTTAAAGCTGTGGCGCTGAGTTTTTTTATGGGGATGATGTGAATGGACATTTTTATATTAACCCAATGTATCTGCTTCGTAGTAATATGATATCGCCGTATTCATAAGCTCCAAAAAATAATTCGAGTCATCCAGACATTTCAGCTTCTGTTCCGGTTCAATCACACTGACCTGCTCCCTGAAAAACCTGTCCACCAGCTTTTCATATCTCTCATATGCCCTGTGACAAACAACCGGTTTCTTTGAATGGAGATGCCGCTGAAGATCAAGAACAGCCGCTTTGATTTCGTAGATGGATTCTATCGGTGTCATGGTCTCAGGTCTTATCAAGTCAGGGTCACTTTCCAAAAGACGCAACGAGGCTTCATTTTCTACTTGAACAAACGAAATATACTTAAGATCAACGCGAATATCAGCAGCATTAAATACAGAATAGTGAATATCTCAGGAGCCCTGAAGTCTTTTATTTTTTTATCCATTAAATCATTTAACTTTCCATCCTTATAGATCCACCAGAGAAACGCGAGTGAAAAAATTATGATTGTAATCCACCATATTGCATCGTTCATTTCATCATTCTTCCATATAAAGTTTTATCAGCAAACGGTTTTTTCCTCAGATTTGCCCGCTTTTTCTAAAGCATTCCATATAACAGTTTCTTTCGGCAATCAATATCCGGTAACATAGCTTGAGCCGTAAGAACCGGAAAACAGTTAACTGATGTCTCGGGGCGCGTTCTCACTCTTACAGCTTTCCGAAAGATGCCGTTATATCGAACCAGAAATGACGCTTTGAACCATCCTTCTTTATCGTGACATAAATCAAATCAAATACGCTTTCATTCTGCCTGATCTGCATTTGCAGATCGATGGTGAAATCTTCCTCTATTTTCCCGCACACTTTTTTCAGGTAGCGATATTCTTCAGGCACACCCGTAATCGTGGAGTCGGCATGGATAATCACGGCCTTTTCTGCAGATGAGCCATCATTCAGTTTTTTATTCCGGGCAAGCTGCATTTCCCGGTTGATCATTTCCACCGGCTCCTGCCTCCTTTGTGCCAGTTGTTCTCTGCCCTGTTCCGTCACCGGAAACCCCAGTTGTCTTACTTTCGCAATAAACTCCGCCTGCATCTTTTTCTTTTTATCCATTGTCATCATTCCCCCCTTTGCTTTGTCTCTTTCGCCTTGGCTTTTTTAAATGCCTCCAGACGTTTCTGCATGACTTGCAGCCGCTTCAGCAGGCCATCCTGTAAATCCCGGTGAACAGTCAACGCGACAAAACGACCGCTGCCGCCCATCATGTCACTATCCGTTTCCCCGCCGATGACCTTGACGCCCATTTTTTCCATAAACTCTTCCACCAGGAATTGTTCAACCTCATCTTCCACATCCGCCTCCATAAGCTGCTTCAAGCAGTAATAGAGGTAGTGTGTACCGTCCGGCATAGTGAGCACCAGATTCCATATGTCTGCCAATATATCGAACGGTTCGTAATAGTAAGACGAATCATCCAGGTACGCGCTGTCAACCTTGCAAATAACATCCTTGCATGGTTTGAACTCCCTGGCACTCAGGTAATCGTCCTTTCTCCGCTTGAACAAGACACTCCCACAGTGAGGGCAGCGTTCCACATACTCTTCATCCTTGCCCTTGACGATGGCTTTAGGGCCGGAAATCAAATCCCTTGCCTGAACATTCTGCACCGGCATCGGGTATTCCTGAATGATAGCTTGCAGGATGTCGGCATACTTTCCTTCTAATGGGCTTATACGGTCTTCCTGTGGCAGTTTCTTCGCCTGGGCCGGTGTATGGTTGTCTGATTTTTTCGACCGCGGGAAAAACGTTACGAAGGTCTTGTTTGCTTCCGGGTCATCTTTGGTCCCTAACCGTATATTCAGGTGAGGAAACTGTCGTCTTAAATTATCTATCAGTTCCTGCGGCGTTAGTTCTTTCTTTTCGACCACCGGCTCCTCTTGTTTATTCTTCTCATTTTCGTTATTCATAATGATGCCTCCCTTGTTATGAGTTAAGGTTCCGGTTGACGGTCCTGTAACAATAGACCTCTTCCCCCGTCAGATTGTCCCGATAGATTTCGACGTTCCCGTCGCGTTTGATGAAGGTGGCACATGTATTACCATCAACTAAGTCAATCAACCATGTGTGCTTACTTACTGATTTTTCATAGTCCCAGCTGTCAGGATATGAGACGAATTCCACGGGTGCCCCTTTGAGTTTGCAGGCGGATATTCTCATTGGACGTTCCTCACCAGTAACAGAGTTGGAGAACTCCAGCCAGTCGCAGGGCAGGGTGCAACCCTCAAACTGGTCCACAACGGCAATCTCATCGAATTCACCGTCTGTGACGCACCGGAAGCCAAGCTTTTCCAGGCTGATAATAAAATTCTTCCCGTCATTGCCATTCATGAAACAGATACAGATGATGTCCTTGTCCATGCAGAGTGTTTTGTTTGGGCAATCCTTGATGTACTGTTCCACACCGCCCGGGTATTTCTCGGCAACGGTCTTGATACGGACCACAACGGAATGTGCTTCGATTAAAACGGACATAATACTTTCCTCCTTTCTTCGCGCCAACAAAAAACCCCACGGCTTAAACAAACCGCAGGGTCGCTGGCTGTTTAGCAGTTGTTAAGGCGGCTGCAATTCACCGTAAATCCCGCCGTTGCTAATTATGTTGTCAAAAAACAAAAAACCCGTGCTAAGAAGCAACGGGTTCAACTACACCGGCCTTTAGCACATTTATTAAGCGGAGCAAGTAACCTGTTTAACTCACCGCTGTTAACTTCAACATACGCCGATTTGAGATTTTGTCAAGAAATTGTTTTTCAGATAAATCAAAAATACAGCGTAATATTCAATTATCTTCAAGTACATTCTTTTGCTGATTGCAGCTGGTGCTCGGCACCCTGTGGTATGCGTTCTAATATAAGAGACCATTAAGCGGCTATTTTCAACGCCACCTTGAGCGCTTGTCTGTTAATGTGCGCGCCTTCGCCGAACCACAGGCTGCTCAAGGTGTTGTCCTGCGACCGTCCCCGGAAATAATTCAGATATTCGGTTACGGCGTTGTATGCGCCCCAGCAGGTTCGCCCGGCCTCTTTGCTGCCCCTGCCGTTTTCAAAAAGGTGGATGATATTCGGGATCAGTTCCTTTCCGCCTTTATCATCAGGCAGGGCGAAAACGATCCGGATATAGCGTTCCAGTCCGGCGGCATCGATTCCCCGCTTCCGCAATTTCCGATACTGTTCGACCGTTGCAGAAAATTCACGTCCGGCGACGTTCATGATCTCCCTGACCAGTTCCAGGTTGTAATGCAAGTCGCGCGTGTGACGGACGCGCAGCAGTTGACTGGCCTTGGAATGATGGGCAAGCGAAAGCGTGTTGTTGCAGACCACGCGAATCGGCGTGAAACCGACGCGAACTGAAATAGAGCCGTCATGCGCGTTGGAAAGAAGGATGTAGTGTGCCACGGGATCACTGGCGCTCACATCCATATTTCCGTTTCTGATTTTCGCCAGCACCCACACCTGCCTGCCGCCTTTAAGACTGCCTGCCGTTTCCAGCGTCGCCTCGTTGGCGTCGAGAAAGGGCTGGAACCATTCGAGGGCTTCTTCATTTTGCAGCGGGACGTAGTCCGTTCCCACCAGTCCCAGAAAAGCATCATCCGAAGAGCGGCATACGGCAAAGTGATCAAGAATGCCCGCTTGGGCACCGCCTTCAGATTTTTCAGTATAGACACGTCTCAGTTCCACCTGCCAGTCCAGTCCGGCGGTTACAAGAGCTTCCCGAACGCTGATCTTCTTTTCCTCCGGGATCGGCGTGCCCAACCCGTGCCAGGGCGTTTTCCCGACATACATCATGCTTTCAACTAAGTGTGCCATGATTGCCTCCTTTTTAAAGCTTGAATTTCCTTGAAAACGTTTTTTACCCTATCTTTTTGAGTCGATTTTATGACGTTCTTTCCGACGTTTCAACGACATAACGACAAAGGTAAGTCGCATTATTTTGGGAATTCTGAGAATGACGTGGAAATAAAGGAATAATATACTGGTTTATTGAAAGAAGGGAAAGGAACAGAGAACGAATGGCGGAAGGAAAAAAAGTTCAACGCATAAGTTGAATGAAGACGTTATTTTATTGTGATTCCTGCAATGTCAGGGCCGGCGGCAGATCCAAAGTCGCTTGATTCAAAGGATAACGACGGGAATTGCGAGTTGAATTTATGATGGTTTGTGATATAAAAAACATCACGATTAAGATTGAACGTTTTGATGAAGAGCGGAAACATTATTAATAAATGAAAACTATCATACCAGGGACAGGAGTATTGTTATGAGAACCATACTGAATGCAGTGATCATTGTTTTATTGTCTTTTGTTCTGGCTTCCTGCACGTATTACAGTTATTACAGCGCGGGGACAAGAGATCATTATTCATTAACGGATGACGATATTAAACAGGTGCAATTTTATAACAGTCAGGGTTTTAAGTTGACGAGAGAGGTTTCCACGTACGACAGTAAAAAAATAGCCAAGGGGCACACCCTTCGGTCTGAACAGGGAAAACTGATCGAAGAAATCGACTTTGATGCCTTACTCCCGGGTGTCGCGGTGAACAGCACATACGACCGGTTGGATATCAGCTTTGAAGCGGGGAAAACGCTCCCGTTTCAGGTGTTATATGATAGCCGCGCTTATTATTGTCTGAAACTGGATCAGGACAATACCGTTCTTTATGATGGTGTCCGGTACAAGGTGAACTATTTCTACAGTCTGCCCTGTTTATTTATTGTCGCGGAAGATCTTTATAAGGTCGAACAAAAAACACGCCGTGTCGAAGGCATCAAACTCAAAGAAGAGCAGGGGATTCGATAAAGTTCAGACTTTTTGACTTATTCAAAGCAAAAGGAGATGCGCGATCTGTTCCCTCTCTGGCCGCCATGCTCACAAACTATTCCGCCATTTCCATATATCGTTATAACCGTGAAACCATGGCCCTGCTTCAGGAAAGCTTTGACAGCCCTGAACCATTTGCCCACGTCTTTCTGGTTGCCGTCAGAGGAGGTGGACAGGGTGAGAGATGCGGCCCGCCGCCTGCTGAGAGGATCGGCTGATTTTCATAGCCTGCTCCGGGATCTGGAAAAATAAATTATGAAAAGCCTTCGGGAGAAAAGGAGTTTTGTAGATGAGTAAAGATATCATTGTCAGTCCGGTCATTGAAGATATCAAAAAGAGAATGAAGCGTGGAAAGATTGTCTCGTTGTCTGAAGCCATACAGGTGGTCCGGTCCGGTGACACACTGGCCCTCGATGGTTTTGTGGGCGGATGCATTCCGGAGGAGCTGATCATCGGTCTGGAAAAACGTTTTCTGGAAACGGGGGAACCGGGGGACCTGACGCTGATTTACGCTTCCGGCATCGGCGACGGAAAAGAGAAGGGGGCAAATCGTCTGGCTCATGAGGGTCTTTTGAAGCGCGTCATCGCCGGCCACTGGGGTTTGACGCCGAAGTTGCAGCAGTTGGTTCTTAATGAAAAGATCAGTGCCTATAATCTTCCCCAAGGGGTGTTGACCCATCTTTTCCGTGACATTGCGGCCAATAATCCACGGACGGTTTCACGGGTCGGTCTGGGAACTTTTGTCGATCCGCGGCAGGGCGGGGGGAAAATGAACTCTGTCACTACGGAGGATCTCGTGGAACTTGTTTATTTTGACGGGAAGGAATATCTGGCTTACAAGACGTTTCCCATCCAGGTCGCTTTCCTGCGCGGGACGACAGCGGATATGGATGGCAATATCACCATGGAGAAGGAAATGGTTACGCTGGAGGTCCTGTCCATCGCGATGGCCGCCAAAAATTCCGGCGGTTTCGTAATTGTTCAGGTCGAACGGATTGCGGATCGCGATGCCTTGAACGGCCGGCAGGTCAAGATCCCGGGCATTCTGGTTGATTGCGTCGTGGTCGCCTGTCCGGAAAACCATTTTCAAACCTATGTCACACCCTACAATCCGGCTTTCAGTTGTGAGTTAAGAGTTCCGGCCGCCAGCATCGAACCCCTCGCGATGGATGAGCGCAAGATTATCGCCCGCCGCGCGGCTTTTGAACTCCGGCCGAACATGGTCGTCAACCTGGGAATCGGCATGCCCGAAGGCGTGGCCAGCGTTGCCAATGAGGAAGGCGTATTCGAATACCTCACCCTGACGGCAGAGGCGGGCTCCATCGGAGGCATACCGGCGGGGGGCATGAATTTCGGTGCGGCGACGAACATGGATTGTCTTGTCGATATGCCCTACCAGTTTGATTTTTACGATGGCGGCGGTCTCGACCTGGCCTGCCTGGGCATGGCCCAGATGGATCAGCACGGCAATGTCAATGTCAGCCGCTTCGGACCCCGGATTGCGGGTTGCGGCGGATTTATCGATATCACCCAGAATTCGCGAAAGATCGTTTTTGTGGGAACTTTCACAGCCGGTAAGACGGAGGTGGCGGTGGAAAACGGCAGACTCCGCATTCTGAAAGAGGGAGGTTTGAAAAAGTGCCTGCGCGACGTCGAGCAGATTACGTTCAGCGGAAAAACGGCGCAAGAAAATCATATGAACGTTTTTTATGTGACCGAGCGCTGTGTCTTCACGCTGACACCGGAAGGCGTGGAGCTGATCGAAATCGCTCCCGGCGTGGATCTGGAGAAAGACATCCTCGCCTTCATGGACTTCCGGCCCATCATTAAAAATCCGCGTCTGATGGATGAACGGATTTTTAAACTGCCCGCGATGGGCCTCAAGGAAGATCTCCTTGGTATTCCCATTCCGGAACGCATGATCTATGATCCGGAGGCGAACATTCTCTTCAACAACTTTGAAGGTCTGTCCATCCGGAAAAAAGAGGATATCGAAGAGATCCGGCGAAGGGTGGAAGAGATCTGCCGGCCCCTCGGCAAACGGGTCAAGACCATCGTCAACTATGACAACTTCTCCATTGTTCCGGAACTGGAGGACGACTACATCAGCATGGTCAAGTACGTGGTGTCCGAATTCTATACGGATGTGACACGCTACACAACGAGCGCGTTTTTGCGCATGAAACTGGGTGATGAGCTGAAAAGCCGCGGTCTGGCCCCGCACATCTTTCAATCGAAGGAAGAAGCTAAACAGGCCCTGGAATGAATTGAAATCATGATCTGAGCCGCCGGCTATTTTCAACTAAAAAGGAAATTCATCATGTATCGTCTTTTCTTGTGGTGCGGATAACTTGGGTGCCACATATTTCTCAGCTTTTTTGTGCACAGGATTTGAGCGGACGATAATGGATTTTGGAGCAGTGGGACACGCGTGAGAACAAGCTCCGCAGCCGATGCAGTAACGGTTATCGACTTCCGGATAAAGGATGTTGCCTTTATTGATAAATGTGAGTGTGCGGGTCGGGCATACTTCCACGCACGCGCCGCAGTTTTCATTTTTTATATAAACCACGCACTTGTCTTTCAAGAGATCAACCTCCCCGATTTGCGTGATTTGTTTTTCTTCCGGACTAAGGGGAAGGATGGCGCCGGTCGGGCATATTTTCCCGCAAAGATTGCATTCATATTCACAGAAACTGTCCGGGTAATTCATCTTCGGTTGAAGCAGTCCACGGATTCCGTATTCCACAAATGACGGTGTGATGACTTTTGTCGGACAGGCGCTGACACAGAGATGACAGGAACTGCAGGATCGCGTGAAATGGTCCAGGCTCACTGAGCCGGGGGGCGCAATGGGCGACGCTGGCGCGGCGTGTACCGGTTGCAGGAGACCGCGCATACCGGAGTTGAACATCAGAAAGGCGGAACCGGCAGCGGCTACGGAACCGATCAGAATACTGCGTCTTTCCGGAGACCACGAAGCGTTTGCAGTCTGCTTCACGGAAGACTGATAGCTGACAATCGATTGCGGACAAATACTCAAGCAGTTAAAACAACCGACACACCGGCTCTGATCTATTTCCGCGTTTAGTGTATCAATACAGCCGGCCTTGCAGACGTCCGCGCATTGGAGACATCCGATGCATCTGTTTTTATCAATCGCAAATTTAAAAAAAGACACTCGCGCCATCAGTCCCAGCAGAGCACCCACGGGACAGAGCGTGTTGCAATAGAGGCGTCCGTGCCTTAAGGACATCGTCGCAATTACAATCACCAGAGCGATATTGACGAGAAGCGCCGGCAGAATCAAAGGGGATATATCTCTGGAGAAAAGATAAATATCAAATAATTTCATTAAACGGATTGTGAAATTGTACAGCCGGGAAAAGAGGGGTTGAATAAACTGCGTCATAAATCTTCCGATAATCGAAAAGGGATCGAAAAGATTCAATAAGGACAGGGAACCCAGGGCCGCGCTGATAATGATGATTCCGAGCAGGGAATAGCGCATCAGGTTGCGCGGTTTTTGAAACGAATGTGTTTTGCGCCAGCCGATTCTCCTAGAAAGAGCGATAAATATATCCTGGAGCATTCCCAAAGGGCACAGAAAGGAGCAATAAACCCGACCGAAAATGAGCGTCATCAGAATAAGCGAGATTAATCCGATAGTAAATAATGCCGACGGATTGGTGAGAGTCCTGACAAGGGCGGGAACAAACTGGAGTGGCAGCAACGCTGAAGACAGGAAAGAAACTGTTTTTTCGCCGCCGCAAAATAAGAACAAAAACAGGGTGAAGATGGAAACGGATACTGCGATACGGATTTTAACCGGATTCAACTGGTTTTGCCTTTACATGGTATAGGTAACAATTTTCAGTTTGTTTAGATTCATATTTCCTGTTTTCTGCTGGTGTGCTATTTTGATGTAGCCGATGTCTTCCGGATTCTTGCCGAATATTCTGGTGGCTGCCGCGTCCACGGCAACGATGTCTTTCGACAACAGCAAGGTCTTCTTCAATGTGACCTGAGCGTCTTTGGGATCGCGCGGACCATCCGGGCCGTCACTCATCAGCACGCGGTAGGCATCCACAATGTTCAGATCCGGTTTTTTATAAAGGCAAAAATCGGCGATACACTGATCCAGACCGGTCAGATGATATTTCATGCGGTTCCGGACAATACCCATCAGGTTTTTCATTGCGATGGAAAGATGAGCGGAGCTATGATGCTTCAATACCGGCACATTGATAAAGACACCGGCATCCAGAATCAGACGATGCACTTCCGTTGTCTTCAGGGTTTTCGCTCCGGGAATGTTGACCGTTTGATAACCGAAATCATCAACCGGAACAATGATACCTCCGGCAGCTCTCGCCGCGTCTTCAATTCCGCTCAGTTTGTAACAGTTTCGCGCATTGCCGGATGTCGGGGTGACGACATTATCGAAAACATAAACTTTACTGGCGCCCGCCTGATAGCAGCTCTCGATGACGGTTTTAACCAGAAGGGGATTGGTTGTCGCGCCGATTTCCGGTCTGCGCGGAAAACCGATATTGGGCTTGACGACAACCGACTGACCTTTTTTGACAAACTGCTCCATCCCGCCCATCAGGGCGATAGCTTTCTTGAACATGGCATCCGGTTCGCCGTTTTTAACCGCGACAAGATCAGGTATCGTGCGCGCGGGTTCTCTGGCGTGCAGGAAATCCGTCTTGCCGAGGATAATGGCGCCACCGGCTGCCAGACCCAGCGATAAGCCTTTCTTTAAAAATTCCCGGCGATCGGTTTTTGATGTCTGTGTCATATCAGACTCTTGATGTTAAAGGTTGAGACCCGGTAATTTTCCCTGTGGTGTAAATATATGAAAAATAATCTTGTATGTCAACAGGGCAATGCTGTATGTTGGCCCGTAATTTATGATGGGTAGTCAACCCATCATATTTATGTATATTTATGGAGAAAGTGTTTTGATTTATTTCCGCAATGTCAGCCTGAGTTTCCTGGATAAAAAGTTGTTTGATAACATCAATTGGACGATTCATCCCAAAAGTCGCGTCGGTCTGGTTGGTGAAAATGGCACCGGAAAAACAACGCTTTTTCGGGCGATACTGGAACAGGTGCATCTGGATTCCGGTATGATCGAGATTCCCGGCCGGAAGCAGAAAGCGTTCGGTTATCTGCCGCAGGATCTGGTGGAACTGGAACCGATGCCGCTGCTTGATTTTCTAAAGCAAAAGAGCGGGCTTGCCGCCATTGAATTATCCATTCGGGATCTGGAGCATCAGTTATCCCATGTCAAACAAAATACCGCCGCCTACAGCGAACTTTCGCAAAAATATTCCAACGCACTGGCGCAGTTTAACGCCAGGGATGGTTACGTATTTGAAACCCGCGCCAAGCAGGTGCTGAAGGGGTTCGGTTTTAAGGAAAAGGATTTTCAGCAGCATTGTCATTTATTTTCCGGCGGATGGAAAATGCGCATTTTGCTGACATCCATTCTCCTGGCCAAACCGGATATCATGCTGCTGGACGAACCGACCAATCATCTGGATACGGAAAGCATGGAATGGCTGGAATCCTATCTCAAGGATTATCCGGGAACTATCATCGTTATTTCTCACGATCATTTCTTCCTCGATAAAATCGCCACGCAAATCGCCGAGCTGTCGTCGTGCGATATTCATCTTTACAAAGGAAACTACTCCTACTACCTGGCTGAAAAAGAGAAACGACAGGCCGCGTTGAGAAAAGAACTGGAGCTGCAAAAGGCGCAAATTAAAAAAATTGAAGAGTTTGTGGAGCGCTTCCGCTATAAAGCCACAAAAGCGGCGCAGGTACAAAGCAGGCTGAAAATGCTGGAGAAATTTTCCGAAATCAAGCTGGAAGGAAAATCAAAAAGCGTTACGATGAAATTTCCTGAAGGCAAAAAGAGCGTCAAAGAAGTGGTCAGGGCAATCAATCTGGGGCATTCATACGGCGACTTGAATGTTTTCAGCAATCTGGATTTTACATTATTCCGTGGTGACAAGGTTGCCTTTGTCGGCGTCAACGGTTCCGGCAAATCCACCTTATCCCGTTTGTTGAGTTTAACCGAAAAGCCCGCCTGTGGAGAAGTAAAATACGGCGACGGCGTTAATATGGCTTTCTTTTCTCAGGAAAGTTCGCAGAATCTGAACTATCAGAATACCATCTGGGAGGAGATTAATTCCGTGCCCGCCAGAGCTTCCGATCAGGACAAACGCAACCTGCTGGGAGCCTTTCTTTTTTCAGGAGACGATATTCACAAGTCGATTTCCGTGCTCTCCGGCGGCGAAAAATCACGACTGGCACTATTAAAAATCATGCTGCTGGATACCAACTTTCTGATTCTGGATGAGCCGACCAATCATCTGGATTTAAAAACAAAGGATATTTTTCAAAACGCGCTGATCCATTATCACGGTACGGTGGCCATCGTTTCGCATGATCGTTATTTTCTGGATCATCTGGTCAATAAAGTTTTTGAGCTGAAAGAGGGGAATATCCACTACTACAACGGCAATTATTCCTATTTCATTGAGAAGCGCGGCCAGATTGCCGCTTCATCCGTCAAGGAAAATACCGAACAGGTTTCTTTCGAGAGTGAGGGATTTAAAACCAGAGAGAAAAAACGACTGGAGGCCGAAGAGCGAAACAAGACCTATAAAGCGCGGGCGGAATTGAAAAAAGAACTGACGGCCATTGAAAAGAGTATTTCCGCGCTGGAAACAAAAAAGTCCGGCCATGAAAAAATGCTGTGCGACCCGCAGACGCACAAGGACGCGCTGAAAATCAGGACGCTTAATGTGGAATTGAAAGACATTAACTTGGAACTGGAGAAATGCTACAACACCTGGACGGATCTGAATATCCGGTTGGAACAAATATCACAAAATAATTCCTGAAGGATGATCTGCCTCAACCCCCATCGAGGGTTACCTTTTCCGCATTCTGATACCACGAGACGGGATCGCTGAGGAATTCTTCTGTTTCCCGCAGAGACATGAAATGCTGGCGCTCGATACTGGCCAGTAATTTAAAGAAATCTTTTTCCTTGGGATCGGTGCTGCCTTCTTCCAGTTTGGTATAAAGCGCCATGCCCCGCGCTTCAAAATCAATCGCGGTACGAACCGCTTTCAAATCGTCTTCATTGCCTTTAATCCGGGCGGCCTTTTTTTCCGACATCGATTTTAAAATATTGCCGGAAACCGATTTCTTTACTTTCAGGGGAATTGTATCTGGCCATTTCTGTTTTGAATCCCATTTTTCAAACAACTTTTTCAGCATGTCATAATGTTCTTTTTCTTCATCGGCAATCTGTTTGAACATATTCTTGCCGGCCAGATTCTTCGTCCTGCGGGCATTGGCCAGATAAAAATCTCTTTCGTTCTGTTCGTTTTCCAAAGCAAATTTCAAGGCGCTTATTCTTTTATTCATCTGGACACCTCCCGGCAAGGATGCGCACATACATGCACTTTTTTATTTGTAATTATAAGAGATATTTATGTTTTTAGCAACACGTTTTATTGTGAGACTCAAATTTCAGAAACGAATAACCTGAAGGTCACTATAGGTATATTGAAATTTGTTAGTCGAACAATCCCGCCATAAGCGGAGGGTATAATACCCCGCCCCTTGGGGCGGAATTAGGGTCCAGGGCTTGCCCTGGGGTTCATACGCGTGGTTAGCCATTATCATTTTAATTCTATCCCTTCTTATTTGATTTGTGAAACGTCAGTGTGATGATTATTTTTCTACAAAATATTTATGGAGATACTTTACAAATAAAAACTTGACACCCCTTTTCCGTTTTAATATTTAAGGTGTCGGTCTTCACCCATGACAGCATTTTGAATGAATTGCGTGATATTCAAATGTTGTTAAGCATTACAAAGTTGTCCCCGTAAAATTAGTTTTTTTGATGTTTGATGCAGTAATGCTCTTTATTACGTGTGCAAAATAAATTGAATTAAAATTTGCTTAATCGTCTTAACGTCGTTTGAGACAGTTCTTTTAAAATAGCCTTACAGAAATTAAATAAAAACTTTGGGGAGGTATTTTTATGCCCGGGCGTCTCTTTGTGTTCTTGTCGCAAAAGCTCCTTCTTTTGGGTTTAACCACCTTCATTCTTGTTGGCGTAATCCTCTTTAACTCCAACGCATCTTCCGCCAATGAACAAACCAATATTCCCATTGAAGACAGCCCCGCCATGGTGGCGGTTAATCCCTTCACCAATATCGCAGTGATAACCCATGGACATGCCAATACCGATACCGTTTCCATCGTTGATCTTGGGTTGGAAAGAGTCAT
>JAGPFC010000043.1 GCA_018056685.1 Smithella sp.
TGGTGGGCCGTGCGGGGATTGAACCCGCGGCCAACGGATTAAAAGTCCGCTGCTCTACCTCTGAGCTAACGGCCCGCTCGCCAGGAGCTGTTTAAGAACAAGGCTCTCTAACAGCTCGCCGGATACCTGTCAAGCGGAAACTGAAAGTTTTCAGTTTTCAAACGGATTTTCCAGTTCGATGGTTTCTTCGCGTCCTGCGCCGACGGAAACCAGCGCGATTTTCGTGCCGGATAATTCTTCCAGGCGCGTCAGATACTTCCGGGCGTTCTGGGGAAGTTCTTCGATAGTCAAGGTCTGGGATATCTGTTCCTGCCAGCCGCCAAACTCCTCATAAACAGGCTCACAGGATGCCAATGCACGAAGGCTGGCCGGCACCGCGTCTGTAAGGAGTTTCCCTTCACTGCGGTAGGCGGTGCAGATTTTGACGGTCTCGAGGCCTGTCAGGACATCAAGCTTGGTTACGGCGAGTCTTGTGATGCCGGAGAGGCGAACGGACTGACGGACCAAAACCATGTCCAGCCAGCCGCAGCGACGTTCCCTTCCGGTTGTCGCGCCGAATTCCTGACCGACCCGCTGCATATGGGCGCCGACTTCATCTTTGAGCTCGGTGGGGAAAGGCCCCTCTCCCACGCGTGTTGTATAGGCTTTGACGATGCCCACCACGTTGGATATCGTTCCCGGCCCGACACCGCTGCCGCAGGTGGCATTCCCCGAAACTGTATTGGATGACGTTACGTACGGGTAAGTGCCGTGGTCTATGTCAAGATGCCCGCCCTGCGCTCCTTCAAAAAGAATTTTTTTTCCTTTTTTGATTTCCCGATCAAGAACTACCGAAGTGTCGGTTACAAAGGGCTTAATTTTCAAGGCCAGACCCAGATATTCCGCCGCTATCTTTTGTTCATTGAGCGGCTTCGTTCCGAAAAAATTCTTCAACAGAAAATTCTTTTCTTCCAGCGCATGGTGCAGTTTTTCTCTGAACAGTGCCTCGTCAAATAAATCTCCCACGCGGATGCCGGTCCGGGCTGCCTTGTCTTCATACGCCGGGCCGATGCCGCGTCCGGTGGTGCCGATTTTTTTGCCGGTTGCACGGGCTTCCCGTGCCTGATCCAGAGCACGGTGATAAGGCATGATCATATGCGCTTTTTCGCTGATGAAGAGTCTGGTGTTGGCGGGCATCTGACCGCCTGCCGTCAGTTCCTCCATTTCCTGAATAAAAACCAGCGGATCAAATACCACGCCGTTGCCGATGACGCAGGTTTTGTTGTCATGAAGAATACCGGACGGGATCAGATGCAAAATCGTTTTTTTACCTTTGACGACCAGTGTGTGCCCGGCGTTGTTGCCGCCCTGAAAGCGCACAACAACATCAGCCTTCCCCGTGTAAAGATCAACGATCTTTCCTTTGCCCTCGTCACCCCACTGGGTGCCTATCACTGCAACATTAGCCATGAGTCATTCTTCCTGCCTTTTCATCCTGTAACGCAAAACGGGCTACAGTGTTTTTCGCAACCTGTACGGCTGATGCCGCAGATTGCTCACATCGCTTAAAACGGCCGGGACTGCTCAGTCAGAGCCCCGGCCGTTATCTTCAGAAAAAATTTATCTGACAGCGAACTCGCAATGTTACCTGTTTAAAGGTCTTTCACCTTCTCGTTGAACACCTTTTCGAGCTCGGCCAGCGCCACCTTGAGATCTGCCTCCTCGACGGTCGGACCGCACCAGAAACGGTAGCCTGCCGGAGCATCCTTGTAGGAGTTGATGTCATGGGCGACATTTTTCTTGCTCAGATCCGAGGCGATACTTTTGAGGAATTTGCTTTTCGCGTCTGCGTCAAGCGCGGCAACCTTCGGGTGTATAACCGACAGGCACACGGAGGTGTTGGAACGTGTTTTCGGGTCGGCAGCCAGAAATTCAATCCAGTCTGTCCTGGCGACCCACTCTTCCACCGCTTTCAGATTCGCTTTACTTCTGGCAATCAGGCCGTCCAGACCGATTTTATCCGCCCAGGAGAGTGCATCCAGATAGTCTTCCACGCAAATCATGGAAGGTGTATTGATGACGTCACCGTCAAAAATAGCCTTGTTTATTTTGTCGCCTTTTTTCAGGCGGAAAATTTTCGGCATGGGCCAGGGAGGCGTGTAGGATTCCAGGCGTGCCACAGCGCGGGGACTCATGATCATCATGCCGTGGGCCGCTTCACCGCCGAGGCATTTCTGCCACGAATAGGTCAAAACGTCGATTTTACTCCAGTCGATTTCATTGGCAAAAGCATAGCTTGTGGCATCACACAGGGACAGGCCTTCGCGGTCGGCGGGAATCCAATCCCAGTCAGGAATGCGCACGCCGCTGGTGGTGCCGTTGGAGACAAAAACCACGTCACCCTTCCAGTCCACTTTGGAAAGGTCGGGAATTTTACCGTACTCCGCCTTTATGATCGTCGGGTTCAGTTTGAGCTGCTTGCCGACATCGGTAGCCCAGCCATCGGAGAAGCTCTCCCAGACCAGCACGGTGACCGGTTTGGGACCCAGAAGCGACCACATCGCACACTCAAAGGCACCGGTATCGGAGGCCGGCAAAATACCCACAAGGTAATCTGACGGGATATTCAAAATTTTGCGTGTGTCGTTTATTGCCTTGACAATTCTTTCTTTACCCAGCGCGGAACGGTGCGAACGTCCTACCGGGGCGCTCTTTAACGCCTCAATGCTCCACGCCGGCCTTTTGCTGCAGGGACCGGAACTGAAATTTGGGTTTTGCATAAATAACCATCCTTAAAAATAAAGTTACTGAAAATATCGCCGAAGTCATACCAGCATCATTTCCTTTTCTCAAGGAATTTCCAAGCGGGCACCTCTGACGGCTTTCGCCGCCGCGCGTAAAATATCAGGTCAACCGGGTCGAGACAATAACAATTTTTGACTTAAGTCAATTACTATGTTGTAAATCAATGTATGATTGCACACCAGATGCAGATTGGCAAAAAATAAAAAGGCCGTTTGACCAAAAGGAGGGGAAAATGACACAAAAAGTAACGCAAATTGGTGATTTAACAAAGGCATTTACACTTGCTGAGCTGGCGTTGTATCAGGATCATTCGGTGGTAAGCCGGGAAATCATCCGGAAGCCCTCCGGAAACATGACCATTTTTGCCTTCGACCAGAACGAAGGCTTAAGTGAGCATACTGCCCCGTTTGACGCACTGGTATATATTTTGGAGGGAGAGGCGGAAATAAGCATTGATAAAAATCCCCATGTCGTGAAATCAGGGGAGATGATTATCATGCCGGCCGGAAAGCCGCACTCGCTGCGGGCATTAACGAAGTTCAAAATGCTCTTGACACTTTTTAAATAAACACCAGGGAGGAAATTATGAAATTTGAAATCACGCCCGCCGTTGATTGGGTGGGAAAAATCGACTGGGAACTCTTGAAATTTCACGGCGAGGAATACTCAACACATCGCGGCTCGTCCTACAATGCTTATCTGGTCAGGGATGAAAAAATTGCGCTCATTGACACGGTCTGGCGTCCCTTCGCCAAAGAGTTTGTCGATAATCTCGCCAAAGAGATTGATTTGAACAAAATCGACTACATTATCGCCAACCATGCCGAAATTGACCATTCGGGGGCCCTTCCCGAATTGATGAGCCGCATTCCCGACAAACCAATTTACTGCACGGCGAACGGTGTTAAATCCATCAAGGGACATTTTCACAAGGATTGGAATTTTCAGGTCGTCAAGACGGGTGACAAATTATCACTGGGGAAAAAAGATCTTGTTTTCGTGGAAGCAATGATGCTGCACTGGCCGGATTCCATGATGACCTACCTCACCGGTGACGCAATTTTGTTCTCCAATGACGCATTCGGCCAGCATTTCGCCACCGAACACATGTACAATGATCTTGTCGTGCAATCGGAGCTCTTCGAGGAAGCCACCAAATATTATGCCAACATCCTCACTCCCTTTTCGCCGCTGGTGATAAAAAAAATCAACGAAGTGGTGGCGCTGGGTCTGCCGCTGAATTTCATCTGCCCCAGTCACGGCGTCATCTGGCGCGACAACCCCCTGCAGATCGTCCACAAATATCTGGAATGGGCAAATGATTACCAGGAAAACCAGATTACGATCATCTACGACACCATGTGGGACGGCACACGCGTACTTGCCGAAAATATCGCCAAAGGGATCAAACAGGCGGACGACAAAGTCACGGTGAAGCTCTACAACATCGCCCGCAAAGACATCAATGATGTCGTGACGGAGGTATTCAAATCCAAGGCGATCCTGCTAGGTTCACCCACGATCAACAGGGGCATCTTAAACACGATGGGCGCTTTCCTTGACATGGTCACCGGACTGAAATTCAAAAACAAAAAGGCGGCGGCTTTCGGCTGTTACGGCTGGAGCGGAGAGAGCGTAAAAGTTCTCTCCGATCGTCTGGCTGCAGCCGGATTTACTATGGTTAACGACGGCATGAAAGCTCTTTGGCAGCCGGATAACGATGCGCTTGCCGAGGCATTTTCGTACGGACAGAAATTCGCCGGCGAAGTCAGGGTCAACTAACAAAACTCTCCGACATACAAACTGTGTTGGCGGGCGGCTTACCGCCCGCCTCTCAGCTTTCTTGGCTACTATCATTCACTACAAGCTGTGCACTTTATTTCCCGTTCGTGGTGCGCCTGTCGAAGCACACTTCGCTGTGAATACTACAACCCGTTCGTGCCTGGTTCTAATGCCCGTTCGTGCTGAGACTGTCGAAGCATGAACGGGCAGGCTCGAGAGTTTTGAATAATACCTCCTCCAGTCATTCCGGGCTTGACCCGGAATCCAGAAAGCACTTGATAACACTGGATACCGGCCCTCCCGATTTCGCGCGGGCAGGCCTTCGCCGGTATGACGACATTGCCGGTTGGGCAGGGTTTGGCAAAGCTCTCGGCTCGAGAGTCCCGCCCCCTTCGACAGGCTCAGGGCAGGCGGAGATTGAAGATAATATACCTATCAACCATCAACTATCCACCACTGCGCCATGAGCTATAGATACCCCCCATGCCCGGCGCGGCCACAACGAAGGATAAAAATAATGTTCCTGCTCGCTACTGTCCCAACGTTAATTGAATAAATACATATGGTTGCCGACTTCTATATTTTCCGATGCTACCTCAATATCCTCAAGCGCCTGTAAAAGCGGTATTTTCTCGAAAAGCGTTACGCTGACAATTTGTAATAATCGTGCAGAGGCTTTGGTCCAATTTCAACTGCTTCTTGATAATCGCCGCCAGAACATAAATCGAGATGGCAATCCAGATTTGTGTTTTTACCGCGAAGAAAAATATTTCAAATCGATAAATAACTTTTTATTGCTTTTTCTATTTGTTTTCTATATTTCACGTCCTCCCTCAGCTCAAACGTTGGGACAGTAATGACAGTACATAGGAATTGATCAAATCTTATAAGAGGCTTACGTTTTGTCAACAACGGCAAAAAGCAAAATTTTATTTCTTTTGATCGTTCCTGCTATTCTGTATATTATATCCCTGAATATCACGCCGCTTCTTGATCCAGATGAAACCCGATATAGTGAAATAGCAGACTCCATGAATGATACCGGGGATTACGTGACTCCTCGGCTCAATCATGTCGTTTATCTGGAAAAGCCTCCCTTGACCTTCTGGGCAACGGTGCTGGCTTTCAAAGCATTTGGCAAAAATGAATTCTCCGCTCGCTTATTTGTCGGTCTTTGTGCTTGGGGATGCATCCTATTAACCTTTGCTATGGGGTCATATTTATACGACGAAAAAACAGGCCTTTACTCCGCAGGTGTGCTGAGCACGTTCTTGTATCTCTACGTTTTGGGGCGCATGAATATTCTGGACATCCCTTTAACCTTTTTTGTCGGCTTGGCTACGTGGGCAGGTTATCGTTACATGGTCGGGGAAAGATTGGTGAAAAGCTGGCTCTATCTTCTATATGCGGCAAGCGCCCTGGCTTTTCTCACAAAAGGACTGATAGGAATAATATTTCCATTTGCTATTCTTGTCCTGTGGCTTCTTGTTTCGAAAAAAGGACGGGATATTTTTAAACTTATTTCTCCCGTGGGGCTGCTAATTCTGGCCGCAATTGTTTTTCCGTGGATCATTCTCGTACAAAAGGCGAACAAAATATTTCTCTGGTATTTTTTCGTGTATCAACATTTCCTCCGCTATGCCACAAAGATTCACGGGCGTTACCAGTTTATTCTTTTCTATTTACCTGTTGTTGTCCTTGGAATTTCCCCTTGGATTGCTTATCTGATCCAGGCTATTCGAGCTAAATATGCCGGTTTGTATAACGTGGTTTTTGGCAGGATGAAACTTTCCTTTCTCATTACCTGGATTGTCTTTATCTTTATCTTCTTTTCTGTCTCATCCTCAAAGCTTATTCCCTATATTGCCCCTGTCTTCCTGCCCCTTGCCGTTATTCTCGGACATCTGTTCAGAGGGTATGATGAGCAGGAATGGAGACCCTTGAGAAAAATGACGGACAAGCTGTATCACTACCTGCCTGTCATCTTACAGTCACTATTCTTTATTACATTGCTTCTTCTACCTCTGATCCTGAAAGATAAAACCGAAATCGGCGGCGATTTAGTGATTACGCAACCCCGAAACTGGATATGGATGATCCTTCCGCCTATTATCATTCAACTTCTCATGATTATTTTACCTGACATAATCAAGCGACGCTTTAATTCCGGCTGGTTCTCTACGGCGTATCTGCTTTCCGCCCTTTTTCTGGCATCCCTGATACATCCGGTCTCCGCCTTCTTGGAACCATACAATAGCTCATATCAACTGTCACAGGCCATCAAACAAAATCTTCCTGCCGGTGAGATGATTTATCAGTACAAGAGTTTCTCCTATGGCATTGAAAATTATACAGACATCAGAACTGCTGTGGTGGGCAGTTTCGGCGAGATGAACCTTGGCGTTGTACTAATATCAGCAGATGAAAGAGCAAAGTATTTTCTGTTTCCACATGAATTTTTTCTTCTCGTAAGAGAAAAAAAGGGGGCTGTTTATTGCGTTACGACCAAGGAGAATAATTTAAAGGAATTGAGAAAAGAGTTCCCCCATCTACAGGTCATTTGGTCTAATAATATCCAGCACTTTGTGCGATTACAGCACTAAAAATATCATCAAAATTTAAATGGCAAAAAGTATCTTGTCGATGACTGATTTTTTAATAAATTAACAGGAAAAGGGAAATTTGCCGTATCATGAGGCGTCTTAAAAATCGGAGCATTGCAGGTGTGGCATTGGAAGGCGGCCCTTCTTCGGAAAGACAAGATTAAAAATCGGGAATAATTGATAATACTTGCATGAGTGTCGATAAACACACGGAAGTCCGACGGCGTCGACAATCTTTTTGCCTTTATTGAAGGTTTACCGTACGGCTCTTATACGGCCGAGGGAGAGTGTCTTCCGGGAAGCAGCTCCAGACGAAAACGGCGTTTTTGTATTTTGCCGGTATCTATGGTCGTTTTAATTTTATGCAGCTCCAAAACAGTAATACCCGTGTCGATGGTCATTTTCAGGAGGTTGCGAAATTGTCCTTCGAAAGGGCCGCCCTCCACCTCTGCATGAACGGGAAGGACATGAGTCCCGCCGTTTTTTATCAGCTTTTCAATAACGGCAATTCCGTTTTCAGCCTCCAGCTCTTCAAAGCAGGGCAAGTCTGACGGAATCTCCAAAACATTGATATTTTCGTGTATGAAGGGCTCTCCGGCCCGCGTGCAACTGAGATATTCAAAATTGTATTTCTGAATGTTGTTCAGCACGCGCTCATCAATCAGCCAGGACGGGGCGCCGAAAGCGGAAGGTTTTTCCCCGGTCAGTTTCTCGAATCCGGCAATGCCCCTTTCAAACCACTCATCGATCCACTTTGTGGATTTTTTCGCAAGTTCATCCTGCCATCGTCTGTGGTCCCAGGCATGAAACTGGACTTCATGGCCTTCATCGATAATCTGTTGCACAATTTCAGGGAAGGACAAGGCGATCATTGGTGCCGGCAGCAGTGTTCCGTAAAGTGCGGTTCTCCAACCATAGAGGCTCGTTGCTTTTGTGCGCAGCATTTTTTTCAAAAACAGGGGATTTCTAATCAGCTGGATAACGGCACGGCCGGAGTTGTCCGGACCGATGCTTAAAAAGAATGTCCCTTTCACATGGAAGTCGCTCAGTGTTTTCAACAGACGGGGGACGCCGTTTTTCATTCCCCAGTAAGTGTCGACATCAATTTTCAGTCCCAGCAGGCCCACGGTTTATTCCATAGCTCCTAGACGCTGACCTGCTTGTTTTCTTCCAGGAATGAATTGAGTGTCAGGTGCATCGCTTCTTCCAGTCCAACGGATGGTTCCCAGCCCAAAAGCCTTTTGGCTTTTTCAATGCTGGGTTTCCGCGTCAGGATATCCTGGTAACCTTTTCCATAGAATGTTTCGGCGGGTATTTCGACGATCTCGGAATAAGTGGAATCGTTTTTATGTTGGGGATGCTCCTTGAAAAGCTTTTTGAGCAAGGTTGCCAGCTCTTTTACTGAGCATTCATTGTGGGGGTTGCCGATATTGATGATTTCATTCTTACAGATGTTATTTTTATTTTCCAGTATTTTCATAAGTGCGGTAATCCCGTCGTCAACGTAGGTGAAGCAGCGCTTTTGCAGGCCGCCGTCAACCAGTTTGATCGGCCGTTTCAGCAGCAGCTCGGCAATGAATTGCGTGACGACACGGGAGCTTCCCTCCTTGGCTGTATCGAGACCGTCCAGGCGGGGCCCGACCCAGTTGAAGGGCCGAAACAACGTAAATTCCATATGTCCGCGTGTGCCGTAAGCGTAAATGACGCGATCCAGCAATTGCTTGCTGCAGGAGTATATCCATCGCTCTTTATTAATCGGCCCGGTCACCAGGAAACTTTCATCTTCGCTGAATTCCGCGTCCGTGCAGGCGCCGTAAACTTCCGAAGTTGATGGAAAGACCACCCGTTTGCCGTATTTCACGCACTGCTTGATAATATTGATGTTCATTTCAAAATTGAGATTGTAGACGCCTATCGGATCTTCCGCATAGGCCTTCGGGGTGGCAATGGCCACCAGAGGCATGATGACGTCACACTTCTTGATGTGATATTCAATCCATTCTTTGTTGATGGATATGTCTCCCTCCAGGAAGTTGAAGCGTGGATTATTCAGGGCCGGACCGATTCTTTCCGCTCCGAGATCCATACCGGAAACCTGCCAGTCGGGTTTTTCAGCCAGTATGCGATTGACCAGATGATGTCCGATAAAGCCGTTGACGCCCAGTATCAATATTTTCATTGTAGTTTTGCCACCTTTCTTTCATGGAATATGTCATGGATTGATTTGTCTGCTATTCTATTTCCCTGTAATTCTATCTCGCCAAGCCTGATCGCGCCGTTTCCGGTCTGCACCAGAACATCCCGGCCGGATATTAAAATATCGCCCGGCTCTTTCCCGGGCGTGCCTTCCGCCATTGTGGCTTTCAGGATTTTGATCTGCAATCCGTTTTCCAAAATGGCAAAAGCACCCGGATACGGATCGGTCACCGCACGAATCAGGTTATATATATCTTTTGCCTCCTGTTGCCAGTCGATGCGGCCATCCTCGGGCCGTCTGCCGCCGTAGTAGCTTCCGCGGGACAGATCCTGTTTAGTGCGGGGTATTTCTTCTTTTTTAATTAACGGCAGGATATCATCAAGCAGTTGTCCCGCCGCCAGGCATAGTTTTTCATAAAGCATTTGCGCGGTGTCATCCGGGTCGATCAAGACCTCGCGTTGTGCGACCAGATCGCCTGCATCCGGCTTTTCAACCATGAAGTGCAGTGAAACACCCGTCTTATGCTCGCCTTTGATAATCACCCAGTTCACCGGGCAGCGTCCCCGATATGCGGGAAGAAGAGAGCCGTGGAGATTAAGTGCGCCAAGCCTTGGAATATCCAGGATGGCCTGTCCGAGCATTTTTCTGTAATAGAAGGAAAATAGAATATCCGGCTCGAGTGCTTTTATCTTTTCCACCCATTGCGGACTGTTAATCTGTTCGGTTGTATAAAAAGTAACTCCATGGCTTTTCGCCCATTCTTTTACAGACCCGAACCAGCAGTTTTCACCCGGATCATCCTCATGCGTAAAGATCGCGGCAATTTCATAGCCGTGCTTTTTAAGAGCATCGAGACCGGCAATGCCCATGTTGTGGTAGGCAAGAACAACTGTTTTCATTGATCCCCATCTGCACAATAAATATTTTCAATGACGTATTCCGGTCTTTTACGGACCTCACGATAAATCCGGCCGATATATTCTCCGGTCACCCCCATAGCCAGAAACTGCAAGCCGACAAAGACAAACAGAATGGCAAATAGTGTAAAAATACCTTCCGCCGCCCATTGGGCGCCATACACCAGGCGGGCGATGGCCAGCAAAATGCCGAAACATGTTCCCAAAAGAGACATAAACAGTCCACCGTACATCATCAGCCGCATGGGAAAATCAGAAAACGCCGATACCAGATCGAATTGCAAATTGATGAGTTTTCTAAGAGGGTAATTCGATTTGCCGCCAAACCTTTCTTCATGGGCGACTTCTATTTCCGTCACCCGCTTGGCAAATACGGTGGCCAGGGCGGGAATGAAGGTGGAATGTTCATGGCACTCAGTCATCCGTTTTACAACCGGCTGCCGGTATGCCCGGAGCATGCATCCCCAGTCGCGCATATGCACACCGGTAATCTTCCGGGCCACGATATTGATGATCCGTGAAGGCCAGATACGAAAAAAAGAATCTTTTCTCGATTTCCGGATAGTACCCACAACATCGTAGCCTTCTTCAATCACCCGTATCAGATTTGGTATTTCTTCAGGGGGGTTTTGCAAATCCGCATCCATCGTGACCACGATATCACCACGGGAGACGGAAAAGCCCGCCATGATTGCGGCATGCTGCCCGTAGTTCCGCGTCAGCTCGACTACTTTCACATACGGTTGCTTCGCATAATCCTTCATCATGTTCAGGGAATCGTCACGGCTGCCGTCATCAACCAGGATGATCTCGTATCTCTTCGACATGCCTTCCATCACCGCAACAAGTCTCTGCATCAGTGTCGGTAGGTTGGCCTGTTCGTTATAGACCGGAATTACGACCGATATTTGTACATCAGACATTGTTCACAATTTCCTTGATTGCCCGGCACACATAGCCGACATCGTCATCTGTCATGGCGGGAAACAGGGGCAAAGAGATAATTCTGCTTCCCGCCCTTTCCGTTTCTGAAAGGGATTTTCTATCCACATCGAATCTCTCTTTTACGTACGACAGCTCATGGACGGGCGGAAAATGCAGGCCGTAACCGATGTTATAATCGGATAACCTGGCCATGAAATCGTCACGCGAACAGCTTTTTACTTTTACGACAAACAGATGCCAGGCATGGGTATGATCATATGGGGGCACTCCCGGCAGGTCGATGCCGTCGATACCTTTGAGGCCATTCAGATAAAGACCGGCCAGAACCCTGCGCCGTTGGTTGAATTCCTCTAAACGCTCCAGTTGCGCCACTCCCAGAGCTGCCAGCATATCGGGCATATTGTACTTGTAGCCCGGCATAGCGATATCATACGAGGGGTCCCCCCCTCTGCCGTAGCGCTTCCAGGCATCTCGCTCGATTCCATGAAATCTCAAGAGACGCAATTTCTTTTCCATATCCGCATCGTTTAGTGTGATCATTCCGCCTTCTGCAGTGGTGATGTTTTTAATGGGATGGAAGGAAAATATCGCCGGATGGCCGAAGCCCCCGGCGTGCACGCCTCTGTAGTATGTTCCCGCAGCATGTGCCGCGTCTTCGATGATTACCAGGCCATGCCTTCGCGCTATGGCATTTATCTTGTCCATGTCCACAGGTGCACCGGCAAAATGAACAGGAATGACAGCCTTTGTCCGGGGTGTTATTTTCTTTTCAATTAAATCACAATTGATGTTGAGCGTTGCGTAATCCACATCCACGAAGACCGGTTTGGCTCCGCGCAGGGCTATCATATTGACCGTTGAGGCAAACGTCATCGACGGCGTGATTACTTCATCGCCGGGGCGCAAATCGAGCGCTTCGAGCATCACATGCATACCAGCTGTCGCTGAATTAAAGGTAATCGCCCGGTCTGCCCCGGTTAATTCACAAAATCTGTCCTCGAACTCCTTGCATATCGCTCCGGTCGTAATCCAGCCAGATTGCAGGCAGGTTGTCACCCGGGAAATTTCTTTCTCGCCAATCGAGGGCCGGCTAAACGGTAAAAATTCTTCTCTGATTTGCATTTTTTATTTTTCCTTTGTTGATTGCTTGAACTTCAAAAGGAAAAACGCACCATTGTCCCATAGAATTTCAACATCAGGGTATTTCGCCTGAAGTTCACTTAACCGCTCCCGGCGCTTAATGATACAGTAGACTTCTTTTTCGTTTTCAAGCCTAGCAAAGAATTCATCTCGATACAAAAAATATTTCCGCCGCTCCTCCGGCGGTAACTGGATGATTCCAAAACCAAGCTCGCCAAAGTCTCCCGCAGCCGCCGTCCTGATTTTATTGTAATAATCGACTCCGTATAAAATATCGCGATACTGATACAGAAGCGCATCTTTGGGAACATACCTGGCAATGGCATCCCTGGCAACCAGTGTGCTCCGGTAAGGCGAAATAAAATCTTTAAACGGTAAAATCATACCCGCCAGCAGTAAACAACTGCTCATGTAAAGCGTCAAAAACCAGTTTCTGCCCGTTTTGCGCGCCACCAGGTCCGGTAAAAACATCAAAAGGATCGCGCCGCAGAGTGGCGGTAAAATGTAGATCCACCAGCAATCAGATGTCATGATCACCAGGCCGCTTGACGGATCTAGGTATTTTTTTATAAGCGGCATCGCCAACAGTGCAAGCATGAGCAATAACGACTGTAATGTAACAGCGATACGATAAAAAATCATCCGTCGACCGGACGGATCGCTCAGCTCCTGTTCATACATCCGGAAAATACTGCCCGCCCAAACAGCCAGTGGTACAAATACCGGGGCGATGTAAGGCGCCAGTTTGGACGATGAAACCGTGTAGAAGAAAAAAATGAACAAGACCCAAACGGCCAGCAATTTATTTTCTTCTTTTTTAAAAAGCCATTGCTTCATGGTCCGGGGCTGCCAGGCGCGAATCAGAAATACAGACCAGGGAAGCGTACCGGCCAGGATAATCGGGATGAAAAAATAGAACGGCTCCGTCTTGCCGTGTGTTTTCGTCGCGAATCGCAAAAAATGTTCGTGAACGAAGAAATACCACAGAAAATCTTTGTTTTCCTTTTGAACCAGATAAAGCCAGGGAAAAACGACGGCCAGAAAAATCACGATGCCCGGCGGCGAAATCAATTTTGTAATATTGCGCCATTGGCGTGTCGAGCATATCCATAAAAACAAAACAGCGGCAGGTAAGACTGCTCCGATCATTCCTTTGATCAAAAACGCCAACGCAGCGCTTAGATACGCCAGATAAAGATACCTTCTGCGCCCTTCCTCTAAGTACAGATACCCCAGCCAGATCGCTAAACACACAAAAAAGGCCAGAGGCATATCCAGAATATTGATGCGTCCCAGAATAAATGGGAACAGTGAAATCGTCAAAACAGCCGACGCAAAAAGCCCTGTTTTTTCGTCACGAAAATGTCTGCCCATGAAAAAGGCCAACACAATGCAGCCCCAGGCGCTCAGTCCTGCAAAAAGCCTTGCGGAAAAATCCGTCTCGCCGAAGACCTTGAAGGCAACAGCCGTCACCCAGGCCACAAGCGGTGGTTTTTCCAGATAAACAGTGTGCTTGAGATGCGGCGTCACATAATTGCCGGATTCGTTCATCTCGCTGGCGATCAGGCTGTAACGGGTTTCATCAGGATCCATTTGCGGCACGATCCCGAGCATCGCCGGATAAAGAATAAAAGGCACTATAAACAGAATATATATTTTTTTCATTTACATGGTTTTGGCTGGATAAACAAGTCGGCCTTTATCCGCCGGAAAAATATTGGCGAACACAATTAAGCAAAAACAGTTATCGTCTCCGGGTGAGATATTGACCTCTCCCCTCCCCCCCCTCAAATCTGCGCCATGTGCAACTTCTGCCGCCGGTTTTTAACATAGTCGGGTGTTTTTTGGCAATTAATTAAAATATTTTTTTGCACGGAAAACCTTGCAAACAAATTACATTGTCTTCATTCAGCTTTAAATCGTTAAAAGTCGCCGCTCATGTCCGGCACAAGGGGCTCAATGCCCCGCTTAAGGCATCTTCTCTGCCGGCGTCATCACCATCACCCTAAAATGCCCCCCCCAATACGCTGCAAAAATCGGCACTGCGTCGGAACTGTCCGGTCTGTCCTGCCCGGTGCACATCAGACAAGACCAAGTGCTGAAAACAGGAACGTAAAGACATCATTTGCGGCTCCGTATGTCTTCCCGCTGGCCAGGTCTCCTTTTGTGACCGCATGCCGTTTTGCCGGGGCATAATTCCCTTTCTTTTCCCCGGATTGATAGAGCCTTAACTGAATCCTCTTCAGGTCAGGCTCCGTCTGGAAAAATTTAAAATTATCTTGATTTAAGTCGGAGGATACGTTAAGCATCTGCACTTAAATCGCCCGCTTAGTCAGGCCTTTATTGGCTTGAGATACCGAAAGGAGTTTCTATGGCTAAATACGAATCAAAATCCTTGAGAAACATGGCCGTCATCGGTCATGGAGGCACAGGTAAAACATCTCTTTGCGAATCGCTCTTGTTTGTCTCCGGAAAAAATGAGCGCCTTGGCCGGGTTGACGACAACACCTCTTCCATGGACTATGAACCTGAAGAGCAAAAGAGGCACGTCTCCATTTCTTCGGCGGCAAACTTTGTCGAATGGGACAAGCATAAAATCAATATGATCGACACTCCCGGTGATTCCAACTTCACCTATGATATTCAATGCTCGCTTAGTGTTGTGGATAATGCACTGGTGGTTATCGATTCCGTCGGCGGGGTTGAGTTCCAGACACAGAAGGTTTGGGAACTGGCGGACCTGTACAAACTTCCCCGCGCCATTTTTGTCAACCGCATGGACCGCGAGCGCGCCAGCTTCACGACGGTTCTGGAGAGCATCAAAACAAAACTGCAAAAGAAAGCCACGCCCGTGTGTCTGCCCATCGGTGCGGAAGACAAATTTCAGGGCATTGTTGACCTTATTTCCATGAAGGCTTTCACTTTCACGGACAACAAGGGAATCGGCAAAGCTTCGGACATCCCGGCCGA
>JAGPFC010000017.1 GCA_018056685.1 Smithella sp.
CCTTCTGTTTAAGCGCCGTTTCTATGATACGAACTTGCATGTCCATCGTTCTTAGAAGCTCGGCTTTTCCTTTGTAGCAATCACTGATATTCTTTTTAGAAATATCATAAATGTATCGTCCCGCCTGCGGATTCAAACGAACATAAATATTGAACACGTTCACTAAAATATCGGGGTTTTTAACTTTTCTAAACCTTAAAGGACTAAGATTGATATTGATCTCATTCCACTGGACACATGAAAACAATGATTTATGAATCAGAATCGCCGCATTTTTTTCAAAGTACAAAAGACGCCATTCATTACTGTCTTTTAGAAAATCAAAAATAAGATTCATGTTGTTATAATGCAGTATTGCGATCCTGAAAGGATATTTCTGCCTGAAACGTTTAATATCCTCATGGGTCACAGACTTCATGGTAAAGGCCAGATAGTCCTTGTAAACCTCTTTCTGGAAGGGACCGTAACGGGGATCAATGAATACCCTGTAATCAGGATAAAGCTTCCACAATAAATAGCCGCCAATAAGGTAATCGTTGAAGATTGGCCCTTCCAGCTTATGCTTTTTAAGAAATTCCGCTTCCTTAACCGGCACGAAACTGTCCAATTCCTGTCCGAACCAGCTATTATCAGCCTGATATCTGACAGTGATGTATGAAACGCTCATAAAAAAGAAGGACAAAGCCACCAAAGAAAAGATGGTTGCACTGCCATTGAAGCTCGTGATTTTTAATCGTTGAAAGAGCAAATAGAATAAAATGAAGAAAAAGGCCAGAAGAAGAAAATAGGATGTTCTGCCTGTTTCCATCCCCTTGACGTACAAGGCAATACTGACGATCAGTAGAGTGAAATCGAATGATTTCTCCTTCACCCATTCATAAATCGAAAGAAGGCCGATCAATAAAATCATCAACGTCATTAGCCACGCGGTGACGGTGACATAAAAAAGCGCAATACTCAAAGTCTTCAAGTAAGGCCAAAGGCGGATATAGGCTAAAATTTGCTTGTCATCCGGTCCTGTGTAACTTTTGACGCCTATCGCGTTCATCACCGTCGGAAAAAGGCTTTGCAGATAATCTGCACCATAGGGATTCAGGAGTACGGCGGCTCCGGATAAAATACAGGCGATTCCATAATGAATCAGATCTTCCGCAGACAATGATTTCCGGGGAAAGAAAATTCTGTTGAGAGTTTCGCCGATGAAAGAAAGAGCAAGAAAAACTAGGCCAACAACAAAAGCACCGTGCAGATTAACCCAAAAAGCGAAAATCAGGGGGTAAAGATAGAAAAAATATTTTGCATTTTTTATCTTGATATAAAAAAAGATCAACAACGTCCAGCAGAACAGGAGCGCAGAAAACAATTCCGGTTTGTAGAAATTGCAGGAAATGGAACAGGCGATGCCGACAGCGGCAATGACGGCGATGCTGTTTATGTCCAGTCGCCGGCTCATAAGATGAAGGAAAAGATAAAATGAAAGAAAGATGCCGCCAAAGATCAGCCATTGAAAAAGCCACAGCCCGAAACCGCCCATCATATTATAAAAAAGATAGATGATAATACTTCCCAGGCATGTATTATAAATCCAGGTCGAATCGGCCGGTGTCCATGAAAAAATAGCGTGATTTACTATCAGGGTTTTATTGGCTATATAATACTTACCCAGAGCCATTTGCCACCATAAGTCATAATCTGCCCGATCAACCGGATAGGCGAGCAGAATCAAAAGCGGCAGAAGAGCGATCATCAGCCATCTCAGGCATTCTGATGAAAAAAGCTTTCCCGAAAGAACATGGAAAGTTGAGCGTTGTGAAAATTTTTTATCCGCGTTGCTAACCAAGCCAGTGTCCCCGATAATATTTTTTTTCCGTTTGTTTTGCGGTCAATCGATGGTGGAGTTCTTTATCTTAAAAAATTATTTCTTTCACTTAATCAAATTATGAAAAATCAGCAAGAACATCTTGTGCGGAACAATAATTAAAAAAGGCTGAACTCTGAAAAAAAGTATGGTAGAAGTTCACCATATTCATGTTAAAAAACAACCTGCGTCCGCAGGGTTGAGATGGATTTTAACTTATTTTAATAAGAAGTGTATAACTATGACAAAAGTTTCTCAGGGCATCTCTGTCATTATACCGGTTTACAACAGTGAAGATTCTCTTCGGCTATTGATTCAAAGAATCGAACCTGTTTTAAAATCTCTAACAGCTCAATACGAGGTAATTTTTGTTAATGATGGCAGCAAAGACCATAGCTGGCAACGTATTAAAGATCTTTCCGGATTACATTCGTGGATAACCGGTATAGAACTGATGCGCAACTACGGGCAACATAACGCTTTGCTCTGTGGAATTCGGGCAGCCCGATACGAAATCCTTGTGACCATGGACGACGATTTGCAGCATCCACCGGAAGAAATCCCCAAACTGATAACGAAATTACTCGAAGGGTACGATGTTGTCTATGGGACGCCTGAAAAGGAACAGCATGGATTCTGGCGGGACAGAGCATCGCAGATATCAAAACTTATTTTACAGGAATCGATGGGTGCGGAAATTGCCAGAAAAGCCGGTGCGTTCAGAGCGTTCAAAAGAGATATACGCGCGGCATTTGAGAATTATCAGAGTCCCTATGTTTCCATTGATGTCCTGCTGACCTGGGGCACGGCACGATTTGCGGCGATTCCCGTTCATCACGATGCCCGCCAGATAGGTGTTTCCAATTATTCATTGGGCAAGCTTGTCAATCACGCCCTGAATATGATGACCGGTTTCAGCACGGTACCTTTGCAACTGGCCAGTCTGCTGGGATTTGCTATTACTTTCTTTGGTCTCTGTGTCCTGGTCTATGTGCTCGGAAGATATTTTATCCAGGGAGCCTCCGTTCCCGGTTTTGCTTTTCTTGCTTCAATCATTTCGATCTTTGCGGGCGCTCAGATGTTTTCACTGGGTATCATGGGCGAATACCTGGCTCGAATGCATTCCCGCAGCATGGGAAGACCGCCGAGTGTCATACGTGATGTGGTTGGATTTTTGCACAGGAATGATTAATGGACTCACTTTCATCTCAGGTATTTCTTTCAGATATTGATACGGGGAGGTTTGGTGTTCAAACAGCCCGGGCAGCGCAGGTGACCGTTGACACACTTCAATCTGTTTTGGATTTTTGTCATGCGCACAATGTTAAATTGCTGATTGCCCGTTGTGATGCCAATGATCTGAAAACCATTCAGGCCATGGAATCCAACGGATTTTTTCTGACAGATACTTTGCTATACTATCAGTGCGATATTCATCAGGCGCCTAAATTTCCTGTTTTATCGAAAGGTCTCATACGTCCTGTTCATCCCGGTGAAGCACAAATGGTCAAAAACCTAGCTATTGAAGCCTTTCGAGGTTACGTGGGCCACTACCACGCTGATCCAAGGCTTGATCAAAAGCAATGCGATGAAGCTTATGCGTCATGGGCTTACCGTTCTTGTCTTCAGAAAGATATTGCGGATCAGGTGCTTGTGGCCGAACAAGATGGGTCTTTGAAAGGGTTTGTCGTGTTGAAACTGCACACACCGGAAGAAGGCCAACTGGTCCTTAATGCAGTGCATCCGGAGGCGCAGAGCTCCGGTGTTTACTTTGCTCTCGTATCAGCTGCTATGTTGTGGTGTTTTCAGCAGGGGGCTAAACGCATTACAACATCCACTCATCTGCCAAATATTGCCGTACAGAAGGTCTGGGCCAGGCATGGATTCTGGCTGACTCACGCTGATTGTACTTTTCACAAGTGGTTTGATTAATATAAAGTTGCAGTCTGTCATTTGCGGGTCTTATGAAACGTTGTCTTCAATGTTCTCAATTATTTAAAAGTCTGAACTGGAATTGTCCCGGTTGCGGATGGAACCCGGAAATGAATAGTGATGTGCCGCTTTTTTCTCCCGATTTGGCATACAACAGTCACGGCTATAATGCTTCCTTTTTTGAATTGTTTGCGGCACAGGAAAAGGTGCATTTTTGGTTTCGCGCCCGTAACGATCTGATTGTCTGGGCTCTCGGAAAATATGGCAAAACGATCTCTTCTTTCATGGAAATCGGATGCGGCACGAGATTTGTTCTGCAAGGTATTGCCCGTAGTTTCCCCTCCGTTAATCTTGTCGGAAGCGAAATTTATCCTGAGGGAATAAGCTTCGCGTCGGAAAGACTCAACGACCGGGCAAATTTTTTACAAATGGATGCCCGGCATATCCCCTTTGATGCTGAATTCGATGCTGTAGGAGCTTTTGACTTAATGGAACATATTGAAGATGATCATGCTGTTCTTCAGCAAATTTGCAAAGCTTTAAAACATAAAGGACTGTTATTCGTCACTGTGCCGCATCACCGTTGGCTGTGGAGTCCGGTAGATACAAATGCATGTCATGTCAGGCGTTATTCAAAGCGAGAACTTCATGAAAAGTTGGCGACGGCTGGCTTCGCTGTTCTTCGAAGCACCTCTTTTGTTTCCAGCTTGTTGCCATTGATGTTAATATCCCGATGGTTCAAACGCGTGAGAAATACACAAACATCTGAATTGCAGACAGAATTAAATATTAACCCGATCCTTAACCGGGCATTTGAGTTTTTATTACGAATAGAGATGGGGTTCATCAAAAAAGGGATTTCCTTACCATTTGGAGGCTCGCGGCTGATCGTCGCCATTAAGATTTAATAAAATGAATTAAACTATCGAGAGGTAAAAATGTATCGCATCCCCTTTAACAAGCCCTTTATTGTCGGCAAAGAACTTTTTTATATCGCGCAGGCCGTCATTGATAATAAGCACACGGCTGGCGATGGTCCCTTTACAAAAAAATGTCAGGCTTGGCTGGAGGAACGCCTCGGCTCCGGCAAGGTTCTGCTGACGCATTCCTGCACGGCGGCTTTGGAGATGGCGTCAATTCTGGCTGATATCAATCCCGGTGATGAAGTCATTATGCCGTCATACACCTTCGTTTCGACCGCCAACGCCTTTGTGTTGCGGGGTGGCGTTCCCGTCTTTGTTGATATTCGTCCGGATACTCTTAATATCGATGAAAGATTGATCGAAGCGGCCGTAACATCCCGAACAAAGGCCATTGTTCCCATTCATTACGCCGGAGTAGCCTGCGCTATGGATGCTATTATGGATATCGCCCGGCGGCATCATCTGCTGGTCATTGAAGATGCGGCGCAGGGAATTATGTCCACCTATAAAGGACGCCAGCTAGGATCAATCGGACATTTTGGCGCACTGTCCTTTCACGAAACCAAAAACATTATCTCGGGCGAGGGAGGCGCACTGGCAATCAATGATAAAAAATTCACTGAAAGGGCGGAGATCGTCTGGGAAAAGGGCACCAACCGCAGTCAGTTTTTTCGTGGCCAGGTGGATAAATACACATGGGTGGATATCGGATCATCTTACCTGCCCGGCGACATCGTCGCCGCGTTTCTTTACGCGCAGATGGAGAACGCCGAACAAATTATTGCTCAGCGGAATTTGATTTATAACGCATACATGGACAGCCTGCGGCCTTTGGCGGAAAGAGGTTTGCTTCGTCTTCCCTTCATTCTTGATGATTGTTGCAGCAATGGTCATATATTTTATATCGTAACCGGATCTTTAGAGGAAAGAACAAAGCTTGCTGAATTTTTGAAACAGGAAGGCATCATGGCCGTGTTTCATTATGTGCCTTTACATAACTCTCCCGCAGGAAAACAATACGGGAGAACTTGCGGAACGATGGAGATCACCGAGCGAATCAGTGATTGTCTGTTACGATTACCACTTTATTATGAAATGAAGGAAGAAGATGTTTGTTTCGTTACGGATAAAATCAAATATTTTTATCAACATATGTAATTGTTTTTTTATATATCCATCTTTAACCAGACCCTTGCTTCATCAATATCGGTAAACCATTTGAAAGACATTCCGGCATTTCTCGCCTGAATCTCGTGAAAATGCTGGAACTCCGCATTCTCCGGAATATCCACAAGGGCTGATTTAATATGTAAAAGAGGAGGATAGTTAACAATCATTCTGGAATAGGCTTCTGAAAATACATGGGGTATCTGTAGCGCACTGACATAAAACAATAACTTTCTAGCGTTAATGGATTCTATGGCCTCACTAACTTTGTCCTGTACATTTTCAAAAAAATCTTCTGTTACTACGCCTGTAATGACAAATTCAACAACTTCCTCATTCAACGTTGTTGAGATCTGATAGCCTGTCCTCTTTTGCATATATTGCTCCCCGGCATCATTTCTTTTGCATAATAATATCTTAATTTTATTGAATTTTAAAGAGGATAAATTAATGGGTGGATTAATAGTTGGCGCTGGTTGCGTATAAACAAAATTATTTTAAAACGATGAAATTAATTTTGCGTCAACAAAAAACTTGATAAAAAATAGTGTGGCTTGTAAAGTCTTTCATAAAGGAAATTTTTTTAGAGCATCAGTATTATGGCTAAAAGTACGGCATTAACAGAGATGATAAAAGCTGCTGAACAGGGAAACGCGCTTGCCCAGAACAATTTGGGAGTGGTTTACCTGACCGGTAAGAATGTTTCCAGAGATGATGCTGAAGCCGTCAAGTGGTTCACGAAAGCCGCCCAGCAGGGAAATGTGAGCGCCCAGTTCAATCTCGGCTGGATGTATCATGAGGGCAGGGGCGTGGATCAAAACAATGCGGAGGCCGCCCGTTGGTATTTTGAGGCGGCTCAACAGGGCCATTTAAATGCCCAATTCAACCTGGGCCTGATGTATCGTAACGGCGAAGGCGTGCCTCAAGACGATGGCCAGGCCGCCGTGTGGTTCCTCAAAGCGGCCGAACAGGGCAATACCAATGCCCAGTTCCATCTGGGTGAAATGTACCAGGAAGGTCAGGGTGTTGCGCAGAGCGATACGGAAGCCCTGAAATGGTATCGTAAGGCGGCTGATCATGGACAAGCGGATGCCCAGGCGATATTGGGTATGTTCTATGAAGAGGGTAAAGGCGTTCTTCAGGACGATGCCAAAGCCGCCAAATGGTATCGTAAAGCCGCTGAACAGGGTCAAGCGGAAGCTCAATTCAAATTCGGCCAGATGTATCATGAGGGCAAGAGCGTTCCGCAGAGCGATGTGGAAGCAGTACGATGGTATTTGAAAGCGGCCGAACAAGGTCACGTGAATGCTCAGTTTATGCTGGGCTGGATGTATCTGGAAGGCGAAGGTACTCCCCAGGATTTTACAGAAGCGGTGAGATGGTATCGGGAGGCGGCTGAAAATGGACATATCGATGCCCAGATTTGGCTCGCCGGTATTTACCGGGATGGCATCTTTGTGCCGCAGGATAATGCCGAGGCGGCAAAATGGTATCGCCAGGCAGCCGAGCAGGGAGATGCCGAAGCGCAGAGTATTCTGGGAATGATGTATATCGAGGGCAAGGGTGTCCCGCTGGACGAAGCGGAAGCCGCGAAATGGTATCGTATGGCGGCCCGTCAGGGAAACGCGGATGCCCAAGCAGTGCTGGACATCATCTGCCCTGAGGGTGAAGAAATATTAACGGAAGAAGTCGAGGCAACTGTTCAGGCGCCTTCCCCGGAGAAGATTCCTGAACCCGGCCCGCAGGCTGAAGTCGACACAAAAAAGGAAAAACTAACCGATGTCCCGCCTCAGGACGAGGCGGAGGCGCTCAATTGGTATCTCCAGGCAGCCGACCGGGGAGACGCTAATGCACAGTATGTCGTTGGCATGATGTATAAAGAAGGCCGGGGAGTACCCAAAGATGACGTCCAGGCCATTCACTGGCTGGGCATGGCGGCGGTGCAGGGACAGGCGGAGGCCCAGTACAATCTGGGTATTATCTACCAGGAAGGTGAAGGCATTCCCAAGGACGATGCCGAAGCGGCCCGATGGTTTTATAACGCGGCCCGGCAGGGGATTGCTGATGCTCAGTTTAATTTAGGTGTTATGTACCAAGAGGGGCTGGGGGTTGGTCAGAGCGATGCCGAGGCGGTGAAATGGTATCTGCTGGCGGCAGAACAGGGCGTAGTAGATGCCCAGACCATACTCGGCATGATGTACAAAGAAGGGAGAGGTGTTGAGAAGGATGATACCGAGGCTGTCAAGTGGTATCTGAAAGCTGCCGAGCAGAACGATACCAATGCTCAGTTTGAGATTGGCGGAATGTATATTAACGGTTTGGGCGTTGAACAGGATTATGAGGAGGCAGCGAGATGGTATCGAAAAGCTGCCGAGCAGGGCAATGAACACGCTCAGTTTAATCTGGGATTGATGTTTCAGGACGGATTGGGGGTCGAGCAAAATGACAGCGAGGCACTGCGATGGTTTTTGCAGGCTGGCGACCACGGACAGGCAGGCGCCCAGGCCATATTGGGTATGATGTACAAAGAAGGTTTGGGCGTTGCCCAGGACTATGCCGAAGCCGTCAAATGGTATCAAAAGGCGGCCCAGCAGGGAATCTCCAATGCGCAGTATAATTTAGGATTGATGTACCTTAATGGCGAGGGAGTGCCGCGTGATGACGGGAAAGCCCTGGAGTGGTTTTTGACAGCCGCCGATCAGGAGGACGCGTATGCCCAGTTTAACTTGGGCTGGATGTACCAGACAGGCGAAGGGGTTCAACAGGATTACGCCGAAGCCGTCAAGTGGTATCTCAAGGCGGCCCAGCAGGGCATTTTGCACGCCCAATCTACTCTCGGGATGATGTATCGTAAGGGTGAAGGCGTGCCGCAGGACGATGCGGAAGCCCTGAAATGGTTACGCATGGCAGCCGAACAACAGGATGCGGGCGCGCAATTTAATCTGGGCTGGATGTATCAGGAAGGTGAAGGGGTTGCGCGAAGCGACACGGAGGCCGTACAGTGGTATCTCAAAGCGGCCGAGCAGGGCCACGCCGAAGCCCAATTCAATCTGGGCTTAAAGTACTTTTATGGAGAAGGCGTTTCGCAGGATGCGACCGAGGCTGTGAAATGGTATCGCAAGGCGGCTGAGCAGGGATACGCGGAAGCCCAAAACTGGCTGGGTGATATCTATCAAGACGGCATTTTTGTTCCTCAGGACGATAACGAGGCTGTAAAATGGTATCTCAAAGCGGCTGAACACGGACATGAAAAGGCACTGGCTAAACTGGAGGAGATAAAAAATAAAAAACCCGGTCAATAAATTATACAAATAATTATCTCCGAGTCTTTACAGATCACTCATCCAAAATGATAAAAATTATATTCCCTTCCCCTTGACATTAAATATTAACGGTAGTAAATTAAAAAACAAAGAGTGCGCTGCAATGCCCGGACGATTTTCTGGAAGATTACACCATATCAATGGAGGTAATAAAACAAAATTTGTTTTGGGTATGAAGTGTTCACGCCAACTGCTGAAACGCGGTTATTTAATAAGCTGATTACAGCTTACGATATAAAGCATTGCAGCCCTCTTGCAAATATCCTGAACAAACGAGACATTGCTATACACGCGGGGAGTCCCTCAAGAAAAGCACAAATTCTTCATTGTGATTTTCCTTCTCAAAGGCCATTTGTTCAATGATGTGACTCCAGATATCAGACGGTATAAGCATTGCTCGTTAGCCCCCCGCCGGAAAAAAATTTTAGCGGGGGGTTTTTATTGTGAGACTCAAATTTCAAAAACGAGGTGCACTGAAATTTGTAAGTCGTAGTGAGTCTCAAATTTCAGAAGCACATAACCTATAGGCGTACTGAAATTTGTTGGACGAATTATCCAATCCCAATAAATCAGGATTGGAAACAATCCCGCGCAGCGGAGGATTTAATACTCCAAAGCTTGTTTTGGGGTTCAGCCCCGTGATTTCCCGGAGAAGAAATATACAAAGCAAAAATATTTTTAACGGGTCAGGACAATCTGCAGAACACAAACCTGGTCCATATGGCAAGGGAGGTATCATGCGCAGACTCAAACAACAAAAAGGAATGACGGCAATCGGATGGTTATTAACGATCGGAGTCATTATCGCGGTTTCCATACCGGCAATGAAAATTATTCCAATCTATCTCAGTGATATCAAGGTTCATAACGCATTGAAAAAGCTGGAATCGGATATGGCTGCACAAGCCCATATCATAACGGCGGAAAAAATAAAAAAAGACTTGCTGCATCGTTTTGAACTTCAAAATATGCCGGAAATCACTCCCGATGAAATCACGGTGATACAAACGGATGATGCATTCAAAGTGAGAATAACACATCAATATAAAGAACGAATCATCAAAGATAAATATTTTACATTCAGCATCGATAAATCCGTCGAGATACCGATTATCATTAAAAATTGATCGATCGATAAATCAAATGTGATAATGCAATGACCTTGCAAACCAGGAGACGTATGGTATGGATTCTCTGCCCACAGAAGTCATTCTTGATAATTTAAAAAATATCTATGAAGAGATGATGCCCTTCAATAAATATCTGGGCCTGAAAATTGACTCCATTTCCAAGGAAGGCGTTGTTGTAAGAATTGACATGAGGGATGAATTGGTCGGCAATTTTGAAAAGAAAATTCTGCACGGCGGGGTTATCTCAACCATTCTTGATTTTACCGGCGGTGTGATTGCGCAAATACACGTCATCAAGGAAATGCAGGACGCTTCTCTGGATAAAATAGTCAAGCGCCTCACCAGTATGGGAACGATCGATATGCGCGTGGATTATATGCGTCCCGGAAAAGGCAGCCATTTCCTGGCCACCGGCCATATTTTAAGACTCGGACACAAAGTTGCTGTCGCGCGGACGGAATTTGTTAATGAAGCGGGAGTATTGATTGCCGTCGGCACCAGCACCTATATCGTTGGCTAGAAATAAAGAGGAGTGCGGCATGCGTATCCAGTGTCCAAATTGCCAGATGGATTTTAATTCCGGGGATCTGGCGCACACGCTGAAGCATGGCCATTACCGGTGTCCTGTTTGCGATAAAAAGATTCCATTGCCGCTGGTCAGCAATACGAACAAGCCATCTTCATTTTTCAATCAATATCACGTGCCGGTTTTGTTTGTTCTGGCCCTTGCCGTTGTTTCTTTCTTGGTTTATTTTTTTACATTTTCTCACAAGACAGAACCAACGGCAGATGTGGTCGCTCCCGCTGATACACGATTTGTATCTTCTCCGTTGCCCGCTCCTGCCCCTGTGCAACCAGCCGCAGGCGCTCCCTTGGAAAAGACACCGGCCATTCCAACCGCTTCCACGCCACAGGCGCAGGATAAAATGAAGATTGTGGAACAGATTGCCGCCGAGTTCCATAAAAGCCATTCCTATACCCTGGAGGGTGAGTTCGTCTGTCTGGATATGGCGATCAACGTCTGGAATCAACTGATCACCAGAGGCATTGAAGCGAAGATCATGGGTGGAAATATCCGCGAAAATATCACAGCGTGGAATTTCCGGCAGCTTGCCATGGAGAGCAATCACGCGTGGGTTATCGCGACAATCAGTCCAAGCGAAAAAGTCGCCGTCGAAACCACGACAGGCATGGTCATCAAACCGGGCATGAAAGATTATGCGGCTTATAGCAGAGGTCTGGAATTTGACAGTCCGGCGGAAATAAAACGATTTGAACTCCTCAGGAAAGCAACTTACGCGAACTGCCGGGCAACCGATCAAATGATCAAGGATTGGAATGAAAACGTGACCGGCAAGAAACTTCGTCCCGAAGAAATCATATCCAGAAAGTCCCAAATCGAACAGAGAAAATCGGATTGTGAAAATGCTTTCCAAGCCCTGAAGGAATTTGAGCCCAAGGCTATTTTTTACTGAATCCCGTCTGCCTCAGCTTTTCTCGCTGGCCTTCAAATCCGATAGAGGCGTGAAGGGGATGGTCAGTTCATAAATGCCCCGGGATAAAACGGTCTGCACAGGGAAAGGCGCCTTTTCAAAGACTTTCAGCATGGATTTATTGGAGGCCAGGACATCAGCGGTGAAACCCTTAATGCCCTCCTCGCGTGCTGCGCGAATCAACAATTCAAACAGATACGAAGCGATGCCCAGGTTTTGATAATCTTCATCCACGACAAACGCGACATCAGCAAAAGCATCCTGTTTCACACGGGCGTAACGCGCCTCGGCAATGATTTTCTCCGTGCCGGCAATCTCTACCACACCCACGATAGACATGATCCAGCGGTAGTTGACATTGACATATTCCTGCATTTTGCGGTGAGGCATGGCTTTGATGGATGTGAAATAGCGGGAATACACCGCCTGATCGGAGAATCGGTAGAAAAGATCGCGCATTTTTTCTTCATCAGACGGTTTGATGGGGCGGAAGAGAACCTTAAGGCCGCCTTTGAATTCATGTGTGCCGATTAATTTTACCGGATAAAGATGTCCGGATTCCGGGAAATAAATCTGATCGGCATATAGCAATTTCGCTTCTTTTGCCTGTCTGACGAGTTCCTCCCGGTCATCCGGATGGGCGATGTCAATCAGTTCCTGCGCCCGTTCGCGCATTGTCTTGCCCATCAGATAAGCCACGCCGTACTCTGTGGCCACCAGATCCATCGATTCACGATTGGTAAACTGGAAAGGCATATTATCGACGGACAGAACAATGTTCGGCTGTCCTTTGCGATTACGGCTGGGCAGACCGAAAACCGTGCGACCGTTTTTAGAAAGTTGAGCGCCGATGAACAGTTCCTGAACATTGCCCGGACCGGCGGTGACATTTCCTTTGCCGGTATGGAGGGCCACGTTACCGGTCAAATCAATTTTCCGGGCCGGCAGAATGGAGATTGTCCGGTCATTGGTGCCGATCACTTTCGGATCGGTAATGACATCTTCCGGTTGAAATTCCACAAGCGGATTATTATCCAGCCAGCGCATCAGTTCTTCGCTGCCCAGCAGATAAGAAGCGGAACATTTGCCGCGAAAAACCCCCTTATAACGATTGGTAACCGCACCGCTTTTGACAAGTTCCATGATGGAATCGGTGAAAAACGGAGAGTGGATGCCCAGATTCTTTTTCGCAGCCAGTTGGACGGCCAGTGCTTCATAAAGAGGCCCGATGCCGAAAGATAGACAGCTTCCATCTTCAACAACAGCAGCGATATTAGCGGCTATTTTCAGAAAGACATCTTCCACCGGCCACCGCGATATATAGAGAGGATTTTCCGTCGATTCCACAAAATAATTGAATTCGTTCACATGAACCAATGTGTCGCCCATAATGCGGGGCGCTTTTGCGTTAATCTCACCAACAACCAGATGAGCTGTTTCCATCGCCTGTCTTTCCACATCCACGCCGACCAGACAAGCATAGCCGTTTTCATCAGGCGGTGAAATTTGAATGAAGGCAGCGTCAATGTGAATAGCCCCTGATTTAAACAGAGCGGGTATTCTTGAAAATCTACTGGGAATAAGGTCAACACGTCCTTCGCTGATTGCTTCGGAGGCAATCCAACCGGAAAAAAATGTCCTGAGACGAAATTTTCGTGAGTATCGTTCATCAATCGGTATGGTATCTCCGATGCTGACCAATTGAATGAGCTCCAAATCCTGCAGGTTCGGTTCTTCCGAGGCCATGAGATTTTTAACCAATGTTCTCGGTTCCGCCATGCCCGTGCCCAGAAAAATCGCCATCCCGGGTTCAATATGAGAAAGAACTTCTTGAGGAGAAACAACCTTATCTTTCCACATAAACGATCACCTTTAAAGTTGTATAGTTTTATTTTTTACGACGTTGCCCTCACCTCTGTCACGTCCCCGACTATCATTACGAAATGGTTTATCTTAAAACCAAATATCCCTCGTTTGATTATATGGAGACGCTTGAAGGGTGTCAAGCAAATTAAGATTTATCAGAAGATAAACCGGTTTTTGCTTTTCATCGGTGCAAAAAAACTATATAAGCACCATCGGAATACAGGAAGGAGATTGATCATATTAAATTTTTATCCGGTCATGCATTTCGATGCATTTTCATATTAATGTTTTTATCGGTGATCGTGCCGGAAAAGGCTTTTGCTGTAAATTTCTATGACGGCGCACGGGCAAAACAGGGAACTTATTTTCTCACCTATTCTTCACTTTATGCCGCTGACGAAACAACCGATAAGAACGGCGATACATTTAAAAAAGATTTTGGCCTGTGGAGCGTTCAAGAGTTATTGCGTCTGTGCTATTATTCACCCGATTTTGTCGCAACAGCTCTTGTTCCTCTGGGATATATGGAAATCGACTCCCTGGATCAGCATTCTTCGGGTGTGGGAGACATCAATCTTGGCGTCGGTTATTTTCTGCCTGTCAAACAGGTTGATATTCTACCGATGCTCTTTGTGGAATTTCCGACAGGTGAATACAGGTCTTCCAAAGCTGCTAACATCGGATCCCATCAATACGATATCAAGCCGGTCTTATTTCTTCACAAATCTTTTAAAAAATTCAGCGTGGATGCGGCGGCCAAATATTTTTTTCGCCTGGAAAATGACGACACCGGTGTTCTGCCCGGCGACGAGTTCCATCTCCAGTGTCTTTTGGGCTACAACCTGACAGATAAATTCAAGTTGGGGCCTTCCATCAACTGGATGATCAGCCAAGATAAGGAGAAAGACGGAGCCGAAGTGAAGGATAGTGCCAGAGAATCTCTTTCCGCGGGGGCTGATATTTATTACCGTTTTTCCCGGCTCAGCGTCACATTCACTTATCTGTATGATGTCTATACCGAAAATTCTCCATCCGGGCACTTTTTTCAAATCAAAACCGTTTACCGTTTCTAATCATCCACCCGCGTTATTATTCTCCAGGAAAGACAATCAAAGCAATTTTATATTTTCTTTGACATCAAAGCCGTTTTCCACTTATACTGCGCCAATCAAATCAATCTTATACAAATAAATATAATCGGGGGGGTGTGCTATGGCGGAATTTCAGGAAACGTCGATGGGGGCAATCTTTCAGAACAGGGTTCAGCAGTACGGAGACAAGACCCTGGTCATTTACAAGAACAGTAAATCTGGCCAATGGGAGGAAATATCATGGACCAAACTCAACGAAATGGTCAGGAATCTGGGCATGTTTCTCATCAAGAGAGGAATAAAACCCGGCGATAAGGTGGCTTTATTTTCTCCGAATCGCTACGAATGGTGGGTAGCGGATCTGGCGATTATCTCCGTAGGCGCCGTGAATGTTCCCATTTACGCCACCAACTCCGCGGAAGAATCCCGATATATCATCGATAACTCTGACTCGAGAATGTGTTTTGTCGGCACGAAAGAACACATGGCCAAAATTATCAAAGTTAAGGAAAAACTTCCCAATCTGGGCGAAATTATTATCTTCGATGATTCGGAGAAACCGCCTGCCGGTGTCATGACGCTCGCTGAAGCCATGAAGGAAGGAAGCGCCACAACCAATAAAGATGAATTCGACAAGAGAATAAAGCCCATTAATATGGATGATGTCGCGACGATCATTTATACTTCGGGCACAACCGGCAATCCCAAAGGGGTTATGCTGACGCACAAAAATTTTGTTTCCAATGTGAATCAGATTAATGCCGTCGATCCGGAATTTCTGAGCGATGATCATACCTTCCTGTCCTTTCTGCCGCTGGCTCATTCCCTGGAAAGAACGGTGGGATATTATGCCGCCATCTTCCTCGGGAAAAAGGTGGCCTTTGCTGAAAGCACGGACAAGCTTCTGGAAAATTTCAAGGAAATTCGGCCGACCGTACTGGTCAGCGTTCCCCGCATCTATGAAAAGGTTCATGCGGGCATCCTTGCCAAAGTGGCGACTGCCTCTCCCGTCAAAAAGGCTCTTTTCAACTGGGCGATGGGGTTAGCCAAAGAAAACCTTCCTTATATCTGTGAGAACAGGAAAAGAACCGGTTGGTTTGCCTTCAAATATAATCTGGCGGATAAACTCATCTTCAGCAAGCTCAAAGAGGCTCTGGGCATGGATAAACTCAAGGGTGCCGTATCGGGTGGTGGGCCGCTTTCAGTATCCGACGCCGAGTTTTTCCTGGGGATGGGTATCATCATTACCGAAGGATATGGTCTTACCGAAACCACGCCGGTGACCAACTCCAACAAACCGAAAAAGATCAAGCCCGGCACCGTAGGGCCGGCGGTTAAAGACACCATCGTTAAAATTGGCGAGGGTGGCGAAATTCTCATCAAAGGCCCGCAGGTGATGAAAGGTTATTATAAAAACGAAGAAGCGACCAAGGAAGTTTTTACGTCCGACGGCTTTTTCCGCACGGGTGATATCGGAGAAATAGACAGCGACGGGTACATGAAGATTACCGGTCGTATCAAGGACATCATTGTAACCTCCGGCGGCAAAAACATCTCACCTCAGAATATCGAGAACACGCTCATCACGTCGCCATTCATCGAACAAATCGCGGTCATTGGTGATAACCGTAAATATCTCTCCGCTCTCATCGTGCCGGCGTTTGCATCTCTGGAGAGCTGGGCGAAAGAAAAAGGGATCGCCTTCTCCAATCGTCATGATCTTACCCAGAATCCCGAGGTTATCAAACTCTACGAACAAGAGATTCAGGAGTATATGAAAGACTACGCCCGTGTGGAACAAATTAGAAAGTTTATTCTTCTGGAGAAAGAATGGTCACAGGATTCCGGTGAGCTGACCCCCACCATGAAATTGAAACGATCGATCATTCGCAAGAAATTTGAGCAAGAGATCGAATCGATGTATCCTCCTGAATAAGGAAATTATTTTTCCATTAGCGAAAAAGGGGCGGTCTCCATCCGGAGCCTGCCCCTTTTTTAATCACGCCTTAATGACCTCTCCCTCCATGAGTTAGATTCAATAAAACATCTCTTGTTTGCTGCTTTTATTTCATCAACTCTGCGTTAAGCATGGTTTCCAGTTCTTTTGCCGTTGCAGGATCAATGGCCTCGATTTCCAGTTGGCCCGGAATCATCTCCAGCAACTGCCTCGCCAGTTGCCTGCGCTGGTCAGAGTTTTCTTCTGCCTCAAGCCATGCCGTCTTTTTTTTGATAAACAACAGTTTGTTAACCAGGTCGGTTAATTGAACATCGGGATTTTGCCGGGCAACGTTTTGAAGTACCTGCCACTCCATCTCGGACACATAAGCCGGACGTTCTGTGACCGTACCGGAAACCGTTTTACCCGGAATAGCCGCCACCGCCGCTACTTCCTGGGCATCCTTGAATTCTTTTTCAGACTTGTTTAATGCATCTGGTTGCATTACAAAAACAGGTTCCTCGATATTTTCATCATTTCCAGTCATCCAGTACAAAAGGCCGGCAAGGATCGCAACACCAGCTATGAGCATGATGACAGCCATTTTTTTTTTGACTCCGATCCTGTTCGTATCATTATGGGGCATTCATCAAATCTCCTCATCTTGGTCATTTTTTTAAAGATCATCAGTAAAAATGGCTGATAGAATAAAGCTCCGGTCAAGCTACCATATATCAGAAAGACCGGAGCTGTAAATGCCTCTGGTTAAAAATTACCACATTTTCGGTGCCGGCGGCGTCACGGTGAACGTGAATTCCTGACCAGGTCCGGACATCAAACTTGAAAACAGGGCATTGATAATAATTCCGTTTTCCACCATATCCGGGAACGTCGTGGTGCCTGTGAATTGCAGAGAACCATCTCCCAGTGACGATACAGGTCCGTCGAAGACAATGGGGAAATCGACCGGTGTCTTGGTTTTCAGAGAGAAGGGGACCCCAACGCCCAGTTCACCCACCTGTTTGAGATAGATATCCGCATACACATGTCCGTTGATATGCAGGATGCCGTTATTATCCAGGGAGGCTGTGCCTGTCATCGGTCCTGCGGGAACAATCTTCAGTTTCACCTGCAACGGAAGCATGCCGAACGCGTAAATATAGTAACTGAATTCCGGAATCGACATGCCGCCTGTAATCGTGTTATTCGTCATATTGGCTTCAGCTGTGAAGGTTGATCCATCCGGTAGTTTCACATTACTATTCAGTGTTTTCAAATGAATGGTTCCATCAAGGGTCCAGCCATCCAGGGAAAAAAGAAAATCTCCGTCAACAGGATTGGCTGTGGATACCGGACGTGGATTGGATGTTCTGCAGGTACTGGTTGCGGTTTTTCCGTTAAACCGGTCTTTCAACCAGTCAAGTACATACGGGGCAGCCTGGAACTGTGTGGTGATATGCTCACCCGGGAAAACCATGTATGAGGTGTTGGTGGAGAGATTACAGTATCTGGCCTTGAGATTCAGGGCCTGTTCCAGAGGGATAAATTCATCGGATGTCCCGTGGTAAAGAAAAACAGGCACATTGATTTTTGTTTTTCCAAGTTCCTGCGCGTTGACTACTTCAGCGACTTCCGGTATCGCAAAAATCTGATCGGAGGTTTCCCCGTATTTGGTAAAGTCGGAAAGCGGCGTATTCATGAAAGCAAACAGTGCCTCGAAGACGCCCATGGAAAGTCCCCTGTCGATGGCGTCCACGCCACTGGTATTGATCCGATCATACAGGAGAATTTTATCCGGATACTGCGAGTTCAAACCGATGCAGGTTTCCAGCAGGAAGGAAGAACCGTTATTGCCGTCCAGGTATTCCCCGACCGCAAACAATTCGGCGGGAACGCCACCTGCCGCAACACCGGCCAGCCTGATGCCCGATGCGTAGGTGGGCTGTAACTGACCCGCCCATGCTGCCGACTGCCCGCCTTGAGAATAACCCCAGATCCCGACTTTCGCATATGATTTCAGAGAAATATTGGGGATCTGCAAGGCTGCCGTGACAATATCGAGAACGGCCTGCCCCTGAGCTTTGCCAACCATGTAGGTTGGTACATCGCCGTTAGTGTAACCCGGATTATCAGTAATCAGAACCGCATAGCCCATGTTGAGAGCCGCGTTAATATTGGAATTCTCGTAGTCGGTGCCGTTTTCGAGTTGAATTGAAGGCGCCCAGTTCTGGGCCAGTCCGTGGGTGCCGACCGCATAACTGATGATCGGACGCGCGGTGAGGCCGTAATTGTATAAAGACTTTGGCACTAATACCGTGCCGGTGACCACATTAGGCTGTCCCAGGGCATCCTGCGAAGAATACATGATTGTCCACGAGTAGCATGATGGTCCGCCCGGAGGAACCGATGTTGATGTGCGGTACCTGATCAGGGTACCGTGAGCTGTCGGTATCGTGGATGGCTTCTCGTAAAAAGCCATACCGGCAGGACCAATCTGCGGAGCGGCAATGGCCGAAAAGGCCAGGAGATATCCGATGATTAAAATAGAAAAGGATATAAAAAACAATGATTTAAAGCGTAAAGCACGTTTCATAAAACCCTCCATTAAAATGTTTGAATGATGATGAAGTGCAACCCATTCACCAACACTAGCGTATTGATGTTACCGTATGGGTCTCATTTGGTCAGAAACGTGCAGGCGAGTATCAGAAACGTACCGTTCGAGATGGCCATTAAAATATTCTTTTTGTTAATTTTGTCAAGAAAAATTATCGTAACAGAAAAAACAGAAAAAATTATTGAGGGAGTTTATAGGGAACAAGACATAAAAAAAATCAATCGAATGTTTCTTTAAAACCATGAAAATTATTTTGTAAAAAAAGTATTACCACCGGTTTTAGACTTTACCGGTGGTAATACGCATGATTCAACTTTTCTCAAATGCGGCGGATGGTGTTATTGCTTACACGTTAAAGTTCCGTCATTGTTTTGTATCTGTTTCGGACTTGTACAACTGTCATCTTCACAGGGAGTGCAAGTCTCACTCTGATATTTGCCTTTTCCATTTTTGCACAGGCAACATACGTTCTCTATCTCTCGTTGTTTTTGAGTGTTGAGTATATATTTTTTGTAACAGCAGAAGCATGAGTTTTTGTAATTGCCGCTGGGAAGATCCACTCCCGTGCATTTCAGAGTGCCGTTGCAGTTTTCCCGGTCTCCCGTGCAAGTGTCTGCATTGTACAAAGTACTCTGTGATGCGTAGGAGCCATCAAATTTTTTGCAAGTTGCCTTAAGATTAGTGCCATCATATTCTGCCTCTTTACAGGTTTTCTTATAGCTTCCCGCCGGCGGATCATCCGCAAAACTGATAATGGAACTCCCCAGCACAAAGGTTACGATAAATACAAACAACAGACCAACTAAATAAAATGATTTTTTCATAAGATAAAACCTCCTTTAATTTTTTTTGTTTGCAGGAAAATTAAATCTTTCTGAAGCTTTGTGTTGTGAATCATAAATCTCTCATTTTCATATGTCAATGAAATATAAAGTGAAAAAATTATCGTGTAATTTTTTTCAAAAGAAGATTTATACGAAAATGTTCATTTCCAAATGAAGAAACGCTTTCCTTTCTCATGAAAGTCGGGTGCTCCTATGATGTTTTTTTTGCCGGTTGGAGATCAAAAACGTATTCCACTTCATCTTCCATTTCGGTGATTTGCGGTTTGATTGACGCTGATTCAAATACTTTCCGCATCCCTTTATTTTTTGGTATCACGATGGCGTAGAGTGTTTTAATTCCACGATCACGGGCTATATTGATCAGATAATTGAACACAAATTTCGCGATTCCCATCCCTTGAAATTCTTCATCCACAATAAAAGCCGTTTCATACTGATCCCGTTCGTCATCCAGCGCGTATCTCGCTTCGGCAATGATTCTTTCGCTGCCTTTGTATTGAATCGTCCCGACAATGGACAGGACGGTATTGTAATCGATCTGGACGTAAGGCTGCATCGTGACGTGCGGCATGATTCGAACCGGTCTCATGTAGCGCATATACCTCGATTCATCTGAAAAACCATAGAACAGGCGCCGCATCATGTCTTCGTCTGAGGTCTTGATGGGTCTGAACTTCACTTCCTGATTATGGGCAAACGTCTTGACGGTTTCCAGCTCAAAGGGATAATCGGCGGCGCGTTCCGTGACATATATCTGGTCCTTGTAAATCAAGTCCATTTCCTTGGCCTGTCTGATCAGGGCATCCCGATGATCGGGATGGGCGATGTCCACAATGGCCATAACCCTTTCCCGGATGGATTTGCCGGCAATATTGGCAATGCCGTATTCCGTCACGACGTAACGGGTTGTCCCCAGTGTCGATCGGACCTGCTCACTGTTTTTATGAGCGATGATAATGTTGCTTTTTCCCTCCCTGTTCAGTGACCGGACGGTCACAATCGATTTTCCGCTTCTGGACATTGAGGACGCTAAAGAAAAATTCAGTTTTCCTTCAAAGCCGGGGAGGAAATAATCACCGGGATTTAAAATGACAGCGTTGCCCGTGATATCGACGCTTTGGGCATTGATGACGCTCACCAGGCGGGGAATGTTCGGCAGATTGGCCTGATAACTGGCGCGCAGCAGAGGTGTGAACGTGAAAAAGGGATTATTGTTTACGTAATCGTAAAGCCTTTTGGAACCGAAACAGGAACTCGTCATAATGATTTCCTGATGATCGATGCCGTGATCCAGAGCCAGGGCGCCGGATTCAATCAGGTCGATAACCCAGTCCGATATGGCATACGAACAGATCCGGAGATTTTTTTTAGATTTCAAATGCCGGGCAATAGCGTTGAAAACGCTTCCGAAATGCAGAGCAACCGTTGAATCATCTTCAATAATGTTGCTGACATGCCAGCCAATGCGATTGGTAATCTCATCCGGCGCGGAGGTTTGCATTTCCAGCAGCGGCTGGTCGCTTTCGATATAGCCGTCAAACTGATTGATATGCGCGGACATGGCCCCGTGGGTAATGGGGACGTTGGGATTGATTTCGGCAATCGCGACAGGCGCGTTTTTAATGACCAGATCGGCCACATCGGACACAACGCCCAGACTCACGAAACCTTTGCTGTCAGGTGGTGAAGTCTGAACGATAGCCACGTTTATATCCAGAGCATTGGAATGAAAAAGATAAGGTATCTCTGCCATATTGGAAGGGATAAAATCCATCCAGAAAGGCAGGGAGGTTTTTCCTGTTTGAATTCCCTGCACAATGGCTTCGCCAACACTGAAGGTTTTCCAGCGGTATTTGTGGGGTTGTCTTTCCTTCAGGAAAAAGCGCATTTCCGGCAGGACCAGCTGGATGATCCACAAATCGATCAGATTGGGATGTCTCGATTCCATAATCATGGAGATCGTCTTCATCGGCATTGCGGGCCCGCTGGAAATAAAAATCCGATCTCCGGGGCGGATGTGCTCGCAAAGAGATTCAAAAGAGATTTTCTGACAATTCTTGTGACCCGTTACCATTGCCGAATCCCCCTCCTTCTGATGTCCGGTATGATTAATTTCTATGACTCATGAGCGTTCCGTTTTTTATTTTACATATACTTTAAAGGGTATTTTTTACTGTAGCCAACCAACTCTACATAACCTTTTCCCCGGACAGGCAGGCCATTATACGTGCCATCAATCATAACACTTCCTTCCCAATAAGGCATCGGCTCTAAATTCACTTCCTGTTGTGCGAGCATCGGATTGACGTTCAGCTTTAAATTCAGCGATTTAATATTGATTTCCCACGAAGCCGGGTAATTTGAATCCGTCTGCCTGCTGTACCAATAGCCCAAAGTTTTGATATTAATATCATCTTTTGTCAGCCATGTGGACTGCCCGTCGGCCGAAACGAAGGTGGCGCCGCCGGAATCAATAATCCCGTCTTTGTCATTTCTGATGAGATAGATCATCAGTTCGCAATCATTATCCAACTGTACGCTGAACCAGTCCCATCCGGACTGCGGATAGATCAGTTTCATGGTTCCATACTCGTGATCCATCCATGATATCCCGGTAACCTTCAGGGACTTACCGTCCACCGTCACCGTTCCTGATGTTTTCATCTTTGTCAATGAGTAGTAGTAATTGGCGTGCTCTTTGCTTTTCTTCAGAATGCCTTTGTCGCCATGGAAAACGGCCGGTTTTAATGCCTCCAGTTCAAGATCAATCTTGTAGCCTTTCATGTCGGCGGACAGGATGTGTTTGCCTTTTTCTTCCCGGGCGGTCCATTTATTAATCATGACATCATATTTCTTTTCATCAGCTTTTGATCTGGTGAAAAAGTTATTGATCTGTGTTGCTTTAAACTTTTTGTTTTGCAGGTCCGTCACGGCAAAGTGTCCCAGCATGCCAACATCCTTGAACCAGTGGGCGGGAACGGGAATAAACAGGCCGGGCAACTTGTCTTCGTTGGTAATCCTTTTGAAAAAAGTCAGTTCGTATCCGAACTCACGGTTGTCTTCCGTGGTTAAATGACCGGTGTAATACCACCATTCACTTTGCGCCCAGTTGTGAGCGGCCCCGTCAACAGACATGTTTAACGGTTTTTCAGGAAGCGAATGATTGATGGTGTAAACCGGAGCGCAGGCCAGTATGAAAAAAGAAAAACAAGCGGCAAACAGAATTTTCATTCTTTTCATTTTGTCCCCTCCCGATATGAGTTAAAACAACAAAGTCCATGCGATAAAAGTTGATTTTTTTGAACCTGAATTTTAAAATTCAAAACTTTTATCGTCCAATATTGCGCTTGACATACAAACATAGGTTTTCTATAGTCAATAAACAAAAAAAATTCCATAAAAGCAAATAAAAAAACAAAGGTTTTTTGTTGTCGTTTGTGAAAGAATGATAAAATTATATTAAGTTCCGCAAACTTGAATATGCGAGATAACGATACTGTTAAAATAGAGATTGCAAAAAAACCCCAGCCCCCACAAATAGAACTTATCCCCAGACCTCATCTTCCGGTTAGTTGCGAGAAGTATGAAAATTTTCCCTGGCCCTATTACTTATCTCTGCCTTTTATGTGGCTTATTACAAGCTATGTCATGTTGAAAAAGAATTTTTACAAGATTTTTGGTCTTGGTCAGCCCAAAACAAACACTTTTTTATTTGATGGCCTGGGCAGGGAATGCAGAAAGGTCAAAGATTATGCGACAACCTGGAGAGCGATGAATATCGTTTACCATCATCCCTTTCCTCAAAAATGGACACCAAGAGGAATGATTGATGAATTTTACTGGTTTGGTTTGAACTGCCAGGCTCTTCGTAACCGGTTAAAACTTGTCAAAGATGAATTAAGAAAGGCGATCTCCAGTGTAGATAACGGCAATGAAATAAGAATTCTGTCACTGGCCTGTGGCTCGGCGGAATCGGTTATTGAGATGATGGCTGAAGCGAAAGCGATGAATAAAAGGATTAAAGCGATATTTGTTGACATAGACGGCGACGCTCTCGAATGGGCAAAAACGACGGCCAGGTATTACGGGTTAGACGGACAAATCACAACCTACAAGGGGCATATCTATGACGCCATTGAATCATCTTATGCATTTAAACCGCAAATCGTCGAGATGATGGGCTTTCTGGATTATATCGAACAGAAAGACGCTATATACTGGGTCAGCAAGATACGAGAAATCATAGAGCCTGACGGTTTTTTAATAACCTGTAATATCTCCCCGAACATCGAGCAGCATTTCTTAAAATGGGTCATTAACTGGCCGATGGTTTACCGCTCACCGAGAGATCTTGATGACGTTGCCAGAAAGGCCGGCTTCACGGATTTCCGCTTAATTTACGAACCCCTGAAGATCCACGGTTTGCTGGTTGCGAAAAAATAAGGGCTGAAAATTGATTAAGAGCGTTAACGGGTCATTCCGGATTTTAATATTTTTAGTTTTGTTTGCTTTGGGGACCATGCCGGTCCATGCCGGCAAAAGCAACGGTGCGGATAAAGGTGTTTGCCCGGTACACGGGATCAAAATGCAAAGCGTAAAGCTGCGTGTGATTTACGGGATGCCGTCACCGCGAGAATTTGAGGAGATGCGTGTCGGTAAGTCGCTTTTCCCTTATGGCCGTGACTTTGTCCTGGCTGGTTGTGTCGTAAAACCGGAAAAATTCCGTCACGGTTTCATCTGCTCTGAGTGTGTAAATACGCGCAAGGCCTGGATTGCATCAAAAGACCGCTGGAATGAACTCTCAAAAGCCAGTCAAGCCAGCCTCGAAGAATTCTTTGCCATCGTAAACAGCAGAGACGTTGATGAGGCCATGAAGTCAATGGCCGCGGGAATGATTGATACACCGGAAAAACGCATCGGATGGCGCAGGCATCTTTCCGCTATCCGTTCGATTCATGTTTTGCATGTTGAACCTGCCCATACAGATAATTGGAGCAATAGTCGCCATATCTTTAAGGTCACGCTCGAAGCCCATGTGGAGAATACGTCTGATGCTCCCATTCCCTTTTTCGGCTGGCAGGACAATCCGAATGTGCGCTGGGTGACCATGGAGTTAAACAACCAGCGCCGGTGGGTTGTCGCGGAAATCGCGACCGGGCCTTAATATGAATGCAATTTTAATTAAAAAATAAACAGCTGAATTTTCCACTAAGATATTATAAAATTTTAATCCTAAGATTACCATAAAAAAATGATAACGTTAATATCCTGGCAAACATTCAATATTCAAAAGGGAGGTGTGTATGAACAACATCGTTAAGATACAAAGGGAGACGTTGATTTTTTTTGTAACGCTTTGTTGCGCGGCAGCCTTGTTTCTCATGGATGCTTCTGTTTGTAAGGCCGATACTCCCCCGTCTGGGTCTTATCAAAGATCATGTAATACAATTAACAATGATGGAACAACTTTAACGGCTCATTGTAGAAAAATTAGTGGTTCATGGAATAATAACGCTCAATTATCCATTACCAAGTGTGATCAATGCACCGATAATGGTGGTGACATTTCCAATTGTGATGGGAATATCGAATGTACCGGCGTAAATCTGCCGAACGTGGGCTCATACAGGAACTCCTGCTGGTGCTGCAGAATGGACGGGGCCACCCTGCGCTGTCACTGCAACAAAAGAGGTAGTGGATCAAGATGGACAAGCTTAAACAATGCTGCGGAATTTGACGACATCTGGAATGACGATGGAAACTTAAAAGGTAAAAATAATCCCCCCCCCCGGCTCTTATCAGAATTCGTGTAATTCAATTTTGTATAATAAAAGCGCTGACAGAATCACCAGTGCCAGTTGCAAGAAGAAAAATGGTACATGGAACAATAGTGCCCAGCACTTCAATTGTAACCGATGCATTAATAACGGTGGTGATTTAGCAAACTGTGACGGAAATATCGATTGCATTGGTATAAATCTTCCGGAGGGCTCTTACAAAAATTCCTGCTGGTGTTGCAGAATGGATCCGAACCCGGATTACGGAACTGGAACCACTCTACGCTGCCACTGCAATAAGCCTGGTGGCGGATCAAACTGGACGAGTCTTAGCGGTGCGAACAACTGTCCGAATATCTGGAATGACAGAGGAAACCTAAAATGTAATTAATTTGAATGTCAGATTTATTTTATCGATTTAACGAAACAAGACCCCATAAAACGATCTTTATGGGGTCTTGCTTTGTTTGGGGCTTGACGTGACGTAAACTTTATCAATACTTTTTAAACAAATGAACCATCTATTGCTCGAAATCAGTATGCGGACATGAATGAACGGTTGACTTTGATCTGACATTCACAACAATTTCATGCCACCGGAAGGGGCCCCAATGTCCATGGACATTGTATGCCGGCCATAATCTCCAGATACCCGCTTCATAGAGTTTTTTAACGGCTAAAAAAACAATCTCCGTTCCCGGTTGTAATACCTTCCCTTTATATCTGTGTCCGAAATCACGATTATTGTCATCGGTGGTGGAATTCCAACGTGCACCAACAAAAACACCGAAGCGCGGATTTATTTCAATAGGTTGATCGGTTACATTTTTCAGGGTGAAAGTCACCGTCACAGAATCTCCGACGGTAATTTGAGTCTGGCTGACCTTAAAGTCAATGAGTTTCAATCCATCCCGGGAAATGTTTTGCTCTTGCTCTATATGATAAAATTCTTTTGCTATTTGCTCAGTCTCTTGAAGAAGATCAGTGGCTCTTTTGTTGTATTCGTCATTGTCTGTGAAAATTAAAGAATGATAAATCGGAGGAAATATCCTTTTAATGCTTTCTCCATAATCCTCTCCTTCCCGGGGAATGATATGCTTTCTTATCCGATAACCACGGAATGATTTTTCGGCTGTCAGCATTACCGGCAGACTGACGCCCGTTCCCTGAAAGAGTGTACCATTTTTAACATAGTATTCCATGCAGGTCGTCCATAGATAAATATTTTCGGTTCTATGTCCCGTATCTTTTCCCAATAACTCGTAGGAACAAAACATCCTGCCGCCGGAGTTGGGTGACTCGATGTTCGTCTCGAGGTAACTCCGCACATCGTCATTCGGGAGCTGTTGATTCAGAATGTTGATGCTGCTGAAATACGTCCATGTTCCACCCTCATCGCCTCTGATGGTATATCCGCTGATCTTGATATTCATTCCTTTTCTCAAGAAGTTTGGATTGTTGTGATTGATCATCAACGTAACAAATGACGGACTATCATTTCTGTCTTTGCTGCGAAAAACCGACCAGTCAACATATCGGGTCATGGCCGCCGCTGTTTGAAAATCTACGCCGCTATAATGACTTAACGTTACTAAAAAGTGAGCCGGCACAATACGGTCATGGCCGGCGCTCCCGGACATTCCCGGTATGCCTTGAATTGTTTTTTCAGGATTCCATTGCAAGTCACTTACCGTACCACGGATGTCCACCGGTCCGATCTGTTGTATGGGAGCGGCAATTCCATTGTACGTAATTATTAAAAGAAACAGCACGGCGAAGAAAGACAAATAAGTTTTACTGCGAAGCCGTGAGCGTAATAAAAATTTATCTTTCATAAAAAAGCTCCTTTAATAATCATTAAATATAAATCTTTTTGTTGGGGGCTTACCAACCTCCGCCACCGCCACCTCCGCCACCGCCACCGGAGGAACCTCCGCCACCACCGCCGGAAAAACCACCGCGCCCGCCGGAAGATGACCCGGGCGGAGATGCGGCAGATGCAATGGCACTGGTCAGAGAATTTCCCAGTCCTGATGAAAAAAGGGATGGACTGAAGGTTCTTTCCGAGGGGCCGGAATACCATCTCTGAACATTGCTTTCCTCCATAATCGCAGCTTTGGAGAGAACATCGGAAAATTGTTCAGACCATTCCTGCTCCACATCAAGGGCAAAGGCATAGGGTAAATATTTTTCAAAAAGTTCCGGCGTTCTATGGGGGGGATTCAATAGATTCAACCGGTCTTTCTCTGCGATGGAAAGGTACATTTTGAACCCCTCGATGCCATCCATAACTTTCCTGCCTACCAGCGTCGGTGCTTTCAGCAACTGGTAAAAAAGAGCATTGATGAAGATCATGATTCCCAGAATAACAAGAATGGATATGGATCCGGAACCGACCACTACGGCAATGCCTGCGATTTCGCCCAGTACAAAGGGTACAGAGAATAACGTTATGAAAAGAGCTTTTGCAGGAGACGTCAGCTTATGATGTCCACCCGTAAAAACATCTTTCCATGCTGAAAACACGAGACGTAAAAGGATTGCCACGCCAAATGACCATCCGGTCAGCCAGAAAATCATAAAGATGACCATTGGATTGATCTCGGAAATTCCTATGATAACACTTGAAATCATGAGAATGAAAGAAAGAGTCAGACCCACAAAGAAAAGCTTTTTGTTTGTGCGGAAATAAATCTTTTCCAGGCTGTTCTTCAGGGATTTATGTAATTCAAGACGGGCATTGGCAATTTCTTTATGGTTTTTTGTTTCGATCATTATTTCACTGCGTGATGATGTAAATAATTTTCCTGCGGCTGCCTTTTCTTCACCGGAGAGTTGGCCCTCTTCCGTTGAGGTTTTAATCAAGGTAAATTTGTCGTTGACTTCCTGAATTTTCAAATAACCTTTAACCGCCATGTTGATCATGGCTGCGGAGAATACCTTGTCATCATAACCCATCTCAACGATAAAACGCATCGATGCGGGAGAGAGTTTAGCTGGAGGTTCATAAAGCGGTATAATGGTCCCTTTGACCGGATCTTTGCCGTATTGAGCCCACGCTATGAGGTAGTAGAAAAGAAGAATCAACAACCCGATGACACCGGCAAAAGTGCCGCGATTGTCATTAACATACCAAAATGCCTTTTCGAAAAAGGTCGGTTCTGTGACATATCCCTTGGGCCACTGAACAACGATGGTCAGGCCTTCGTTAGGATTGAGGGACCTCCTGGTTTGAAAATAAATACCGTCTGATTCTTTTGTAGAAGAAAAATCTTTCCCTTTTTCGCCCGTATATCCCGTGTAAGCATCAACTTCTCCAATTTTATCGAGGGGTACCTCGGGAAGCCGGACCTTAGCGGAAGCTTCATCTATTGAAAACGACCAGCCGTTTCCCGTAACATTCCAGTACAGTTCATCAAAGTCCTTAAAAAATCCTAATTGTCTGTTGGTTGAATATTTGATGACGTATGTATAAGTGCCGGGGTCAAGCAAAACATTTTCGTTGCCGATATAGACACGAACACCGTTGCTCAGATTCTGAAGACGAAAGTTTTCCGGCGCGTTATCCCTCAGAACCTCTTTAACGTCAAACCGGACTTTGTAATTCCGCCCGTACCGGTCCTTGTATTTTGTGGGGAAATCCCGATAAATCCCTCTTTTGATTTGATTACCGGCGGCATAAACTTCAATAGTTTCCGTCACGATCATGCCGGAAGAGCGAAGAACTTCAATGTCGCTGTGAAACGAGAGGATTCTTTCCTGCTCCTGCCTGATTTCACTGCGAGCAAAAGACGTAAAAATAACTAATGTCAGGATCAGAGTCAGCAGCAGCAAAAAGCATTTTTTTCTCATGAGTCCTCATGCCCGATGTATTAGTTGAATTTAACCCCGGGAACTTCCCTTTCCGTGGCCAGCTCGATTTCAAAGAAATCAGCTTTTTTAAATCCGAACATGTTAGCCAGAATATTGTTCGGGAAAGATTCGACCATGGTATTGTAATCTCTGGCCGCGCCATTGTAATATCTTCGGGCAAGCTGAATCTGTTCCTCGGTATCGGTGAGAGTGCGTTGCAGCTCTTGAAAATTTTGATTGGCCTTGAGATCCGGATACGCTTCCGCTAGAGCAAAAATGCTCTTCAATGCCTGCGAAAAGCTGTTCTCCATTTCCCCCTTCTCCTTCAGGGTTGCCGGTCCGGATAACCTTGAGCGCAGATTGGTGATTTCTTCGAGAACGGACTTTTCATGCCGGGCGTAACCTTTGACTGTTTCTACGATATTGGGAATCAAATCATGACGGCGTTTGAGCTGGACATCGATGCCACTCCAGGCTTCATTAAGGATGTTGCGCTGACGCACGAAACGATTATACATAAAAACGGCAAAAATCAGCACAAGAGCAATAATGATAATAATCAAGTACATATTCAGCCCTCCTGATGTTTAAGTGTTGTTTAATATTGACCTATGCATCGCTAATGTCAAGGGAAACTATCCGTGTTCCACACAAGATTAGCTTGACATATCAAAATCAGTTTCTTAAAATTAAGGCCAATTACAGAGTTTGATGGAATATCAAAAGGTATCAAACGAAAGATTTCGATCATTGTGTTTTGTGATTGGATTAATCATTAACCCAAGGAGGGAAACCGATGAAGAAATTATTTTTCAGGACTTTTTTCTTAACGCTGATATGCTTCACACCTGTTCTGGCAATCGCACAGCCCAGCGTGCATATCAACATTCCCATTCCTCTTCCTCCGCCGATTATCTTTCCGGCGCCGCCTGAAGTTGTGGTCGTTCCGGGTACGGACGTCTATGTTGTACCTGATCTGAACGAAGACATATTTTTCTACGGCGGATGGTGGTGGCGTCCGTGGCAGGGGCATTGGTACCGATCCCGATACTATGACAGGGGATGGGGGTATTACAGGGGGTACCCAACTTTTCACAGACATTTTTATCAAGGATGGAGAGATGATTTCAAGCATCATCGATGGAGAGGCCAACCGTGGCAATATCATCGCATTCATCACGGAGATCTGAACCGCAACTGGCGCGATTGGGAAAGAACGCGATACTGGCACCGTCCGCCTCCCCCTCGGCCACCTCGTCCCGTCGTGCACGGACCCGGACCGGGTCATCCACCGCCTCCCGCTTTACAAGGCCACGGCCATCAACCCGGAATGCATGGTGGCAAACCCGGAAAGGAAAAGCCCCGCGGGGACCATTACAGGGGCAGGCCCGTTGATGATCGACCCGGCAGATAACCTGGTCTTCATTATAGAGAGGATGAAAAGGTAAAGCATTCAAATATAAAACTTTTTCGTCAATAAAATTATTAAGAAAAAAAACCGGTTTTGATTATGGGAAGAAACATGATTTTCAAAGCCGGTTTTTTTAGTTCTTAAAATCTGTCTTAGTCCGAAAAAAGAAAAAAATTAAAAAATTTTTATACCCTACCCTTGACATTTCCCTGCCTTTCCTGTAGAAAAGTGGCGACCTTTTAAGGGAGATATTTTATGGTCCCGGTCGCCACCAAACCGTATTTGAATAGAGTTCCTTTCTTGAATTTTCGGCAGGGTGTCCCTGCCTTTTTAATTGATCAAAGCAAAAATCAATCAGCATCTTTCTTTCTGCAAAACTGGATTTGCGGTTATGGATTCCGGCGTCTATGCTTTTCGTTGTCACGGTATAATTCGACTGAAGCTTCAAACTTATGCGTGTGTTTTAAGCAGGTCTGATTAAAAATAAAGGAGGATTTGAATCATGGCGCAAGTATTTGAGAACAAACAGCCGGTTCTCGGCATCAACAGTCTCGGAAGAATCGGAAAGTTGACCTTATGGCATCATATCAGCAGAAAATATTTCAAAGAGATTTTTGTCAATCAGGGAAGAGAGGTGGGTACGGGGCTTGATTCCATCGCCCAGGCGATTGAAAAAGATTCAACCTACGGCCTGATGCATAAATTTTTGTATGGCGTTAAGGCGGAGCGAATCATTCAGATTGTCGATGAAAAACAGGGGAAACTGCTGATTGACGGCATTCCCGTCACCATTTTGCGTGAAGCCAGAAACCCGGCAGATATTCCCTGGCGGCAGTACGGCGTGGACGTGGTAGTGGACTGCACGGGCAAATTCAAGGATCCCACGGTCGCGTCGGACAACAAGAGCGGTTCTATCAGGGGCCATCTGCACGGCGGCGCGAAGGTGGTCATCAATTCGTCGCCCTTTAAAATCAAAAACAAGGCCCTCTCCACACCGGATGACGCGGTAACCATGATCTACGGCATCAATCACACGGCGTTTGATCCGAAGAAACATAAGATTGTTTCCGCCGCGTCCTGCACAACCACAGGACTTGCGCACATGGTGAAACCTCTGCTGGAAAATGAAGAAACCAGCAATATCCTTACAGCGTCCATGTCCACGGTACATGCCGTGACCAATACCCAGAGCGTGCTGGACAGCGTTCCCAAGGCCGGTGAAAAAGATTTGAGAAAGAACAGGAGCATTCTGGACAGCATCATCCTGACATCAACCAATGCCGCTAAGGCGCTGGCGGAAGTTATTCCGCAGGTGCAGAATATCGGTTTCATGGCCGATTCCATCCGGATACCGGCGAGCACCATGTCCCTGATTGTTCTGAACGCCACGTTCCAGTCCCGCGCCAGTAACCAGGGGACGGGGATGAACATTAATACAAAAATGATTAATGACTTATACAGCAAAGCGGCCTCGAGTAATCCTGAAAAACTGCTCAGATTCACCATGGAACAAAATGTATCCGCTGATCTCTTTGGCGTTGACGCGGCCGTTATCATTGAAGGTCAGTTCAATCACACACGCACGGCTTTCATTAATTTGGATTGCTCGCACATTCCGAATCTGCCGGCGGATGTCGCTAAAGTGCTTCCTGAAAAAGTTTTAAAAGTGCCCGTGGTGCACGCCAAGATATTCGGCTGGTATGATAATGAATACGGCAGCTACACCAACCGGCTGGGCGACCTGACCGTTTATATCCACAAGAATATTCTTTAAGAAAAAAGAACAAATCCATTCCCATTAACTTCGCTCCGGTGAGGTTGATGGGAATTTTTATAAAAATCATTCGTTTTCGCTTTGGTGCCGGCCCAGATAAACAGTGCCGCTCCAGCCGTCGATACTGATAAAATCACCCGCCTTGATGGTCTGATTTTCTATTGTGGCGTATTCGTCGGCTTCATAAACTTTCAGTTTACTGAAACCGACGACACCGACCTTGTTAAGCTGTGGAATGGTTACGGCGGCATGGGAGGTACTGCCACCTTTTGCCGTCAGCAATCCCTCTACCTGCAGCAGAACGCCGACGTCATCAGGTACCGTATCCGGCCGCACCAGAATCAGGGGGGTTTGGGGTTCTTCGCTGCGGAATCGTTTAATATCTGTTTCCGAATAGACAGCCCGGCCGCAAAGAGCACCGCCGTTGACACCGATGCCCGTTCCCAGAACCGATGATTGCAATTCCGCAGTGTCCTGGAAACGCTTCCATTTTTGAGTCGTGATTTGATTCATGTCCCGTGTTTGCAGGATGTATAATTTGTCCCGCGTTGTTCCTTCAAAAGTAAATTCTATTTCCTGATGATTGAATCCTTTTTCGTAAATAAGAATTTCCGCGATTCTTAAAAGTTCCGCGTAAATTTCAGGAAACTTGTCCTCCAGCGATATTTTGGAATCCCGGAATTCTGCTATCCGTTGTTTTTCGGAAATCGGATAGGTCTCCACCAGACCGGAAACGATATCATCTCCCTGGACACCAAAGATAAAATCTCCGTAAAGGGTGACATCTGAAGACGAACTCTTCGGCTCACGGGTAAAAATAACGCCTGAACCGGAATTATCATTGAGATTGCCGAACACCATTTTCTGGACGATGACAGCCGTTCCCCATTTATCGGAAATATGCATTTGCCGACGGTAAATTTCCGCCTGTTCCGAATACCATGAATTGAATACCTGCAGGATTGCGTGACTCAACTGATCGAGAGGTTTTTCTTTAAATTCAATGCCGCTTTCCATTAATCCTTTTTTGTAGGAAAGGGCTATTTGTCGCATTTGTTCAGGCAGAAAAAGGATCTTTCTTTCAACGCCGTATTTCTGTTTATATTCATCGATGATCGCGTCGAAAAAATTACGATTCAAGCCCTGGAACATCCCCCACATCTGCAAAAACCTTCGATACGAATCCCAGGCCGCCCATTGAAAATCTTCCTTTTTGCTGAGGTTCTCGGCAATGGCTTCGTTGATGCCCACATTCAGGAAGGATTTCATCATGCCGGGAAGAGAAACCGTCGCTCCGCTGCGCACCGAAAGCAATAAGGGATGGCGCGGATCTCCCAGTCTGCAACCGGTAATCTTCTCCAGCCTTTTGAGTTCCTTGTTCACCCGGTCGGCCAGATCATTGAAAATATATTTATAGCCGTAAACCGCGTCATATCCCCGGAAGACTTCCGTGGTGATGATAAATCCCGGCGGCACATTAAAGCCAAATGAAACGAGCTCCTTGAGAAAATACCCCTTGTTGCCCAGCAGAATCTGATTGTCGATCCTTTTATTCTTTTTATAAAAGGAAGAAACCGTCAACTCCGGATTGTACGCCATCACCACCTTCAGAATCTGTTTGTTGTCTTTAAACTTTTCCGCTTCCGCGTTGAGGGTTTTAATGACCGTGTTCACAAAATTATCCAGCACCTGAATGCCGAAAGCGAAAGAGATGATTCCCCTGATGAAATTTTCTGAATGCTGATAAATCAGCTTTTCATGCTTTTTATGGCCGGATTTTGTGATCGCTTCCGTGTCCTGACGGTAAACCTGGCCGATGATGATGGACAGGTTGGACCTGTGAATATCGATGTAATAGTTACGGATAATATTTTGAATATCCTTGGAAATGAAACGGAAAATATCCTCGTACTGTTCCAGGGAGAATTGTTTAATCGTCAGCGCGTTGGTTACGTACTTGATTTTCGCGGTCAGTCCTTCCGTGGCAATGCCATCAATTTCCAGGGCGTTGACATACAGCCAGAGATACGTGTGTATTTTTTTAATGGTCTGTTTTGTGATAAATTTCAGATTGAAGGACTTGCTTAATTCCTCAAAAAGCATTGTGGCCAGACTTTCCAGTCTCAGCGAAAGACCGACGGCATCAAATTTTTTCTCACTATACGTTCCGTACATGGACGGAATGCCGGCCGCGATGTGTCTTTTGTAATAGATGTTTTCGTAAAATTGCGTTTTTTTCGGTGAGAGAATTCTTTCTTTCAGAATGGAGAGAAATTTCAGAATAATCGTAATACTGCGATAATAGTTCTTCGCGTTTAAAGATTTTTTCAGCGAAGCGATATCGGCTTGCGGGAAGGCATTGGACGCTTCCAGGTCTTTCAGCAGGTCAATAAACTGCGGATAATATTTTTTATAGATCAGTTGATAAATGCGGATCATCATTTGAACGCGTTCCTGATCCCTTTCATTGATCCCCTTGACCTGACGCAGCTCGCTGCAGACCTTTTCCTTGTCCCAATGAAGAAAATTCAGGGGATCTTGATTAATCCGGGTGAAGAAATATTTAAACGCTTTATGCATGCCGTTGAAATATTCTCCGGAATTGGTCACCTGTTCATAAACGTCAACGGGAAGATGCACGCGGAGGAAATTTTTATCGCCGGAGCTCCAGTACTTGAAAATATCCTCGATAAATTTAAAAATCAGGCTGTTGCTTTCGACGTGCGATTGTTTCCGCAAAAAATAAACCAGCTTGTCGTTGCGCAGGGAAAGCTCATCGACCCTGGTGGTTATATCCCTGAGTTCTCCTTCCGCGCCGATCTCACTGAAATAGACGGGAAAAATCCTCAGCAACTGTTTGATGAGACTGTAAGACGGCGTGATGTCGCTGTTGAGCAGAGCGGAAATATTTTTCTGAATCAGATCGGTGTCGCGGATAAAAACACCGCCCAGTTTTAAATTAACGATCAGCGCCGAAATCAACCGCTTGGTCCAGCGGGGCTTCATTCCGATAATTTCCAGCCAGCAGCGGATATTCATGATGTGCGCCGGATTGACCTTGACCTGCCATTCCTCGTTGGACCCTTTAATTTCCGGATACTGGAAACCATAATGGATCAGTTCATCAATAAAGGTATCCACAAGCGAATGGCTGTTTTGCGCGAAAACCTCCCTGGCGGTCGTTGTGATGCAATCAAAAATCGCGGCGCTGAATTCGCTCTGGGATTTATTTTTTTTGAGGAAACCGAACATCTTGCGCACAAAGTCATGAAAGGTTTCCTTTTGCTCTTCCTGAAAAACAATTTTGAGGGCGTGGTTGATTTCCCGAAGCGCGCTGGCGTGAATATCAACCAGACTAGGCACATCGATGACATTAAAAAGAAAATGCAGTTTCATCACCTGCTGGTGTCCCTGATACGCGCTGGACTTTTCCAATTGATCGGCGACATGCAGATAGCCGTTTACAATCTGATAATAATCCGGAAGGTCAAGATAGCTCCCGATGTTTCCGTTGCGCGGTAAGTTCTGCTCCGCATTCAGCGATTCCATATTCTTGATCAGCGTTTGAAGATAGGCATGGCTCAGGGGTTCAATGAAATGTCTGTACGCTTCCATTGAATCCGGGGAATCTGCGTCTCCAGCGATAAACCATCCTGCAGGATCAGGCTGGGACAGCCAGAACTGATACGTGATTTTGAAGATTCTATGCACCAGACGCTCAAAAAGCGTCGTTTCAATGTTTGAGTTTTTTTCGATAATGCTTTTGATAATCTTTTTGACATAAGACGAACATTTCTTGAAAATGGCTTCATCTTTTTCAATAACATCCAGCAGAGATTTTATAATGTCCGGGAACAACGATAAATTCCGCGCGAGAAATTCGTTGCTCTGAACAAAAATCGCGTCGATGTAATCAAACAGATAATGGACGGCACTGTCTTTGACATTTTCGTCTGAGGAGGAATTGATGACATCAAAATAAATGCAAACCATCGTGGCGAGCGCGGAAAGCCCGTCCGGATGCTTATTGTACACATAGAAGTCACCAATGGAAACGGATTTCAGCTCCCTTAAAACATAGTCCCAATTGACAAAGGGGTGGTTTAATTCTGTAAGCAGTTCACGGGTCTTTTTCTGCAGACCGTAATGTCCCTCAACAACAGCGAGCAGCGGAGAGTACTGTTCCGGAATTTCTATGGTTACCGCCGTTCTTTCCAGATTGACTTTCAGGGCGGATGAATCCAGTTCTTTGATGTCTTTATTTTTACCTGTCATACGATCATACCTTTCAAAAGAGATTAATCAGAATCCGCGTGTTTTTTCAAGCCCGGAACACACACGCTGGAAATAAAGACGTTTCTGGACCTGTCCTGATTTTTGCGTGATTCAGAAATTTTCGCTTAAAACGCAAAACTCCGATAATGCCCTTACAAAACAGAACATTATCGGAGTTCAAAATCAGCTCGCGGGAAATTATTTACTTCTTCTTTCCTGCTTTCTTAACAGGTTTTTTGGCTGCCTTTTTTACTGCTTTTTTTACCGGTGCTTTCGCTTTCTTTGCCGCCGGTTTCTTCTTGGGCACCGTTTTTGATTTTTTCACGGCCGTTTTTTTCTTCGGCGCTGACGCTGTGACAACTTTTTTGGGTTTTGCCGGTCCCATATTGACCATGGGCTCTTCGCAGCAAATCAAATCAATTGTGGCGCAACCGCATTCCTCATCGACAATGACCGCCAATCCGCAGACTTCACAACTTAAAACGTCCCCAACCTTTGCTCTCGACATTTTCCACCTCCTCGTTGTGAGGGGTTAAACATCTTCCCTCTTATTTTTTCATTCTAATAAAAAATATTATTTTTTCAAGCATAAATTGCTTGTTTTTTTAAAAAGATAGGCGTAACAAATTTCAATCCGATCGTGCTGAAATTTTCGCGTCCGACAATCATTGGAATATCGTATGACTTTAAAAAAAGAACAAAAGTACCGAAGTTGGGTAGAGGTTGACCTGGATCATTTTATCAGCAACCTCAGGGAAGTCAAAAGACTGATCGGTCCGGGAGTGGATTTCATGCCCGCGGTGAAAGCAGACGCTTACGGCCATGGGGCCATAGAAATATCTCATGCCGCTTTAAAAAACGGGGCAACGATGCTCGGAGTAGCCAATGCCGATGAGGGCGTGCAATTGAGAATCAGCGGTATTGAAGCACCCATCGTTATTTTAGGACCGTCAACCGATTCAGAAATTGAGCAGATTATCAAATACAATCTAACACCGTCGGTTTCCGATTTGTCTTTTGCGAAAAAGCTCAACAGAGCTTTAATCCATTCCGGTCGCACGCTCCCCGTGCATATTGAGGTGGATACCGGCATGGGGCGTGGCGGAACCATACATACTCAAGCGATCAATCTTATTGAGGCCATATCCAGGTTGAAAAATATTACCCTGGAAGGCATTTTCAGTCACTTTGCCTCCAGCGAAAAGATCACCGCATCCAATGATCAGCAATGGCAGCGTTTTTCGGATGTTCTGGCTGCTGCTGAGTGCAGGGGGATCAACATTCCCGTCCGGCATATCGACAACAGCGGAGCCATCCTTAATTATCCCGGTTTTAAACTCAATATGGTGCGCCCGGGACTGATGATCTACGGCATTTATCCGGCCTCGGAAAATGAAACCCAGGCGCGGCTTGCTCCCGTGATGTCTTTTAAAACCAGCATAGTCTTGATTAAAGATTTTCCGGCCGGCTACGGTATCGGCTACAACAGTACCTTTGTAACCTCCAGACCAACGCGCGTTGCAACCATACCGGTCGGCTACGGCGACGGTTATGCCTTTATCCTGTCCAATCAGGGCGAGGCGCTCATTTGCGGACGGCGTGCTCCGATCGTCGGGCGGATTTCGATGGATATGTGCACGCTTGATGTGACCGATATCCCCTGCAAGGTCGGTGATGAGGTTGTGCTGCTGGGCCGGCAGAGCAAAGAGTATATCAGCGCCAATGAAATTGCCGCCAAAGCGCGCACCATCAGTTACGAAGTGCTCTGTGCGTTGGGAAAAAGAGCGCCGCGTGTTTTTCTCCAAAAGGGGGAAAAACAATCCATCGAACCTCGTTTAAGAAGAATATTTGTTCCCGATGAAGAAAAATCCATTTCCCGCATTGACAATATTATTCGACATTGCATGCAGACGCGGGCACGCGACGAGGAACTGGGCAATGCCATTTATTATGAAATGTTTGAAACCCTTTTCGGCAGCGAAGACCGGCGCCTGGAATTGCGTTCCGGTTTTCGCTACAATATTCGCATAGAAAAATTGCCGGAAACGAAAAAGACCGCTTCATCGCCGGAATACCTTCATGTCAGTACGCATATTGAATATAAAAAAATACTGCGTGACAATATCTTCATGATCGGCTGCGCTGCCAATCATGAGCAGTTAACGGCGTTGTTTGAAGATCCGCGCTGCGAATACCGCTGGCTGATGAGCAACCGGAAGGGTCTGATCCTGGACCGGGATTTTAGCGTCGGACGGGTGCGCATTGACAACAAGGATGTTCCTATCATGGAAGCAAAAAACACCAGGCGCGGTTATGAAATCTGGTGCGGCTCCGACGAGCTCAAAAAGAAAATAAATACGGAAGTGAAACTGGAAATTGAAATTTCCACCAAGAAGGCCAGAGAAAACAAAATTTTCCCCGTTTACCTGGTTTATCCGGTCCGGGGGCTGGAAATTAATTTCCAATATGAAAAGGCGGGCATCAAAAACGTCCGGGAAGAAAGCTTCTTTGCCGGGCGACATCCCCAGCCGGTTGTCTCTACCAGGAAAGGCAAGTCCATCGGTGTCAGGATATCTGACAAAGACTGGATTTTCCCGACAAGCGGTGTGATATTTATCTGGGATATCTGACAGCCGGTAATCGTGATCACAAATTATGAAGCCAGCGCTACCTGATTGCGGCCGTTTCTTTTCGCTTCATACACCGCGTCATCGGCGCGTTTCAAAACAGCGCTCAGTTTATCCTCTTCCGGCTTTAACGACGCAACACCGATGCTGATGGTCATGCGGAGCTTTTGATTTCCGGTATCCATATCGCTTTGCGCAACCAGTGAACGAAGTCGTTCAGCCGTTATTTTGGCTTCATTAATGGAAGTTTGCGGCAGCAGAATGGCAAATTCTTCCCCGCCCAGGCGGCCGAAGATATCGATTTCCCGTAAATTTTTCCTGCAGATATCGGTAAACCCGATCAGCACTTTATCACCGGCAGCATGTCCGTGATGATCATTTACTTTTTTGAAAAAGTCCAAATCAATCATCAGGAGGGATAAGTCGTCCTTGTATCGGAGCGTGCGCTGAAATTCGCGTTCTGCCAGTTCGAGGAAATGTCTGCGGTTGAAAATACCGGTAAGAGAATCTGTTGTGGCTTGCTCCTGTAGCTGAATCTGAGCTCTTTTTAGTTCATCTTCCAGTTTCTCTGCATTGAGTATGATAAACCTGATAGTCCAGCCGATTCCCAGGAACATCGTGATCGTAAAAGTTAATGTGTATAATAAATTCGAGGCAGCTACGTGCTGTGCGGAAGGATACAGCATTGTATAAATTCCTCGACCCAGCATGAAGATACTGTAGGCGGCAAACATGCTGCCGGTAATCCAATGTGAGAATCGAAAGTCAGGCGGTATGTTAAAAAACAATTCGAGCGCCGTTAAACCGTATATTGCTGCCATCAGAAAAGATATCCCTGTTATGCGGATGTCGATATTATTGTCAATGAAGGTAAAATACAACTGGAATATTGCGTAGAACACAAGGATGACAATAATAAAAACCTTTCGGATTGCCTTGCCGCGAAAAATCCTCGTGCCTTCCAGGAGCAAAAGACCGGATAATACAAAAAGGAAATTGGCCAGAACAACAGAAAAAATAACGGGAAGAATACTACGTAAGGCCAGCACAACACAGGAAAGCCCAAAAACGGTGATTCCAGCCGTCCACCAGCCAAAGCCCGGATAAGTTTTTCGCTTCAGCAAAATCATGTTCATGGACAGCACTAAAATGATAGAAACGCCAATCAACATGATGAAGATTGTCGCAGTATCCAAAAACAAGACCGACCCCCTATTTCCTTTAAATAAAAACCATGCTCATTTTCGATTTGCATCCATCTGATTTCTTTCTTTCAACAGCCAAATCGCTAAACCTGTCAAAGCTACGGCGGCGACGGCGCTGATCCAGACGGGAATTTCCACCCCTTCCGCGGTTACGTTGAGGCCGATGATAAAACGCGCGGCCTGAGCAGCCGCCATGATAAAAAGTAAAATACCCACGACCAACGATGCCGGACGCTTCATAATTTTACCCCCTGTTTAATATCTGAATTACGTTTATATCCCTTCCGTCTTTATCTCCAATTTCTTCTTATGGCGGTCGAGGGCCAGCTCAATCAATTTATCCAGAAGCTTGCCGTAGGAAAGGCCGGTGGCTTCCCAGAGTTTGGGATACATACTGATGCTCGTAAAGCCGGGCAGCGTGTTGATTTCGTTGAGATAGAATTTATTGGTCTTCTTATCGAGAAAGAAATCAACCCGCGCCATGGATGTGCAGCCCAGCGCCATGTAACCTTCAACGGCAATCTTTCTTATTTTGTCGGATAGAGATTTACTAAGTTCCGCCGGAATTTTCAGCGCCGCGCCATTGGGGTCAATATATTTGGCCTCGTAGGAATAAAATTCATGATGGGGAATAATTTCGCCCAGAACTGACCCGGCCGGTTTCTCATTTCCCAGAACGGCGCATTCGATCTCGCGGCAGTCAATCGCCTTTTCAACCAAAACTTTATTGTCGAACTGCAAAGCAAAATTCATTGCTTTGGCGAGTTCCTCTTTTTTCTTGACCTTTTTCACGCCCACAGAAGAACCGGCGCAAACCGGCTTGATAAATAAAGGCAAGCCGAGTTTCTGCAAAACATTTTTACTGATATTTTTTGCATCCTCTTTCCACTGCTGCTTGCTAACCGTTGCGGAAGGAACAACCGGAATGCCCGTCTCACAAAGCAGTCTTTTGGCAATGTCCTTGTCCATGCCAACCGCCGAGCCGATGACATCCGCGCCTACGTAGGGAACCATGGCCAGTTCCAGCAGGCCTTGCAGCGTGCCGTCCTCGCAGAACGTTCCGTGAATCACCGGAAAAATCACATCCACCACCACTTCTTTGTTTTTATTTTTGATATCGTAAAGACGCAGCTTGTTTTTTTGCTCGAAATGATTGACCAGCCACAGGCCGTTTTTCTTTAAAGCCATTTTCCGGCCGAAATCCTTGTCCGGAACGATTTCCGGTTTTTCCTGGACATGCCAGCGGCCGTCCCTGGCGATGCCGATAGCCGTCACGTCATATTTGTTGCGATCCAGAGCGGAAAAGACCGAAGCGGCGGAACAGAGTGAAACGTCATGTTCGCCTGACCTCCCGCCAAATAAAACGCCTATCCTGATTTTCGTTATTTTTTTTGACACAGATTTTTTCATCAGACGGATCCTTTTAAGTTATTTCAAAATATATTTGTCTTGTCATTTTCACGAGATATACGCCCCAAGCGCTGAAGTTGTCAAATTAATTTTGGTTTTTTGATGCCATCATGCCCGTGCAATCCATAATCATAAACAGGCAAATGCCTTTACAAAATCTCAAAATATATTTATACGATTTCCATCTTTTGCAATTTTATAATATCCCGGCAATCTAAAAGGAGAATTTAATATGAAAAAGAACTTGATCGCTGTTCTGGTAACGTTATCCGTGATGATTATTTTTTATGCGCCGTCGGTTTACGCTCTGGGCTTAGGAGCTCAGGCCCGGGTGTGGATTCCCACGTTCGGAGGTGAGTTACGCGTCGATGACGGCAGCATTGAAGGAACAGAAATGGATCTGCAAGACGATCTGGGCATCGACAATGAATTTTTTCCGGGTGTGGAAGCGGCTTTTAGTATAGGAGATCATGAAATCACGGTTTCCTATTCACTGATCGATCTTTCCGGCTCCAAACACATTTCTGATGAAATAGTTTTTAACGGTGAGGCCTATCCGGCAGGTACCAACGTCGATTCTGAATTAACAACCAGCATGATTGATTTTGAATATCAATACAAATTTTTGAATCTGGAAAATATTCTGGCCGGTTTCTCGCTGGGCTTGATCGCCAGGGTTAAGTATTTTGATGGAGAATTCACCTTAAGTTCATCGGCTGTTGAAAGCCAGGAAGACATCCAGGTGCCGATTCCCATGCTGGGTCTCGGAGCCAAAATCGGGATACTGGCCGACATTCTGGAAGCCCGGGCCAAGGTGGTCGGCATAGGATATGACAGCAGCTATTCATATGACGCCATGGCGGATGTCTCTGTGACTCCCTTTCCATTTTTAAATATTTACGGCGGCTATCGGATCATGTCTTTAAAAATCGATGATGTCGAAGACATATACACAAAGATGGATTTTTATGGACCGTATGCGGGGCTGGCCATCATCTTTTAAAATCAGCTACTTGATCTTGCTTGACAACATTTGTTCAGATAAATATATTATCGCCGGATTGAAGAAAAATGGTGATTTATGCCTTTTTATTTTAACGCGGCGCAGGTGCCAATGGCAAAAAAAGCTTTCAACGACGCCGAAAAGCTGCTATCGCAGCAATTCAGGTTAAGCGACAATGTGCTGAAAAACACAAAATATGAAGTGAAAACGCTTGCTTATCTGAATGAGCAGGAAATCAAAGACGGCACGTTTGCCCATCTTTGTAAATACTCCTACGAAAAGGCGGGTGAGACAACCGCAAGGGCTGAAAATAACTTTGATTTTTACAGGATCTGCCTGCAGGACAACACTATTTTGGACGCGGTGGAAAGGGCCAATCCTTTTATCAAGTTCAGCCCGTTGATGCTTTATATCGCGGTGCACGAATTAATTCATGTTCTGCGCTTCAGCAGCGGCGAAATTGATTTCGACGCCAGCACGGAAGACAGGGAGAAAGAGGAAGTCATTGTGCACAATTTGACACGTTCGGCCCTGCATCCGGTAAAAGGATACGATATGGATATTGTTTTGGATTGCTTCAACAGCAATTATAAAAATTTCGATATATTTAATTAAGGAGGGTTTGGTTATGCCTATCTATGAGTATAAATGCAATAAATGCGGAAAGCAATTTGAAGCGTTTCAGGGAATTATGGATCCGGAATTAAAAAGCTGCAAGTTCTGCAAAGGCAAGGTTCAGAAGATGGTTTCTCTTTCGTCCTTCAGCCTGAAAGGTTCCGGCTGGTACGCGACGGATTATAAAGGAAAGAAACCGGGTGCGGCAGCCCAAAAAGCAAAGGCGGAAAGCAGCGAAAGTTCATCCGCGACAGAAACCGCGAAAACCGAGTCGGCCAAAACAAGTTCAGAAGAATAGAGCGTTTCGAAGCGAAACGGAATAACGATTCTCTCTAAAGAGTTAGTGAAAGAATTCCCCGTAATCTCCCTTGGGAGAATGGGGATTTTCTTTTGTGCCACTTTTGGGGCAATAGAGATTGTATTGATCTTCTTTTTTTTAAAGAGGATCTGGCGATTTTAGGATTCTGGCGCCGGTTCGTATTCAACTCTGTTCCTGCCGTTCAATTTTGCCCTGTAAAGCGCTTTGTCCGACCGGTTGATCGCTTCTTGAATGGCCTCACACGCCTTATATTCCGTTACACCGACGGAAATGGTAATCCTGAAATCATCGGGTAATTTGTCAAACGCAAGTTCTGAAACCATGTGCCTGATTCTCTCGGCGCATTCCACGGCTTCCTTTCTTTCCGCATTGGTGAGAATAAGAATAAATTCTTCACCGCCGTAACGGGCAATATGATCAATATTGCGCAGATTCTTTTGAGTTTCCTGTGCCACGGTTTTGAGAACGATGTCGCCCGCGGCATGACCAAACGTATCATTCACCCGTTTGAAATGGTCCAAGTCGAATATGCAGATGGAAAAAGGATGAATGCCCCTGTCACCCAGCGCTTTCTGATGTTCAAGAATCTTATACATCTGGCGCCGGTTAAACACCTGGGTCAGGTCGTCAATAATGGCTAATTTTTCAATTGTGGAAAGGGCGTTCGATATTCGTGCCCTGAGTCGGGTAATATATCCACCAACCAGTGAGAACCAGGGCAGCACAATAGCCAGAACCACAATGCTCAATTTGTCAGACGTGCTGACCAACAGAGGATCCATTGTATAAAGCAGAAGGATAACCAGCGCGTAATTCATGACGGCAAAGACGGACAGAAAAAGAAATTGCCAGACATTCAGCCTGAAGATCCCGAAAATGAAAACAACAAGATACGTCAGAAGCACCAGACTCCTCATGGTATCGGCGTAATACGCAATGACCATTACCCAGAAGGTCGCCACGATCATCTGTAAAAGCGTCAAGCTGGGATCTTTAAATCGCTTATTAAATCCACTTCTGATGAATATATATACCAGACTGTTACAAAGAATTATTCCTAAGGAACTTACTAAAAGAACGTTGATGGTCCCTCTCGTCATCTGGCCCTGCAAATAGAACAAGACGCAAATGGCAAACCACATGACATATGACCCCAGCGCCATAAAGAATCGCTTCAGTCTTAAGGTCTGATTTTTATCATTCTTCGGAAATAAGCTGAACATCGGAATCCACCTCCGTGATTCTTGCTATCTGACGGTGATTCGCCCTGTTTATCGTTTTCCCGGTTGCCTCTATCAACAGAAAATTAATCTCCACCGGCCTTTTTAGATCAAACTTTAAAATAAGGTTGTAGCTCACGGCATAATTCTTCCGGCACCGTCGGGCAGATAATTTCATTATGCAATTTTTCAAAGTAATTCAAATCACTGGTGCCCAATGGATGCATGATAAATCGCGGAACGATTTTTCCCTGGATGTTGAAATAATTATTGCTGGTCATTGTGGCATAAAAAGACAGATTAAAACTCATGAAGTTGTTGGTGTGGAGATAGGCGAATACACGGGAAAGGCCGGTCAGAAATTCTTTAAAGTTCAATTCCGTTAAATCAAAGATGGACGTTTTTTCCCGGAAAATAAAATCGATTTCACCGGCCATGCCTTTGGGTGCGAAACTGGTCAACCAGCAAACGACGCCGGTATCGGCAATAAACCTCTTGTTCGATTTCTTTTCCAGAGCGATCAGATTGTGCCACAGGTTGTCGCCGTTAGAATTGGCGGCGTAATTTTGCGCGCTGGATAAAAGCTTCTGCATAAAACTGGTCGGCCGGTAACTCACGATGGTCTGCAGGTGCGGATGAATCAGACCGCCGCCCGCCGGTGGCATATAATTCCAATTCATCGAGCAATATTTATAACCGAGATTCATTTCGACCACGCGATGAAAATAGTCGCGGCAGACGAGAAATCCATGCAGCATATATTCCGGGGTCAGTTCATTCATCGGAACAACATGACGCGATGAAAAAATCGCCACATTATTGTTCTGGTCATAGGGAAAAGCGTTGGGAAAAAGACAGGCCTCTCCCCGTTTGAAATTTCCGCTTTCGATGATGTTGGCTGTAAACCGGGGCGTGGTTTTTTCAAAGAGATCGGGGCAAAACGGGCACAACGATTCCGGTGACTTTTCCAGATAAGGTTCCAGGTCAGGCTTTTGCGGAATGCGCACCCGGTAAGGCAAAATGCGGCAGGCCACACCGGTGATTTCATCATGACGCAACTCGATGGTTATTTTCTTTTCCTGAAAACCATCGAATGGATCAAGATAATAGCCTGTTGTTATCTCTTTATGAAACCCCGGTTCTCTCATAAAAATCCTTTCTATTATGATGATGAATGTGAATAATGTATTTACTTTGGCTCTCGCCTTAAGCTCATCAGAATAAATTTTTCAATATTTCTCGCGGAAACATCCTCTCCAAGACTTTCTTTTAATGCCTGCATGGGAATTTCCATACGCGCGGCGCTGCGATGTCCACCGCCCCTGCCGATCTGGCCGAAAGACCTTTGCGCGATTAAACCGCAATTCTGACGGTAACCGTCCCCGCGAAAGATAATAGACAACCGGTCCTCGACGATGCCGGCCACTACCACATAATACGTTCCGATCAAACGCAAATAAAAATCAGCGATCTGGACACAGACATCCGAGCTCTCCACTTCTCCCAGAAAGCAGACACGCCGGCCGCGAAAATTATTCATGTGATGATAGGCATAATTGAAATATTTGAGAAAGCGTTGAGGCGTCTGGTTCAGCTCAATGCGGCGGATCAACTGCATATTGGCGTATCTGGTGTGATAAGTATAAGCCCGGATATCGTCGATGATTGTGGCGCGATCAAAATTATCCGTATCCGTTTTAATGCCATAAAGAAGGGCCGTGTGCAAAATACGCGGAATTTTAATCCCGGCGCGAAGCAAATATTCGGTGAGCACGCTGGATAAAGAGCCGTAATAGGGACGAATGTCTGTCAGTTCGGCATTCCACGGTCCTTCGTAGGGATGATGATCGAAAACAATCTGCGGTTTGATATAATTTAAGGATGGATTGAAGAAAGAGGGTTGGGCATCCATCAGAGCAATGAGACGGTACGATGTGATGTCCACCTGATGGATCAACTGAATATGAAGATGCAGGGCTGCAACAAATTCAAGGTTCTGGTGCCGGATGACAGGTTCCGTGGAGGCAAAAGCGCTTTTGGCCAGACCTTTGGTTTTCTGGATCATCTCGTGAAGCGCCATGGCTGAAGCGATCGCATCCGGGTCGGGGCTTCCGTGCATCAGCAGCAACAACGAATCATCAGGCTGAATCATGTCCATCAGCTTTAGAAAATTCAGCTCTGTTTCTTTTTTTATCGGAACGGAGTCAACTTTCATGGCTTAGGCGTCAATAGATGAGCCTGCTCAATCTCCTTAGTAAACGAGAATTTTACCCGGATGTTCTTTGACCACTTCTCCAACAACAGCGGTGTCAGCAATACCTGCCTTACGCATGGCATCTGCAAGCTTTTCCGCCTTTTCTGCGGGCAAGCTGAAAAACAATCCTCCCGCCGTCTGAGGATCAAACAGCAAATCAAAAAGCCAGTCCGGACAGGTTTTTTCTTTCACCACTTGCTTGATGCGGAAATCTCTGTTGCGATAAAGACCGCCCGGAATGAAACCCGTTTCCATCAAATCGCGCACACCGTCAAAAACAGGTATTGCCCGGGAATCAATGCGCAGACCGGCATTGCTGCCCTCCATCATCTCGCAGGCATGACCCAGCAATCCAAAACCGGTGATGTCGGTGCAGGCGTGAACATCGCCTGCGGCAATCATCAACTCCGCCGCTTTTTTATTGAGAGACGTCATGGCCTGAATCACCTGCATCATTTGCTCCGGTGATGCTTCATCCGCCTTGATGGCCGTGCTGATAATACCTGTCCCCAGTGCTTTTGTTAAAATGATTTTATCCCCGATTTTGGCGCCGCGATTGTATAAAACGTTGTCGGGATGAACGACTCCCGTTACCGAGAGGCCGTATTTGATTTCATTGTCTTCAACGCTGTGCCCGCCGATGAGCAACACGCCGGCTTCATGAATTTTGTTGAGGCCACCCTGCAAAACGTCCTTCAGAACAGATTTGTCCATTGTCTTAATCGGAAAGCAGACGATATTCATGGCGGTGAGAGGTTTGGCGCCCATCGCGTAAATATCGTTGAGCGCGTTGACGGCGGCAATCTGGCCGAACGTAAAGGGATCATCAACCGTGGGCGTGAAAAAATCAACTGTCTGAACCAGAGCGACGTCGGCGGAAATTTTATACACGCCCGCGTCTTCCGCGTGTTCAAATCCTGTCAGGAGATTGGGATCGCGAACCAGCGGCAAATCGCGCATGATGTCGGACAGGTCACCCGGACCTATCTTACAGGCTCAACCGGCGCTTTGTACCGTCTGTGTTAAGCGAAAACCTTTTTTCTCTTCCATTGATCCTCTTAAAATCAGCTACAACATGTCCCGAAAATTCGGAAAATACTAATTCAAGTATAAGGACAACAGCCCTGCATGTCAACGAAATCTTCACCGTGTCCGTCAGTCTGAATCGTATCGTTTGAGCTCGAATATCTTTTTATCCTGTTTGGAAACAATGTGGTAAAAACGGTCCTGGGGAATGTAGATATAAGGTACGTCGTCTTCGCGGCGGTAAAGGAAATAGGATAAAATCATCCGGTTGACCGCCTGATGACCGACAATCATGATGTTATTCGCGTGCCGGTTAAGAAAAAAAGCCTTTTTAATCCCTTCCATGATGCGGGATTTCATCAGCGCGTAACTCTCGCCTTCCGGGTAAACATAATTATATTTATCCGCGCCTCTTTTTTTGAAAACATGCGGCAGCTTTTGTTCGATATCTTCATAAGTCATTCCTTCACAAATACCCGCGTTGATTTCGTCAAATTCCTTAAGCGGAATGATGCGGCAATCGGGCTGCAGGGAAGCGATGGCCTTGGCCGTGTGCATCGTCCGTTGTTTTGTGCTGGTGAAAATATAGGAGATCTTCTTTTTCTTAAAAAAACGCCCCAGAGCCAAAGCCTGTTTTTCGCCTTTCTTTGTCAAGCGTGGATCGCCGCCGATTCTATTTTCAATATTATATTCCGTTTCCGTGTGCCTGATCAGAAAAAGATTCCTTACCTCATCCGTTACCAGATAGTCCCGCAGACGGTCGTAAAAAGGAATAACGTCACTGCGTTTCTCTTCCATAATCATGTTTTGCAGAGAATTGATCCGGATGTAGTTTCTTTCGACTTTCAACGGGGTGTAGATCATCCGGTAATAATCAATTCTTTTTAGAAATTCTTTTGCCGCCCGGTCTTTCAGGTGAGCGAACTCAGGAAGCCTGATTTTTTCCTGGATGGTCATCTTCATGATGTCTTCATCATCGTTAAGGCATTCAATAAATAGAAGGTCATGGTCGTTGAGTTTCTTTTCGATAGTGACGCGCCTCTCCCGGCTCGCGTTGGTTGCGTCCAGAATGGCTATCCTGCCATTGTTGTTCAAATATTTTTTTGCCCGGTCCATGTTCATGTGGGCAATATTTTTTCTTAATTCCACAGCTTCTGTATTTTGGGGAGAATAGAAGTCCGAAATCGATGTTTTGAGCAGCGGCAAATAACGACGGCGCAAATTCCCGTTGTTGAATATGCGGATGGCAATGCCGTCTTTGCGAAAGTAATCTCTCAGGCGAATGGCCAGCGTGGATTTTCCGCGGGCGGGAAGCCCCATCAGAACAATGTATAATTTTTCGTCGCTCATGCCGTATCCATTTCAAAAATAATTTCTTTTGGATAAAGAGAGTATAGGACAATAGTTTTTTATGTCAATAAAATCCTGCCTTTTTTAAATGCTGTAACATCGCGGTAAACGCTGCACCGCGAGAAACTTTTTTAAATTGATTTTTTTTCATAAATACGTTTAATAGGCTCAACATTCAAATGAAGGCAATCGCGATGTCCATTCGTTACTATAGCACCAATCGTAATCTAAAAAATGTTGCGGGCATTACTCCGTTCACCGGCAAGGTTTCTTTCAAGGAAGCCCTGCTCAAGGGGCAGGCCTCCGATGAAGGTCTGTTTATGCCGGATACGATTCCGCAAATTTCTTTAAAAGATATTCAGAATTTGAAAGGCAAACCTTACAGTGATGCAGCACTGCTCGTTGCGAAAGCGTTTCTTGCCGATGAGTTTTCGCCGGAAGTTTTGGAATATGTCGTAACAGATTCCTATAACTATCCCGTTCCGCTGGAAGAAGTAAGGCCAAGGAATTATGTGATGCGTCTGGATCAGGGACCCACTGCGTCCTTCAAAGATTTTGCTGCGCGCATGATGGCGAGGCTGATGGGCAACTGCCGCCCGAAGGGCGAACGACTGAATATTCTAGTTGCCACATCCGGCGACACCGGTAGCGCCGTAGGCGAAGCTTTCAAGGGCGTAGCAGGAATTGACGTAACCATTTTGTATCCTGAAAATGAAGTCAGCGGCATGCAGAAAAAGCAGCTCGATACCATCGGCGGCAATGTGCAGGCGCTGAGTGTTAGCGGCAAGTTTGACGATTGCCAGAATCTGGTCAAGCAGGCTTTTTCCGATCCGCAGATTGCAAAGTTTAATCTGTCTTCGGCCAATTCCATCAATTTCGGCCGGATTCTCCCGCAGATTATTTATTATGTTTATGCATACGCCCAGCTTGCTGAAAATGATGAACAGGTCATCTTTTCCGTTCCTTCGGGAAACTTCGGTGATGCTCTGGGTTGTGAATACGCACGCCGCATGGGATTGCCGGTAGCCAAGCTCGTCATGCCCACTAACGAGAACGATGAATTTCCCACTTATCTGGCGACTGGAACATATAATAAAGTGTCTCCTTCGCGTGCCTGCATTTCCAATGCGATGAATGTCGGTCACCCAAGCAATCTGGCGCGCTTTTTTGATCTGTACGGCGGAACGGTTGACCGCGTGGGTCAGGTTCACCAATATCCGGATATTGAGGAAATGAGAAAACATATCTTTTCCGTTAGTGTCACGGATGAGCAAACCAGAGCAACCATCAAGAGTGTCTATAAACGCTACAATGTAGTTCTGGAACAACACGGTGCTGTGGGCTGGGCGGGATTGGAAGCATATCTCCAGACAGCGCCCGAACAAAAACTGGCCATTTCTCTGGAAACGGCGCATCCGGCAAAATTCCCCGAAGAGATTCAGAATCTGCTGGGCATCAATCCGCCCCTGCCGGAAAGCATGAAAAATATTGACCAGAGAACGGGAAGCGCTATTCCCATCAAAAAAGATTACGATGATTTCAAAAATTATCTGCAGAAGAATTTGAAGATCAAGGAATAGCTGTATCATGTGTTTGCGAGGGAAAAGGACGGAAGCACCCTTCTTTCCTGGCCGAGATTTCCTTGACATGTAATACCGCGTTTCCTATACTCCACCACGCAAAAAAAAAGAGTCCTCATCAGGCAAGTCATTCGAGGTCGCGCGGTGATCGTATCTACGATACGGGGAGGGGGAGATCATGTTCAGCATTATCATGCCGGTGTGGAACAGGGCATCAATCGTCGGCAAGGCAATCGAATCTGTTCTTGCGCAGACCTTTAAGGATTACGAATTGCTGATCGTGGACGATGGCTCTGAGGACGACTTGGCCAACGCTGTCGGTCCTTACCTTTCGGAACGTGTTCGTTATTTACGCCGACCACACCTGGGCGCGGCGGCGGCTCGGAATCAAGGCCTGATACAGTCCACACAACCATTCATAGCCTACCTAGACTCTGATAATCAATGGTATCCCGAGTTTCTGGCTGTTATGGCCGGGACAATTCGTGCAAATGATTCCTTCCCGGAAGCCATACATTGTTTGGCGCGACGATTGCGTCGTGATCCGCGTTCAGGCCGTATTTATCAGGACGGCCTGATTGGCGGAAAATTTGATGTTACCGACATTCTTGATTATCCACGGATTGATCTCAACAGTTTCGTGCATGCACGGAAGGTCTTGGACGATGCGGGTTTCTTCGACGATAAATTGAAACGTCTGATTGATTGGGATTTTATTCTCCGCATCTTCTCGCGAGTCAAGCCTGTCTTCATCAATAGAGTCCTTCTTGATTACTACAGCTCGGTTCATAATCCCACCATCACCGGCAACGAAGACGTTTCCCAATCCTATGAACAGGTCAGATGCAAACATGAGCCCCTGCGCCGGTCGGTCCGCCTTGTGCACGATACTATTGTCTATACCTGGGATGTCCTGCCGCCGGAAAAGCAAGCCAATTGGATCCGGGCTCAGCAGCAGAAGCCTCAGAACGATGAAGGTTTTTCGCGGGTCTGTCCCGTCATTCTTCAAATCGAACCGACCAACCGGTGCAATCTGTCTTGTGCGAACTGTCCCCGGGCCGAACGCGACCTGCGTCGTCCGTTCCGCGACATGACCTTTGAAGAATTCCGTTTTGTAATTGACGATCTGGAAGACAGCCTGATGCTTCTTATCCTCTGGGACTGGGGCGAACCATTACTCAACCGGGACCTGCCCCGAATGGTTCGCTACGCAACAAGAAAAGATATCAGGACAGTGACCAGCACCAATGGCCAATTACTGAGTGACGAACCTTACATCAGAACCTTGCTCGAAGCCGGTCTTTCGACCCTGATTATTGCCGTCGATTCTGTGGAACAAGATTCATATGCCCGTTTCCGCAAGGGCGGAAGGCTCGACCACACCATTTCTGGTATCGAACGAGTGGTGGGCATGAAAAAGGCTTTGGGGGCCAAAACCATCATCAATATGCGAACCGTGGTATCACGATATAATGAGGACCGTATCGAAGAGCTCCGGACACTTGCCCTGCAATTGGGTGCCGATCACTTTTCCGTGAAAACGCTGAATCCGACCGTGGATACCGAGTTCAAAGATGATGAACTTGCCCCCCTGAATAAAGTATATCGCCGCTACGCCTATGAGGAAGGATCATGGACGAGGGTGCGCAAAGCTCATGCTCCCTGCTTCTGCACGTCCATGACGGCCACCGTTCAATCCAACGGTAATCTGGTTCCCTGCACTTACGATTTTGATGGCTCGTTGAAAATCGGTAACGCGTTTGCACAGCCGGTCAGCCGGCTCTGGAACAGTTTGGAATTCCGCAAATTGCGTCAGTCCATCAATCATGAGCGGAAAAGTTTGGCACGTTGTAACTGCTGCAATATCAACTTCGAACTCGCCTCGGGTAGCTGGTTTGTCACTCCGGCTCAAAGTGCGGCAGCAATCGAGGCTCCCCGGTTGCATCCTGGAGAAGACTCTCCCGCCGAACGCATGCTTTTACCGGCTGCACCGGAGGAGTACCTGTTGCGACAAAATCATCAAATGCGTGATGAAACGTTACAGGTACTGCTTACTTCGCGCTTCTGGCGTATGACGCAACCGCTGCGCCGGGCAATGGATGCTTTTCAGACAGTCCGATGGCTCATCAGAGGACGGCATGGCGATCCGCCGGCAACAGCAACGATGCGCTTATTGCCTCCGCCACAGGACGCCCGGCAGAAAATACGGTCAACGGTGAATGAAATTCTGGACACATCACACCAGGCGCGCTTGCAACGTGATCTCGACCATTTCCTGAATGGCCCTGGACAACTGATCCTGAATAATAATCAGACACCGGTTATCTCAGTTCTTCTCGTTCTTCACAATCGGGCAGCCCTGACGTTTGCCTGTCTAACAGCACTCAAGAAGGGGATGGACATTCCTTTTGAGCTGATAGTAGTCGATGATGGATCGACAGATGAGACACCGGCTCTTCTGGCGCGTTTGTCCGGGGTACGCGTTCTGAAAAATTCACAACCGGCAGGTTTTGTCCATGCCTGCAATCAGGCGGCATCTGTTGCCCGAGGTGCCTATTTGCTCATGCTAGGACAGGAAACCATGTTACAGCTCGCAACGATGACGTCAGCTCTTCATTTCTTAACCGACCTGCCGGATGTTGGCGCAGTCGGAGGACCATGCTTGGCGCCGGATGGTCAAGTGGTTATCAGTCAATGTTTTGTCTATGATACCGGACGCATTGCATGGGACAGTGCACCATCGAAGCCAGACAGAACAACAAAAAGAGAAATGTCGTCGGCAGACTTTGCGACCCGTCTTTTCCTGATAACGCCGAGAGATTTGTGGGAAAAAGTTGGCGGTTTGGATGATTGTTTTGATAACGGGCTCTATACGGAAGTGGATTACTGTTTCAAGCTGCGACACGCCGGTAAAAAAATCATCTTTGACCCAACGGCGGCAGCAACAATCAATGCGATGCCGTCCGCTTTGACTCAGAAACACATCGCTGACGAACGTCATCAGGCGATATTTCAGGCAAGGCATTTGGAATTGCTCGTCACACAAAAGCCCGATCCAAAAGGTGATCGGGGATACACGATGATCGATGCCGGATACTCGTCATCCCGTAGGGACGCAAACCGGCCGCATATTGAGCTCTACTGGCACTTCAATGAAGCCTGCAATTTCAGATGTTCCTATTGTTTCCGTGCTGTAGCGGATTACTTTCGGGGCCAGGAACATCCTGCCTGCGGCCGTTTCGAACCGGAAGAAATAGCCGCAAGATTCAATCAAAGCGGTTTTGCCTGGAAAATTGTTTTTACAGGAGGGGAACCGCTACTCGCCCCGCATTTCGTCGACGTCTGTCGTGCTTTGTCGCTCCGGCACCGGATCGCTCTCAACACCAACCTTTCCAACGATCAGGCGTATGCATTTGCAGACGCTGTCAACCCTTCCCGGGTTCACGACATCTACGCTGCGCTGCATCCGGACGAGCGTGATCGTGTGGAAGGCGGATGGACAGGATTCCTGGAGCGTTTCCGCTACTTTCTTAAAAAGGGGTTTACGATTCGGGCGGTCTATGTCACGCATCCCTCTTATTTTGACAGGATGGAGCGGGATTTGGAAAGGTTGCGTGAACAGGGGATTGAAGATATCTCTCTCAAAGTGTTCCGCGGGATCTGGAAGGGATGTTCCTATCCCGCTGACTACACGCCGCGGCAGCGGCAACTTATGGAACGAATCGGACTCACCCCTCTGGAACAATGGGTCCTGAAAAATGATTTCCGACTGCAAAGCTCCATCTGTGGATCTGGTTATCGTGGGCTGCATATGGACCCGTTCGGGAACCTTACCCGCTGTAATACGGTAAACACAGGTTACGGTAACCTCCTGCTCGGAAAATATCGACTTGATGACTTTCCTTCCCCTTGTCCCGCTGAAATTTGCGGTTGCCCTTATCAGGGCTTCAAATATGCAGGAAGTGGTGCGTTCGGAGAATAGACGTAACATCACCGCAAGAAGAGGCCGGAGTTTTTGACCTTGATTGGGCGAGAGAAATTAATCGCGCGGTGTTGGAAATTTCCGATATATGCAAACAGAGCAGATAAAATTTTTTCATCGTCAACGATCTTACATCAGGCATCCGCGGCCCGGAAAGCTTTTATTGAGGTCTTGGGAAATTGTCCGTGCCAAAATCCATCATGGTATTGAGTTTATTAAAAAAAGATATTTAAAAATTCATTTCATGATGAATATGAATAATATTCATAAAATAGTCCTTCAATCAACGGATGTCTGTAATATCAATTGTAAATATTGTTCAAGAGGAATACCTTTTAAAAAAAACAAGAGATCCTATCTGGCTTCAGAATTTATACCCTGGCTGAATTTTTTGATAAAAAAAGGTGTAAGATTCAAGACAATATCTATTTCAGGCGGGGAACCTTTTTTGCATTCAAACATTTTTAATTTTGTTGATGAATTAAAAGATAATTATCCGGATAAAATTATCAAGCTAACGACTAATTTTTCCTGGGCAAATGAAAAAAAGATACAAGAGTATGTTCCCAAATTAAGAAGCTTAGATAGTCTTGTTATTTCAAAATATCCCCCCGTAATAGAAAAATGCGGCGGCAATGAGAAATTTGATAGCCTGGTTCAATTATTGATACAAAGGTGTCCTGATATGAACATTGAGGTTAATGACTTAGCAAATTTTACATCCTGGGAATTACGCAGGCAGAAAGAACCTGTCAATAATGCGTGCACAACGGAACACGCTCACTGTTATACGCTTGGCATAGAGGGCATCATCACACGTTGTGTGATAGCCTGTGGCGCACAAAATATTGCGCAATATAAATCAATTTTGGAGATGAATAAGGAATATTATTTTGATTTGACAAAATGGAACAAAAAGAAATTTTTGAATTTTGCTCATAAATTCCCCTTTGATTTGTGTGAACATTGCACCTTCACAAAATACAAAACAGAAGATTGGGGATTAGAAGATAGAATGATAAATGAAGCATTAACATCGTCAGACGACTAATTTATGAAATGTTGACAGAAAAAACATTAGATGGAGAAGAGCAAAACGGTTGTTAACGAAGCCAATTTTAGTAATCAAACACCACTGGATTGAGTGAAGAAAAATCATAAAGTCAATTCCTCTTGATATCGGAAAATTCCACAAAGCAATGTATCCGGGTCGAAAAATTGAGGCTCCGCCGTCTGCAAATGCCGTTTACCCGCTTCACTTACCGTTGCCGCCTGAAGAAGAGAAAGATTTAAAACCCCATCCCATCTTCAGCGTTGAATCAATGAACGTCCATCTGGAGAGCCACGCATCGGTTCTTAGAAGAGGTTGTTCTCCTCATCCATCCCATGCGCATGATGAGAGGGACAAGTCGAAACAATCGGTGAGCGGATTAACCCGCATGGGGTTATTTTGTACGGCGTTGGAGAACCTCATGGCATGTACGACCCCGGCAAGGTGATGGCACGATATCTTGTCTTTGAATTTCATGGATAACAGCGACTGATGCGGCTTCTTGCTCTGTATCAAGATCTAAAATGATACGGCATTTCAATTGGAAACACACAAAAATAGCTAACGTAAATTTAATAATTTGGGGAAGAGTTCGCTGCGGTTTTTAATACCCAAGATCTTGAAGATGTCTTTGATATGATCTTTGACCGTGTATTCAGACAGTTCCAGTTTCTTGGCAATGATCCGGTTGGCATCTCCCGCTGCGGCCAAGATGGCAATCTCCTGCTGCCGGGGAGTCAACTGGAATCGTTTCAGTTTTGCCCTGATGGACTTAGCGTCTTGGGCGGTTATGAGCTGGTCTGGAAAAACTAGACAGTGACATAAGTGGAAAAAACTGCTCTATAATGCAAGAAGAAAGAGGAGGAAGCGTTATATGAGCAAACGACCGAGACGGAATCATGCCCCGGCATTCAAGGC
>JAGPFC010000044.1 GCA_018056685.1 Smithella sp.
AGTGCATCAAATCTGTTGGAATAAATCGTGTCTTCGACGCCTAATTCCACCTGCTTTTGTTTGGATAAATGATGAACGGGACTTTCTTTGGTCATGGAGAGTCTGGTGCCCATGCCCACACCTTCAGCGCCCAGAGCAAAGGCCGCGGCCATGCCTCTGCCGTCGGCAATGCCGCCAATGGCGACGACGGGTATTTTTACGGCGTCCACGACAGCCGGAACGAGCACCAGCGTTGTCACCTGGCTGCCGTGAGCGGCGGCTTCATAACCGGTGACCTGCAGGGCATCCGCGCCGGAATTTTGAGCGGCGAGCGCGTGCCCGACGGTTGTTACCGTGGATATAACTTTCCCGCCGTAGGCGTGTACTTTCTTGATTAAATCTCCCCCCTTGCCCAGGGATATGTTGAGAACGGGAACCTTCTCCTCGATGGCGACCAAAGCATTTTCATAGGCTCCGGGCATTAAAAGAGTGGCTCCGACTGCAAAAGGTTTATCGGTAAGTTTTCGTATCTGTCTGATGGATTCTCGGGTTCTGGCGGGACTTAATGGGCCGGTGGCGAGATAACCGATACCTCCCGCATTGCAAACGGCAGCAACCAGCTCCGGCACGCTGATCCAGCTCATGCCGGGAAGAATAATCGGATATTGGATTCCAAATAATTCCGTTATTTTTGTTTTCATAAAATCAGTCCTTTGTAACCGTTATTTTTCCCTCTTTGGCACACAAGCCAGCATATCTTTCAGGGTTATTTCCGGATGGTGATAGCGTTTTTTCTTTGCCGTGCCTTTCCCGTACTGAATGGCTTCTTCCGGACACCACTGGAGGCAGGCAAAACATTGTTCGCAACGATGCTGCCATTGGGGTTTCCCGTCCATCAGCGATATGTTTTGTGCCGGACAGATTTTTTCGCAGATCCCGCATCCGGTACATTTCTCATCAGCCCAAAAAGATTTGTCCATGCCGGAAACATAGGAATAGGATAAACGATAGATAGACGACAAAAAAATGTTCTGCCAGAGGGGACCTTTTTCCGGCGGCATTTCTTTCCTGGAACGGACTGATGACGCGATGGTGCTTATTTTTTCCATCGCGGCACTGAATTTCTGCCGCTGCTTTTCCACAGATTCAGCTCCGCCCCAGGGAATGTAGTTGCTGGGCAGACAAACCGAAAATCCCGACGACAGTCTCATATTTTTCTTTTCCAGGAGATTTTGCAATTGAATCAGCGTTGCGGCAACCTGACCGGCGTTTACGGCTACGGCAAAGTAATATCTGGTCGGGTCAGGCTCCAGACGATTTAAAAAATTAACTACCGGCGCGGGGATGCCCCAGATATGAACAGGGAAAATAAATCCGATGATCGTTGTGTCGCGTTCGATCTTGTTTCTGGCACCAGACGCTATGGGTACGATGACCGTGTTATTAAGAAGCTCAGAAAGCTTTTTTGCCGTCCAGAGTGAATTTCCCGTGCCTGTGCAGCAGTAAATGACTGTTTCCATATGAATCCATTACGGTTCCATCTTCAAAACTCTTTCATAAACCTTTTCCGAGAAGCCGTTCACCCGATTTTTGTTAATGACGGCAAAGGGAACGTCGTCTCCATCATCTATTTCTTTTCTTTTCTCAACGGCAGAGGGATCCTCATCCATATTATATTCCGTAAAAGAAATGTTTTTGGATTTTAAAAATTCCACTGCTTTTTCGCAATCCCGGCAGGTATTTTTGGTGTAAATTACGACAGCCGGTTTTTTGGCGGCTTTCATTTTTAATTCGTCATTTTGTTGTTCTGAATCCGGTGGAGTGATTATTGGAGACTTGTGAATTTCGATGTCTTTAGAGGTTTGACTCTGCGGAGGAGGATAATCGGTAATTTGCGTTTCTCCTTTTTCATCCACCCACTTGTAAAGATCAGCCTGAGCTGTCAGGCAGCAAAAGACCAGCGATAATGTGATCAATACGATGGTTTTTTTCATTTTGAGACCTCCTGTCTAAAAAGATGAAAATGTTTATTCTTATTGATTACTGGTTAATATACTATACATTAGATTACTTTTGTAAAATATTTGTAATTATTTTATGATGAAAAACATTGATTTTCAACAGGGCGCTTTTATATTATAGGAAAAATTCGGGAGATGCTATGTTTGGAAAACCGGTAAGTCTTTTTACTTTATTTGGATTCGAAATTAAAGCCGATATCAGCTGGCTTCTTTTAGCCGCTTTAATAACGTGGTCGCTGGCCAGCGGCCTTTTTCCGGAACAATACAAGGAATTGCCTCAATCCGCCTACTGGTGGATGGGGCTCGCCGGAGCGGTCGGACTTTTTCTGTCCATTATTTTTCACGAATTGACACATTCGCTGGTGGCCAGGAAGTTCGGTGTTTCCATGAAAGAGATAACACTTTTCATTTTCGGTGGCGTAGCACATATGGAAAAGGATCCCCCCAGCCCCAAAGCTGAGTTTTTAATAGCGGTCGTCGGTCCTCTTTCCAGTTTCTTTCTGGCCGCATCTTTTTTTCTGCTCTACCGGTTTGGCGTCGGCAGTGGCTGGCCGGTGACCCTTGTCGGCGTTTTAAATTATTTGTCGTGGTTGAACATGATTCTGGCTGTTTTTAATCTGATTCCCGCTTTTCCTCTGGATGGCGGAAGAATATTGCGTTCGGTGCTTTGGCGATGGAAGAAAGATGTGCGCTGGTCCACCAACATCGCCTCGCAAATCGGTTCAGGCTTCGGCATGCTCCTGATTATTATGGGTATCATTTACATTGTCCGGGGAAATTTCGTCGGCGGTTTGTGGTGGTTTCTCATCGGAATGTTTGTTCGTGCCGCGGCGCAAAGCTCATATCAGCAGATTCTGGCCCGCAATCTCTTTCATAACAAAAAAGTGAAAGACCTGATGATTACTAATCCGGTTACAGTGCCGCGCTCCATTTCTCTGGATGACTTCATTCGTGATTATGTTTACAAGTATCATCACCAGGCTTATCCGGTGCTTTCTTTCGGCAAATTAACCGGCTGTATTTTCCTGAAACAGTTGGCGTCCATTCCCCGTGAAGAATGGGCGCACCAGACCGTGGGGGCGGTGGCCCTGCCCTGTGATCAGAATATCATCATTGGTGCGGACGAAGATGCCAATAAAGCGCTGGAAATTATGAACCGGACCGGAAACAGCCGTTTGCTGGTTGTTCATGGCGATGAGCTGGAGGGCATTATTTCTCTCAAGGATATGCTGGCGCTGCTTTCTTTGAAGATGGAATTAAATGACTTGGAAAAATAAATGAGGGATGGAATTTCCAGAGAGTCTGGAGATAATGTAAATAATAGAAATGATTCATCCTTTTTCAGCTTGACGGCTGGAATCATTTTTTATTATAAGGTAAGCATCTAAAATAAATTTCCATTCATTTGACAGAGAATGCTTATGCCGGAGAACGCATTGCTTGAACCACGTAAAATGCCCTCGCAGGCTCGCTCACGCAAGACGGTGGCTGCTATCTATGAAGCGGCCTCGCTGGTTTTTGCCGACGTAGGATATGCCGAAGCGACGACAGAGCAAATTGCTGAAAAGGCCGGTGTGGCGATAGGAACGCTCTATAATTATTTTCCAGGTAAAGAATCAATTTTATACGGTTTGTGGGAACAGTTCGAACGCGAAATCAGGACTATCACACAACACGTTGATAAATATATTCGTGAACAGGCTTCTTTTAATCGCGATACGATCGCGCTGCTTCTGCAACTGGTCTTGGAACTGGTCAGCTTTGAGAGGATACAGAATCGCCTGTTTATCAGTCAGGTCGGTTTGCCGGACACCTTAATACAAAAGCGCAGAGACCTGGGGCTTTACATGGAATCCGTCATGGTATCGGTCTTGCGTGATTTTGCCAATGTGCGCGTTCGTCATCCGAAAATCGGTGTGCACATCATCTGGGCGACCGTGCAGGCTGTCGTTCACGATTATATCCTTTCCAATTCCGAGTACATCAAGCCGGAAGAGTTGGTTGATGAACTCGCCGATATGCTGACGCGCTATATCTTTGCTGATGAATAATATATTTTTAAATTTTTTTTAGTCATATTCCTTCCACGTGGCAGGGCACAAAGCGATGAATCGGCGTTCCGAACTGATCACGGTGCGTGTTCTTGGTCAGCCGGTTGACATTCGCGCCGTACTTGACGCCGTTGTAAACCAGACCGAAGCCGTGCGGAATCACCACATGTCCCCTGCGCGCCGTTTCCGTAATTTCCAGTTCGATCTCTTCACTGCCCGCTTCCGTCGTCACTCTGACCTGCTGGCCGTCCTTTAAATTCAGTGCTGCCGCATCATCCGGATGCATGGCCAGTGTACAGGGGCGTCTGCCTTCGTTCCATGCCGGGTCGCGCATCAGCGTGTTGGCGTTCATGGACATGTGCCGTCCCGCCATCAGCACAAGCGGAAATTCGGCCGGCATGACCAGCGCTGCTTCTTCTTTTTGTGCGTCAATACTTTTCAGTTCATCGAGCAGTTCAGGAATAAGAAGATTGATTCTTTTATCAGCGGTTTTGATTTCCGCGAAATTATTTTCTTCATCGACCTTTCCCACCCAGATACCTTCGGGGTGATCTAAAATCTTCTGGAAGATTTCCTCGCCGAGCATCGGCCCCGGCTGAAAGCCCGCACGCGCGGCCTTTTCCTGGAATGATTTGGGCATGGCCTGCAGCAGACCCCACAGTGCAGCCAAATGAACAGAGCCCATCGTCTTACCCAGAGTTTTCCCCAAAATAAACGGCATGGTTTTCATAGCCTTCGGTTCCGTCATCACGTACTCCATCAAGGCCTGTCCGAAAGCGGCATGACTCTCATGGGCCGCCTGATAAAGACGGTCGGGGATCGGCGGAATCAAACCGAGTTTATCAGCCAGCCGCAGATCGATCTCCCCCTGTTCCAGCCCCTCTCCTTCATGTTCGATAATCGGCCGTCGCATCTGGAAGAATATTCCCGGGTAGGTAATCGGGAAGAAGGTGGCATCCCAGGATTCGTAGCCTGAGCGGGCGGGCAGCACGTAGTGGGAAAGCGCGGCCGTTTCCGTCATCGCCAGTTCCACCGTGACCAAAAGATCCAGACGCTGAAATGCTTTTTCATAAGCGGTTGTATCCGCGTAGGATCGCAGTGGATTCAAACCGGAAACCAGCACCGCGCGCAGTCTTTCGGGATGATCGGAAAGAATTTCTTCCGGCATGACGTTGGGTGGGAAGCATCCGCACACCGGGAAGGAATTGGTGGTCACGGTTCGCCAGATTTTGGGATCCCGCTCATCCGTGTTGGGACCGAAGGGCACGATGTGACCGGGAATGACATTCCCGCCGGGAACGCAGAGCCTGCCGCAGAGGGCCTGAAGAATGACCATTAAATAGGAATTGAGACCGCTGTGACGTCCCATGAAAATGCCGAGATCATAACGCAGGGAGGATTTGCGCGTGGCGTAGGCCTTGGTCACCTTGTACACCTGATCAAAATCGAGTTCGCAGACGTTTAGGGCCGCGCGGACATCAAAGTTTTCAAAATACGGTTTCACCTCGCCAAAACCTGATGTGTGATTTTCCATATAATCTTTATTTGTCCAGCCCTCTTTCAGAATAATGGCAATCATGGATTTAAGCAGCAGGGCGTCCGTACCGGGACGGATTTGAAGATGGATATCCGCGATTTTCGCGGTTTCGGATACGCGGGGATCAACAACAATCAGAAGTTTGTCAGGATCTTTGGAAAGACGCTGAAGATGCCGCGGCGCCTGCGGAATCTGGTGGCTTTGCATGCCGTTCCACCCGAAGGTCAGAAGAACGTCGGTATTCATCACATCCGGGCCATCGTGCAGATATTGTTTTCCGTGTGTCCTCCCGCACACCCAGAACGCGCCGGCAAACTCCTGAGCGAGCGCGCTGTACTGGTACTGCGAACCCAGTCCCCGCATCAGCGCAACACCGAACGCGACTTCAAGATGACAGCTCTGATTTCCTCCGCCCATGTAGGCAAAGGAGCGCGGTCCGTACTGGCCGACAATGCCTTTGAGTTTGGCGGCAATTTCATCAATGGCCTGATCCCAGGAAATGCGTTCGAATTTATCGCCGACTTTTTTCAGGGGATATTTCAGGCGATCGGCGTTGTGCTGGTGATAGGCGATGTTCATGCCTTTTCGGCAGACATATCCTTCGCTCTTGACGTTGCTCTTGTCAGCCTTCACCTTGATGATACGGTTGTTTTCCACCTCGACTTCGAGGCCGCAGTTTTGAGCGCACAGCACACAACCGGTTTTATGTAGGGTTCCCATAACGGCTCCTTTCTCCGGTGATCATACCGGACGTCAAATGCGCATCTTAATCTAACGTGAAGCGCTGAGACGCAGTTTTTTGATGATTTCGAATAAATTTCGCTTTTGTTCTTTCGTTAAAACCTGCAAAAATTCAGTATTCGCTCCGACAATCACCTCGATTGCTTTACCGCTCAGTTCATTCCCCTTCGGGGTTAAATGAATACGGATGGAACGCCTGTCTTCGGGATTGTTTTTGCGCTCGATAAAATCCGCCGCTTCCAGGCGATCCAGAATGCCCGTGAGCGTCGCGCTGTCCAGTCCGGTTTTCTTTCCGAGTTCAGCAGATGTAATCTGATCTTCCTGGTGGAGAAAACCCAGCACCAGCGCCTGCACCGGCGTGAGATTCAGCCCGGAAACCTTTTGCGAAAGAAATTTGCTGGCAATTTGATTGGCCTTGGCCAGTTGAAAGAAAATACAATCTGTTTCCTGCATGGATTGCCCAAACATCCTTGTATGCAATTTACTTGTGTGCAAGTATTATGGAAAATAACGCCGGAGTCAAGATAATTTTTGAAGCTTGATATTCACAGGGTACCGCACTCCCCTTTTCTATTTAAATCCGGCAACTTACGAAGCGGGCCATTCCGTAAAAGCAGTTTAAAATAATCTATCCATAAATCTTGACAATTACGGTGCAATCCATTAGCGTACCAATTCAATTTGAAGATTGGGGCAGAATTTCACAATGGCCTGAATGCGTTTGGAAGGGAGACAATCATGTTCGGTACTCTTATCACCACACACGGTAATCTGGGAGATGAATTAATCAAATCAGCGGAACTCATTAAAGGCCCGCTGGAAAATATCATGCATATCTGTATTGACCAGACCAAAGATGTGGAGGAATTGAAAAAAGAAATCAGCAACGCCATTAAAAAACTGGATAAGGGTAAGGGCGTATTAATTCTGACCGATCTTTTTGGCGGGACTCCTTCCAATATTTCACTTTCTTTTATGAAAGAAGGGAAGGTTGAAGTGCTCACCGGAGTCAATCTGCCAATGATGTTGAAATTGTCCGAGGCAAAAGAAAATATGAATTTACGGGATTTTGCCTGTCTGATTAAAAGCTACGGTGAAAAGAATATTATGCTGGCCAGCGAGATTCTCAGCAAGAAAGCCGCCCGATAATATTTTCACTGTTGCGGGATATTTTTAAAGGAGCTCCATTTGGCGAAGGATTTGAATATAGCCCTGGTCAGGGTGGACAGCAGACTGATTCATGGCCAGATACTGGAAGCGTGGGTTCCGTTCATCAATGCCAAAGGCATCATTGTCGTGAATGACAAGGTCGCCGCCGATCCTTTTCTGGAAACAGTCATGAAAATGGCGGTGCCCAGTGATGTGGATGTCACGATCAGCTCAGTGGAGGATTTTGTTCAAAATTATCAATACACTCACGGCAGCGGAAAGAAGACGATTGTTTTATTCAGTTGCATTGCCGATGCCTGCAAAGCTTTTAAACACGGATTCCGTTTTGACAGATTGAATATCGGTAATGTTCATAATAACGAATACAAGGTCTGTTGTTCTTCTTCAGTTTTCCTGTGTGAAGATGAAATTACCTTTCTGGAAAACCTGCTGAAGGAAACAGGTGTTTTTGTTGAACTGCAAGTGGTGCCGAAAGGCAGACCGGTAAATATCAGAGAAGCCCTGAAGGATTACTGGCCCAAAAAATAGAGTATTCTTATGTCTGCCAATGTTTCGCGATCCAGTCGCGCAAATCATTTCATTAAAAATTCACACATCTGTATTCGTCGCTGGATGGCGCCGTTAATCGTTTGAACCCATGACGGGAGGGAGTGCGCTTGCTGACTGAAATTGTTTTAATCGCCATTTGCGGAAGCTTTCTTTGTCTGGATCGTGTCTTTATTCAGACGATGATTTCCCGACCGGTGATCATTGCTCCAATCATCGGCCTGCTGATGAATAATTTATATGCGGGATTAATCATCGGGGCAATCATCGAGCTGATCTGGGTTGATCGTCTTCCGCTGGGAACGTATATCCCCCCCAATGATTCCATTGCCGCTGTTGTAGCCATTGCCATCACCGCCATTGCCGGATCTCATCTGGGAGTCCGATCACCGGAACTGATCGCTTTGAGCGTTCTTTTGGCGCTTCCCTGCGGTATGATGGCCAAACAGGCGGGCATTGTGGTGATCCAATCCAACAACGCTCTTTCCGATCAGGCGCTGGAGGATGCAAAGGAAAACAACATCAAAGCCATCGAAAGAAAAAATTATCTGGGGCTGGCTAAGATTTTTTCATTATATGCTTCATGTCTCTTCCTCTTTCTGGTGATTTTAGTTCCGCTGGTTGTCTGGGTCTATCCCCGGTTTAATGCAACATTACTTAAAGCTCTTTCCTTCACTTACTATTTTCTTCCACTGCTGGGAATTGCCGTGGCGATGAACATGCTGAAGCTCCGACGTACAATTCCCATTGTCTGCGCGGTGTTTTTAATTGTGGCGACCATTCTGGAATATTTCCATGTCTGAGAGAAAAATTCCTTCGCTCATTACCATTGATCAGATGCAGAAATCCGATCTGCCGGACATTCTGGCCATCGAGCAGGAATCTTTTCCCACGCCCTGGACGCTGGGTATGTTTAAAAGAGAGTTGGAAAGCGCTCACGCCCGATGTCTTTGCGCGCGCATCAACCTGCATGATAAAAATATTCTGGCCGCGTACATTGTTTTCTGGCTGATTGCCGGTGAAGCTCATCTGCACAATCTTGCCGTCGATCAGGCATACAAAAGGCAGGGACTGGCTTTGATGCTGATGGAAACGATGAGAGAAATCGCCGCAAAGAATGAAGTCGCGACTCAGACTCTGGAAGTCAGAAAATCCAATATCGCCGCAATAAAGCTTTACCAGAAATGTGGTTTTGTAGTAAAAGGGATCAGACCGCGTTACTACACGGATACCCATGAAGATGCCTTGATCATGTGGGCGGATGTAAATCAGGAAAAATAAAAAAATGGCCGGAAATATTTATATAGGGGAAGTTCTCGAGAACGAAGAGATTCAGGAAGCTTGTTTTCTGATGAAGGTACGGGTGGCTCCGTCATTTGAGAATCCCCAGCCGGGGCAGTTCGTGATGATGCGCATTGCCGGACTGATCGATCCATTCCTTTCGCGTCCCATCAGCATTTATTCTTTTTCCCGTAATGAACATTACTGCACCCTTGAATTCCTCTACCGCGTGGTGGGCAAGGGAACGCAGATTCTGGCGGGATTAATTGAAGGGTCCCAGGTGGAAATCAACGGTCCGCTGGGGAACGGTTTTGCTGTCGATCCGGTCAAGAAGAATATTGTTTTTATCTCCGGAGGAATCGGCATTGCTCCTTTGTCCTTGTTAATCGAAAGGCTGACCCGGAAACCGGATTGTTCTTTGTCCACCATGATTATCTATCCCGGTTTCCAGAGCATTTCCGCGGTTGTCGGTCTGGAGAAAATAAACAAAATTTGTCATGAAATTCATCTTTGCACAAACGACGGGTCGGTCGGCAACAAGGGTTTTGTTACACAGATTTTTCAAAAGGATATCAAAAAATTCAAGCCGGAGGAGACATCCGTTTTTGCCTGCGGTCCCCGCGGTATGCTGAAAGCTCTGACCAAAGTATTGGGAAAAGACGGATACCATTGTCAGGTCTCGCTGGAAGAACGCATGGCCTGCGGCACCGGTGCCTGCATGGGTTGTGTTGTCGCTGTGCAGGATGAAAAAGGCGCGCCTGTTTACAAACGGGTGTGCGCTGACGGACCCGTGTTTAATTTGATGGATATTATTTGGGATTAAATTGATGACAAAGACAAAAACAGCAACAGCCCCGAAAATGGCCGTGAATCTGGGACGTTTGAGACTGAACAATCCGGTGATGACCGCTTCGGGTACGTTCGGTTACGGAGAAGAATATTCCGGTTACATCGATTTGAACAAACTGGGTGCGATTGTTGTCAAGGGTCTTTCGCTTCAACCCCGTCCCGGCAATCCACCGCCGCGCATTATGGAGACCACCGGTGGCATGCTCAACGCCGTCGGATTGCAGAACATTGGCGTCGAGGCATTTATCGAAGATAAACTTCCATTTCTGCGTCAATATGACACGAAAGTCATTGCCAATATCTACGGTGAGACTTACAATGAATATAAAAATGTTGCCAAAAAACTCAGTGCTGCAAAAGGTGTACACGCGCTGGAAGTCAATATTTCCTGTCCGAATGTTAAAAGCGGCGGATTGAGTTTCGGTGCTGATCCGAAAATCGCCGCTAAAGTGACAAGCATCGTTAAAAACGAAACATCCCTGCCGGTTATCGTTAAACTGACCCCCAATGTGACGGATATAACATCAATCGCTGTTGCTGTGGAAAAAGCCGGTGCGGACATCATATCTTTAATCAACACGCTGACGGGAATGTCCGTTGATTTAAAGACGAGAAGGCCTCACCTGAAAAACATTACCGGCGGCTTGTCCGGGCCGGCGATAAAACCTGTGGCGCTCAGAATGGTCTGGCAGGTTGTTCAAAGAGTTTCCATTCCGGTGATTGGCATCGGCGGCATCATAACGGCCGAAGACGCGCTGGAATTTTTAATTGTCGGCGCAAAAGCGGTGCAAATCGGCACGACCAACTTTATCAATCCCCGCGCCACCATGGAAATTGTCGAGGGCATCAAAGATTATCTGACCGATCATCAAATAAAAGACGTCAACAATATTATCGGAACGTTTCAGCCATAAATAATGATGAGAAAAAACACTGAAGAAATCATCAGCGGCGTTTATTTGATCGGCGGACCGGGCATCACATCGGCCGATGACGCGGCAATTTATCTAATTGATTTTTCAGGAGAACTGGTTCTGATTGATGCGGGAGCCGGTCGAAGTTCATCGCAGATTGTCCGCAACGTTGAAATGCTGGGACTGAATCCGGTCGCTATTTCCACTCTGATACTAACCCATTGCCACATCGACCACATCGGTTCGGCCCCTTTCTTAAAAAAACAATACGAAACAAAATTAATGATTCACGAACTGGATGCCGGGGCGGTGGAAACCGGTGATTCCCGCAAAACGGCGGCCAACTGGTACGGGACAACTTTTCCGCCGACAGCGATTGACCAAAAGATCAAAGGCGAACATGAAATATTAAAATTTGGAAAAGAGGAATTGCACTGTCTGCACACGCCCGGCCATACTCCCGGTTCGATTTCTCTTTATCTGGACAGGGCAGGGAAGAGGGTGCTTTTTGGTCAGGACATCCACGGACCGTTTCACAAAGACTTTGACTCCGATATCGGAGAATGGAAAAAATCCATGCAGAAATTAATGGCTCTGGATGCCGATATTCTCTGCGAAGGTCATTTCGGAATTTATCAGCCCAAAGAGCGCGTTCGTTCTTATATTCAGCGGTATCTGGAAGAATACGAATAGTAGATTGAAGGGAACGATCCGCACTTAAAGTCTTGGCTTGCCCGGTCACAGCCGGGCATTGACATCTTTTTTTTTAATCTTACCGCCAGCCGAAATCAAGATTCAAATCATTGGGGGCTTCCAGTTCAATTTTGTTATGAATCGTTTTCGTTTGTTTGGCGGGAACATCCAGAAGCCAGACAAATTTGACGTGATCTTTTTCAGCCGGTTCAGGATTCTGCTGAAAGTTCAATTTGATCCTCTTGTCACGCGCCTGAGGCACCGGTTCTTCAATGAGGAGCTTAATATCGGAATCGCCGTTGTTTTTCGCTTCAATCAACCACTTCCAGCTCCGTGTCTGTTTATCCTGAAAAACGGTTTTTTCATCAGCCTGATCCGCGACGGTTTTCGAGGTGACGGTGATGAGCGGGCTGGTTCCGAAAAAGAGCGTTCCCTCGGAACCGGCAAAGGAAAATTCACGTTTGCCCAGTACGGCCCCTTCGATAACAAACATCGCCTGACCGGCAGGTATTTCAGCCGGTTGATTCAGTTTCACCGAAGCGCGGACAAAAGCCTGGGAGTTGAGAGCGGGACGGGCGAGGAAAAGAAACTCAGCAGGCCACGATTCATCTTTGATTTTCAGAAGCTGTTTGCTTCCGGCAGCGATATTTCTCTGCCCCAGGTTCCAGACAGAAAAAGTTGTGTTTCTTGTTTCCACGGGTTCAGTACCCACCCCTTCATCTTCCGCGACAGCCGCTTCGTTCATCAAAGGGGGCACCCCGGCGGCTTTACGGGACGCTGTTTTATAAAGCCTGCGGGGCTTGATGATCCATTCCGGCATCTCTCGCGGTTCGACATTTAATGCCGGTTGGAGCGTGGCGAGATTCAACTGAATCTGATTCCAGTCTGAACCGGAAGACTGCCAGACTTCCGCCTCCCACGTAAATAAAACTTTATTGTTTCCGGGCAACGCTTCCAGGCGATAAAGGGGGCGCCAGCCGCAACCGGCCAGCAGGTAGGTATAGGATAAAGAAATTTCTCTTTGAGCGGTGGCAGGCATGTGCAGCGTTATTTCCCACGCGGTTTCTTTTTTACCGGATGCTTGCTCCAGCTCTTCCTGAATTTTCTTGATGTTCTTTTCTGTTTTTTCCAGTTGCGCTTCCGCGGCAAATTTATCCTGATTAGCTTTCTGAATATTTCTACCGATGGCGTCGGCCAGTTTATACGAATCGGCAATCGTTTTGGTTTTGGTTTTTGTCTGCGACTGCCAGAATTGAATCTGAGCATCGAGCGCCTGCAGTTTCGCTTTGGTTTCTTTCTTTTCACCTTCAGCAGCGGTTAATTTTTTCTGCAGTTCGGCGATTCTGGCTGTATGCTGCACCGGAATGGATTTGATCTGAATATCATTAATTTTTGCAGGGCTTCCCGCTTCGGTTAAAAAAGCAAGCGATTCCGGGTCGGATTGCGTAGGCAGATTTAAAACTGCCGCGCACTTTGCTTTGTCACAAGAAGGATTGATTTTTACGGTTTCCGTTATTTTTGCAGAATCGGGATAGAACGTGACTTCCCTGATTGTTGCCGGAGAAACGAGAGGCAACAAAAGAATTGAAATAAGTATCACGTTCAGGCGAATAAAATAATGAGGGGCTTTCATCCTCACATCTCCTTGTGCACATCGTTATGCCGGCATATGGCCGGTATCTATAAAAAACACTGGATGCCGGATCGAGTCCGGCATGACAAATACACAGTTAATATCGCAGACTTTCTTGTACCCTTAAAGCAATTTCCCGGACTTTTCGCATGACCTCTTCTTCGTCAATTGTCAGCAGGCGGCGGTTTTCCATAACCAATTTTCCGTTGATGAAGACCGTATCAACATCAGCGCCGCTTGCCGCGTAAACCAGATGCGAATACTCGTTGTATAGCGGCGTCAAATGCGGCTTGTTCAGTCCGATAATAATGATATCGGCTTTCTTGCCTGCTTCCAGTGAACCGATTTTCTTTTCCATGCCCAGAACTTTCGCGCCTTCAATCGTCGCCATGCGCACAACGGTTTTTGCGTCCATCACCGTCGGATCAAGACGGGCGACTTTGTGAAGCCTCGCGGCTGTCCCCATTTCCTTGATGATGTCCAGATTGTTATTGCTGGCGCAGCCGTCGGTTCCCAGACCCACGGTAATTCCGGCCTTGAGCATTTCCGGTATCGGAGCAACACCGCTGGCGAGCTTCATATTGCTGGCCGGATTATGGGAAACTTTACAGCCGTGATCAGCAAACAACTTCATGTCTGCTTCGGAAAAATAAACACAGTGAAACGCGATCAGATTTTCATCCAGATACCCGATGTCTTTCAGAAAAGGGACAGCACCTTCCCCGAATTTATCTTCAAGCTGATTTTTCTCAGCAGCGTTTTCCAGCAGGTGCAATCCAATGGGCAGATGATAATCTTCGGCCAGCTTTTTCACCTCGGTCAGCAAAGGTCGGGAGCAGGTATAAAGCGCGTGCGGTTCGATCATGATATTGACAAGTGGATCGTCCTGCCATTTTTCTGCCAGCATTCTGGTATAGGCAAGCCCTTCTTCGGGCGTCTTGAAATTAGGAGACGGAAAATCGAAAAGCACTTCTCCGATCAGACAGCGAATGCCGGCGACTTTGGCGGCGCGCGCCGTTTCATCCTCAAAAATGTACATATCACAAAAAGTTGTTGTGCCGGACTTAATCATTTCCGTGACGCCGAGCAGGGAGCCCCAATAAGCCAGCTCCGGATTTACATTTTTTGCTTCGGCGGGAAAAATGTAATGATTGAGCCAGTCCATCAATGCCAGATCATCCGCGATGCCCCGAAAACAGGTCATCGCCGCGTGCGTGTGACAGTTCACCAAACCGGGCATCATCAGCGAATTCCCCGTGGCGATGGTTTTTGCGGCGTGATATTGACTGGTAATTTTTTCGGCCGGGCCGACCGCAACTATTGTATCGGCTTTAATGGCAACAGCGGCTTTTTCCAGAACGGTGTTTTGAGCATCCAGCAGCAGCGCTTTTTCACTGGTGATAATAAGATCAACTTCCTGCATATTCAGCATCCTTTTTTAAGAGAATAATGCTTACCATACAAGCCTTCAAATCTTCAAGAAACAAAAGTTGGTAAAAATATTCGTCAAGCGGTAATCGCTTGACACTACCCCACAAAAATAATATAAGCCGTCTCGCTTTAAGTATTTTTATGCTTATGCCTGGGTGGCGGAACTGGTAGACGCAAGGGACTTAAAATCCCTCGGTCCTTGAGGCTGTGCGAGTTCAATTCTCGCCCCAGGCACCACTTAAATAAAAGGCTTACGAAATTATAAACATTCGTAAGCCTTTTTCTTTGATGTGATAGAGCAT
>JAGPFC010000006.1:0-97500 GCA_018056685.1 Smithella sp.
GTCCGCCCAGCAGTTTATCGCCGCTGAATGTGACCACATCAACACCGGCGGCCAGTCTTTCACGAATGGTCGGTTCATGTTGCAGGTGGTATTTGTCGAGGTCAATCAGACAGCCGCTGCCCAGATCGTCCATGACCGGAATGCCCCTGTTTTTGCCCAGCGCTACCAGCGATTCGATATCCGCTTCTTCGGTGAAGCCGACGATGCGGTAATTGCTGGTGTGGACTTTCATGATCAGACCCGTTTTGTTATTGACGGCTTTTTCATAGTCGCTCAATCGCGTGCGGTTGGTCGTTCCCACTTCGCGAAGTTTGGTCGCGCTTTTTTGCATGATTTCCGGAATGCGGAATTCGCCGCCGATTTCGATGAGCTCGCCGCGCGATACGATGGCTTCTTTTTTCTGGGCCAGTGTATTGAGCACCAGCAAAACCGCCGCCGCGTTGTTGTTAACAATCAAGGCATCTTCTGCACCGGTAAGCGCGCAAAGCAGCGAGCTGACATGATCGTAGCGCTGGCCGCGCTCGCCTTTGTTTAAATCAAATTCCAGATTGGAATAGGCCTTGCCCACTTCAAGGATTCTTTCCAGCGCTTCGGGGCAAAGCGGCGCGCGTCCCAGATTGGTGTGCAGGATGACGCCGGTGGCATTGACGACGCGGCGCAGGCTGTAGCGGTACAAGTCCTTGATGGACTTTTCCACCTCTTTGGCGACGGCTGATGCGTCGGGGCTGAATTGCACGGGCAGCTTCTTTTTGGCGTTGATAATCTTATCCCGCAGGTCCTGCACCGCCTTGCGGCAGGTTTCCTTGACGATGTCGTGCGGTGCCAGATCATAAATATTCTGTTTTTCCAGAATCAAGATTATTTCATCAATCTTCGGCAGCTTCTTCAGCGTTTCTTTTCGTTGTTCGTCCATGAAAATCCTCTTTCTTTTTTCAGCCGATTTTAACCTGTTTCCGGCAGTAGTCGCGGAAGTTGTTTACCGCAATAAAAAATTCCCGCATCATGATAACCCAGAGATAACGGCCGTATGGCGTTAAATGCAGATATGGCGGAAAATAACGATACGCTCTGACGATTTCAAAGGCGGCTATTTCCTTCCACATGGTTTTCAAAAATTTGCCGTCATATTTTTTTTGCATGGCCTCAATATCCAACCGTGTGCTGAATAATTTCATCAGAAAATCATAGTTCATCTGGTCGTGAAGATCAAATTTTCGTGAGGCCTGCAGAGGCAGTCTGCCTTTCTCCAGAGAGGCCATGTATGCTTCGATGTCAAACGTATTGGAGTAGCATGTCCCGTAAAGATAGCCGATGGCGCCGCTGCCCAGGCCTGCGTATTCTTCAAACTCGACCACATATTCATCGACCAGCGATTCCTTCCGCGAGAAGCACCAGGCAGAGGAAAAATCATAATTTTTCTCGAGACGCCGGACGATCAGTTTGTAAAATTTTTCTTCACCGCTGAAATCCGCATTGCCAAAAGTGTTTTTCATGATTTCGCGCGTCAGGTCGGAAATCATCAAAGGATAAAAGGTGACCTGATCCATGTTTAATTTGAGAATCATGACGAGGTCATCTTCGAGCATCTGGATGGTTTGGCCGGGAAAATTAAAAATCATGTCAGCGTTTAAGGTGTGGAAAGCGCCTTGGGTGTTTTTCAACCGTTCGGCGATTTCTGCACCCGAGCCGTATTTTTCATAACGGCCAATTTTTTTGAGCAGATCATCATTGAAGGTCTGTACCCCCACGGACAGTCTTTTTACTTTGCTTTTGCGTAATACCTCAATGTTTTCAAGCGTTAAATGGTTGGGATTGGTCTCTACGGATATGTCTTTGATGGGGAAAAGATCCCGCGCCAGATTCAAAGTTTCCGCGAGTTCACCAATCAGCACGGTCGGGGTGCCGCCGCCGACGTAAATCCCTTCGAATTTATAGCCTTTTTCGTGATAAATTTTAATTTCGCGGCGCAGGGCCTGAAAATATTTACGGGTTAAAGGCTCTTCAAAAGTTATCCGGTGAAAAGAACAATAGGGACAGAGTTCTTCGCAAAAAGGGATGTGGATATAAAGCAAACGTTGTTTATTGTCGGTGCAGAAAGGCAATTCCGGCAAACTTCCGTCTTCAAATTTTAATGAACGGCTAAATTCCCTCTTGGCAACTTTGGTAACGATTTGATTAATCAATGATAAATTATCCTCATGATATTTTTATAAAATCAGGTTATGGTGTTGTTTAGCAAAATATATACGGTTATTGCAAGCGACAATTATCCCCACATAGCTTCGCACATGGGATAATTTACAATCCCGATTTATCGGGATTGGATAATTCGGCTAAAAAACTTCAATGCACTTTGCTTTTGAAGTTTAAGCCTCATTACGTCCAACAATCTTCAGTGCACCTATAGTGACCTTTAGGTTATTTGTTTCTGAAGATTGGGACTCATTACTTGAAATAACGCAGAATCGGTGATAAGGGACGCCAAAATAAAGGTAGAGTAGAGCAATGTCTTCAAAAAGAGTTTTAGCGCTATGGAATGATGAGGGACAAAACCCTGAGGATACTTCTGTCTTAAGAAAGAAATCCGTTGAGTTACCTACGCCGCTGGATAAAGAAGGACGGGAAATTATCCAAACGTTGATCGATTCTTTTATGGAAAGAGACGATGCGGTGGGACTTGCCGCGCCGCAGATCGGTATCAACAAAAGAGTGATCGTTTTCCGTATTAAAGGTTCTGAGAATGGCCAGAAAAAAATAAAGGATATCAATGAAATAGAAGTTCTGGTCAATCCACGGATTACTCAGGAACGGGGCGAAAAAGTAAGTGCGGCGGAAGGATGTCTTTCCTGCCCGGATGTTCAAGTGGAGGTCAGCCGATTTCCGGAAATCAAGGTGCGTGCTTTGGATGCCAAAGGGGGCAAGGTCAACAAAAAATATCTGGATTTTATCGCCCGTGTTATTCAGCATGAAATTGATCATCTGGACGGTAAACTGATCGTTGATTACGGCGACATTTATTATCCCAAAAGCAAACAACTGTTTTTTGAAAAATTGTTTAGTGAAACTCGTTAAGAGCGAACGCAGTGACGCTCGAAACGTAAGTCGAACTAATGAAACTCAAATATTACAAGCGTAGTGCCGTAATATTTGATAGTTGAATTATCCCGCCGTGGGCGGAGGATATTACAGATATCCGTGGTATCCCCTGAGCGCAGCGAATGGAGATTGATAGTTGCTAAAAGGATTATATAGTAGAGAAGGTTTACAATTCATCCTTGAAATATGGGCTGAGTTATAGTAATTTTTTTCGCGATAGCAATCATTACAGGAAAAATAAAGAATATTTACCCGTTAAATCATTTTTTTCCGAAGAAGGCAGTTTCATGCTGGAAATCCAGTTTCCAAAATGTGATCAGTCTTTTCTGATGAACTGTTGGATGAAATTAAGTTGAAAAAAACACCCTTATACGAAAAACACGTTGCCCTGAAGGCCAAAATCATTGATTTCGGAGGCTGGGCGATGCCCGTTCAATACACGAATGTCATCGATGAGCACAGAACCACCAGAAGCGCCGCCGGTCTCTTTGATATCTGTCACATGGGTGAGATTGAAGTTCGGGGTCCGCAGGCGCTTGATCTTTTACAATTAGTTTTGACCCGAAATCTGGCTGACCAGACCGTCGGACAGGTCAAATTATCCGCACTGCTCAATGAAGAAGGCGGTGTGATTGATGATTTGACCGTCTATAAAATGGACGACAATTTCTATATGCTGGTTACCAACGCCACACCCAAGGACAGGGATTGGGAGTGGATTAATGATATCCAACAGGATAAAAAATTTGATTGTGATCTGAAAGATATCAGCGACGAAACGGGCAAACTGGATTTGCAGGGACCGTGTTCGGAAGAGATCCTCCAGAAACTGACAGCGGCTGATTTGAAAAATATGCGCTTTTATCATTTCTGCAAATCTCAGGTCGCGGGATTTGATGCCATCATTTCACGCAGCGGCTACACCGGTGAAGACGGATTCGAAATTTACGCGCCTGGTAATGTCATCGGTCAAATCTGGGACAACGTTATGACGGCGGGAATCGATTGCGGTTTGAAACCGTGCGGCTTGGGTGCGCGTGACACGCTGAGACTGGAAGCAGGCATGATGCTCAACGGTCAGGATATGGATGAAACGGTTAGCCCGCTGGAAGTTCCTTACGGTTGGATTGTTGATAAGAGTAAAGAATTTGTCGGAGCTGTCGCTCTCAGGGCCAAACAGAACACCGGAATCAGAAAAAAACTGGTCGGGCTGGAGATGACCGGACGAGGTATTGCCCGTCATGGATACAAAGTTTTTCATAGCGAAAAAGAAATTGGTGTGGTAACTTCCGGCACTTTTTCGCCGACATTAAACAAAGCCATCGGTCTGGCTTTTATTGATGTTGATTGCAGCGCGCCGGATACAGAAATAGAAGTTTTGATTCGCGATGCCATGACGAAGGCAAAAGTTGTTAAGCTGCCTTTTTATAAAAGAAAAAAAGATAACATATATTAATCAGCAGTGATATCGGAAGCTGCCGGACCGGTGAATGCCGGGACTTTCTATAAACGGAAAAAATAAAATGATAAGGAGGGCATTATGTCCAAGCCAAACCCGACAGACAGATATTATTCCCGCGATCATGAATGGCTGATCTACTACAGCGACGGAACAGCATTAATCGGTATAACCGATTACGCCCAGGAAATGCTTACGGACATTGTCTTTGTGGACTTGCCGGAAGTCGGCAGGAAAGTGGTTCCGCATGCCACGGTGGCTGTTGTCGAATCAGTCAAATCCGTATCCGATATTTTTTCGCCGGTGACCGGAGAGGTCATTGAGGTGAATGCGAGACTGGAAGATACTCCGGAACTGATTAATCAGGATGCTTTCGGTGAAGGCTGGATAGTAAGTTTGCGTTTATCCGATCCGGAGGAACTGAAAATGCTGCTGACGGCGGCTGATTACGAAGAAATGATCAAAGAGGAAAAATAATCAAAGAAAGAAATTAACCATGAATTACTGCCCCCACAGTTCCGATGACATTGCGCAAATGCAATCACTCATCGGTATTTCCAGCGTTGACGAACTTTTTGCCGATATACCAGAAAAATTCAGATTAAAACAAATACCGGAGCTTCCTTGTGCGTTGTCCGAGATGGAGACCTTGTCTTTATTAAGCGGTCTGGCCGGAAAAAATAAACTGCCGAAGCTGACCTTGACCGGGGCTGGAGCCTACCATCATTACATTCCTGCGGTGGTCGGTCATATCATTGGACGGGCGGAATTCTATACAGCCTATACGCCCTATCAGGCTGAAATCAGCCAAGGCATTCTTCAGGCCATTTACGAATATCAAACGATGATCGCTCATCTGACCGGCACGGAAATCGCCAACGCCTCCATGTACGATGGCGCTTCCGCTATGGCTGAAGCCGCCGTGCTTTGCGCGAAAATGTCCAATCGGTCTAAAATGATTGTTGCCCGTTCGGTGCATCCTGAATACCGTCAGGCCTTGCAGACGTATTGCTGGGCTAATGGTTATACAGTGGAGGAAATGCCTTTTTCGCCGTCCGGCCGGATTGATCTGGAATACCTGCGGCAAAATATGGATGATCAGGTGGCTGCAGTGCTGGTGCAGAGCCCGAATTTTTTCGGCGTTATCGAAGATATTTTCCCTGTGGCTGCTACCGCTCACGCCAAAGGAGCCTTGCTGGTTGCCGGTTTTACGGATGGAACTTCACTGGGGATTCTTAAACCGGCGGGTGATTCCGGCGCGGATTTTGTCGTGGGGGAAGGTCAGAGTTTCGGCAATCCTCTAAATTACGGCGGGCCTTATCTGGGAATTTTTGCCGCCCGCGAAAAATTCATGCGTCGCATACCCGGCAGACTGGTCGGTGCTACGGTTGATAAAAAAGGGCAGCGCGGATTTGTATTAACTTTGCAAACCCGGGAACAGCACATCCGCCGGGAAAAAGCCACTTCCAACATTTGTTCCAATGAAGCGCTGTGCGCCCTGGCGGCAGCAGTTTATCTGGCGGCTCTGGGTAAAAATCTTAAACGTCTTGCTGAACTCAATGTTCATAAGACTCAATATCTGAAAAGCAGACTGTTGGAACTTCCTGGCTGGAAAGAAGTTTTTTCCGCGCCGGTTTATAATGAATTTATTTTGCGTTGTCCCGATTCCGGAAAAGTTAATGAAACACTGCAACACGAGGGAATCATCGGCGGCTATGAGATGCACAGGGATTATCCGGAACTGGAAAATGCTTTGCTATTTTGCGCCACGGAAATGATTTCCAGGGAAGATATTGATCAAGTTGTAGAGATATTGAAGTAGCCTCAGGAGATCATCAATGGAGTTGATATTTGAAATAAGCAAACCGGGACGTGTCGCAGCAGATATTCCCGCCGGTGACGTGCCCGCTGTCAATATTGAAAACATAATCGGAAGTCAATATCTTCGCGATGAACTTGATTTACCGGAAGTCGCGGAGATTGATCTGGTGCGGCATTACACGAATTTGTCGAGGCGTAATTTCGGCGTCGATCTGGGCTTTTATCCGCTGGGGTCCTGCACGATGAAGTACAATCCCAAAATCAACGAGAATGCCGCGGCTCTACCCGGTTTCACCGGATTGCATCCGTATGCTGATGGAGAATTTGCGCAGGGCAATCTTCAGTTAATTGAGGAAATGCAAAAATATCTGTGCGATATTTTCGGTATGGTGGAATTCACGTTACAACCGGCGGCAGGCGCGCACGGCGAACTGACCGGCGTCATGATGATCAAAAAATATTTTGAGAAGAAAGGCCGGAAACGCCATATTATTCTAATACCGGATGCCGCTCACGGCACCAATCCGGCGTCGAGTGCGCTTTGCGGATTTGAAGTCAAAGAACTCAAATCCAACAGCGAAGGCGGCGTGGATATTGAACATTTGGAATCTTTGATGACGGAAGATGTCGCGGCCCTGATGCTGACCAATCCCAACACACTGGGACTTTTTGAGCGCAATATCGAAAAGGTGGCGGCAATTGTTCACGGCAAGGGAGGCCTTCTTTATGGCGACGGCGCCAATGCCAACGCTTTTATGGGCAAGACCAGGCCGGGCGATCTGGGATTCGATGTCATTCAGCTTAATCTGCACAAAACATTTTCGACGCCGCATGGCGGAGGGGGACCGGGCAGCGGTCCCGTGGGTGTGAGCAGGGCGCTGGTCGATTTTCTTCCCGTGCCCCGTATTATTAGAAAAGAGGACAAATACTCCTGGTCGTCAGATTTTCCCGATACCATCGGCCGTGTCCGTTCGTTTTACGGAAATTTTAACGTCATCGTGAAAGCGTACACTTATATCCGCTCACTGGGCGCCGAGGGCTTGAAACATGCCACCGAAATGGCTGTGCTCAACGCCAACTACATCAAGGAAAAACTAAAGGCATATTTTGATCTGCCTTATGACCGGATCTGCATGCACGAATGTGTTTTTTCCGGTAACCGGCAGGTTGCCGAAAGCGGCGTGCACACAACGGATATTGCCAAGTCGTTGATTGATTACGGATATCATCCGCCAACCATTTATTTCCCGCTTATTGTGCATGAAGCCATCATGATTGAACCCACCGAGACCGAAAGTAAAGAGACATTGGATGCTTTCTGTCATGCCATGATTGCGATAGCCAAAGAAGCCAAAGAAAATTCCGAAGGTGTGAAAAACGCTCCGGTGACGACGGTGGTTAGTCGTCTGGATGAAGTACTGGCGGCACGCAAACCGGATGTCTGCTGGAAGAAACCTTAAACCTTTGTAAGCATCCCCCCCTTTGTTAAAGGGGGATTGAGGGGTATTTTCTGTGCGGCAATCTTTTAATCTACAGAACCGGGTTTTGTATGAATCATTTAAAAGAAAAATCTCAAATCCTCCGCAAGCCTTCCTGGTTAAAAGTCCGTCCTCCTTATTCTCGTGAGTGTCGTAGTATAAAATCAGCTTTGACCGGTCTGCAACTGCACACCGTTTGTCAGGAGGCGGCCTGTCCCAACATGGCCGAATGTTTTGACTCCGGTACGGCAACATTTCTCATTATGGGCAATATCTGCACGCGCAACTGTCTCTATTGCAATGTTCAACACGGCCAGCCTGCGGATGTTGACGAAGATCAAATCAATCATCTGATAGAGGCCGTAAAAAAAATGAAATTGGAATATGTTGTGATTACCTCCGTGACCCGTGATGACTTGCCGGACGGCGGAGCGCAGGTGTTTGCCGATTGTGTCAGCTCACTGCGAAAAGAAATTCCATCCTGCAAGGTGGAGGTTTTGATTCCCGATTTTCAGGGAAATCCGGCCGCGCTGGAAAAAGTTATTGAAGCTAAACCTGACGTCATCAACCACAACATGGAAGTTGTAAAACCGATGTTCGCGAAGTTACGGCCACAGGGCAGTTATGATGTTTCGCTCCATCTTCTCAAAAATATCAGCTCGTCTTCGGTTGTTTCCAAGAGCGGCTTTATGATTGGTTTTGGTGAAAGCCGTGAAGATATTCTGCGGTTGATTGATGATCTGGCAGCGGTTTCCTGTGCGCGATTAACCATCGGGCAATATCAGCAGCCGACGCTGAAGCACTGGCCGGTGATGAAATATTATCACCCTGGCGAGTTTGCCGAATTCAAAGAAATAGCTTATCAAAAAGGTTTCCAGTATGTGGAAGCAGGGCCGCTCGTGCGCAGTTCTTATCATGCCGCTCGAGCAGCGTAATTGAAATTTAATGATGATGAGGTGTATCGATGTCTGAACAATATGATTTGATCGTCATTGGCGGCGGGCCGGGAGGGCTCGCGGCGGCGGAATCAGCCGCGAAAAATAAAAAACGCGTTCTCATCATCGAAAAAGAAGGGTGGGGCGGAACGTGCACTCACAGAGGATGTATTCCAACCAAAGCGCTGCTTTGTTGCAGCAAGTATTTTGCCGATTTGAAAAAACTGAAAAGGATCGGAATAAGCATTGCCGACGCAACCGTTGATTTTTCCGCGATTAAAAAACATCAGCAGCAGATTGTAAGAGTGTCGGCTCTCGGCGCCCAAAAGATGCTCGCCGATGCAAGTGTCGAAATAAAACAGGGAACTGGAGAGATTCTGTCTCCTAATGAAGTGCGTTTTACCGATGTAACCGGAAAAAACGAAATTTATTCCACTCAAAATATCATGATTGCCTGGGGCTCCGTGCCGCAGGTACTCCCGGGCATCAGTCTCTCGGAAAGAATTTTAACGTCGGACGGCATTTTGAATTTAAATACACTTCCCTCGAACATCATCATTGTCGGCGGCAGTGTCATTGGTGTGGAATTTGCGACTTTCTTTGCTGAACTGGGCGCGAAGGTGACTCTTGTGGAAATACTGGACAGAATCCTTCCTCTGGAAGATCAGGAATGCGCCGATTTGCTCAAGGGGGAATTGACCCGTCTGGGTGTTGCCATTCACACCTCGACAAAGTTGGAGAGCCTGAACGATACAGGAAATTCAGTCGTGATGAGTGCTCAAAAAGACGGCAAACAATTGGAAATAATTGCCGATTGTGCTCTTCTTTGCACGGGTAGAAAGCCTCTAATGAATATTGAAGAGCTGGACAATTTGGAAATCAAATATTCTAAATCGGGAATTACCGTGAATGAAAATATGATGACGAATGTTGCCGGCATTTACGCGGTGGGTGATGTCACCGGCGGAATGATGCTGGCGCACCGGGCAATGCAGCAGGCAAAGGTTGCCGTTGAACATATTTGTGGTCAAAATCTTTTTACTTATAACGAAAACTTTATTCCTTCGGTCGTTTACAGTCATCCGCAAATAGCTCGTGTGGGCTATACACAAAAACGGGCCGAAGAAGAAGCATTGATCATTGAAATCATCAAATCTCACTATAGCGCCAATATCATCGCCCGCGCCGAACTGATGGGACAGGGGTTTGTCAAGGCGATCTTTCATCAGGAAAAACTTATCGGCGCTTCCATTGTCGGTGAAGACGCGGCGGAGCTGATCACACCGCTTACCTTAGCTGTATTTTCTGCGCCGACTAAAAAACAGTTGCGGAATTTGATTCTTCCGCACCCCACATTAGGAGAAATATTTATACCGCTATTTGGTTAAGTACAGCGACTGTTTGCATAGTTCAGATTAAAAATATTCTTGACATTATACCTGTAATAAAGTAAGAAAAATTCACCCTTTACCAGTAAACTTGCTTTAATATTATTTCAGTGCTGTCAAAGTATGTGTGATTGTTTACAAGTTGTTGATTTGTAAAGGTAAAATCTTTGCGATGATCTTTAAGGGAAAAGCTTTTTTGATTGTTTAAATCAGGTGGTCTTGAGAGGTTAACGTGAAAAAAAATTTGGCAGCCTCAATTATCGTAATTTTTCTTTTAACATTACCCATTTTATCCTTTGCCAAAACAGCCATCTCCGACCAGGAACTGGAAACCTTATCAGCAGAAGCAGGCGTAACGCTCGACTTCAGTGCGCCAACCTATACTGTCGGATCTGTTTCCGGAAGTGTCCTCGTAACGAATTGGAGTCCTGCCAAGTTTTCCTGGGGTGATTCGGACGGCTTTACGGGATACGCTTCCTCCGGTTGGGTAGGATTGGCCGGGGCGATGAATGCCACGGATTCTAATATCATCGTGTACAATACAATGACTCTGGATGTGGGCAGCAGCGGCACTGCGACAAAGCTCAACATCGGTTTGCCTTCTATTCTAATTCATCCGGTAGAAACTCAATATCGCCTTAGAATCGGCGCAAATGAAGTTATGAATCAGGGTGATCACCATTACGCTTTGGGCACATTATACAATGATAAATTTGCGTTGATCGTTAATCCTTTTGGTTCCGCGAGTTTGACGATTGGCAATCACTCAGCTGATAATTATCAGGGAATAGAAACGACTTTTAATAATTTTTATCTGGCAATCCCTGCCGAAGCCATTGACCTGTCATGGGGTGACGAAAGCGACGGTTTTACATGCCCTACGGAGTATCGCGCTGCATATGTTGGAGCTAACGCAGCAAATGTTACCGATAGTTTCACGTCTGCCGGTTATTTCGGATTCAGAAATTTCGTGACATCCGAAACGATGCTCATTCAACTTTCCGGTACCACGAGTATTGATGTTGGCAGCAGCGGCACCCAGACGGCACTGAATATTGTTTTGCCGACAACCGCCATTAACACCGGCTTGGCGAATATTACGGCGCCCCTCGTTGTGAGTACGGCGAAAGATCTTCCCGGAAGTCAAATAGTAGGTATTCTGGACGTGCGTGGTTTCAGTACAAGAATGACGGGAAGTATGCAGGTTTATGCGCATTAATAATTTTGAAAAACAATTATAAATAAAAACATAAGGGGAAGGATTTATGAAAAAAATTTTAGCGTGCGTTACCGTTGCTGTTTTCTGCATGATGATGCCGTTTGTATCGTTGGCCAAAACAGTTATCTCGGAAAGTGAATTGGATGCCGTCACAGCACAGGAAGGAGTTACGCTGGATTTCGGCGTTGGCAGCTATACGAACGCCAGAGTTATGGTTACGAATTTTTCCCCTTCCCTGATTTCATGGGGCGACTCAGACGGATTTACGGGCTACTCTTCCACCGGCTGGGTGGGAGTGAGCAATATCACGATGGGAGCGGATGCTAATATCCTGGTTTACAACACGATGACTCTGGATGTCGGCAGCAGCGGTACCGTAACCAAACTCAACATCGGTTTACCTTCGGTAATGGTACATCCCTTAACAACCAACGCTATTCTGAAACTGGGCACGGAAAAAACACTTACAACCAATCAGCAGATATTGGGCTCTGTCTATAATGATCAATTTGCGGTTATCGTCAATCCTTTCGGTTCAGGTGCGCTTGCTGGTTTAGGTCTTCCCGGCAGCAGCTTGACTATTGGCAATCACTCGGCAACGAATCAGCAGGGGGTAGACATGACGTTTAATAGTTTCTATCTGGGAATTCCATCAGTGGCCATTGATATGTCTTGGGGTGATGCAGACGGTTTCACGGGATCTGCAGAAGATGGTTTTATAGGCGTGAGTGATTATATCCACATGAACACCGGCATGGCTGGCGCTATTGGCACCAGCATGATGTTAGTAAGTATGTCCGGTACGCAGAGCATTGATGTCGGGAGCAGCGGAACGTTAACAAAACTTTCTATCGTATTACCAACAACAACAATTAACGCTAATTTCCCTCTTTCAGGTACCAATGCAACGATTACCGCTCCACTGGTGATGAGTACGGCTAAAGAGCTTACGAATCCGCAGGTACTGGGAACAGCCTATATTGAAGGATTCCAGCCTACTACACGCGGCAGTTTCTGCCTCTTTGCCCATTAATAATTTCTTGGGTTAGCATTCCAAAGCCCTGTGTCGGTGAAGTAACGACACAGGGCTTTTTTACTTCATGCGGTTTCCATCTTATTTTGTCTGCTCCCCGGAAATTTTTGCATATCCGGCTGCTTTCTGTCCGGCAAGATAACCGGTGGAAAAAGCGGCTTGCAGATTGTAACCGCCGGTGTCGGCGTCAATATCCATCACCTCTCCGCAAAAATATAAGCCATGAATCAATCGGGAAGCCATTGTGCGCGGATCAATCTCTTTTAAGGAGATGCCTCCCGCTGTAACGATTGCTTTTTCCAGAGGTAGTGCTGATTTTATATTAAAACGCAGAGCTTTGAGCAGCTCGACGATTTTCCCTCTTTCTTCGGCATTGATCTGATGCGCTTGTTTGTCTTCTTCAATTCCGGTGAGCGCGATGAATGGCTCAATCATCTTGGCGGGCAGGTAATCTTTGATAATCCCGGTTATTTTCCTTTTGCTGAATTTGTCCAGATCTGTCTGGAGGCGTTTATGCAATTGTTCTCTGGTCAAGGCCGGTTTTAAATCAATCAGGACAGATACAGGACCTTTTTCCAATGCTTCCACGACGGAGAGGCTCATCAGCAGGATAATCGGACCGCCCAGACCGAAATGCGTGAAAAGCATTTCTCCGAAGCGGCTTTCGATAACCGGATATTTGGGACGTTTTTTTTCTCCACGCCCGTAAACGCAATCGGGCGTCAGCGTAGAATCAATGGATGCCGCCTCGCCCTGAAAGGCTGTGGCTCGCACGTTGCGCAGACTGACTCCCTGCATGGCTTGCGCAAGTTTTTGTTCTTTGACGATCAAAGGCACCAGGGAAGGTCGGAGTTTGACGACGGTGTGTCCGAGTGCAGCGCTCATTGTATAACCGTCACCGGCGGAACCGGTGGATGGCCAGGTGGCGCCGCCCGTGGCCAGAATAACCGCTTTGCAGTTGAAAATGGTGTCATGTGCTTTGACACCACAGACAGCGTTTTCTTTTACGATGATATCTGTGGCTTTCGTGTTGAGTTGTATTCGCACATTATTCGCGTCAAGATATTTTTTAAAGACGCGCAAAACATCATGCGCGTCATCAGAAACGGGAAATATCCTGCCGCCCCGTTCCACTTTCGTTTCCAGACCCTGGCTGTTCACAAAATCAAGCAGTTCGGGGCGGAAAAAATGATGAAAAGCGTTGAAAAGAAAGCGGCCGTTATCTCCGTACATCGCGATGAAATGATTCAGATTGGCGGAATTGGTCAGATTGCAGCGTGTTTTGCCGCTGACCAGAATTTTCTTCCCGCAGCCGTCAGTCTTTTCCAGAAGCAAAACTCTCGCGCCAAGTTCTGCCGCTTGACCGGCCGCCATAAGACCAGCCGCTCCGCCGCCGATAACAATAATATCCCAATTATTTCGATTTTCCTTATTCATATTTTATTATCTTTGCATCCCTTGCGGATAATTATCAAGAAAGATTATTGTGAGACTCAAATTTCAAAAACGAATAACCTGAATACCCTAAAGGGCACCATGGGGTCACTATAGGTGTATTGAAATTTGTAAGTCGAACAATCCCGCAAAGCTGGGGGTGTAATACCCCGCAGCGAGCTTTCGAATTTGTTTCCAAAGCTTGCTTTGGGGTTTCATCTCCGTGATCGCAGGGAAACGACTATCTTATGTACAGGGGGAATAATTCCCCATGATTGGGGAGTTATTCTTCGTTAATTTGAGAAGAAATATTTAATATTTTTGGAATAGATATATTTCTTTTTAATATCAATTGCATATGCATTGTTAGCTAATATTATTTTGTTGGCATATAATTTGCTTTACCCATCTCAGAAATTAATGGGGGAAGGTTGTGATGAAGATAAAATTGTTGCTGACCGCTGGCATAATTTTTCTTTTTTCAACAGTGGTTTTAGCGGTTGATAAACCGGCTTCTCCCGTTAAGCCCGAAGTGGTGAAAGCCAATATTGTCAAGGCAGCAAAAATGCATGCCACGGGAAAAGTTATCGAGATTTCTGCCGAACTGATTAAAATTGAACGTACTTTAAAAGGCAGTGTGGAAGCAATGGGATTTACTTTAGACAAGCCAACGACCAATATTATGGTTGGTGATTCGGTGAAAATAGAATACACGGAGCATGACGGCAGATTAACCGCATCGAAAGTTTCTAAAATTACATATAAGAAAAAAGAAGTTAAAGCTCCGTAAATAAATATACCAGAAAAAGATAATTATTGTTTGAAGCCCCTCATTGGAAGAGGGTAGTATTAAAATAAAAAATGTAATTTAAAGGAGGATTTTAAGATGAAGAAAGTTGTATTGTTAGTTGTTGCTTTTGTTTTTGCATTCACGATGTCAGTTGTTGCTGCTGAAAAAGCTGTTGCTCCTGCCGCTGCCGAGCCTGTAAAGGCTGCCGACACCGTCAAAGCTGCTGACAAAAAAGTAGATGACACCAAAGCTGATGTCAAAAAAGAAGTAAAGAAAGCAAAGAAAAAAGCTAAGAAAGCGGCAAAGAAAGTTGAAAAGAAAGCTGAAGAAGTAGCTCCCGCTGCTCCCGCTGCAAAATAATTTTTAATAAAATTATTTTATTAAAAGAAGGGACGGGTTTTCCCGTCCCTTTTTTTTGTTTCTGGTTAATTATACGTATTTTTGGTATACCTCAACCCATGTTCCGGAAAATTATTCAGCAAATCAAAGCCTATAATGACACGCTGACCGTTCGGGTCAGGTTGATGATACTTACAATTCTGGGGCTGGCTTTGACCATGGCCATCTGGGGCATTATTCAGCTCACCGCTCTGGAAGGTATATTGGTCAGCCAGCAGGTAAAAAGGCTGGAAGATGTGGCTGAAACGGTCAGTACATTTTATCAGCATTTTCCGACCAGACAAGGACTGCGCGCCCTCGATTCCGCTTTGAAAGATCACGTGCAAACGGATGTGCGTTTGGCCAGGATTGATATTTTTGACACAGCTCATAAAGATGTCGATTATGTGGCAGGTGCAAGTCGTGTGCAATATGAATGGCCGGATGACGTTATTGCTGCCACAGGTGCCGGCAACAAGCAGCGTTATGTCAAGATCGATACCGAAAGTGGTCCAGCTTTGGGATTGCTTTATCCTGTTTCAGGAGAAACGAAGCGTTCACAACTGGTTGTCGGTGTGATTGGTTTTTCCCGCGCAAATATGGAGATCGTGAACCGGGCGCGCATCTTACTGATTTTCAGCAGCGCCGGACTATTGATTTTGATTCTTCTGATTTTCGGATTAAGTTATCGTTGGATCATTGAAAAACCCCTCAAGGCAATTCTCCAGGCCATTGATGAATTTCAGAAGCGACAGTACAAAAACCGGCTTTCCATTGTTCACAATGATGAATGGGGGCAAATATCCAGGCATTTCAATGTTATGGCGGACGAAATCCAGGATGTCATGAACAGCAATCTGGAACTCAATAAAAATTTGTCAGATCGCGTCCGTGAGGAAACTCTCAAGGTTGTGCAGTTGCAGAAACAGGTGGCTGATTTGAAACAATTGACCACTCTGGGTCAGTTGACAGCCAATCTCGCTCATGATCTGGGTACACCGCTTCATTCCATCGGCGGTCTGGCCAAACTTCTTCTGGAGCGAGGTGGCTGGCCTCAGGATGTGGAACATAAACTGAATTTAATCGTTCAGCAGACACAACGACTGGATCATGTCATTCAAAATGTGCGAAAAGCCACACGCCTGCCCGAACCTCATTTCGAAGTATTAACCGTTCAGCAAATATTAAGCGAAACCGTACCGCTGGTTGAACCTTTTGTGCATAAAAATAATGTCAGCATCAAAGTTGATGTTGGTCATGAAAGCGTGCCGCTGTATGTGGATCGATATCGTATCCAAACCGCCATTATGAACATCATTCAAAATGCGCAGGAGGCAATGCCGCAAGGTGGAGAAATCAGTGTGACAGCCCAAACTGTTTCTCCCGATAATTTTGTGACGCTGATGATCAGTGATAATGGTCCAGGTATGACGTCAGACATGATTGAAAAAGCGAGTGAACCATTCTTCAGCACAAAACAGAATGAAGGAATGCGTGGACTGGGATTGGCGATTGTCCGTGACATCATGAAAACTCATGGCGGTAAGATGGAAATCAAGAGTTCTCCGGATACCGGAACATCCGTTATCCTTTATTTGCCGATGTTTAAAGATAATAAGCGTGTTGTGTAGAATGCAGCGCGGATGAGCCATTACAGGTATTTTCATCCGCGGTCATTTTTTTCTTCCATAAGACCATAGCGACGAATCTTTAAACGTAACGTTTTGCGGTCAATATCCAGAAGCTGTGCCGCTTTGGACTGGTTCCACGCAGTTTCTTTTAGCGTCTGAAAGATTTTATCTTTTTCCACTACCTCCAGCGGCGATAAATCGGATAGCACGAAGTCTTCGTTCTTTTCTTTCTGTGTCTGGAATTTATCCGGCAGGTTTTCCGGTAGAATCAGTTCAAACGGTGAGAGCAGCAGGGTTTGCTGGAGAACATTTTCCATTTCCCGGACATTGCCCGGCCAGTGATAGGCCATCAGTAACTCCATGGCCTTCTCGGAAACACGCACTTTCGGATAGCCGAATTTCTTCAATAAAGATTCGACCAGCTGAGGGATGTCTTCTTTATGTTCCCTCAATGGCGGCACACGCAAACGAACGATAAACCTGTATAACAGGTCCATCCGGAAACGATTGGCGTTGACTTCTTCGTCAATATTCTTGTTGGCCGCCGCCACAACCCGCACCGCCACATTCTGCACATCGTGGCTGCCGATTCTCCTTATCTCTCCGTTTTGCATAAAGCGCAAAAATTTTCCCTGCAGCGCTGTGGACATTTCCGTGATTTCATCCAGGAATACCGTTCCGCCCTCTGCCGAGGCCAGCAGTCCTATATGCTGCTGATGAGCGCCGGTAAACGAGCCCTTTTCATAACCGAATAATTCTGATTCCAGCAGGTTATCAGGGATGGCGCCGCAGTGCACCACGACAAAAGGTTTGTCGCGGCGGGATGACATATTGTGTAAAGAACGCGCGGTTAATTCCTTGCCTGTGCCGCTTTCGCCTTCAATCAAAACGCTGGCCGGTGAATCCGCAATACGCGCTATCTGTTTGTAGAATTCCACCATGGCCGCTGAAGAGCCGATCAATTTCGTTTCCGTTCTTTCTTCCGGAGAATCCAATTTCAAGCGTTTTTCGCGAAGTTCTCTGATTTCAAGAACCTTCTTGACGATTTTACGGCAATCTTCCGGTGAAAAGGGTTTGCTGATATAATCCCATGCGCCCAGGCTTAACGCTTCCATCGTCGTGTCCAGTGAACCGTAAGCGGTCATCAGGATCACGGGTAAATCAGGCCACTTTTGATGGACCTGTTCAAGAAACTCCAAACCGTCCATTTCCGGCATACGGATGTCGGACATCAGCAAATCAAATTGAGAAAGTTCCAGCTTTAACGCTTCTTTTGCCGACACCATGGTTTTTACGACATAACCATCGAGCGAAAGCGCTTCCTGCAGAAATTCTCCGGCGACCGCGTCATCATCTATGACTAATATACTTTTCTTCATAGGTTACCTTTGCCGTTGCTAATATCATATTTGTTTCGGAATGACACGATTTTATCGAATCAGTTTTGATGGGGGAAGAAACAGGTCATGATCTTCTTTGCGGGTTGTCACAAGATCAAATATGCCTGCGCGCATGACGACGACGCGCAGGCACATTTTTTAAGATGCAAGGAGAAAATGTTTTTTATTTAAGTTGTTTGCTGGAATACCCCAGAACATTTCTGGCGACAATCAAATGCTGAATTTGTCCGGTGCCTTCAAAAATATCCGTGATCTTGACGTCGCGCATCCACTTCTCTGCGAGATACTCGCAGGAGTAGCCCAAAGGACCCAGAAGGTCGCAACATTTTTGACAAATCAACGTGCCGTAGCGTCCGGCTTTGGCTTTGGACATCGATGCCTCCAGATTGTTGAATTCCCCGTTGTCCATCATCCAGGCGGCACGCCAGGTGAGCAGTCGCATGGCTTCCAGATGAGCTTCCATTATATAAAATTCTTTTTCCATCGCGCTTAAGTTATTAGGATTTTTTTCATAATCGAGTTTGATGCCGCTTTCTTCGATTTTCTCTCTTGTAAAATCAAGAGCCGCCCGTGTTACTCCCAGTGCCATTGAGGCCACCAAAGGACGGGTATTGTCGAAAGTTTTCATGGCACCCTTGAATCCTTCAGTGGACTGCTTGACTTCAGCGCTGCCCAGAATATTGTCTTTCGGTATGCGGCATTCATCAAGGACGTATGTTCCCGTATCTGATGCGCGCACGCCGAGCTTGTGTTCCAGTTTTTCCAGTTTGAAACCGGGCGTTCCTTTTTCCACAACAAATGATTTGATGCCGGCCTTTCCGGCGCTTCTGTCCACGGTAGCCCAGATGACTGCCACTTCAGCGCGTTCCGCACAGGTGACAAATATTTTCTCGCCGTTGAGTACCCATTCGTTGCCATCCAGAGTGGCTTTGGCGGTAATGGAACCGGAGTCGGATCCGGATCCCGGTTCTGTAATGGCCATTGATGCCCATTTCTCACCGAATCTTTCCATTTGTTCATCGGTGGCTACGGCCGCGATAGCGGCGTTTCCCAATCCCGCATTCGGCAGGGACAACAGAAGCCCCAGGTCACCCCAGCACATCTCTTCGATGACAATAACCATTGACAGGTTCGCTCCCAGTTTCTTCGCTCCCGGTTTTTCCGGTTTTACTTCTTCGCCCGCTTTTTTCTTTTTTGGACGGCTCATGATCTTAATCGAACGGAACATGTCCAGCTCTTTCGGATATTCATGTTCGTGTTCGTCGTAATGCCGGGATATCGGGCGCAGCATACTGGTGGCCATATTATTCATGCCGCTTCTCACATCCATCATCTTTTGTGTCATTTCCAGATTAATCATAATCTTTCCTCCTATACCGTGGCCATGCCTTCGAGAATGGCGATGCCTCTGCCGTTACGATAGTATCGTTCTACCGGATTTTCCCGGATATAACCGTGTCCGCCCAGAATCTGTACGCCGTAATCGGTCAACTTCATGGTCATTTCACCGGCATAAAGTTTAGCCAGATAGGCTTCCTTTTTGGCGTCTCTCCCTGCCTCGAGCGCGGAAGCCGCTTTCCAGGTCATCAGCCTCATGGCGTCAACTTCATAAGCCATCTCGGCGATCATAAAGGCGATGGCCTGACGGCTGGCGATCGGTTCGCCGAACTGCACCCTTTCTTTGGCGTATTCTCTGGCGTATTCATAAGAAGCGCGGGAAACACCGGTGCCGATGGCCGATATGGCTATGCGGGTTTTCTGCAAAAATCTGCTGTAATCGCAACCGTTGTCTCCACCGAGACGGTCATCGGAGGATACTTCACAATTTTCCAGCGTGACCGGATAGGTTTCCAGCGCATACAAGCCCAGATTTTTTTCGCGTTCGCCGATTTTTAGTCCGGGATTGTTTCCTCCCACAATGAATAAATCCATTTTGCCATCGGCATTGGCAGCCACCAGCAGATGTCCTGAATCTTTGGCCAGGGGCACAAAACATTTTTTACCGTTAATAATGTATTTGCCGCCGTTTTTTACCGCTTTTGTTTCCAGAGCGATGGCGTCGAATTTGAATCGAGGTTCGTTGACGGCTATGGTACAGGCTTTGTAAGCCGGATCGCAATATAGCGGTAAATATTTCTTTCTCTGTTCCTCGGTTCCCATTTCAAAAACAGTGTAGATGAACGTGGAGGGTAACGTTGACGCGATGGCCAGCGCCATGTCACCGGCGGCCAGTTCTTCCAGTAAAATGGTATTCATGATGGGAGAATATTCCATGCCGTATCCCCCGTATTCTTCGGGAATTGTAGATACTGTGGCGCCCAGTTCCCAAACCTTATCAATAATATCTTTATGAAGTTTTCTTTCCTCATCCATATCATGAGCGGGATTGCCAATAACCATGCTCTTGATGAGTTTTGCTACAGTATCCTTCATACTGCTTTGTTCTTCGGACATACTAAAACCAAATTCTCTGTCTTCCATAATTCTCTCCTCAGTAAGAATCATCCAGTTTGCACTTAATGATTTCTTTATTTCACTTATTAACAGACGTTTGACAGGCTGAAAAAAATTACCGGGGGTGATGTCTATCCCAAGCCCCCCCAGGATGGTTTTCCGATACACCCCCGGCAATTACATTTTCACCAGTTAATGAATTGCAGTTAACCAGGATTCCTGATTCAGATCAGAGACTGCAATTTCATCAGGAGAACCATGTCGCCTGTGAACTTGAGTTTTCCATTCATGAACAGATTCTGCCCGGTGGTCTGCTTATTCTGCATGGCGATCCAGTCCTGCAGATCCAGACTGATATCCACGACCGGTTTTTCCTCTCCATTAAAAATCATGGAAACCGGCATGTTGTTACCGTCCTGTTTCAATGTCAGATTCAATTTGCCTTTCGTTTCCATAAGATTTTTCAGTCTCAGAGGATCGGCAATTTCAACGGGATCCGTGAAACGGTCAATCATGCCTTCGACTTTACCGGTGATGGCATCAAGAAAGACCTGATCAGACATCGCCAGAGTCAGCAACGGTTTATCGACGCCGCCTTTGACGACTTCCAGATTGGTGCCGTCTGTGATTTTTAGACAATATTTCTGATCATTGACATTGAACTGAAGATTGACTTCTTTACCGGCGAGAGACGAGAGATTGGCGCCGGCCGTAATCTCTTGAAACTGTTCCGGCACATGTTTCTCAAAAAAATCGCTTACGCCTACGCCGCTGGGAACTTTAAACTTTGCCATTTGAATTTCCTCCAATTGATTATAAAATATTTTGCTGCATGAATTATTTACCGGTTGGTAAATACAAAAAAAGAAACGTCTTGTCAACAGCTTTTTTTAAAATATTTGTATCCGTTGGTGAAATGCCTTTGTCTTCATTAAAAATATCCATATTTACAATAACATATATGATTTTAAGGACTGTTTGACGGAAATGTGTGGAACCGTAATAAATTTCATGTTAAAAAACAAAAATTTTTATTTACCATTTGGTTTAAAGTGTGGTAAAAGAATATTGTGGAGAAAACAGGCAAAAATGAAACCATCCAAACCAAAATTAAAAAAAACAGTCCGTGGACGTTCTCTGGTTAATGAAGGCAATGTCCGGGAAAGAATTCTGAAGGCAGCCCGGGAGATTTTTACGGTTTATGCCTTTAAAGAAGCCAGCACCCGGATGATCGCCAAGCAGGCCGGCGTTGAGCATCCCATGATTCATTATTATTTCGGTTCCAAGGAAGATCTTTTTTACGAAATGGCCGAGTCTCTTTATAATGAGACCCTGCCGGTGCTGGAATCCTTTTATGAAGGGATGGAGAGCATGTCTCTGCAGAAAGGCTTTTCGATTTTTATTGACCGAATGCTGGATTATACCATGACAACACCCGACGCGTTGCGGATCGCGGCCCTGAATGCGGTGAACATCGGCAATCTTGAGGAAATACCGGGATATCGTTTTATCATTTTGAGCATGGCGGCGATGAAACGCATCATGGAAGAGAAACTTGCCCCCAAAGGGTCAGGTCGCGAAATCGAAATGTTCATCTACTGTTTTTACAGCCTGATGATATCATTTATTGGCGCCCGCTCCTGTCAGGCACAAATCCTGAACATGAATCCTCTGGAAGAAAAATACCGCACCTGGGTCAAGGACGCCAGCATGACACTCTTCTTCCCCTGGTTTAAAAAGATTCTTACAGGGAAATAACTTCATTTTAATGCAATACGGGGAGACCGTTCGTAAACGCAAATTATCTTGACACTTCTGGGGTGTCTTGCTATATTTTTTTCAAATCCGCAGAGAAATTATTTACAGAATTAACGAACTCTCAAACAGTCGTATGAACATGGTATTCCCATGGATATGAAGCGCGATTATTATGAGGACGTTGAATTATTCAAGAGCGGCACTATTCTATTCTGGTCTGTCGCTTTACTGATTTTTCTTTTTACCCTGCCCATTTACATACCTTCATACAACATATACCTTCTCAACATCATCATGGTAAATATCATTCTGGCGGTCGGTCTCAATATTCTTGTCGGATACACCGGCCAGATTTCTCTCGGACATGCCGGATTTTTCGCCATCGGTGCTTATGGCACTTCCTTAATGATGATGCATTTACATGTTCCGTTTTTTGCGGCCATTATTGTTGCCGCCTTGATTGCCGCTTTCTTCGGATTCATTATCGGACTTCCGGCACTAAAGCTGGAAGGTCCGTATCTGGCCATTGCTACTTTGGGCTTCGGATTGACCATCATGCATATTATCGGCCGCTGGGACGTTTTCGGCGGAAGAATGGGGATTACCGCACCGCCGCTTGATCTGGGTGTTTCCGGTTCATCGTTCAGTTATGTGGTTCAAGGTGATGTAAAAATCTATTATCTGATTTTGATGATTACAGTCCTCATGGTGATTGCGGCCAGAAACATGATGAAAACCCGTGTCGGCCGGGCTTTTATGTCCATTCGCGATGATGATATCGCCGCCGAAGTCATGGGGGTTAATCTGACCATTTATAAAACGATGTCTTTTGCAGTCAGCGCTTTTTACGCGGGCGTTGCGGGGGGGGCTTTACGGATTTGTTGTCGGTTTCTTCGATCCGTTCACTTTTAATCTGATTCTTTCCATTATCTTTCTGGTGATGATAACGGTTGGCGGTTTGGGGTCAATCATGGGCGCGATTATGGGCGCCATCCTGATAACTTATCTCCAATACGATCTTCTAAAAAATGTGGAAAATCTGCCCTATCTGGGCGCACTGCTGACGACTGTCTCCAAGAAATGGTTTACAGTCATTGGATTGGCCAATTTTTCCAGCATCGCGCTGGGACTGATCATGATTGCGATTGTCATTTTTGAACCACTGGGCATGTTTGGCATATGGATCAGGATCAAAAAATATTGGAAGACCTGGCCGTTTTAGAAAGACAAAAGGAGTAACGCCATGTTTGAAATGCTGCTGATCGAGGGAATTGCCATCGGAGCCTGCTACGGTCTTTTCGGCGTTGCGGTTGCCATTATTTACAAGACTTCGGATGTCATAAATTTTGCCCAGGGTGAAATGGGAATGGTGGCAACTTTTGTCGCTTATCATATATTGACCGTTTACAATGTTCCTTTCTGGATAGCGCTACCGGCCACATTAATCTTTGCCGTTTTACTGGGCATGGCCATTGAATTTTGCTTTCTGCGTCCGGCGAAGGATCCGACGGTGCTCGGTTTGTTGATTATTACCCTGGGTGCGGAAATGCTGCTGATGGGGTTCGCCGGTTGGAAGTGGGGCGCGGAACAAAAAGATTTCCCCTTCCTTCTTTCCGTTACCAAGACGCATGAAGTAGCTCCCGGCCTGATGATCAATGAATGGACTATCGGTGTTTTTACTTTGACGCTCATCATCATGGTATTCTTGTTTTTGTTTTTCCGTTATTCGAAGCTGGGTATTGCCATGCGTGCGACCCAGCAGAATGTCAATGCGGCCAAGATTATGGGCATCAAGGTGGAGAGGGTTTTCTCCATTACCTGGGCCATGAGTTCGCTAATCGGCGCCATTGCCGCGATGTTTTTCGCGGCGCGTTCCGTTCTGGATCCCAACTTTATGATGGAACCGTTTATGCGGGCCTTTGCCGCGGCGGTTCTGGGAGGTCTGACCAGTATCCCCGGCGTTGTCATCGGCGGGTTGATTATGGGCATTATCGAAAATTTCTTCGGGTATGCTTGGCCGGAATGGAAGCCGATTGTCGCGTTTATCGTCATTATTCTGATTATTACGGTAAGACCGAGCGGTTTGTTCTCAAAGCATTATGTCAAGAAGGTATAATGCGCAACGGCGGAGCAGTTCAATGAACAAGACGGCAAAAATAATAATCATCATTGGCACGGTACTGATTATTTCCGGCTTTGTAATCTGGGATGCTCCTCGCAATCAGATGGCATTGTTACTGGAAAAGGATACCATTGAGCAAACGGCCCGCGCCTACTTAAACGCCGAAATGAAAAAGGATGCACGACAGGTTTATGATCTTCTGGCGCCATCATCCGATTACAGAAAGTCGCATACCTATGAAGAGTATAGGAAAGACGTTGCCGCAAATCCACCTTTGGCCATCAATGAATATAAGATTATCAGAATTTATCGGTTGCGCGATAACGATAACAGACTGAACTATCCGGGTGTGGACAAGTTTGTGCAGGTCGAGGTGGAGGTGACCTTTACGCATTCGGGACCTCATACCGTATATAACTACAGCTTCACTTTTCTGAAGGAGAAGGGAAGGTGGTACAAGGGCTGAGAGATTAAAAATGTTTTCGGGTGTTAAGGTTTAATCAATTATTGAAAGTCTTTGAATGTAAGGAGGGTATTATGAAAAAGATCGTTGTAGCATTGGCAGTTATCTGCGCGGTTTTTGCGCTTTCACTCTTTGCCATGGCCGCGGCCAAGCCCGGCTTTGACGACAAGGAAATCCGGATTGCCCAGTGGGGGCCGCAAACCGGTCCGGCAGCGCCATGGGGGTCGGTCGCCAGAGGAAGCGGGCTGCTGTTTCAAATTGTCAACGATGAAGGTGGTATCCATGGACGGAAAATTAAATATTTCATCCGTGATGACCAGTACAATCCTGCCCAGACCAAAGCGGTGGTGAAAGAACTGGTTGAGCGTGAAGGAATATTCGCTTTTGTGGGCGGAGTCGGTGCTGCCTGCGGAATGGCCGTCAAGGACTATCTGGCACAGAACAAAATCATCTGGGTAAATCCGTCAACCGCCATTGAAGAATATGTGTTTCCCGTCAATCCTTACCTCTTTGCCATGTACACGCTCTATGATGACGAAGCCAGCATCCTGACCAAATACGCAGTGGAAAAGCTTAAAGCCAAAAAGATTGGTTTCCTGTATCAGAACGATGCCTACGGCAAGAGCGGACTCAAAGGCTGCAAGGCGCGCCTGGCCAAATACAAGATGAAACTGGTTGATGAGATATCCGTTGAACCGGGAGAAAAAGATCTTTCTTCACAGATATTGAGACTGAAAAATGCCGGTGCAGAAGTAACCTTCCTGTGGGTCAATCCCACCTCTGCTGCTATCGCGCTGAAAACCGCAGCCACTATCGGATTCAAGCCGCAATGGATTTCATCCAACACGTTGATGGATTTTCCGCTGATGAACAAGATTACCGGGGGCTTATGGGAAGGTGTCATCACCGGCGGGCTTGGTTTGGCAACCGATGTGGATCATCCTCTGATGAATAAGTATCGCGAGGCTGCCAAAAAATATGCGCCCGAAGAACGTTTCGGAGTTTTCTACACTGCCGGCATTATGTTTGCCGAACCATTGGTGGATGCGCTCAAACGGGTAGGGCCGAAACTGAGCACGGAAGCGCTTTTGAAACAACTCAATTCGACGAAAAATTTCCAGGGATTAGGTGCCGTTGTAAACTGGAGCCCTACACAGCATCAGGGCTGTGATTCCATTCAGATTCTGAAATGTGGTCCGAATTCGAGCTATATAACCCTGCAGGACTGGACAGCTAACGAACTGGCAACGTGGAAAAAGAAAAAATAAATAACATATGGACGGAGGCGGGGTGTGAAGCCCCGCCTTAATCACGAAGATAAATAATTTAGAAATTACTTATGGCGCACTTTAAAGTGGAAAACCTGAGCATCTCTTTCGGCGGCATCAAGGCTGTAAACAATGTCAGCTTTGAAGTAGAAGAAAATAAGATATTTTCAATTATCGGCCCCAACGGGAGCGGGAAAACCACCATCTTTAATATGATCAGCGGTATTTACAAGCCGAACGAGGGCAGGGTATTCCTCGAAAACGAAAATCTTGTCGGCCAGCGTCCGGACACCATTGCCCGCAAAGGCGTGGCACGAACATTCCAGAACATTCAGCTTTTCGGCAATGCCACGGTCATGGATAACCTGATGCTGGGACGCCACATCCACATGAAGACAGGCATCCTGAGCGGCGCTTTTATGTGGGGTAAACATTCCTCTGCCGCGAAAGAAGAGATAAAACATAGAGAAATTATCGAACATATCATCGACTTCCTGGATCTTCAGTCTCTCAGGGATTTATTTGTTTCTAATCTCCCTTACGGGAAACGCAAACTTGTGGAATTGGGCAGGGCGCTGGCGCTGCAACCGAAAGTCCTGTTGCTGGACGAACCGTCCGCCGGAATGAATACGGAAGAGAAAGACGACCTGCGCATCTGGATCAAGGATATTCAGGAGGATTACAAAGTCACCATTCTGCTCATTGAACATGACATGAATATGGTCATGGGCATTTCCGACCGGATTCTGGCCATCAATCAGGGGGTAAAAATTATTGAAGGCACACCCAAGGAAGTTCAAAGGAATCCCGAAGTCATTGCCGCGTATCTGGGTGAGGAGGAATAATGCTCTCGATTAAGAATATTGAAACCTGGTACGATTTGATTCGGGCGCTGCACGGTATTTCCTTTGAAATCAAAGAGGGCGCTATTGTGGCGCTTTTGGGCAGCAACGGTGCGGGCAAAACAACAACTCTAAAAACCATTATGCGTTTGCTGGATGACGACCAGCCGGAGAAAGGAACCATCGAATTCATGGGCAAAAGAATCGACCGCATGGATACCGAGGAGATCGTCCGGCTGGGCATCAGCTATGTGCCGGAGGGGCGCGAAGTATTCCCCGAACTCACCGTGATGGAAAACATTCTGATGGGCGCTTATACCCGCAAAGATAGAAAAGGAATTCAGGCAGACATTGACGTCATTTTCAAACAGTTTCCCATATTGAACGAACGCAAAAATCAGGAAGCCGGCCATTTAAGCGGCGGTGAACAGCAGATGCTGGCTATTGGAAGAGCGCTGATGAGCCGACCGAAGCTGCTGATGCTGGATGAACCGTCACTGGGTCTTTCTCCCTTATTGACCAAAGAAATTTTCACCATTATTCAAAAAATCAATCAGCAGGGTGTGACGATTCTGCTTGTCGAGCAGAATGTGAATATGGCGTTGAAATATTCTCATTATGCTTTTCTGATGGAAAACGGACGCATTGTCCGGGCGGACAGACCGGAAGTTCTGCGTGAGGACGACGACGTCAAGGAATTCTATCTGGGCATTGCCACGGAAACATCGGTCAAAGGCTACAAACGTTATCGCCGCAAGGTTCGTTTCCGCTGAGGTATACGTATGACTGAAAACGATATCAAAACCCTTCCCCAGGGGCTCAAAGTTCTGGTCGATAAACAGCCGGACAGGATTGCCATGCGCATGAAGGATTACGGCATCTGGCACGACATTACCTGGAAACAGTATTATGAGAATGTTAAAAAGGTGGCCATGGGATTATACGCGCTGGGTGTTAAATACGGTGATCACGTGGCGATTGTCGGCGAGAATAAACCTCAATGGCTCTTCTCGGCCATGGGCGTCATGTCGCTGGGAGGAATCTTTGTCGGCGTTTACACGACTAATCCCGCGGCGGAATGCGAGTACGTTGTCGGGCATTCTGAATCGGTGGTTTTTTTCTGTGAAGATGAGGAACAGTTCGATAAAGCTCTGACCTTTCGCGAAAGAACACCGCACCTGAAAAAAATCATCGTCTGGGATATGGAAGGCCTCAAGCATTTTGATGATCCCATGCTGATGAGTTTTGAAAAGCTTCTGGAACTGGGGGAGAAGATCGATAAGGAAAGGCCAGGGCTATATGAAAAAATCGTAGCCGGCAGAGAGAGTGAAGATACTGCTTCCATCATTTATACATCAGGCACGACCGGTCCGCCAAAGGGCGCACAGATCTCCCATCGGAATTATTTATGGGTGGCACGTCAAAGCCGGAAAATTACCAAAATGAGCGTCAATGATGAAACCATTTCCTTCCTGCCGCTCAACCACGTCTATGAACAGATATTCGATTTGATGATGCACCTGACGACAGGGCATATTGTCAATTTTACCGAAAACACGGACACAGTGATGAATGACCTTCGCGACGTTTCCCCGACCCTCTTTCATGCGGTGCCGCGGATCTGGGAGAAATATCACTCCGGCATTGTGCTGAAAATGGCCGATGCCACATGGCTCAAACGCACCGCTTTCAATCTGGCCTTCAAGATCGGGGCAAAATATAACAGTTTCAAACTGGCCAAAAAACCGATTCCCTGGTATTTATTCCTGGGTTATCATTTCGCGTACTTCAGTGTTTTCTGGAAACTCAAACAGCGCCTGGGTTTTGACAAGGTCCGGCTGGGATTTTCCGGAGCAGCACCCATCTCCCATGAAGTTCTGAAATTTTTCCAGAGCATCGGTATTCCGATTCGTGAAGGTTACGGCCTGACGGAGACGACCGGCATTACGCACATGTCCGATGAAGAACATTTCAAGGTGGGAACCGTAGGCCGGGCTTTGCCAGATTCCGAAGTGAAGATTGCTGAAGATGGCGAAATCTTAATCAAACACGGCGGCATTTTTCAGGGATACTTCAAGGAACCGGAGGCTACGGCGGAGGCGCTCGAGGGTGGCTGGTTTCATACCGGCGACGTCGGCGAAATTGATGAGGAAGGTTATCTCAAAATCACTGACCGCAAGAAAGATCTCATCATTACGGCCGGCGGCAAAAACGTCGCGCCGCAGTATATCGAAAATCTGCTCAAGTTTTCCCCCTATATTACGGATGCCGTCGTTATCGGCGACAAGCGTAAATACATCACCGCGCTCATTGTCATTGACGAGGAAAATGTGGTCAAGTTTGCGCAAGACCACAAAATTCAATATACGACATTCGCCAGCCTGACCCGAGCGGAAGAAGTGGTCAGACTGATTACCGAAGAAGTGGAGAAGGTCAACAGACAGATTGCACGCGTCGAAAACATCCGTAAGTTCCGTCTTCTGGATAAAAAACTCTACACCGAGGACGGTGAAGTCACTCCTACCATGAAGGTCAAACGCAAATCCATCTCCGCGCAGTACAAAGACATCATCGAAGATATGTATAAGGATTAAACTGCGCCTGAACTGAACATAACCTTACAATCATCGTTATTTCCCATCGAGAACCGTGCGTATCCCTTCCATCGTTAAACTTTGCACCATGCAGGTTTTCCATCCGCAATCAATGCCTATCGTAATGGCGAAAAGGATGGATTTTTTATTTGAAAAAGTGGTATATTCATCCACCGGGTAAAATATAATCATGGGATATGATCTTCCGAAGCGTGCGGGTGTGAAGGAATGAAATTGTTCAGACTCATTATCACATCAATCATTTTCAGCGTAATGATGAATGTCGCATCTGCGGCCGATGCTGACTGGAAGAAAATATGGGAACTGGATAGCATTATCGGATATGTCCGGCCAACCAGCCAAAGCAGTGTTGATGAAATTAAGGCGATTGGTATCGTGAATGCACCAGTTGCTGTGGTGGAGGCCGTGATCCGTGATGTGTCTGTAATGCCGCAGTATATATTTCTGTGCAAAGAAGCATATCTTATCAATACTTCGGAAATGAAAAGTGCGGGAGATGTGATCTATTTCTATAGTTTGACAGATTTGCCATATCCGGTACACGACAGGGATGCTGTGGTAAGATCACACTGGTCTGTCGATAAGAAAAACGGCGCTGTCTATTGCCATGCCGAGGCCATCAAGACCACCTTTGGGCAGAGGGATAACGTTGTCCGAATGCCGCTTTCGATTATCGATTGCACTTTGATTCCCAAAGGCTCAGACAGAACGGAAGTTATTTATCAGGCTCTGGGCGATCCCGGCGGAGAATTGCCTTCATCTCTGGTCAGCATTATTACCAGATATTATGGCATCAAAACCATCCTAGGCCTCCGTCAAATGGTGAAGAAAGAGAAATACAGGAATGTCAAAAAGGTTGTTACTAAAACCTTGAGAGATGAAAAATAATCAAAAAATCTTCTGGGGTTGGTACATTGTCGTGGGCGCGTTTCTGGTCACGGGAATGAATTACGGAGCCCGTTACTGTTTCGGTGTCTTTCTCAAACCGATGGCGGCGGAGTTTGATCTATCGCGCTCGGTGATATCCATGGCTGCAGCAATCAACATGCTCGTTTATTCCTCCTGCGCGATTTTCGTCGGACGTATGCTGGACCGTATCGCTCCACGCTGGATCATAACAGCAGGCGCTTTAATCGCTGCTTCCGGTTATCTGATCACTGGTTTTGTAAAGACCCCTTTGGGGTTGTATCTGAGTTATGGATTGATGGTTGGATTGGGTTCCGCGGGAATGGGCGTTGTCGCGTGCAGTTCTTCCGTCAGTAAATGGTTTGTCAAAAAAAGGGGGCTCGCCATCGGCATCGCTTCCATGGGAATCAGTCTGGGAACGGTCTTGCTGACACCGTTGGCCGGCTATATTGTTCAATCTTTTAACTGGCGTTTCGGTCTGGCGGCGTTGAGTCTGCTTACCTTGGCACTGGGTATTTCGGTTGCGCAGACCCTGATGAGAAAAAAGAATCCCGAAGACCATGGTCTTCTGCCGGATGGCGACGATCGTATCATATCTCATCAATCAAGTTCTCCTCTGGAGATCCATAAAATTTCCGTAATGACACTTTTTCGAGATTCACGATTCTGGACAATGGCCAGTTGCCAGGGAATGGCTGTCATGATCAGTATGTCCGTCTTTGTGCATCAGGTCGCCTTTGCGACGGATAACGGCATTGGTAAAATAGCCGCCGCCTCATCTCTTGCCGCCATCAGCATCACGGGATTTATGGGACAATTTCTGTTCGGCTGGATAACTGACAAAATCAAAGATCCCAAATACGGATCTTTCATCGGTATAGCGTTTATGCTGGTTGGGTCTGCATTACTATTGAATGTTCAAAGCGCCTTTGACCTTTATACGGCCGCTTTAGTCTTTGGATTCGGATATGGTTCACTCGCCCCGATGATACCGCTTCTCATTGCCAGTCGTTTCGGCCGCAATGTTCTGGGTTCTATTTATGGTCTTTTAACTTTTTTTATCGGTATGGGTGGGGCCATTGGTCCGATTCTGGGAGGTGTTATTTACGATAAATTCGGTTCATATCACTATCTATGGGTGATGAATATGGTTGTGCTGGGCGTAATTGCCGTCGCCATCCTAACCTTAAAAAAAGGAAAACCATACGACACCTGATTTTAAGATGATACCAAATAATAAAAAAGCCCCACAACGTTACAACTGCTGTGGGGCTTTAATCTACTTTCACATTCTAACTGAAAAGAAATTTATCGAATTTATTATTTCGTTTCGAGTACAGCTTCCACTCTGCGGTTTTTCTGTCGTCCTTCAGCGGTGTCATTGCTGGCAATCGGCACTTCCTCTCCAAAACCGGCTGCCGTAATGCGCTTCCCATCGATACCAAACTTGTCAATCATATACTGACGAACATTCTTTGCTCTCTTTTCCGACAAGGCCTTGTTGAAAGCGTCATTACCCAAATTGTCTGTGTGACCTTCGATGGCCGCTGTTGTTTCCGGATTCTGTTTCATGAAATCAGCCACTTTTTTGATATCATCATAATATTTTTCTTTCACGGTCGTTTTGTTGGTATCAAATTCAACATTCAGCGTCATGGTCAGTTTTTCCTTCACTGGCGCTGGTTCGGGAGCTTTTTCCACAATTGGTGCCTGTTTTGGTTTTGCCGCGGCGGCAGGTGCCGGTTTGGGAACAGGTGCCGGTTCCGGTTTTGCTTTTACAACTTTTTCTTCACAGCAGGGGGGGCAACCACAATCTTTAATGTTTTTGTCGATTTGAATTTCCGGCAAACCACCGGCCCTGACGTCTTTAGGGCAACAGGGAGGACAGCCGCATTCTTTGATACGATCATCATATTTTACTTCCGGCATACCACCGGCTGCCTGAGCCACATTAACAACCGCAAACATTACAATAACAGACGCTAAAAATACAATCTTTTTCATAATCATTCTCCTTTCTTGATAAATTGAATTAAGTTGATTCACAAAAAAAACAACATATGAATAATATTAATAACACCTCCCTGTATAAATATGCAAGCCACTTAAATGTGACGGCACAGCCTGTCTGCTGTAAAGAACTGATATTTCAGCATAAAACGTCTTTATGCTGACGGCAAACCAACGGAATTATGAATGCTCGCGACAACGGGTGGATTTAAACCCAGTCCTGTAGCCAGTTGATTAAGATACTCCTTTTCTTTTTCTGTATCCACTTCAATAGCCAGTAGTGAAGCCGCGTACATCTGCGCTGCCAGTTCCGGTTGTCCCTGTGCCTCCGCAATCAATCTTTCTGTTTCCATGGGCTTTTGCAGTTCATCCATTAAATATTTTTTACCTTCCGCATCAACGCCGATTTCATCAAATTTCCCCATAATCCTGTTGATTTCATTTTGGTCAACCCGACCATCCGCTTTGGTCGCATTAATCATGGCTCGTAAAACCAGCTCCGAACTCTGATTCAGCATTTTTTGCTCATCTTCTGTTTCAGGTTCCAGCAGGCCAGCCGGAATCTGAGGTTTTGACTGGCCGGCTCCTTTAAGCGCGTTGAAAGCCAGCGCTCCCAGCAGCGCCATCAATCCTCCCCCTATGGCTCCGCCGGCGGATTTGCCGCCGCCCCCCAGGATGGACCCGACCAGCGCGCCTAATCCTCCAATGGCAAGGTTTTTATTACCGCCGACCGCTTTGCCGGCGTCACCAAGCACATTCGAGAGCAGGTCGCCGATGCCGCCGCCCGTGCCGGCTGCGCCACTTTTTTGTCCGCCGCCCAACACGCTGGATAGCAGATCCCCAATGCCGCCACCGCTACTGGGTGCCCCACCTTTGCCGCCGCCCAGCACGCTCGAGAGTAAATCCCCGATCTCACCGCCTGCTTTTCCGGAAGCATCACCCAGCCTGCCTGCCAGGCCATCAAGCTCATTTCCTCCTCCCAGAGATTTCTTCATGCGTTCTGTGGAAGAAGGTGACATTCCGGTTTGTACCATGGCTCCGAGAAGATCACCGATATTCATTGTTCCGCCCTCCTGTTTTAAAGGTTAAACAATCAGGTTACCATTGACACAATGTTCTGTTTGTGAAAACTTGTTTTTTGACAAAACAATGCTATATGAAACAAGCTTATTTTTCAATAAAGATATTCAAAAAATATTTGGATGGTTTCTCGATGCGGAATTTTATACGGAGCGTTTTTTTTCTGATGTTGATCATCATTCCGGCTGACGGATTTTGTGAGAATTCCATTGAATCAAGTGCTCAATTATGGAAAGTCGGTCAGCGCCAGTGGACGATTCAGGAAGAAAACAGATACAGCAAGTGGGTTGCTGATAACATAACTGAAGACTTCTTCATCCGTTATCGCATTCCGGTTGACTGTGCGGATGTTGTTTACGGGATCCGCTGGATTTACGCGAGAAAGGCTCATCTGCCGGCGGCAGCTACCACCGTTGACGGAGAACTGATCGGACACTGGTCGGAAAATTGGAAACATCTGCCCACACACAGAAAATGGTATAAAGATAAACGTTTCCGGACCGCATTGTTGTACATACTTTCCAGAACATCAACGAAGACGCTGCCCCTGGACACATACCCTATCCGCATCACAACCGACTCTGTACAACCGGGCACCGTTTTCTTTATTGCTGACTCTCATGCCGGTATCGTCCGGAGTGTCGTTTTGGACGGAAGCACGGCACATCCGGTTCAGACGTTGGAAGCCACCATGCCGCCCCGCATTCAAAAATTAAACCACAAAAATTTCATTTCAACCAATCCCGAGCCTTCCTTTCAATCCGGTCTGGTGAAATTCCGATGGCTGGAAAGGAAAGATGAACGGTGGCAATATCTTCCTGTTCAGGACCACCCTTATTATTCCGAAGAACAGTATTCAGCAACTTTTAATGCGGGATATATCGATTATATCGAAGCAGTGGCCAAACGGATCGATCCAAAAATTTATGATCCCCGTGAAAAAATTAACAGATTGCTGGATGTTTTCATCCGTCAACTGCAAGAAAGAATACCTGTCGTTTTGAAAGGCAGCGGGCAGTGTCACCAAAAGGGGTGTCCGGAGGGATCACCATTATGGGAGTTATACAGCACCCCCGGCCGTGATGAATATATCTACGTCATAATTTCGCATATCAGGGAAATTATCAAAAAAAATAATTTAATCCATGAAAATGTCCTGGCTAAAATAGCGGGCGTGAAGCTGCAGATTGCTCCTCATCTTGTCGTGACGGCAGAACAGGTATTCCAAAACGCGGTCTGGATGTCGTCCGATCCTGAAGATACCATTGCCAATCGCTGGGGTTTGGATAAATGCAGTATCATTGAAAGACGGATAAAAAAAGCGCAGGATACCATCGCTTTCATCAGGCAAGCTTATGGTACGACCAATCCCCGGCTTGCGGAGCGGCTTATTGCCGTGAGACAAGCGATTGTGAATGATATGACGGAAGAAAAGAAAAAAAGTAACTGCACGGATCATGAGATTCAATAGCCGGGCATGATAAGATCTGATCTTCCAAATGATCATGTTTAACAGAAACCATGTAAAAAATTTCTCCGGCCTAGATTTCCTTGACATATAAATAGTGATTTCCTATAATTCACAATCAAATAAGCAATGTCTTTTAAACCGGTGTTCTTGTATACGGTTGTTTAAAGGAACACGAATTAGCTGATTACGGAGGTTACCCCGATGCCCGGCATAGATTTGCGCCACGAGAGAGTTGTGGTAGAAACGGATCGTTATCGCGTGGAGGGGGACGTAACACTTCCCCAGGGAAGTTACCGTAACGCACTTAACGATTATATCAACCGCGGCGACCAGGAGTTTTTATTACTCACCAACGTGGAACTTCTGGCACTGGATGGCTCCGGTCAAAGCTGGCAGTGTCCTTCACTGAATCTGGCGAGAAGACACATTCGGTTAGTGGTGGCGATAGGTTCTTCAGAGGGGTAACCGTTATTCGTCGGGTCAATAATTTTAAAATAATCGATAAGACCATAGAGGACAACCTGAGTACCAGTTTATCAGGTATACGAAAATCTTTTGTTTTTCGTTGGTTAGAATGAAAATTAAACATATCTTATTCATATTATTAATAATATCTTTGTTGTTCTTGTCGGGTTGTAAAGGACGTGTTTATACTGTTGTTACAAATCTACCTGACCTCCCGAAGAATTATAATCGAGAGTTGCCCCCGGGAGAACTGGCTTTGAGAAAGATTGTCGATCCCAACCAGATACCGGATTACACGCAGGCTTGTGCTGATATAGAAGGACTGCATAGCGCCATTTCCAGAAGCATCAATTACATGACCAAACCATCCAGTGAAAAGTATTTCCCTTATGGTAACATCACCCATGAACAGGCCTTGAGGAGCCTGAGGGAATTGGAAAAACTTTTTGCGTTGAAGCAGTCTTCCCGGGAAATAAACGCTATCTTAAAGGAAAAGTTCGATACCTATGTGTCCGTCGGATGCGATGATCGGGGAACTGTATTGTTTACAGGATATTATACGCCGATTTTTGACGGGTCTCCTGTACGTACAGAACGTTTCCGATACCCTTTATATAAAACACCTGATGATCTGGTCAAAGATGTTGATGGAACGGTTTTAGGACGGAAGGGAGAAGATGGTCAAATCCAGCAATACCCAAGCAGGGAGGAAATACAAAAGTCAAACGTATTGGCCGGCCATGAACTGGTTTGGCTGGGCGATCCTTTCGAGGTTTACATTGTGCATGTCCAGGGTTCGGCGAAAATTCGCATGCCGGATGGACTGATCAAAACGGTTGGCTACGCCGCTCATAACGGTTGGGAATACAAGAGTATCAGAAAAAAAATGATTGTTGACGGGAAACTTACAGAAACGAACATCAACATGAACACCATGATTGATTATTTCAAGATTCATCCTGAAGAAGTCGATACGTATGTGAATCAGAATCCCCGTTTTGTTTTCTTCAGATACGAAGAGGGCGAGCCCCGGGGATCGCTTAATGAACCGGTAACGCCATTCAGAACGATTGCGACAGATAAAACGATTTATCCCAGGGGAATGTTTGCTTTTGCCGCCGTTGATTTGGAAAAGCCCATCGGTTTTGTCCTTGATCAGGATACCGGAGGTGCTATTCGAGCTGCAGGGCGTTGTGATGTTTACATGGGAGTCGGTGAAAATGCCGGAGAACTTGCCGGTAAAACCTACCGCGAAGGCCAGCTTTACTATCTGTTCCTGAAACCTGATGCTAGTCCTGTTCTTCCCGCCGTCAACCAATAAAGTCGATGATACATTCGAATAAAGTTTCATACGTCGAAACAAATTATTTGCATTCTGAGGCGGTCTGAGTTCTTCGGACAGAGAACAGGAATTTATAAGTGTAAAACTGCTCAAGGTTGATGTTCATGCCGCAGCCTGTTTCTGCGCCAGTGAGCCGAAGTAAACCATACTTGGCGTCTTTTTGTCAAAGTTGTGATGCCACCTTTTTTCATTGTAAAATTTAAAGTACAGAGAAAGATCTCTTTTTACTTCCGTCATCGAACCATAGGATTTGAGATAGACATCCTCATACTTCACGCTTTTCCAAAGTCGTTCAATAAAAACGTTGTCCATCTAGCGGTCTTTGCCATCCATGCTGATGGCAATCTTGTTCGATTGCAGGGTATCGGTAAATACTTCTGCTGTGAACTGAGAGCCTTGATCCGTGTTAAAGATTTCGGGACAGCCATAGTTGGCCATGGCTTCTTCCAAGGCATCTACGCAAAATGAACTGTCCAAGGTATTCGAGGGAATTCTGGAATCCTGGGGACAGTATAACTTTTTGTTGCTTCTTCGCATGGTTTTCTATACCTTACATCATCGTGTAACTAAAACGTTGGGACAGTAGTGATATGCGATATTTTCCGAATTCCACGGCCAAATATCACCAGCATGATTTGACGTCTTTGGGCGGGGAGCTTACGGTCTGCAAAGCTCTGGAGCCACCGGAAAGCCCCTGCCGTAAGGCTCTTGTATCGCCTTTGACTTTCGGACAGCACCTCTATCATTTTCTCAATAAATTATTTCCCATGGCTGACGTCAAAAACGTTGTGGAAATCGGCGGCGGCATGGGGTATCTGATGCGTGGTTTACTGATCCTCGATCCAGGCATACTCGCCAAAATGATAGATATCCCCCCTTTCCTTTTGAAGCGACAGAAAGAAACGCTGAAATCTTTTCAGGCTGATTATGAACTGAACAACATTTTCACAATTAATCCGCAAACACTTTCATTCTTTGATCTTACCGTCCTCAATAAAAACATCGGCGATTTCCCCGCCTTGGTTGTTGATCAAGGCAAAAAAGGCAGCGATAGCCCATCGGAATACTTTCGCGAAAAACTGGAACATTTCTGCCGGACATACGATTTGCCGGCTGATAAAGGCAAAAACGTCAATATCGGCGCAATGGAAGTGATCGAAAAATTGTACCTTACTGGAATAAAATACACTTACCTCAGCGAACATAGCTGCGAAACCGCTGTGCCGGATGAAATAAAACTTTATCTGCGTTTCGAGTCTGCAGGCGTTCCCGAAGAAATAACTCTGAAAGGCCATCAGGAATTCACCATCATATTTTCCTACTTGCGGAAAATCGCGCGCAGGCTGAATTACCAAACCATCCGCGGCTCTTTTGCCGATTTTCTAACCCTTCGGATGAACGATAAAATAAAGATGGCGCTGAGCCTGACAACGCCGATAAACGACGAGCAGGAAATCATCCGGCAGTTTGTGCATGATGTGTACAAATACAAATATTTAATTCTCATCAGGGGGAGGCATTGATTGAAAAGGAACATCGCGCTTTCAATATTTGCAGTATTTCTGATTTCGGGATTTTTAATCGACAACGCGTTCGCTTTTCGCTGCGGAAACGGACTGGTGAACACAGGCGACATCAAATCCAAAGTGCGTATGACCGGCGTCAACCCTACATCCAAGGAAACCCGTTGCAAAAACAAACTGACCGCAACAACCAAATTCGGAAAAATAAAATGCGATGAGAAAGTTGAAGTCTGGTATGACAACTGCGGAGATATTGATTTTGTTTACACCCTATCCTTTGACAGCAACTTCCTGACTGCCGAAGACACCGAAGGCCGCGGCAGAGAAAAATCGGACGGCAAGGAAAAATGATCAAACGCGAAAAGTCGAAAATAAACACCGGATTGAAGGGATATTATAAAGGGTGTGGTTGTCCCCTATTCCCCTGGCAATGCCAACTACAAAATCCAAACGAAGGGGATGGGCCCGATACTGTTGAAGCTGACGAAGAACACTTTAAATTTTTAAAACAGATAAGTTATTCCGACTTTAAAAATTATTTCAATGAAAATACAGAGCATTGCGAAAGGACCTACAAAATTTCTATCTGCAAGGGCTATAAGAAAACGGCATCTTGCATATTCATGTATTTATTGGAAATGCATAGAGAAAAAAAGTCCTTTCATAATTTTATGGAGCTTATCAAAGAGGAAGTTATCGGTTCTAAAGATATTCCTTTAAATGATCGTGTATGGGAAGAAATATTTTCAGATCAATCCAAATCGAGGGGAAAACCGACTCTTTTATTCTATACAAATTTCTGGATCATCGGAGGATTGGAAAGAGTATTAAGTACCTTATTTGAAGAATTAAGTAAGAAATATGATATTATTTTTGTTTCCAACCACCACAAGGAACGTCAAGCCTTTGAAATTCCTTCAGTTGTGAAACATATTTTAATTGATGAAACATTGGAAGAAAAATTACCCTTTAGTCTTCTCTTACTCAACCTGCTTTTCAAGGTTAATATTTTTATAGGAAATTCAAATTTCGTTTATACTTTCTTGGATACTTATTTATTATTGAAGGATTGGGGAGTAAAAACAGTAGCCGTAAATCATGGTTATTATTTCCTTCCCTACTGGACCCCGTACTTGTATCCTGTCATTACGAAAAGAAATCAGATTTATGGAATGATCTCAGCAGTGATCTGGCTGACTAAGTTTGGCGGAGGGATTTATAAAAATTCATTCAACAACGGCGTGGTTATCCCCAATTTATTATCATTTGATACAACCGAGACTGTTTCAATCAATAAAGTTCATAATACCATCTTATGTGTTGGAAGATTCGACGATAAAATCAAACGTCTGGACTTGATTTTCCGGGTATTTAAGAAAGTTTTAATAAAAAATCCAAATGCTAAACTTTGTATTGTTGGAACGTATAATTTAGATCAAATCTTTCCTCAGAACGATGGGAAGACATTACGTCAATTATTAGATGAGTTGCAGATTCCCCCCCATGCAATCCAATGGAAAGGTGAACAGCAACAGGTCGAAAAATATTATAAGAATTCCAACTTACTAATGATGACATCGGATAACGAGGGATTCGGCATGGTACTGCTAGAGGCCGGTTATTTTAAATTGCCATGCGTGCTGTTTGAAATAAAAGGTGTTGAAGACATAATTATAAACAATGAGAATGGTTATATTATCGCAAAAGATAATTTAGATGAAATGGCCGATAAAATTTTGTTTTTATTATCCAATGAAGACATCGCAGCAAGAATGGGACGGGCTGCCCATCTTCTGGCAAAAAGATTTGATAAAAAGATTATCAGTGCCAAATGGGACTCTCTATTTGAGATATTGCTGGGCAGCGATGATCAGGATGAAATCAATAAGAAACTATCTGAAGAATTTCCACTCTGTATTGAAAATCCTGAAGAATTCATAAAGAATGTGATTAATGAATATGAACGAAATATAACAAAAGTTATAGATACATATTCGCTGGTAAAAAAAACAGAACTCTCATTTTATCAATCTGCTATCGAGGAGATATACAACAGTACATCATGGAGAATTACAAAACCGTTCAGATTGTTAAAAAAAATTCTTATGTCGATTGTGAACGGTCTTTTCAAAATGAGCCAATTGCGGTCGTGAAAAGTGTTCCACCTGATTCTTCATTTATATTTACTCATGTTTCATTGTCAGCAATTATTATTAGAAGGAATTCTATTCCGGAAGTGACGAATGGATGTTCTTAGGGGGAATCCGCAGTTTTAACAACAGTCCCCATTCCTTTAAGTCCAAATGATTTACCGGTAACCATGATCATTTCAGGAAAATCGCCGGACTTATTTCACTGACGCAATGGGTGATCCCATTTTTTTTCCGCACAGAGCATGGCAACCATCTCTTTTGTTATCTTTCCCCTGTTCAGAAGCATCTTGAATACCTTGTGCCGGAAGATGGCCTCCAGCTTTTTGAATTCCAGTGGCGGGGCGACGCGAAACATGCCTTTGTCTCCGTAAAAGCAGCCGTCGGTTACGAGAATGTGGCGGTGCGGATTGAATCCAAGGCCCCGATGAACGGGATAGTTCGTTTACGAATCTTCTTTTAGAGAAGATTCTAACTCACTAAAGTCGCCGAAGGTCTGGATGGCGATGACCGCGCCGGGGATGGGATAGCTTTTCGGGAACGATCTGCTGCATGAAAACTTTCAGGGCTTTCCAGGCGCAACGGCTCAAGTTGGCAAGAAGCTTTCGGTCATAGAGAAAATACCGGCGGAGGATTTTCGGGATGCTGAAGATGAAGTGGCGGTGAGGCACTTTTTTGAGGACATCCGTGCAGAGCCACTCCCCGAATTCCACCACGCGCTTCTGATGGCATGACGGGCAGAAGTGCCGCCTTTTGCACGAAAACTCCAGCAGGTATTCGTGCCCGCAGTCTTTGTATTTCACCCGAGCAAAGCCGTGGCGCAGATCGCCGCAGTCAAGATAACGGTAGATGACCTGTTCGAGATAAGGCCGCCAGAATCCGTACTGCTTGGAAAAATGTTCATCATAGGATTGAACGAAGGTTTTGAAATAGTCCTCGACACAATGATAATAATCCGAATCCTGCGGATGGCGCGGGTGGTATGAGGCTGCCGGCAATGCCATATCGTCCTCACTGGAGATGAAATGAACTGTGAAGGAATGATTTATAGCAGGGCGAACGTCCTATTATCAAGAGGGGAAAATAAGGCAAAATCGATTTATCACCAGAATCGTCGGCAGATCTTTTGCAGCAGTGCTGCCAATTTAATCGAGACAGTATAATTTATTGTTGACCGTGGGACGTGATTGTGTAATTTACAGCCAATCTTTTTTATAAGGATTTTTGATGGAGAAATCACTTTTAATTATTTTTTTAATTTTATTTCTCGGCCGGATATTCTGGCGATTTTTTTTACAGCAAATCAACATCAGGCATTTGCGCGAGCAGGGGAAAGTTATTCCGCCGGTTTTCTATGGTGTCATTGATGAAGCGACTCTTGCCAAAATGGTGGACTATACCTATGACAATTCGCGTCTGGAGACCAAAGAAGATTTGACAGAGGATATTCTGGAGCTGGCCATCGTGTTTCTTCTTTTGCCGGTGCTAGTCGGAATCATTGCTGGCTTGCAATATCACATAATCTGGCAGGCACTGATTTTTTTCGGAATCCTGGCTCTCATCGGCGGTGTTGTGGGAATGCCCTTTGATATTTACCACACTTTTGTTCTGGAGAAAAAATACGGTTTTTCCACCATCACCTGGAAGCTCTGGTTGACAGATCTACTTAAATCCGTGATGATTTCCGCCGTCCTGATGGGCATTTTACTGTCCGCTTTTATGGCTTTCATTCTCTATCTGCCGAAAAGCTGGTGGTTCTGGGCCTGGATATTTTTTACCGTGTTTGAAATTCTGCTTTTGTGGCTTTTCCCTGTAGTCATTGCGCCACTCTTTAATAAATATGAACCGATTAAGGATGAAGTCTTAAAAGAAAAAATTACAGCGCTGCTGGCTAAAGTCGGATTAAAAGCCAAAGGAATTTTTCAAGTTGATGAAGGAAAACGGTCCAAGCATACCAACGCCTATTTTACCGGCATCGGCAAAACCAAGCGCATCGTTCTTTTCGATACACTGCTTGCTTCACATTCGCAGGAAGAAATTCTGGCGGTGCTTGCCCATGAAATCGGTCACTGGAAAAAGAAGCATATTATGAAGCAGTTGATTTTTATGATTGCCGCTTCCTTTGTCGGGTTTTATCTGGTTTATCTTCTTGTGAACTGGCCTCCGCTCTATGGTGCGTTTGGTTTGCAACAGACACCGGTTTATGCAGGCCTGCTGATGGTGTCGATTTATTTCAGTTGTATCGGATTTTTCTTCAGCCCTTTGGGCGCTTTGATTTCACGACGCTACGAACGTGAAGCCGATAAGATGGCCACGGAACTGGTAGGCACATCCGAGCCGATGATTAACGCTCTCAAACGACTGGCCAAGGATAACCTGTCCAATCTGCACCCCCATCCCTGGTATGTCTGGTTTTATTATTCCCACCCGCCGCTTTTAGAACGAATAGAATATCTCAAGGCAATGGATAAAGAAATGAATCATAATTAACTCCTATGCCTTTTCCAGAATATCAATGCCCAGCGACGCCTCCTCGACGCCGACAACTCCGCCGCCATTGATATGCATTCCAATTTTTGCACCCTTCACCTGACGCTGACCGGCCCGTCCTCGCAGTTGCAGGGCCAACTCATAGACCTGTGCCAGACCGGTGCATCCGACAGGGTGTCCCCGTGAAATCAGTCCTCCGCTTACATTCGTGGGAAGTTCACCCCCCAGGGATGTGGCTCCGGAAGAGCAGTAAACGCCCGCATGTTCCGGTTTGCAAAAACCGGCCTGCGCAGTCTGATATATTTCGCCGAAGGTCGTTGCGTCATGAACTTCGAGTATATCGATATCCACGGGTGTCAGGCCCGCCTGCCGAAAAGCAATTTCCGCACCACGACCGGAAATGTCCTGATCATAATCGCCCCGGTCCCTGCCGGAAATTAAAACGGATGCCCGAATAAGCAGAGGATCTTTGATGTCGGGATGTTCCTTCAAATACTTTTCCGAGCAGACGATAGCGGTTGCGCATCCTTCACCCGTGGGGGCGCACATAGGACGGGTCAAAGGGTAGGTCACGAGTTTGTCGGCCATGACTTCCTCCCATGTCATATCTTTTTGATACTGGGCCTTGGGGTTCATGGTGCTGTGGTGATGGGTTTTAGCGCAAATTCTGGCCAGTTGTTCCTGCGTATAACCGTATTTCTTCATACCCTGGATAGCTTTGACGGCGTAGTAATCCATGAAGGGGCTGCGATCTCCGCCGACGGTGGTTTCCTCGAAGGGGATGCCCAGCAGTTCCGATTTCTGATGCCGCCAATGTTCGATATAAAACTCCTTGCGATCCTGTTCACATCCAGCCCAGAAGGCCGATAAACCCATGAAAGGAAGGGCTGCTTTGATTTCGGGAAATTTATCCAGATTGTCCAGATCCGGAAACATCTTTTCTATGCCTATGGCCAACCCGACGTCCGACACGCCAGCCAGAATATGATTAACGGCTTGGTTCAAAGCCGTGGTTGCCGTAGCACAGGCGTTTTCCACGTTCACAATGGGCATCTTCTCGAATTTCAGGCGGCGAAGAATGACCTGGCCGCGCACACAGTGCTGGCTGGTCAGCATGCCCTGGACACAACTTCCGTACCAGATGCCCCCGATAGCGTCTTTATCTCCCTCATAGCTGAGACCCGCGTCCTCCATCGCTTCGCTTATAGCTGCTGCACACATGGATTCATACGAGCCGGCCATTTTGCTGATCGGAATCATACCCACGCCAATGATGTAAACTTTTTCTTTCATATTTCTTCCTCCGTGATGAGCAATAAAGGGGATAAATGCATGCCCTTTTTGCCGAAAGGAGATTTTGTTTACCCGCGAACATGACCTATTTTGGCGCCATGCGCAGCGCCCCATCCAGACGGATGACCTCACCGTTTATATAAGCATTGAGAAAAATCTCCTCCACCAGTCGGGCGAACTCATCCGGTTCTCCGATTCTTCTGGGAAAAGGAACGGAATTGTTCAGCGCTTTGATCGTTTCCTCCGGCAGCATTGCCAGAAGCGGCGTATTGAAAATTCCCGGAGCGATAGTGACAACTCGAATCCCCAGACCGGAAAGATCCCGGGCCATTGGCAGCGTCATGCCCACGATAGCTCCTTTGGAGGCGGCATAGGCAGTCTGACCAATCTGACCATCAAAAGCCGCTATGCTGGCCACACTGACAATTACGCCTCTTTCTCCTTTTGCATTGGGTTCGTTCGCGCTCATGGCAAAGGCTGCTTTGCTGGCGACATTAAAAGTGCCCACAAGATTGAGGCGGAGGATTTGTTCAAAGACAGGCAGAGAATGGGGGCCGGTTCTGGAGACCGTGCGTTCAGACCAGCCGGTACCGGCGGCGTTGACGCAGAAATGAATACCGCCAAAATGTTCTTTAGCCTTGGCAATGCTGTCATTGACGCTGTCTTCGCGGGTCACGTCCGTCAGGCAGAAAAGGACGCTGTTTCCCAACTCGGCAGCAAGCGCGGTTGCCTTTTCCTGCTGGATATCGAAAATAACCGCATGGCCTCCGGCTTTGACGATTCTCCTGACAACCGCTGCTCCCAGGCCGGAAGCGCCTCCCGTGATTAACGCCGTGCGATTCGTAATCTCCATGGCATCCTCCTTTCTTTTCATTATATGATTTCTTGAATGGATTATTTGACAATTTTTTCTTCAGTCAATCTCAATATCTCTTCTTTTGTGTAACCGAGGCCTTCCAGGATTTCCGACGTGTGCATGCCCGCCGCGGGAGGCGGTGTATCTTTCTTGATCGTTGATTCAGAAAAAATAGCGGGGAACCCTCTGTATTTTATCTTACCTTCAGAGCCATGATTCATTTCGAACACAGCGTCGCGGTATGCCATTTGGGGATCCGCATAGCTTTCCTCAACGGTATTTACCGGCCCGCAGGGAATGTCAGCCGCATTGAGCATGGCCAGCCATTCATCAAGATTTCTCGTGAGGAACGCGTGTTTCAGAACAGTGGTAATTTCCTCTCGTTTCACGATTCTGTTGAATAGATCCAATCCCGCGAGGGGCCCCATGTCAATAATGGAACATAGTTTTTTCCAGAAGTGCTCTTCATGCACTATGCCGAGAGTGATGAACTTTTTGTCCCTGGTTTCGAAAAGACCATAATGAGGTATGTAAAGGGATTCGCTCTGTTCCTGTCCCTGAAAGCCGGATAACAGGGAGGCGCTGACCCATGAGGAGGCACTGGCTGTCATGGATACGTCAATATATTGTCCGACGCCGGTTTTGCCTCTGTGAAGAAGAGCGGTAAGGATTGAGACGGCGGCAAACATGCTTCCTGCAATATCTGCAATCGGGATGGCCGGCATCCTAGGATATGCATTCAGGTCGCCCTCCAGACTTAACAGACCGGAATAACCCAGATAATTAATGTCGTGACCCGGCTTGTCTCTGTAAGGCCCATCCTGTCCGTATCCGGTTATTGAACAATATATGATTTGAGGATTAATCTCTTTGATGACGTCATAATCAACATTTAATTTTTTGCATACGCCGGGGCGGAAACCTTCGAGGATAACATCAGCCTTTTGAGCCATTTGGTGAAAGATTGTCTTTGCTTCAGATGATTTCAGGTTTAGAGAAACACTCTTTTTGTTTCGGTTAATGCCGTTGAAAAGAAAAGGCAGAAGTCGGGATTGGTCGCCACCTTCTATATTTTCGATCTTGATGACTTCGGCTCCCAAATCGGCAAGGAGCATTGAACAATATGGCCCCGGCACCTGGGTTGACAAATCCAGTATTCTTGTTCCTTCAAGCGATGGGCATCGCTTACTTATTTGATCTTTCTGAGACCGCATTTTTCAGTGCCCATTCATTGAGTAAATAATTTTGATGATGATTTTACCACATGTACAACAAGAGTTCAGCTACTTTATTAATCTACAAGCAAGATTGTATGATTGCCATGAGTGGTACTTTGGGAAAGGAAACTTCAGGGGGCATGCGATGGCAAGAAGGATAAAAATTGCGCGTCCTGTAAAACAGGACGCGCAACGACAAACCGGGTAAAATTATTTCTTTCCGTAACCAATGGTCTTGGCGGCTTGAGCAATGATGTCCAGCACGGAAGGATCATCAATGGTGGAAGGCACCACATAATCCTTGCCGTCAACGATTTTACGCATGGTGCTGCGCAGGGTTTTTCCTGAGCGCGTTTTCGGCAGAGCCTTCACCACCGCGGCTTCCTTGAAGCAGGCCAGTGCGCCCAGTTCGTTGCGCACCATCTGGACGAGTTCCTTGACGATATCGTCGGGATTGCGATCTACACCGGCTTTGAGCACGACAAATCCCACTGGAACCTGACCTTTAAGCTGATCTTCCGCGCCGAAAACAGCGCATTCTGCAACATCCCTGTGCTTGGAAACTATTTCTTCCATCGCGCCGGTGGACAGGCGATGTCCCGCGACGTTGATGACGTCGTCAATGCGTCCCATGATAAAGATGTAACCGTCCTCATCAAAACGTCCGCCGTCGCCGGTGACGTAATAGCCCGGTCTTTCCGTAACGTAATCCAGATAACGTTTGTCATCCTGCCACAGTGTGGGGAGACATCCCGGAGGCAGGGGAAGCTTGATGACCACGGAACCTTCTTCGCCGTTGGGAAGCGGATTGCCGTCACCATCCAGTATCTGCACATGATAGCCGGGAACCGGTTTTGTCGGAGAGCCCGCCTTAATGGGGAATTTTTCAATGCCCATGCAGTTGGCGGCGATGGGCCAGCCGGTTTCCGTCTGCCACCAGTGATCAACAACGGGAATCTTCAGCATGTCGCTGGCCCAGTGATAGGTGTCGGGGTCGAGACGTTCGCCGGCGAGGAAGAGATATCTGAGGCACTTGATATCGTATTTTTTCAGGTAATCGCCGTTTGGATCTTCCTTCTTGATCGCGCGGAAAGCTGTCGGCGCCGTAAACAAAACAGAAACGCCATGTTGAGAAATCACGCGCCAAAACGCGCCCGGGTCGGGTGTGCCGACCGGCTTGCCTTCATAAACAATCGTGGTGCAACCATAAAGGAGCGGCGCGTAAACAATGTAGGAATGGCCCACGACCCAGCCGACATCGGAGGCTGCCCAGAATACTTCACCCGGTTTGACATCATAAATATTTTTTAGAGACCATTTCAGAGCGACAGCATGACCGCCGTTGTCGCGCATGACGCCTTTGGGTTTGCCGGTTGTACCGGACGTGTAAAGAATATACAGAGGATCGGTAGCCGCTACCGGTACGCAGGAAACGGCTTTCGCATCCTTGACCAGATCGTTCCAATCCAGATCGCGAGAGGCATCTAAATCCGCTTTTACCTGAGGGCGCTGATATATGACGCATTTCTGAGGTTTGTGAGATGCGATTTTGATGGCTTCATCCAGCAGAGGTTTGTAGGGGATGGTCTTTTTGCCTTCAATGCCGCAGGATGCAGAAATAATAATTTTAGGCTTGGCATCGTCGATGCGAACAGCCAGTTCATTGGGAGCGAATCCGCCGAAGACAACAGAATGAACCGCGCCGATGCGGGCGCAGGAAAGCATCGCAACCAGGGCTTCCGGTATCATCGGCATATAGATGATAACCGTATCTCCTTTCTTGACGCCCAATGAACTGATGGCGCCGGCGAACTTTGAAACTCTGTCCAGCAACTCCTTGTAGGTGATTTTTTGAACCGTGTCGGTTACCGGGCTGTCATAGATGATTGCCGCCTGGTCTCCTCGGCCTGATTCCACCTGATAGTCGAGCGCGTTGTAACACGTGTTTAATTCCCCGCCGGGAAACCAGCGATAGAAGGGTTTATTGCTGTCGTCGAGAACCTTGTCCCATTTTTTGTTCCAGACAACGTCTTCAGCCGCTTTACCCCAGAAAATATCCGGCTGGTTAATAGAGTGAGAAAACACGTCATCATACTTTAATGTATTGGCCATAATACGTCCTTTATGTTTGGATTTTGTAAAGGCATAGCAGATTGAAAATGAGTTTGTCAAAGGAAAGATAAAAGATGATCCCCATTCGCTCTCGACAAGTCTCATAAAAAAACAGCCCTTAATCAGGGCTGTTTTTATGTTCAAGACGTTTCAACGGGCTATCAAGAAGCCAGAAAAAACTATTTCATCTGTTTAAAGGAACCATCAACGACTTCGGGCTCAGGCTTGAAAATCTTAAGTCCGAAACGTGTGTGCAACTTGTTCAGCGTATCGGCCAACTGTGCCGGTTCCATGCCTGCGCCCAGGGCGAAAGGTCCGGCAAAGGCTCTCATGCAGTGAACCATTCCAGCATCGATATCTGCCGCGGAAGCTGCGATCTTCTCTTTGTAAACCCGAACCGCTTCATTGATCTGGATAGCCAGAAATTCCATGGGGCCGAAATCCTTAGACTGCTCAGAAGCATCGATCTTGGCCTTGCCGTTTTCCCAGGTGTAGATGCCCTGGCCACTCTTCATGCCAAGTTTTCCGCTGTCCAGCAGTTCCTGAAGCTTTTTGCCGGGTTTGTATTCCGGAGAAAGTGTTTCGGAATAATATTTGAGAGTATGATAGAAAACGTCAATACCGACGTAATCCGCGAGTTCAAATGGTCCCATGGGCATACCAGCCAGTGCCTTCATCACGGTGTCAATGCTGTCCGTCTTGATGCCTTGATCCAAAACGGCGCTGATCAGGGCCTGATTGGGTGCGCCGATACGGTTGACAATAAAGCCCGGGGCATCTTTGAGGACCTTGATGGGAACCTTGCCGATCTTCTTGGTCAGTTCGCAAAGCAGGTCGACGTTGGCATCGGAGGTCTGCTTGGCGTAAATCACTTCCACCCCTTTCATGACCGGTGCGGGATTGAAGAAATGCATACCGAGAATCCGTTCAGGGTTTTTCCCGGCGGTGGCGATTTCGCTGATGCTCATAGTGGAGGTGTTGGATGCAAACAGCGCGTCAGCCGGAGCTGCGGCACATATTTCGGCACACACCGTTTTCTTCAGAGACATGATTTCGGGAACTGCTTCGATAATAACCTGAACGTCTTTGACCGCCTCGGCGTTGTTTAAAGACGTGGACAGGTTGCCAATCACCTCGGCCTTCTTTTCAGCAGTCATCTTGCCCTTGCTGACCAGAGTATCGAGACTCTTGTTGATGGTGGCCATGCCTTTGTCAATAAATTCCTGTTTAATGTCCACCATGACAGCCTTGATGCCGGCCTGCGCGCATACCTGGGCGATGCCGTTTCCCATAGCTCCTGAACCGATTACCGCAATTTTTTTCACATCTTCCAATTTCATAGTAATTCTCCTTCTTATTTTATTTTTGATAAGACTTCATGCAGCAATGCTTTTTACGGTGGGCGGAGTATAGGAAATTGAACGCTGAACTGTCAAGCAAAAAAGGCACTTCTTGCTTTAAATTTTAGTTTTTATTCCGATTCTGAGAAAACAAGAATTCAATGTTTTTTTATAAGTTGGTATGATGTGGATAAATTTTTATGCACAGTGTGAAGTGTTTTTCGCATATCATGATAAAATTTTTCATGATCAAGAAGAACTCTTTTTTAAAACTTAATAAATACAAGTTATTTTGATGAGCTAAAATATATATTTCTCTGGCATGGATTGTGCTAGTCATTTGATAATTTAGTCATTGTCAGAATAAAAATTTTAAGATAAATTTGCGCCTCTTTAAGGAGGTGTTGGGATGAATGAAAGATAATAAGAAAATTGCAGTTGTTTTTCCCGGTCAGGGTTCTCAGAGGCCGGGCATGGGAAAGGATTTTTATGAACAGATGCCTGTGTGTCGGCAGACTTTTGATGAAGCCGCCGCAGCGCTGGGCTGGGATGTTGCGGCAATGTGTTTTGGTGAAGATGAAAGACTGAATCTTACCGAGTTTACGCAACCCTGCATTGTCACGACGGAAATATGCATGCTGCGCGGACTGCATGAACGCTATGGTTTTGTGCCGGATTATTTCGGCGGTCATTCGCTGGGTGAATTTACCGCGTTGGTTGCCGCAGGGGCATTGCCGCTGGCAGACACGTTGAAAATCGTCCAGGCGCGCGGTAAATTAATGCAGGAAGCCGTTCCGGTGGGCGTTGGCGGCATGGCGGCGGTGATTGCTGAAAACATCGATGTCGATATGTTGAAAAAAAACCTTGAGGGCCTGAATGCCGGTGTCGCCAATATCAATTCCGCCAATCAGGTGGTCATCAGCGGTGAACTGAAGGCTGTTGATGAAGCGGAAAAACGTCTGACGGAAAATTTTCCGGCAGAGAAAAGTTTTCGCTTCATTCGCTTGAACGTCAGCGCGCCTTTCCACAGCCGTTTGATGAAAACCATCGAAGGCCGGTTTGCCGAAACCCTGGAGAAATACGGCAGTCAGTTAAACGCGCAAAACGCAGACAGAGTTACGTCGAATTTTACCGGCGGTTTTCATCGGGCGGATGCTCAAGAGGTAAAACAGAATCTGATCAACCAAATCAGCAATACCGTAAATTGGCGCGGAAACATGCAGGCGATTGCGACGGAGGCACAGGAAGTCTATGAAGTGGGACCGGGCCGTCCGCTGCGCGATTTTTTCAAGACGATCGGAGTGACCTGTCAGTCTGTTACCGGGTTGAATACAGCGGAAAAGATTTTTAAAACTTCAACCTGATTCATTAAAATTCAAAGCGATTCATTCGCGAAGGAGAAAATATTTTGAACAAGATGGAAAATAAAAAAAATCCCCTGAAAATTCAGGATAATACTTTTCGCGACGGGCATCAGTCGATCTATGCGACAAGAATGCGCACAGAAGATATGATCCCCATAGCCGAAGAAATGGATAATTGCGGTTTCCACGCGATGGAAGTCTGGGGTGGGGCCACGTTTGACACCATGCACCGTTTTTTGGATGAAGATCCCTGGATGCGTCCGAAGATTTTGAAAAAATACATCAAGAAAACGCCTTTTGCCATGCTGCTCCGCGGCCAGAATCTTGTCGGCTATCGTCATTATGCCGATGATGTGGTGCGCGCTTTTGTGGACAAGGCCTGCGAAATCGGCATTGATGTTTTCCGTTGTTTTGACGCGCTGAATGATTTCCGCAATATGGAGTCCTGCGCGGAGAGAATTAAGGCCAACGGCAAGCAGTTTCAGGGAGCCCTCTGTTATTCGCTGACCGATGTCCGTCTGGGTGGAGAAGTATACAACGTGGACTATTACGTCCGGAAGGCCAAAGAACTTGTACAAATGGGCGCGGACGCGATTTGCATCAAAGACATGGGCGGCATTATGTCTCCTTTTGACGCCTATGATCTGGTTTCGGCCATCAAGAAGGAAATTCATCTGCCGCTGCATCTGCATTCCCATTACACCAGCGGCATGGCGTCGATGACGTATTTAAAAGCCATAGAAGCCGGTGTGGATGTGGTGGACACATGTCTTGCGCCCTTCGCGCTCAGAACGTCCATGCCCGCTATCGAGCCGATCGTGGCGGCCCTGCAGGGGACGGAGCGTGAAACCGGAATTGATTTAAACAAGATACTCGTGCTTGGCGAGCATCTGGAAAGCATCGCGCCGAAGTACAACACACATCTGGCCACGCATAAACTTTCAATCATCGATAATGGCGTGCTGGCGCACCAGATTCCCGGTGGCATGATTTCCAATCTGACCACCCAGCTCAAAGAAATGAACGCGCTGGACAGGCTCGGAGAAATTTACAAAGAAGTCGTGCAGACGCGCAGGGACATGGGGTCTCCGCCGCTGGTTACACCTGTATCACAGATTATCGGTGCGCAGGCTGTTCTCAACGTTTTGTTCGGTCGTTATGTCCGGGTTTCCAATCAGTTAAAAGATCTGGTTCTCGGTCTTTACGGAAAAACGCCGATGCCGATTGATGCGGAACTGACGAAAAAGATATTGAAGAATTACAAGCGCGGACAGGAGCCGATAGCCGGAAGACCTGCTGATCATCTGGAACCTGAGATTGAGGCGGCGAAAAAAGCCATGGGGGATCTGGCCCGCAGTGATGAAGATGTGCTGGCGTATATCTTATATCCGGTGACCATGACCAAGTTTTTACAGAAGAAGTATGGGATAGAACCGCTGAAGCAAGCGGAAGCATAAAAACACTATAAAAGAGAGTTGCCGAATTACAAACTGAGTTCCTTTTTTGAATGGCGAAAGTTCATCAAAGGAACGAGAGGGTAAGTTTGTCCTGGAAAATAAATAAATTAAGTAATGGGATATATTATGGATTTTAACTTAAGCGAAAGTCAGTTGTCGTATTTGGATACCGTCCGCAGGTTTGTAAAAAATGAAATAACGCCGCGAATTCTGGAAATGGAAAAGGAGCACGTCTTCCCCTGGGAGATCATCAACAAGGCTTGGAAAACCGGCTTGATCAATTTGAGCATCCCGGAATCCGTTCGGGGTTATGAAATCGATGCCTTTACGTCCGCTTTGATTGTCGAAGAACTTTCCTACGGCGATACAGGCATTGCTACTTCGGCCATGTGCAACGACTTGGCCAATGTGGTTATCGGTCTTCACGGCACGGAAGAACAGAGGAATCTATTCCTGAAACCTTTTGTCGAGAAACCGATTTTAGCTTCTTTCTGCCTGACCGAGCCGAATGCGGGATCGGACAATTCAATGATGACCAGCTTCATCAACAAAAAGGATGATGGCAATTACGTATTAAACGGTTCCAAGTGCTTTATCACCAACGCATCCTACGCTTCACAATTCACGGTTCTCTGCAAGGTCGGCAAACCAACCGGTAATTTCATGGCCTGTGTGATTGTCCCCGTGGAGCATGTCACGTCATCTGAGATTCCCGACATCGGAACATCAACCAGAGAAATTAACGTTCCGGCAGGTGGAAAGATCATCATCGGCAAGCCGGAGGACAAACTGGGACAGCGGCTTTCCAATACAGCCAGCGTGACCTTTGAAGACGTCGTCGTTTCTCCAAACCAGATTATCGGCGACCGGCGTCTGGGCTTCAAGTACATTGTTGATGTTCTGGATTACGCCCGCCCGATGGTGGCCGCCATCGGGCTGGGGCTGGCCAAACGAGCCTTTGATGTAACCCTCGAATACACGCGGGAAAGAAAACAGTTCGGCAGCCGAATCTGCGATCTTCCCGTGGCCCGGGAGATGCTCACCACGATGTGGAAAAAAGTCGAACTGGCCGAGATGGCCCTGTTCAAAGCGATTTTTAAGATTCAGGAAAAAGCCGGGGATGCCGGACTTTATGCCTCGCTGGCCAAGAACACCGCCGCTGAAGCGGCTATCTTTTGTTCCACAGAAGGACTGCACCTGCACGGCGGTTACGGTTTTACCACGGAGTACGAAATTTCCAAGCTGGCGCGCGATGCTCACATTATCGATATTTATGAAGGTGTCCGGGAAGTTCAAAATATGATTATCGGACGGGAGATTGTATAATGCTTTATCTTCACGGCATGGGACACTTTCATCCGGAAAATGTTCTTTCCAACCAATTTCTGGAAGAGTTGAATATCGGTACGTCCAACGACTGGATCATGGAACGGGTCGGCATTCAGAACCGCCGCACGGTTCTGCCGCTGGACTATATCCGGGAAACAAAAAACGTCAATCCGCTGAAATCTTTTTCCCTCCGGCTCTACACCAATGCGCAGATGTCGGCCAAAGCGGCACGGATGGCGCTGGATCGGGCCGGTTTAAAACCGGAAGACATCGGCCTGGTGATTTCCGGATCTTCTTCGCCGGATAACATTACACCGGCGGAAGCGGGCGCGGTTGCCGCGGAACTGGGAATCGAAGTACCTTGCTTTGATTTGAATTCAGCCTGTTCCACCTTCGGCATGCAGGTAAATTTTATCATGCGGATGCGACCGGAAGAAATGCCGACCTACGTTCTACTGGTCGGGGCGGAATCCACGACCAAAGTCATTAACTATACCGATCGCAATTCAGCAGTCCTTTTCGGCGACGGCGCTCATGCCGCCGTAGTCTCGGCAACCATTCCCGCGCGCGCTGTTTTTGTCAGCGGCGGTTATAACGCCCGTCCTTCGGGATGGACAAAAGTCGGCGTGACCGGAGGCTGGGTGTTCAGTCAGGACGGCAACGCCGTTCAGGGTTTTGCGATAAGAACGACGACGGAATGTTTGAAAACGCTTCAGGATGAATATGAGGCGCAGGCAAAGCGTTTTATCTTCATCGCCCATCAGGCCAATTACATGATGCTGAAAACCGTCTGCGAGCGCAGAAGCATCAAGCCGGAAAATCACTGGTTCAATGTGGATCAGTTCGGCAATGTCGGTTGTTGCGGTGCTCCCGCGGTTTTGAGCATGAACTGGGATAACATTGAACCGGGAGACAACATCGCCATGGTGATTGTCGGAGCCGGACTGGCCTGGGCTTACGCGATGCTGAAAGTAGAGGAGAAATAATGATTGAAAAACCTGTTGCATTGGTTACCGGCGCTGCCAAAGGAATAGGAGCGGCGTGTTGCCGCGCACTGACCGAGGAAGGATTCCATATCGGCATCCATTACAATAAAAGTGCCGCAAGCGCTCAAAAGTTACTGGATGAAATTAAAGAAGGATTTTTAATTCAGGCTGATCTGTCCAATATCGAACAAGTTGACGCTATGATCGGTAGGATTAAGGATACCACAGGACGTGTCGACGTGCTCGTCAACAACGCCGGCCATTCCATCAATGCGGATATCATTTCCATGAAGGTGGAACAGTTTGACGAACAACGGGCTCTGACGCGAGGCGTGTGGTACCTAACCAAGAGAATTTTGCGTCAATTCATGTTCCGGAGTTCAGCCGGCCGTATCATTAATATTTCCAGTGTTGTCGGTCACACCGGTAATGCCGGCCAGATTCCCTATACCATGGAGAAAGCGGCGTTGGATGCCTTTACCAGATCGCTGGCGCGGGAACTCAAAGGAAGAAACATTTTGGTGAATTCCGTTGCTCCCGGTTTTATCGATACGGAGATGACTAAAGAATTACCGGAAGAAATAAAGAACAAAGCCGTGGAAGAAATTCTTCTGGGACGTGTCGGCCGGCCGGAGGAAATCGCCGAAGTGGTCGCTTTTCTGGCTGCGAGGGGAAGTTACATCAACGGTTCGGTCATTCATGTGAACGGAGGTCTCTATGGAGGCTGATGCCGCGCTGAAGCAGGAGGTGCTGTCTCTTGTTCCCCAGAAGGAGCCTTTCCGTTTTATCGATGAGATCATCCGTCTCGATGATGAACAGATCGTCGGGGCTTATCGTTTTCGGGAAGACGAATATTTTTATCGCGGCCATTTTCCCGGCAATCCCATTACGCCGGGCGTTATTCTGATTGAAACGATGGCCCAGGTCGGTGTCGTGGCCTTCGGAATTTATCTTCTGTCACGTCAGAAAAACATGCGGCCCCGTGACATGAAATTGCCGATCAGTCTGTTTTCTCTGGCGGATGCTGTAGAGTTCAAGCAAATGGTGAGGCCAGGCGAGAGAGTCATCATCAAGGCGAAAAAAATTTACTTTCGTAAAGTGACCATAAAGGCCAGTGTTTCCATGGAAAAGGAAAACGGCGAAATCATTTGCAGCGGGGAATTATCGGGAGTGGGGGTGGATCAATGAAAAAAAGAATTGTCATTACCGGAATGGGAGTGGTGGCGCCCAACGCGCACGGTCTGGATGATTACGAAAAAGCGCTCAGAGGCGGTGCGTCGGGCATTCGTTTTATTCCGCAACTGAAAGATTTAAATTTCGGTTGTCAGATTGGCGGCGTTCCCCAAAATTTTGATGAAATCAGATCGCGATATTTTAATGAGGAAAAACTTTTATCTATCAACGAAAACATCGGCTATGCCTCCGTTGCGGCGATTGACGCCTGGAGAGACGCAGGATTCAGTCTAAAAAGCGACGATGATGATCATGTGGATTGGGACACCGGTGTCATTGCCGGTTCCGGCATCGGCGGTATGGACACGATCGCCAACACCATCGTTCCTCTGATCAATGACGGCAAGGTGAAGAGACTGGGCAGCAGCGTCGTCGAACAGGTGATGAGCAGCGGCACCAGCGCCCGTATTTCCGGCCTGCTCGCCGTCGGCAATCAGGTAACTTCGAATTCTTCGGCCTGTTCCACCGGCAATGAAGCCATCATCGACGCCATGTGGAGAATCAGGACCGGTCTGGCCAAACGCATGGTGGCTGGCGGCTCCGAAGGGGCATCTCCTTATATCTGGGGAGGATTCGACGCCATGCGCGTTCTGTGCCGCAAGTTTAACGATAATCCGGCCGCCGGCTCGCGACCGCTCAGTGCCACAGCAGCAGGATTTGTGCCCGGTTCCGGCGGCGGCATGCTGGTTCTGGAAGAACTGGAAACAGCCCAGGCCAGAGGCGCCCGGATCTACGCGGAAATACTGGGCGGCTATGTCAATTGCGGTGGCCAAAGAATGGGAGGTTCCATGACGGCGCCCAATCCCGAAGGCGTGAAAAGATGTGTCCGAGGCGCGGTGACGGATGCAGGCATTGATCCTGCTGACGTGGATGCCATCAACGGACACCTGACGGCAACCTATGCCGATCCTTATGAAGTGAAAAACTGGGCGGAAGCCCTGGAACGAACGCCGGAAAGGTTTCCTTATATTCAGTCCACGAAATCGCTGGTCGGCCATTGTCTGGGGGCCGCGGGCGCCGTGGAATGCGTGGCGGTTGTCCTCGAACTTTACAAGGGATTCCTGCATCCTTCCATGAACAGTGAGGATGTTCATCCCGATATCGAAAAATTTGCGTCCAAAATTCCGCAGACATGCATGGAATTGCCTGAATTGAAAATTATCGCCAAGGCCGGTTTCGGTTTCGGTGATGTCAACAGCTGTCTCATATTCAAAAAATGGGAAGGAAAATAATCAAAATAAAGGAGAAATAAATTTATGGATGTTACAAAAATTTTTGAAGAGATGATTAACATTTTAAGGCCGTACGCCAAAAACCAGGAGCTTCTGGCAACAGCGACAATGGATACGCACATTTTGAACGACCTGAAAGTCAATTCCGCGCGCCTCGTGGACGTCATCATTAAATGCGAAGACGTTTACGGAATCAGCGTGGATGATGACGAGGCGGATAAAATCCGTACCATCGGCGATGCCGTGAAAATCATCAAGCAAAAACTGGGATTGTAATGACTCGAAAGTCCCGAATGCTTTTGCATTTGCAAAACTTTACAGGCAGAGTCGCGATCTTGATTATCGCGCCGCTGTACTTTCTTGCCTCTAAAATATTCTTTTACCGTGTAAGAAACTTGAAGGACATCCGCCGTCGCTGTGCTGCTGAATTTGCCAAACACAAGGGAGGCTGGCTGATCTGCTCAAACCATCTGACCATGATTGACTCATTTATATTAAGCTACGCCATGTTCAGTCTCGGCCGGCACATCACCCATTACGGGAAACTGCCCTGGAATCTGCCTGAGAGAAATAATTACAAACACAATATTTTTCTGGCGGTGTTGTGCTACCTGTCCAAGTGTATTCCCATTCATCGCGGCGGCTCCCGTGATGCGATGAAAGAATCCATGGATAAATGCATCTACCTGCTGAAGCATGGCGGAACCATCATGATCTTTCCGGAAGGCAAACGTTCGCGCACCGGGAGGGTGGATCAGGAAGGATTCTCTTACGGTGTGGGACGATTCATTAAACATCTCGAAGACTGCAAAGTGATGTGCATTTATCTTCGGGGAGACAAACAGGACAATTACAGTGTCATTCCCGCCTGGGGTGAAAAATTTTCGGTACACATGGAAGTTTTTCAACCGCAACCCGCGGAGGGAAGTGAACTTCGGGTTCAGCGGGAATATGCCAGGCAGATCATTGAACGGCTGGCACAAATGGAGGAAGCTTATTTTGCCCTGCGTCGGAAACGATGTGGTGGATTTGAAGGAACCGGCGAACTCGGGAAAAAGCAGGAATTCGCGCTTTCTAAAAAAAATCCTCACAGATGCTGAAATTGAAGATGTGAAAAACGCGGACAATCCCGATCTGGCGCTTTGGTCACTCTGGGCCTGCAAGGAAACCGCGTATAAAGTCATAAAAAAAATATCTTCGGATATCGCCTTTATCCCACGACGATGGCAGACGGTATTTGACAATGCTCCGTTGGATGATGTGGAAGGAAACGTTATTATTCCCGGACAAAGAACTGTTTATATTCGTCTTTTTACCAATGCCGGCTATGTGCATTGCACAGGATCTGATGAGCGATCGGCGCTGGATAAATTAACATGGGATGTTGAGAAGCTGCCGCATGCCAAAACTGATCCCTCAATTTTTACGCGCCAGCGTCTTACGGACAGATTAACAAAACTTCTTTCTTTGAAGTTTCATCAAATAGAAATTCAACGAACAAGGAAAAACGGAGAGCTTTCACCGCCTCAGGTCTATTGCTCAGGAGACAAAACAGATGTGGATATCAGCCTCAGTCACGACGGTCGCTTCGTTGCTTATGTAGTGAGCCAAGCTGAAAAGAACAAAATGACGTTTGAAGCGTAAGGCGTAGAGAGAATTTCTGAACTATAGTGAAGAGTTATTCGAACTATCCAACCCCGATATATCGGGATTGAAAACTCTCCCAGGAGCGAAGCTGCGAGGGATCAGAGAGTCTCACTAAAAAAGCCTTGTTTTTTTTAAGGTCGCTTGCGATAATCATCAAAAGAGAACTATAGGTTTGAATGTTGTGGGACGAAGGTTGAAATGATTATTCTTGATTTCAGCACGAGGAATCCGTCATGATGAACGAAAAAAGGAAAGCGAAGCGGTTGCAGGAAGAGAGCGAAATTACCGTCACCATCATTGCCTGTAGTAAAAAGTTTCCCAAGGAAAAGGTAATCTATAACAGCAGTAAAGATATATCCGAGACCGGCGCGCGAATTCATTCCAATATTTTTTTACCCATTGATACGCTGCTGAGAATAGATTTTAAATTAAAGAATCTTCAACAAATGATCACCGCCATGGGAAAGGTCAAATGGATCAAAATCATTTGTGAGGACGAAGCCTATGACGCTGGCGTAGAGTTCGTCAATACGCCCCAGGAAGCCATCAAAAAGTTGTCCGACTATGTATCATGGAAAATGAGTCTTCAGACTTAACTTCCAATATTCGGAAATTTTCTGTTTTTTTCTTCGTTGTTGTGACACTTGTCCTGTGATATGAATATTTTCAGAATACAATCCATATCAGGGTAATATGTTATGAAGATCGCTGTTTTAAACGGTTCGCCGAAAGGTGAGGTCAGCGTCACCATGCAGTATGTTCATTTTCTGGAGCAGAGATTTCCGGAAGCTGAATTTAATTTTTTTGACGTGGCGCTGAAAATCAGAAAACTGGAAAAAGATGACAAAGCCTTTCAGGAAGTTATAGACGGTATTGCGGCGGCGGACGCGGTGCTCTGGGCTTTCCCGCTTTATTTTCTGGTGGTTTGCTCTCAGTACAAAAGATTCATCGAGTTGATTTTTGAAAAAAATGCGGTCTCGGTTTTTCGAGGCAAACCGGCTGCCTCTCTGTCAACCTCCATCAATTTTTTTGACTATACCGCCCATAACTACATCAATGCTGTTTGCGACGACCTGGATATGAATTATTTCGGAGCCTATTCAGCGGAAATGAATGATCTGTTGAAAACCGGTGAGCGTCGGCGGCTGAAGAAATTCGGTGAATTATTTTTCAAGGCGATCAAAGACAAAACGCCGGCGATCAGAAACAATAAGCCACTTTCCGCGCCGGAAGTTGTTTTTGAAGCCGAAGCGATTCAGCCGGTGAATCCCGGAGACAAAAAGGTTTTGATTGTGGCCGATGATCTCACTGAAAATGCCAATCTTCAGAAAATGGTGGAGAGATTGCGGAACACGTTTTCTCCCGCTGCCGAACTGGCGCTGCTCAAGGATGTGGATATCAAAGGCGGATGCCTGGGCTGTTGTGAGTGCGGTTTCGATAATCAGTGTGTCTATGACGGTAAAGACGGATTCCGGGATTTTTTCAATTCAAAAATTAAAACGGCTGATATTTTGTTTCTTGCGGGAGCCATACACGACCGTTATCTATCGGCGTTATGGAAATGTTTTTTTGATCGAAGTTTTTTCAACGGTCACACGCCTTTTCTGAAGGGCAAGCAAATCGGATTTGTCATTTCCGGCCCTTTCAGAGACCTTCATAACTTACGCGAAATATTTGACGCGACCACGCAATTTCAGTTAGCCGGGTTTAACGGTTTTGTCAGTGATGATATGGGAAGCAGTGCTCAAATCAATGCGGCCCTGCAAACCATGGCAACCAGTGCGGTTGATCAAGGCACGCTCGGCTATATTCAGCCGCCGACATTCTATCAGGTTGCCGGCACCAAATTATTTCGCGATGCCATTTACGGCAGGTTGCGCCCGGTCTTTCAGGCGGATCACCGCTACTACAAAGAACACGGGATGTATAATTTCCCCCAGACATATTATAAATGGCGGATGATCAACGGCATTCTGGTCATGCTCACGAAAATCCCGGCATTTCGCCGTGAGTTTTTCAAGAGAATCAAAAAAGAAATGATAAAGCCAACGGCCAGCGCCCTGAAGAGAACAGAGTAAAGGTCATCCTGTTTATCGTATTTTTTATACAACAAGGAGAAGAGAAAAATGAATATTCAAGAAGTGGTGGCGCTGGTTACCGGTGGCGCGTCGGGATTGGGTGAGTCCAGTGTTCTGGAACTGGTTAAAAAAAGAGCAAAAGCTGTTATCGTGGATGTTGATGTCGAAAAGGGAGAAAAACTGGCGGCCAAAATCGGCGCCAATGCGATATTTGTCAAAACAGACATTACCCGTGAAGAGGATGTCCGGCAGGCCATCCGGAAAGCGATCGATACTTTCGGAAAGATCAACACGGCAATCAACTGCGCGGGGGTGGTCAATCCTGGGAAGCTCATCGGCAGAAAAGGTCCTTTGACGCTGGAGGCTTTCAATAAAGTTTTGCAGATTAATCTCGTGGGAACCCTGAATGTTATCAGACTGGCCGTTGAGCAGATGATGAATAACCCTCCGGAAGAAGAAGGGGAAAGGGGCGTTATTATTAACTCCGCTTCGATTGCCGCATTTGAAGGACAGGTTGGCCAGGTGGCATACAGCGCATCGAAAGCCGGCATTGTCGGCATGACTCTGCCCATCGCAAGAGAAATTTCCGATTATGGAATCAGGATCGTTACCATCGCGCCGGGAATTTTTGATACGCCCATGATGGCCGGTTTGCCGGTAACGGTCAAGGAGGATATGGCCAAGACCGTTCCTTTTCCACGGCGTTTGGGACACCCCGCAGAATTTGCCCAAATGGCCTTGCACATCATGGAAAATAAAATGCTGAACGGTTGCTGTATTCGATTGGATGGCGCTTTAAGAATGTCGGCAAAATAAGTCTGAACGGATGAGGATGTTGGTCAGAACCTAAATTAAATTTTATTCTTCAACAGCAAAATTCTCATTTTGAAAGATTGTTAACATGAAGTGCTTTTTTCGTCCAGAAAAACACCACGAACAAAGCTGCAAAATTCGTCAAAGGCAGCGCAAGCCAGACTCCCGTTATTCCAAAACAATCAGGTAACAGGATCAACAGTGGAATGAAAACAAAACTGTCGCGAAAAAAAAGTAATAGCATGGCTAACGTTCCTTTTCCCAATCCCATTAAAGCATAGATGAAAATTATTGTAGGAGCAATTAAAACAAGAGCCGAAGCGTGAATCCTCAGAGCCGTTATGGCTATTGCCAGCAAATCACGATCGTTGGAAAAAAGGCCTACCAGTGGAGAAGCAAATACTTCAAGAAAAATAAAAGCAACCGAAGCAAATATGAATGAAATTTTTAAAGCGGCAAAAACAGATTCTCTCAATCTTTGATGTAGTTTCGCACCGGAACTGAATCCGACAACCGGCATTAAGCCGGCGCCAATGCCGAAAACAACCATGGTGGCCATACTCATGATACGAAAACAGATCCCAAAAGCTCCGATGGCTTTAAAACCAAAATCAGCGAGAACGTGATTGTAAATGACCATGACCAGACCGGCTACCAGATTGATCATGATGGAAGGCAAACCGGTTGCGTATATGGATTTTATTATGTTGATGTCCGGAATCATGTATTTTAATCCGGATGCATATTTGGATGATCTTAAATTCAGAAAAACCAGCGAAAATATGAAACTTGAAAAATTCGCAACCAGCGCGGCAGTTGCGGCTCCTCGAATGCCCATTTCCGGAAAAGGACCCAATCCGAAAATTAACAGAGGATCAAGAATCATACTGGTAACAAAGATGATCAGGAAAACATACATGGATAAAAGCGGTCTGCCTTCGGCACGCAGCAGGTTATTGGCCATTAAGGTGAATAGTCCGAAAGGTGAACTAAAAACGATAATATAAAGATAATCATGACAAAGAGGCATTATTTCATCGGATGCTCCAAAAAGACGGATGATGGAGTCTCCAAAAAGTAAAACCGATACGATCATGAATAAACCAAAAGAAAATGAAAGACAAAATATCTGGCCTGCCGTTTTTTTTGCATGAAGATGTTTACCCGCGCCAAACATTCTTGCGGCAAAGGAACCGGCGCCAATACCTGTTCCCACGCCGATGGCAGAAGCAATGAGTTGAATCGGAAAGCAGACCGTCAATGCCGCCAGCGCCTGTGTGCTGCAGCGCGCCATCCAGAATGTATCAATGAAGTTGTAAAGAGACATGGCTGTCATCGCTATGATGGATGGCCAGCTCATCTTTAGAATCAGCGGGAATATGTCTTCTTTAGCTAAATCTAGTCTTTGGGTCATCTTTTATGGTCCGGAACAGTATGGACTGAATGATGAATATTCCTATCACATATTGCAGCATAGTCCAGCCCTTTTGATTTCAATATGGTTTTTCAGTTTGAAATATGAAGCGAGAATAGATGTAAAAACACATTTCCCGTTAATGAATATTTTTATACAGGATTAAACCAGGGCGTATTTCGATATTCTGGATTTGTATTTTATGGATGTTTATAGCCTTTGTTTCGGATTAAATTCACACAGGCATCGACGACATTCGCATCATAAAGTGTGCCTCTGTTTTGTTCGATTTCTTTGAGAGCTGCTTCTATGCCCAAGGATGCGCGGTAGGGACGATGAGAAGACATCGCATCAACGACATCCGCAACAGCCATAATCCGGGCTTCCATAAGAATTTCATCTCCCTTTAGATTTCGGGGATATCCTGTGCCGTTCATTCTTTCATGGTGCTGGTATACAATTTGTGCCAGCGGCCAAGGTGATTCGATATCCTTCAACATATCGTAACCACTCTGGGGATGTTCTTTTACCATTTCATATTCTATCTCGGTCAGTCGGGAAGGTTTTGTCAATATTTCCGCAGGGATGGATAATTTCCCAATATCATGGATGGACCCTGCCATGCGGATTCCTTCAACGTTATCCTGCGCCAGACCCATTTCTGTAGCAATGGCGCAAGCCAGTCTTGCCGACTGGGACTGGTGACCGGCCGTGTAGGGATCCCTGGCTTCCAGAGCAGATATCAGTACCTGAATGGTCGCGGCAAACGCTTTTCGGAGACTTTCCAGCGTCTGTTGAAGTTTTGCTTCCGCAATTTTACGTTCGGTGATATTTCTTGATTCGCCGAGAATTGATACAGCTTTCCCGTTTTCATCTCTGATGAAACTAAACGAACACTCCCCCCATATCGTCTCTCCGTTTTTAGAGATGAATTCCAGCTCCAGTGTTCTGAACATTAAATCACGGGACATTGTTTGAATGGCTTTGGGCATACTGACGGTAGTAAAATCGGTTGCTTTCTTAAAAGATTCAGGCGTGAGGAATTTATCCCAGGTTAATTTTTTTATCTCTTCAAAGGTATATCCCAATAGTTTTTCCACGGAAGGGCTGATATACGTTATATTGAGATTGAGGTCCATGAGCCAAACCTGATCTTTCATGTGATCCGCCAGGAGACGGTATTGTTCTTCACTTTTTTTCAGCATTTCCTGCGCCAGTTTACGTTCGGTGATATCATTGGTTTCACCCATCAGAGAGACAGGTTTGCCGTTTTCATCACGGATGAAATGTAAACGGTTTTCGGTCCACAAAAGATGACCGTCCTTATGACGGGCCTGCAGTTCCATGACGTGACGCGTTCCTGGAGGAGGGGGATGACCTTGAAGTGCGCCGGCCAGTCCGGTGACGAATGCTTCCGATATTTTTTGCACGGATTCTTCTGTGAAAAGTTCTTTAAAAGATATCTTTTTTAACTCGTCCAAAGGATATCCGTATAGTTTTTCCGCGGAAGGACTCAAATAAAGAGGCTTTAATTTTAAATCCATAATCCAGACATGTTCGGATATATTGTCGGCGAGAACGTGATAGAGAGACTCGCTTTTTTTTAAAGCTTCTTCCGCCTGTTTTTGTTTAATTCTGACTTTAGCCTCTTCTAATTCTCTGTCGATGGCTGGGCAAAGGCGTGACAATTTGCCTTTCATGAAATAATCGTGCGCGCCGGAGCGCATGCATTCAATGGCGGTTTCTTCGCCGATGGTTCCCGATATGACGATAAAAGGAATATCGAGATGGGCCTCCTTGTAAAGAGCAATTGCCGAAGGCGCATCAAATGTCGGCATTTTATAATCGCAGAGAATAATGTCCCACTGCTTTTCGCGGAGGGCTTTTTTCATGTCCGCCGCGGTTTCTATCCGTTCATAAACGGGATGATACCCGCCTTTTCTCAGTTCGCGGACGGTGAGCAGCACATCATCTTCCGAATCATCAATCATTAATGCGCGAAGCAGTTTATCCTGCATGGAATTGTCGTCTCCCTGGCATACTGCCTTTTGAATGACCGTGTCCCGACTAAAATGAGATTTCTCAATGGTTAAAAATAATTGCTGTTGTTCCGAATTATTTTTCTGTGAAAAATATATAAACAATTATTCCGGATGTCAAAGGAAAATCCATTTTAAAGATACGCTCCCATTTTCAGCGCGTTGACATCCATGCTGACTCCCAGTTTGGTGTGTACCAGATCCCGCGCGCTCATCTTAAAGGGATGCAGAATCAGCGAAGCCTCTTCCAGCGTAAAATTGAGGACAGGCAATAAATCCGCCAGGCTTTTTCTATCGGGATTGACGATGCTGTGGATAACGACAGAACTTTTAACACTGATCCCCATCATTTCCCGAACCTTCTCTTTCGCGCTGACTTTAAAAGGCAGCGGATCTAAAGGAAACTCTTCCAATATAAAATTAGATGAAGGTGTTGCCTCCACGATACTGGTTTTGCTGCCCATCAAACTGCCCAGTGTCACCAGAGAAGTCTCCAGGGCTTCATTCAGAGGCAGGGTTGCCGGATGAACGTTCCTGGCGGGAAAATCAGCAACTAAATCTGCGGGCGGCGGCGCAGCGGTTAGTTGTTTGCACCAGCGTAAATACAAAGCGGGATTGAGTTTGAACGCCGGGGTATAAAAATAAAAAGGCGTTTTTTGCCAGGCCGGTGTGGGTACCTTGGGCAGATTGGCGACTTTAATCAAATCGGCATAGGTTTCCAGTTGAAGGCCGCTGACCCTGACCCTTAATTGCCAGAAGGGAAGATAGGTAATATTGTCTCCCTTTTCCGGCCATACCACAAATTTGACTCTGTTGAGATTCTTTCCTGACGGAATCCAGGCGCTATGGCAGTTCTCACAAAAAAGAACCAGAGCATTTTTTTCACCCGGCAGATCGGCGCCGCAGTCAGGGCAAAGCAGGGAAAGAAAATCAATGTGCCATTTTTCATCCCCGGCGGCCAGCAGCGCCTGTTCCACCTCTATGTCTTTGGTCTGCAGGTCAAGGGGTTTCTTTAAAACCGCGTCATAAACGCGATTATTGCGGCAGTAAAGCGGTGAATAAATGACACTGGCCGTTTCGCCGATAAATACTTCCCTTAAAGCACCGGTCTGCGTTTTGAAATTTTTCAACAAATGATCTTTGGTCTTATGAGCGGCAGAAATGAATTTTCCTTCGTTGTCCCGGTTGCCCACAAATTTTAATTTCATCGCCTGCGGACGCAGACCAAGAGAATAGGGAAGCAGGGGAGCATCAAAAGATAAAAAATTGGCGTCAAAATATTTATAGGCGATATCGTGAGGCTGGATGGCGAAGGACAGACCTTTGAGACGCCAGTATGGGATGAAATAAATATTTTCCGTAATGCCTTCAGCGGGAGGAATGTAAAAACGGAAATGATCATCAGTGGCCAGATAGACGTGAGTGCGGCAAAATTTACACGAAAGGATGCGATCCGTTTCGTCGAGAATGATCGGCGCTCCGCACTGAGGGCACTGCTGTTCAATCTGAAAGTTAGAGCCGTTCACCGCATTTATTGCAATAGATAGATTCCGGTAAATTTTCAAAACCGCACTTGGCGCATGGTTTCAGGGCCGGCTTGACCGTGACCGCCATACCGCAATTGACGCAGAAATTGGCATTGACCGGTAAATTTCTACCGCAATGCGCGCATTTGTTGATAACTAAAATCTGGTGTCCGCAGGCCGGGCAGAAACGCGCATCCTTCGGCACGATCTGTTTGCAGTCCGGGCAGGTGAACGCCTCGGGAGCTGCCGGGGCGGTCGCTGCTCCTTTGAAAGCTTCCAGAAGCATCCCGGGCATCATAAACCCCATACCCATTCCCAGACCGGCGCCAGCTTCCGATTGCGTTGTTGCTGCCGATTCCACGGCCATGGCCGCTTTCATTTTCAGGAGTTTATTGAGGTCGTCAAAAACACCCAGACGGCTTTTATCGTCAATGGCTTTTTGCACGTCCGGCGGCGGCGTGATGGAGTTAATGTAGAGATCGGTCAGCGCCAGGCCGAACTTGCTTAAATCGTTCTGGAGCATCGTTCTCAATCCTTCTGAGAATTCGTTATATTTGCCCGGCAGGTTGAAAATGGTGTCAACTTTTTCGCCCATGTAATCGTTAAAGCGTGACACGATCACGCGGTTTAAGTATTCTTCAATTTCCTCCGTACTGAAAATGCCCTGTGTTCCGACGAGAGAGTTAATCAAAAGCAGCGGTTGAATCACGCGAATGTTAAAAACGCCGAAAGCGCGCAGGCGAATCAAGCCCAGCTCCTGGTCTCGGAAAGCGACTGGATCGCGTGTGCCCCATTTTAAATCGGTAAAAACTTTCATGTTGATGAAATAAACTTCCGCGCGCAACGGGCTGGTCATGCCCCATGGAATGGCGAGTACCTTGGTCAATAACGGTATATTGAAGGTCTTGAGCGTGTGCCGTCCCGGGCCGAAGGCGTCATAGGCCTTGCCGTTATAGAAAAAGACGGCGGTCTGACTTTCCCGGACGGTCATCTGTGCGCCGAACTTGATTTCGCCGGAACCCTTTTCCGGAATTCTGTGCACGATTTCTTTACCTGATTCGTCAAACCATTCAATAACTTCCAGAAATATTACATTATTGGTTCCCATAAGCGTCCGCTCCTTTGGTTGATGATGTAAATTCTTTGATGATAAAAAATAATAAGGGACAGACATCCAATAGTCAAGGACAAATCAATGACAGGACAAATCAATGACATAAAAAAAATGTTATGGATTCTACATTAATCTGTGTTAAAAATTGAGGTGAATGTGAATATATGATCTGTTAATGTCTGTGTGAATAAAAGCTTATATAGGATGATTGTAAGATGAAAATCAGTCAAATTGATAATAAGACAAAATCTGAATATTTGGAAAATAATTATGGAAAAAATATCATACCTCTATCAGCAGCGGAACAATCGATGATCGGGATAGAACAAACCGAAGTATTACTTTTTTATAAGAAAGAAACATCCATATCAAAACTGAAAGAAAGTCTGTTAAAAACTATAGAGCATTACAATCTTTTTTCAAGCCGTCTCATCATGATTGATGACAACAAATTTGCCTTACAATATTGTACAGACGGATTTGTAATAAATGTTTTGCCATCAATTGATGAACCTTTTGATCGTATTAATATTGAAGATATCAAGAAGATGATGGTGCGTGTTAAAACATTGCCGGGTGAACCTCTTTTTGCTGTCACAGGAATACCGGTAAAAGATGGAATATTTGGCGGAATCAGTTGTTCGCACGCCATATCGGATGGCATTTCATTAATGCTGTTTCTGTTTTCGTGGATGTGCATCATCGAAGGTAAAAATTTTCCGTTGCCGTCCAATCAAAGATTATTCAAGGGGAAACCTGTTTCCATAGATAGGATTGATAAGGCATTCATTCCACCGTTATCCGAGTTGAGTCAGGAAATTCAAAATAGAGTTAAAGCAGGTGATATAAAAACATTTTCTAAAAGAGAATATTTTACATATGAATTTCTTACTCAAATAAAAAATCAAGCAATATTAGAAAACAAAAAATATATTCTTTCGAATAACCAAATCATAACCTCATGTTTATTGAAAAAATATCACAATCATATTTTACCCAAGACAGATAAAATATTTTTGAAGCATCCTATTAGTATCAGAGATGTGAATCCTGATATTGACTCTTTTTATATCGGCAATGCGGTATTTGTTAATTTAATAGAATTTACAAAAAATGAAATCGATACAATGTCCATTCCTCAAATTGCGTATCGGTTGAAAGAATCAATTCATAAAATAAGAAATGAAAACTTCATAAAAGAAATATCTTCTTTTTCAAGGTATGGGTTAGAAATTAAAACGGACCTGTATAAAAAATATCCTGCTGCTAACATAGATACAGATATCGTCGCCAGCAATATGACCCATCTGAGCGATTTTGAGTCTTTCGGGTTCAGTTCCAATATAGGGAGTATTGTGCACATTGGTATGCCTTATTATAAAACAAGTTTTATTATGTTGAAAGAGAAAAGCGATACGATATTCGCAGAGATAACAAGCATATATCCGATACCCTGATCATGTCAGATAATTTATGGTGAGTGAAATAGAGCAAAATCAAGAAGAACCGAAAAACAACCTAACTTTTTTATGCCGCATCAATACAAATCCCTCTTGATGAAAGCATCGGGCTCAAACGCATTCGGTTTTACTTCTGCAACAGGGTGATAAACTGAAACAGAATGAAAAGAATAAATTATCGAGCTGTAAACATCTTTCCGAAACTGGCATGGCTGGCTGTGGTGGATGAAAAACAATCCATCATAACTGTTTATCATGGTCGATATGTTGAGTGCCGTGAAAATTGGTTTATCGAGGGTATTTGGGACGGACCTTTTGATGCCGGCGAATTTCATGAAACCGATTTGGTTTTTGGAACAGGCATGAAAGTATGTCATAAAAAGATTGTCTTTGTTTCATCCAGTTCTATGGCAGATAGGTTATACTATTCTTTTTATCAAAGTAGATTATTAGTCAGCAATTCGTTGCCATGTCTTTTATCTTTTACGGATATTGTGGTAGATCCAACAAGGGATTATGCGGAGTTTTTCCAGAGCGTTGAAAATGATGGTGGAGACTATAAGAAAGAGGTTCCAATCCATGCCGGCTGCGGGAAAATACTGAATATCATGGGAGAGAATCTTGTGTACGCGTCAGGAAAACTTAGTTTGGAAACGAAACCGCTAAAAAAACATTTTTCCGATTTTGTCAACCTGAATGTTTTTATAAATAATATTTTTCTTCGATTCAGGAATAACTGGGAATCTCCCTCGAGACGAAATAAACTGTTGACGTTTTCCACTATTTCAACCGGATACGATTCTGCAGTAATTTCCTACTTCGCGGTTAAAGCTGGCTGCACTAATTTGTTTACCTGTGTTTCGTCCAGTGAAATGGGACCTAAGTTTATCAGGAGCAAACGTAAAACTATTGACGACGGAAGTGACATAGCGCGATGCATCAGTGAAACAGTCTCATGTATTAAGTTTGATCAAAACGATTTCAAGAAGAATCTTGACAACGAGCTGTATCTTTTCCCGGGCATGCCCAATACAAGATTGACGAATTTTCTACCCATGCTCAATTACCTTGATCAGTTAAATAAACCATCCGTGTTGTTTACTGGAATCGGAGGAGATTATGCGTGGGGCAAGGATCCCAATGATAGTTATTACGATTATGGAGCGATTTCCCTGTCCGAAATCAGACTGAAAGCGGGATTTATTCATTGTTGTTTTCTTTCATGGTTGAAAAAATTCAGACCTTTGCTTTTAGAAATAAGCAACTCGAGAGAAATGAAAAGATGGTCCATAAGAAGCATCTATGACAGACCTATCCCCCGCAGAATCCTGGAAGAAGGTGGAGTTCCCAGAGAAGCCTTTGGATATGTGAAGAAAGGCGGGTGGAAATTTTGGCTGATACCAAATCGGCCTTATGATCCGCGATTGCGAAAGGAATACTATAAATTTTTAATAACAAACAATCTATGCACAAGACAGGAGATATTTTTTTTCCCGATAGTATCTGTTTTGTTCTGGACTCGTATGATTATAAAAGCTGTATTATGGCGAATGAGTGGTTCTAAGAGCAAATTTGAGTATGCAAAATCTCCATTTTCCAGTATTGCACACTCAACATTTCCCTGGGCTGTTAAAGTTCTTGCAGACCAATACAGAGAGAATATAGTTTTTTAGACGGAATTCATTTGATCCATGGCGAATATCGCCAGGAGACGTTCCTGAAGATAGCGGATAATCTTTTAAAATGCTGCTTTCTGAGATTAAATAAAAACCTCAAATTATCAGCACGATCAAAAATAAAGCCAGAGTCTTGATCTAGTTACCCTGGCTTTATTTATCTTTGTTACTAAAAAATGAAATCAGATGTTAAAGTTAAAAAATCTTATACAACTCTTTACACTGCGGTTGGAGGACATTCCCTGGCAGGAGGGCACTTCGTGATCAGAGGGGGACACTTCGCAGATACTGGAGGACACTTAAACCCCCCGCATGGAGGACACACATGAAAAATCTTCATACCTTTTCTCCTTTCATTTTTAAATTGGTTAAAATGAATATGGTTATATTTTAATTTTTTGTTTAAATTTGTCAATAGAAAAATTTGCTAAAAAAATTTGCTAACAAGGACAAGTAAATGATTAAATTTGATTTTTTAAGAGGGATATTATACAGAATCTGTCATGAAAAAGAACAATTTTGCCCAACAGAATGTTTATAATGGCCTGGCGCTGATCGCCGATCCGATTCATCAGTACATCCTTTTCACCGTGCCTGAAAACAGAACCGCCAAAGAAACAACGGAGCAGAGCATCATCGATTCTCCATGGATGCAGCGGTTGCGGAGAATTTATCAACTGCAAAGCGCGCGCTGGGTTTACCCGGCGGCGGAACATTCGCGTTTTCAGCATTCACTGGGCACGATGCACATGGCCGGAGAATTTGCCAAAAGCGTCTATCCGAGTTTATCCGCTGTTTGCCGTGATGTCCCGTCCTGTTATTATGTGGAAGAGCTGCTGAGACTTGCCGGTTTATTGCATGACATCGGACACGGGCCGTACGGTCATTTCTTCGATGATAATTTCTTAAGCGACTGGGGGCTGACACACGAAACAATCGGACAAAACATTATCGTCAAAAAACTGGGCGCCGACATTGGCCGTATTCGGAGAAGTCCTTCCGGCGGGTTTTCGCGTGGCGAAGTGATGGACGCGCGCCGGGTGGCTTTCTTAATCAAGATGCCGGAAGCCGGAGAAGCGGAAAGGCAGCCTCGCTGGTTGCAAATGCTCCGGCATTTATTTTCCGGCGTTTATACCGTGGACAATCTTGATTATGTGCAGCGTGATGCTTACATGACCGGATTTTCCCTGGATATGGTGGATATTCCCCGCCTGCGCTACTACACTTTTTTTACAGAAGAGGGCCTTACCCTTCATCAGTCCGGTATTTCCGCTTTGGGAAGATTTTTAAATGCCCGACTGAATCTCTACACGAACGTTTATTTCCACCGCACGACGCGCGGGCTGGATTTGCACCTGCAGGAAATTTTTCATGACACCATGCGATTCATTCTGCCCGGCAATCCCCTGGACCATCTAGATGATTATCTGCAATGTGATGAATGGAATTTATTCAATCACGTCCGTGGCTGGCAGGGAGAGAAAGACAAAACGAAACAAAAGTTGGCTGCTGAATGGAAAAAACTTCATGACCGGGAAGTGAAATGGAAGATGTCTTTTGTGGCAGAAATTTCACTGGATCAGATGCAGCGTGGTGTCGGTTTTGCCAGAGCGGCGGATTATGAGAAGAAAATCAGGGAGAGTCTGCCGAAGAAATTAAAAGACCTTGCCCTGAAGGTGGATCTGGCGACGCAGGATCCGCGACCGCTCAACCCCATCACCGAAAGGGAAAAGCGAATCAATATTTTTAATCCTGTTACGCAAACGACATCCCCCGAGCCCCTGCTGGATATGTACCGTTTTATACCGGCGCGCGTGATGCACTTCAGGGTGTTTTCGCTGAATCATGATCATGACGCTGAATTATCCGCCGCCGCGGAACGGGTTCTGGGAAGCTCGGGAAAATCATCCTTGACGAATATTTGACATGGCCGGTAATTCTGAAACGACAGATATCACGCTTTTTGTGCGCACGTCCGGAGAGGAAATCGCGCTCTGGGACCGTCAGCGTATTGTGGATGCATTGGTGCGCGAAGCAGAAATTGATCGTCAGGTGGCTGATGAGATATCCCGGGAGGTTGAAAAACAAATTGTCGCTTCGGGGGTCAGTTTGCTTACCTCCGCACTGATTCGTGAACTGGTTAATGTCCGGCTGATCGAGAAAGGACTGGAGAAAGAGCGCAGGCTTCATGGCCGCTTGGGCTTCCCGCTTTATGATGTGCGTCAACTGATTCTTCATCAGAACAAACAGGACGCCAACATTCCCCATTCTCCCGAAGCGACCAATCTCATCTTCGCGGAAGGCATCAAACGGGAACTGTCTCTTTATGATGTTTTTTCGGCTGATGTCGGCGAAGCGCATATCGCAGGTGACCTGCACATTCACGCGCTCGGTCACATTGACCGACCCTACATCTGCTGTCAGTCACTGGAATATCTGAAAATCAATGGATTGAATCTGCCGCAGGCGATCAATTCCGCAAATCCCGCGAAATACGCCGAAGTCCTGTTGGCGCATATGGTGCGCTTCAGTTCCGTTTTGCAGGGACATTTTGCCGGCTCCATTGGCTGGGACGCCGTGAATATTTCGTTTGCGCCTTATCTTGCGTCCATGACGGACAGGGACGTGAAGCAATTCGCGCAAATGCTGATCTATGAATTCTCCCAACTTGCGGCGACACGCGGCGGCCAGGCGCTCTATACCGATATCCATTTATATTATGATATGCCTTCCTCGTGGGCGAATCTTCCGGCCATCGGTGCGGAGGGAAAACCGACTGGCAAGATTTACAGGGATTACATCCCGGATGTCCGGCGTTTTGCCCGTGCCATCCTGGAAGTTTTTGAAAAAGGAGATGCCAAGGGCAAACCTTTTATTCTTCCGCGTCCCCTGTTGCATATCACAGAGAATTTCTGGAAGCGTCGGGACATTCATGAATTTCTGCTTTTGGCCTGCAATGTGGCCAATCTGATGGGCAACGCCTGTTTTGTTTTTGACCGGGAAGAACAATCGCTGCCATCAGATTTCAGAGAGGAAGAACGCGACAAGCCGTGGCTGAACCGTTTGGCCACTATTCAAAACGTGACCCTGAACCTTCCGCGGCTCGGTTACAAGGCCGGTGGTGATGAAGAGAACTTATTTGCGTTGCTTGGAGAACTGATACAAAAAGCGGCGAAAGCTCATGTGCAGAAGAAAGATTTTCTGGAAAAATTGCTTTCTTACGCAGAAGACGGGCCGCTGGCCGTTCTGGCCATGAACCATGACGGATATTCTTTTTTAAGGATGAACCTGGCCAGTTATGTGATCGGGATGGTCGGGTTGAATGAACTGGCGCAAATCCATACAGGAAAAGAACTGCATCAATCACCGGACGCGCTGGAATTCGGTTTGAAAGTTGTTGATTTTATCCGGCGGGAAGCCGGACGCCTGAGCAAAAAACTGAAAGTAAAACTAGTCCTCGGTCAGTCACAGGCGGAAACAACGTCGTATCGTTTTGCCCGGCTCGATTTACGTTTTTTTTCTCCAACTGCCGGTCGTTACATTAAAGGACATGTCGCGGAGGGGGCGATTTATTACACCAACTCAACGCATCTGAACGTGGCGGCGGATATTACCCCCATGCAGCGAGTCATCCAGGAAGGTCGTTTTCACCAGCATCTGGAGGGAGATGTTTTCACCCATATCCAATTAGGAGGTTCCAATCCGGGCAGGGAAAAACTGAGCGAATTTGTCAAAAGAGTTTATTTTGATTCCGTCAATCGTCAGATTGATTTCAATCCGGAATTCACCTTTTGTTCTTCATGCGGCAAAACAATCAGAGGATTGCACGAAAAATGTGTTTACTGCGGGTTACCGGATGTGGAGGGCATTGCCCGTCTCTCAAAATATTTCAGCAAAACGTCCAGTTGGAACAAGGGTAAGCTTGCCGAGCTGAAGAACAGAAGGATAAACGATAATTTTGATAAGTAGCGTGAATGAATAAGGGCGTCGATGCGGGAAGAATCTTTGGATCGGATAGGGGATGTTCCTTGTTTTCATGGAAGTGCTTATCGAAAAGAGAATATTCATTATCGATAAATACTACGTTATTTCAATAACTTCGACAGTAATGCGCCACGGCGGATTTTCAAGGTGTAAAATTCATCATATTCTGAAATATCAATTTGACAGTTTCCGTTGATTTAGATAAAGACTGATAGTCATAATTTTGCGGGCATAAGCAAAAACGAGTATGAATGGCAGTAAATGAACAGCGGCTTGAAAAGGTTCAAGGTCTTGCAAAGGGTGGGCCTGAAGACGGATCGGGATAGAGAGCTGTGAATCTTACACTTAAGGGGATTCTTTTCATTTTGTGCCTTTAATTTTCAATAGGAGGAATTCGATATGGCACACAGTAATTGGTTGTATCAGACACGGGACATCATGTTCCAGATTAAAGAATGGCTTGGCGTCGATAAGCTCTTAAGCCTTGATGCTTACAAAGACTACTACGGGATGGACGACATCAACAGCATCCTCGATGTCAACTATAAAGTCTGCCGCGACGTGATGTGTCCGGCCAACAAAGACGCCGACGAACCCGGCGCGAAATTTGTGGGCGGCAAGGAACGCGCAGTGGTGACCCCGGATTCGTTTAAAACCGTTTATAAAACCGTGATGGATGCGGAACTGGGACCCCAGTTCGGTTACCGCGGCGAGGGTAAAATACCGCTGTGCTGGTATGCGCCGATTCTGGAGATGCAGTCCGCTGCGTCGCCGTCAATCGTTATGTTCTGGTGTCTGACGCAGGGCGCGATCACCGTGCTCCAGGAATTTGGCACGCAAAAACAGCAGGATCTGTTCATTCCCAAGCTGCGGACCGGCGAATGGGGCGGCACCATGGGGCTTACCGAACCGGGCGCGGGTTCCGAAGTGGGCGCGGTGCAGAGCAAGGCGTTTCCCACCGACACGCCCGGCAAGTATAAGCTTACCGGAACGAAATGCTTCATTTCTTCCGGCGACCATGACCTGTGCGAAAACATCATCCACCTGATGCTGGCCAAGACGCCGGGCGCCAAGGAAGGCACAGCGGGCATATCGCTTTTCATCGTACCCAAGTTCTGGGTCAACGACGACGGTTCGTTGGGTGCATGGAATGACGTCACCACCATGGGCATTGAACACAAGCTGGGCATTCACGGCTCGACGACCGCCACTCTTTCGATGGGTGAAAACGACAACTGCTACGGCTGGATGGTGGGCGAAGCGGAAGTAAAAGATGGACGAGGCGTCGGCATGAAGCAGATGTTCGCGTATATGAACGAGGAACGCCTGAACACGGGATTGTTCTCGCTGGGCTGCATTGGTTCAGCCTACTACGCCGCTCTGGATTATACGAAGCTGCGTGTGCAGAGCAAACATTCCACCAATCCCAAGGGCCCCAGCGTCCGGATCATCGAACACGAAGATGTCCGCCGCATGCTTTTATCCCAGAAGGCGATTCTGGAGGCCTGCCGGGCGCTTATTTACAAGTCCTATCTTTACCGCGACCTGGCCGTTGATGCCGCCACACCTGAAGAGCGGGAGTATTATGACGATATGTTTGCGATCAACAACCCCATGTGCAAGGCCTATACATCCGATATGGCGAGGCTCGCCACCGGCGATTCCATCCAGTGCCACGGCGGCTACGGCTTCACGGAAGAGTATGCCCCGGCGGAACTATACCGGGATGTTGTGATTTACGGAATCTGGGAAGGCACCAACTTCATCCAGGCTCAGGATTATACCGGCCGCAAGTTCACCATGAAGGACGGCGCGCCGTTCAAAAAATGGGTGGACCAAATCGACGAATTCGTCGCCGGCAGGAAGACGGACGAATTCGCGGCGGAATTCGCGATGATGGCGGAGGCCATGGCGGCTTTCAAAGAGATCGTCAACATGAATGACGCTTGGACGAAGGGTGACAAGCAGATGAAACAACTTTTTGCCACCCGGACTCTGCATGCAGGCGCCAGAGTTTACTGCGGCATGCTGCTTTTGGATCAGGCGCTTCTGGCGTCGGCCAAGATGAAAGAGAAGGGCGCAATCGATGCCGATTTCTACAAGGGCAAAATTGCCACGGCCCGGTTCTATATTATGAATCATGTTCCCGATATTTTCGGATATCTCAAATCGATGAAGTACGGCGACCGTAGCGCCATTGATATCCCCGAAGAAAGCTTCATGTAGGGCGTACTGACGGGTGTAAAGACAAGAAAATTGTCGGGCATGAGATAATAAAAACTCAGTTCAAAACGGGATTAGCGGAAAGGCAGGATCAAAATGATCCTGCCTTTCTTTTATCTATACAGCATCAAGACTGAAGATTATCCTGCCTTTCAATTGGGAATAGTTATCTTGATAGCTATTCGGAGGATATTATCGCCTTGACAATATTTGTCATTATTCGTAGATTAAGTTAAGTAATTGATTTTCTGCTTAAAGCCTGTACGTTGACTCCAAACTGAAGATTTTAATAAAGAGAATCAGTCCAGGTTAACGTAACTGACTGATCAATTTCAGATACTGAAGTTTAAAAATGAATTCTTATCAACAATAATGCTTTTTAAAAGAAATCAATATTCCGGAAGAAAGGCAGATGAATGACAAAATCGGCTGGAAAAGAAAAGGATTCTTTCAGACACGAAAAGGAATGCCCTTCCAATCAACTTAAAAAGAAAATAATTGATCTGGAAAAAGCCAATCAACAATTGCGTATCCTGGTAGAAGATTATCGATCGCAATTTGAGAACGTAACGGATGTTGTGATCCTTGTTGGCGCCGATTTCAACCTATTGAGCCTATCTCCGAGTGTTGAGAAATTATTGGGATACAAAGTCGAAGATTTAATCAATCGACCTGTGTTCGAGTTAAAACATATCTTTACCCCTGAATCTTTTCAGCGAGCGACGGACAAGGTGATCAAGGTACTCAAGGGTGAAAATGTTCCGGCAGGACATTATGATTTTATCACTAAAGATGGAACCTTAAAGCATGTGGAACTGCAGAGTTCTCCCTTGATCCGCGACGGACGCATTCAGGGAGTGATTTCTGTCGCCCGTGATATTACCAAACGTAAAGAAGCTGAAATCAGCCTATCCAAATCTGAAAAGAGATTTTCCTCAATTTTTCATTTCAATCCTGACCCCATCGCCATCACCGAGATGGCAACCGGGAAAATAATTGACGTGAACGAGGCCTTTCTGAATTGGACGGGTTATTCACGCGAAGAAGTTATCGGCGTTTCAACGCAGGATCTCCATATATGGAACAATCCGGATGATCGCGAGAAAATAATCGGCGAATTGCAGAAGTCGGGAGAAGTGAAGAACGCAGAAATTAACTTGAGACAGAAGAACGGAAACTTAAGACAGATGCTTTTCTCTGCCAGTTTCGTTGAAATTGATCAGGACCGCTATCTTTTAACGCTTGCTCACGACATTACCCAGCGAAAACAGGCAGAAGAAAAACTGCGCCGTGAAGAACAGCAGTTCCGGGCTCTTGCCGAGCAAACTCCCGATATGATTGTCCTGATCAACAGGGACATTAAAGTTACTTACGTTAATCCGGCAGTGGAAAGATTTCTGGGACGCAAGCAGGAAGAAATCATCGGCAGTTACTTGTACACTTATCCTCACCCTGACGATCTGGATCTAGTGGTTGAGATATTCACCACATTTTTCAAAGATACGAGTCCTAATGTTCAGCGGGCTGAAATACGCCTTCGCGACAAGGACGGAGCATGGCATATCGTGGATGCCGTCGGGACAAATCTGGTGCGTGATAATGTTGCTGAAGCGGTTATTGTGAACCTGCGTGACATTACCGATCGCAAAAGGGCAGAGGAAAAACTGCTGCTTATTCAAAAAGCGGTGGAAGATTCCGGCGATGCCATCGCATTAGCCGACGCTCAGGGCAATCATTTTTATCAAAACAAATCATTCACCCGCCTTTTAGGATACACGGTCGATGAACTCAAAGTTAAAGGGGTAGCACAAACCGTTTACGCAGATCGGGAGGTTGCACGGGATGTTTTTGAAACAATCATGAATGGAGGTTCATGGAGCGGAGAAGTGGAGGATATTGCAAAGGATGGCAGAAGATTGACGGTTATGCTCCGTGCAGATGCTATCAAAGATGAAACCGGTAAAATTATCGGACTTTTAGCAATCAACACAGACATTACTGAACGCAAACAAATGGAAAATGAGCTGCGGATCAGTGAAAGTAATTTTCGCCATTCTCTTGATGAATCTCCACTGGGGATACGCATATCAACCAAGGAAGGTGAAACCATTTATGCCAACAAGGCGATATTGGATATATACGAATATGGCAGCATTGAAGAACTGAAAAATACATCCATCAAGGAACGATATACCCCAAAGAGCTATGCTGAATTTCTGGAGAGAAAGAAAAAAAGATTAAAAGGGGAATTTGGCCCGTCTGAATATACAATAAGCATTGTGACGAAAAACGGCCAAATACGCCATCTCCAGGTCTTTCGCAAGGAAATCTTTTGGGACGGTAAAAAACAATCTCAAATTATCTATCAGGATATAACCGAGCGCAAGTTGGCGGAAGAGAAACTTCAACAGACGCTTGATAGTCTCAAAAAAGCGGTTGGCACGACGATTCAGGTCTTAGTATCCGCTTTGGAAGCCCGGGATCCCTATACGTCCGGTCACCAGTCAAGATCTGCCGATTTGGCATGTGCCATTTCAGCAGAAATGGGATTACCTGAAGAGACGATTGAAGGAATCCGCATGGCTGGCACGATTCACGACATCGGGAAATTATCCGTCCCCGCAGAAATACTGACAAAGCCAACAAAATTGACAAACCTGGAGTTTTCCCTGATTAAAGAACACCCACGGTGCGGTTACGAGATGCTTAAAGATGTTGAATCTCCTTGGGCCTTAGCGGAAATAGTCCATCAGCATCACGAGCGAATGAATGGAACCGGTTATCCCAGAAAATTGAGAGGCAATGAGATTCTTCTAGAAGCCCGTATTCTGGCGGTGGCAGATGTTGTGGAGGCCATGGCTTCTCATCGTCCCTACCGGCCTTCCTTGGGCATCGCAGCTGCTCTTGATGAGATCGAAAAAAATAAAGGGATTCTTTATGATGCAAATGTTGCAGATGCCTGTCTGAGATTATTTAAAGAGAAAAACTATCAGCTTGCATAATATAAGGAACTCATTTTGTAAAATCAAACTTTCAACCCGTTAGCATTAATTCAGACGACTGCTTATTATTGTCGATAAATGAACTCAGCGACCATTTCATTATGAATTACCGCTTATAAAAACGGCAGTGGCTTTTCCAGCCGATAAACCAGCGACTGGCAGGACGCCAGAAGCTTTCCTGAGTTATCAGTCGCGCGGATGTCATAAGCGGCGGTTTTCTTTGTACGGTTAATTTCCTTGGCTTCGGCAGTAAGCAAAGCACCCTTTTCGGGAGATGCCAGATAATTGATATTCATATTTAAAGCGACGGCCATTGTGCCGTGAGAATTAGAGGCAACTTCAAAAGCCGCATCTATCAGCGAAAAAATCGCTCCGCCGTGAGCCATCCCGAATATATTTTCCATATCTTCTGTAAAAATCATTTCCGTCCTGGCGTAACCTTCCTCAATTTCAACTAGCCGCAGACCGAATTTTTTCGCGAAAGGTTCCCTCTGCACTTTTTTGAAAATAGCTTCTCTGAGCTTTTCGTTCATGTTTGTCTCCTGAAATTTCCGTGAATGGCAGTCTTATACATGATTGCGGTGGTTATAGTCAAAAAAAAAGGGAAGGGTATATATAGATTATAAAATTGAACAGCGTTTTCCTGCTTGTTTAAAGAACATCCAATACTACTTATAGTGTCATCAATCATCATAATCCACCATATATTGATTTTTTTCTTGATTTTCAGAAAAATTTAGTGTAAAATAATTACAACTTAGGAGAAGAACCGCTTCCAAAAGAAAAGTAGTTGGCGGATCACCCAAAAGTGAATCTTGAAGCAAACGCAAGATGAAGCGGTTGCCGAGGTTAACCAAATTTAGAACCATTAGCTAAAAGGCGGGTCATTACGAACCCGCCTTTTTTATGGGTCAGTCTCATTTTGTTGTATCATGTGCAGTATTAAATTAAGTGCATCAGCGTTTAATTTCCATTTGTTGGGGTTGTCCGTTTATGCCGCCAATATTCAAAAACCCCTGGCAACACTGAAATGATAATAATTGCGATAATAACGAGTGTGAAATTATTTTTAACAGTGGGAATTCCACCGAAAAAGAAACCGGCCAAAAGGAAAAGACATATCCAGGAAATGCCACCGATAATATTATAAGTTATAAATCTGGCATATGTCATAGATCCAATGCCTGCGACAAAGGGGGCAAAGGTACGGATGATGGGAATAAAACGAGCAATAATAATTGTTTTGCCGCCGTGCTTTTCGTAGAACTGATGCGTTCTCAAAAGATGTTCCTTTTTAAAAAATCGACTGTCCTGATAATGAAAAACTTTGGGACCGAGAAAATTTCCAATCGCGTAATTGACGGAATCACCGGCGACAGCGGCAATGCAAAGCGAAAACAATAAAATCTCGATGTTTAACGCGCCCTGAGCGGCAAAAGCCCCCAGCGCGAACAACAGTGAATCACCGGGCAAAATGGGCGTGACGACAAGACCCGTCTCGCAGAATATCACCAGGAACATAATCACATAGGCCCAGACACCGAAACTCTGGATGATCATTGGCAGATATTTATCCAGATGAATAAAGAAATCTACAAAATAAATTATGAAGTCCATAAAGATTTATTTGGGGAATCCTTTAACAATCAAAATGAAGCCATCGTATAGAGAAGAACTGTGGGGATGTCAACTTAAAAAAGCTTAACTTTCCATAATTTCTAATCACGGATAACGTTGGATCAAAGAACAGAAAAAAAGCAAAAGAGAAAACTCCTTGTGAAGTATTTCTCTTTTGCCCGACACCATATCTTTTTTCAACAGTACAATAATTTTTAATAGTCACCGGAAAAATTTTAGAAGCGAAATTTTAATCCCAGGTTGACCATGCTGGTTCGGAAATCAATGTCTTCATTTTTTTGCTCTGAGTCATTTTCAAATTCCAGTTCTGTCGTAAAGTATCGATAACCGATATCAATCGCCAGATTTGGTGCCAGATCAATTTCTACACCGGTCAGCAACTGCCAGGCATAGGCGGTATCGTCTTCTCCGTTAATTCCTTCCGATTCTTTGAATGAAATTTCGTAGTTCGAAAATCCAATGCCGAAGCCCCAGTAAGGATGGATGATTCCAACGGGAATTCTTGCGTAAATATTAAACATTAAATTGTTAAACTTAATGTCCCCCACCGTCGTATCGTAAAAATTAAGGTCAGGATTCATGTAGCCATATTCCAGTTCCAATCCTAACGCTCTCATGTAAGGGTGGTTGTAACCGATCTTTGCTCCCCAGACGGCAGATTCATCAATGTCCAAATCGATCTCGTCCGTGTGACAATCCCAGCCATCACAAAAATCCTCACTTAAACTGGGATTGATGGTGTAAGCGCCCCATATGCCAAAATAACCTCCAATCTGATAGGGATAGCCTTCATGCTGGGCGAATGCTGATTTTAAAGGAAAAGCTGAAAGCAAAATGGCTATGACAAAAATAAAAACGGTTTTTTTGTTCATTTGAGTCTCCTTTCCTGATTCTTTGTTTTTATTTTAAATCTTTGCGCTTCACTTTTCAATTTGTTTTTGAATCTTAAGATGATTTATTTTCTCTAATGATGAATTGTATTCAAGATTGCAATGAGTAAAGAAACCCCCTCAAGGTATGGAGGCCTTGAGGGGGCATATTATAGCAGATCATTTGTTTTTTTGAACGGAGTTTCCACTCCTTTTGCCTGATGATCCTGTTTCAGTGTTTAGCTGACGATCGTCTTGACAACATCAATCACCGGGTTGGTGAAAAGAGCCATCAGCACGGCATAAAGAGCGAATATACCGACCACCTCGCCGACATACATCTTTTCATATTTACGTTTCAGAGAAACCAGAATCAGCCCGCCGACAATCAGGCATCCCAACTGGAAGAAGGGGAAATTGGTCGTTCCGGCTGCCGCGTATTCAGCAAAGCTGAAAGTTGCCGTAATCATAATAACCGCCGCTGCTACGATGATTGTTCCTAATGTTTTTTTCATGATCTGTTACCTCCTTGGGGTAATTTGTTTGTTGATTTGCCTTTATATAATGAAAATAGCGTGCCAGATCACTCACCTGAAGACCATATTCTTTTATCTTATTGAAATATAAGGATAAAAAATTGATATTCCCTATGGCAGCGCAAGCCGTAAATCAACTTTCTATTCTTTGTTTGCAATGAAACGTGCAAACCGCTGAATGAAACGTTGAAAATGATGATAAAGAAAGATTATTGCGGATTAAATAAAACATTGATTTGAAAATTGCATTTTATCGATGTAAATTCACACGTTTATTCCTATAAATAAAAAAGCGTCAGACTTGATACAAGCCAGACGCTTTTTCATAAACAGAATACGTTTCAGTGATTAAAGCACTCTGACCCCAACGACTCCTTCGATCGACTTGATTTTATCTGTAAGGTCCGGTTTGACATCACCATCCACATCAATAATGTTGTAAGCAAGGTTTCCTTTGCTTTTGTTGATCATGTCAGCGATGTTGATTTTGTTGTCTGCCAGCAAGCGCGTGATCTTCTCAATCATGCCGGGTTCGTTTTTGTTCGAGATGGTCAGTCTGACCTTATCCGATCTCTCGAGGGAACATTCCGGAAAATTAACAGAGTTTTTGATGTTGCCGTTCTCCAGAAAGTCCATCAACTGCATAGCCGCCATGACCGCGCAATTTTCCTCGGACTCTTCCGTGGACGCGCCCAGATGTGGAATGGGGATGACCTTCTCTGTCTTGATAATTTCTTCATCTGGAAAATCGGTTACGTAGCACGCTACGATACCATCGGCGATGGCTTTCTTCAGAGAGGGGGTGTCCACAAGTCCGCCTCTGGCGAAATTCAGAAGCACGGTTCCTTTTTTCATGACCGCGAACTTTTCGGCATTCATGAATCCCTTGGTGTCCTTGTTCTGTGGAACATGCAGCGTGACGAAATCGCACTCGGCCAAAAGCTTATCGAGACTTGGCGCCTTCTTGGTATTGCGGGAGAGCCTCCAGGCTGCTTCGATGGACAGGAACGGATCGTACCCCCAGACTTCCATGCCCAGGCCTTCGGCAGTATTGGCCACCATTGTGCCGATGGCGCCCAAACCGACCACGCCCAGTTTCTTACCCATAATTTCAGTGCCGGCAAACTTGGATTTACCTTTTTCGATAAGATCAGGCACTTTGTCGCCTTCACCGACCAGACCCTTAGCCCAGGCGATTCCTTCAACAACGTTCCGGCAGGCCATCAGCATGCCCAGAATAACCAGTTCCTTTACGCCGTTGGCGTTTGCTCCCGGTGTGTTAAAAACAACAATGCCTTTCTCTGAACATTTGTCGATGGGAATATTATTAACGCCGGCGCCGGCGCGGGCAATTGCTTTCAATGATGACGGCAGGGTCATATCTTTCATTTCTTTGCTTCTGACCAGGATGCCGTCTGGATCGGGAATATCCGTGCGATACTCATACTTATCTGAAAAAAGGCTCAATCCCTTCTCAGAAATCTTATTCAACAGATCAATTCGATACATAAATACCTCCTATTCCTTTCCATATCTTTTTATTACATAGTACTCTGATGTAGAGAGTACCTGTTTGTGTCACTATTGCCCAAAACAAATTGTCCTTATGATATTGTGAATCACGGGTATTATACCCTCCGCTATGCGGGCTTGTTCGACTTACAAATTTTACTACGCTACGCTTGTAAAATTTGAGTCTCACAATAAGAACTACCGTTTGGCGGAATGAAGTATAAAGTGGGCGTTCCTGCGTGTCAAGGAAATCTTAAATGCCTGTTTCTAGTCTTCGCTGAAAACAATTTCCAGTTTGATGGCGAAGAAACCGTTATGCTCGTAGTCGTCAACTTGTGGAAAATCGACACCTGAAGAAAGCTCCAGAAACAACCAGGGACGGTATATTTGTTGTCGGTAAGTCAGTACGGCGGAATAATTCGCCGCCCCGGTATGCGGGAATTCCGGCCACTTGCCATTCAATGCGACGTTGTATCCACTGCTGGCACTCAATTTCTTGTAAAGGATGAAAGATTGTGAAGGGGTGGCTCCGTCACTCTTTTCCTCCCAAGTGACGCGACTGAGTGATCGAAATAGAAAATCATTCTCCAACGGATGATCCCAGCGCATCTCCGTTGTTTCCGTCCAGCCATCCTCGGTGAAAAGAGCAAAAGTCTGACTCAATATCATATTCCATTGATCGAATGGAACATTCAGGCGGCCCCGCAAGCGACCGTAGATTTGCGCAGGATTGCCGAAACGAGCTCCTAAATCCGTGCTGATCGATTTCTTTTCGTCCCTTGAGAAAATGACCCGAAGCCCGGCACCGGGTTCGGATTTATCCAGAGCGTCGGAAATATTTTCGGGGTCATCGGGATCGTCTGCTTTGATGGTTTCATCGATGAACAGTTGTAACCGGTTCTCCAGTCTGGGGAGGGCAAGCCGTAAGTTGAAATCAGAGAGCAATACCATTCCATCCTTTTCATCGCATTTCAAGCCGGCGCTGGTGTGCAAACGTGTGCGCCGGTTTTCCTCATCGAGACTTTCATCGGCGAAGAAGTGGTCAATCCAGGTAATCGGAGCGGCAATGGCATGCGATATGCCGGTATGCCACCGATCCCACAGGTTGGATGTGTTCATCATGTCGTTTTTTGTGTCAACGGTGTTTTCCTGCTGCGGGACAGTGTTTGTAATGGATTCTGCGCCTGCGCTTGCATTCCTGGTCGAAGCGATGAACAGGAGAGCGATACATAAATGGCAGAGAGTGAATTTCTGAACGCGCGACAGACTATTCATGCTTGCCTTCCGTGGACGAACAATGATCAATTTAAAAACCGGGGCGTTGGATGATTCGACGGTAACGATCTGAACCGTTCTGAAAAACTAAGATTCAAGGCAAATCCTGTTTCTCCCGTCATGCTTTGCTTGATACATAAAATGGTCCGCGCGATTGACAAAAGCCTTGACGTCGTCATGGGGATTATACTGCGAAATACCGATGCTCATCGTCAACGCAACTTTTTCACCCGAAACAGGCGTAAAAATCTCATGGCTTAACTCGTTCTGGATTCTTTGTGCGATGACGAAGCCGTCTTGGCTTGTGGTCACCGGGAGCATCACCGTAAATTCCTCCCCACCATAACGATACGCTGAATCAGAATCGCGCAGGCACCGCTTAATGACCTGACCCAGTCGCGATAAAACATAATCTCCTTCAATATGACCGTATGTGTCATTGAAATCCTTGAATTTGTCGAGATCGAGCATGAGAAGGGTCAATGGTTGTTCATAACGTTTCGACCTCTCCATTTCTTTTTCCAATTGAGCGTAAAAATGTCTGGAATTATAAAGTTGTGTCAGGTCGTCTAGAATGCTTAATTCCAGGTATCTTCGTTCACTTTTTTGCAATTCTTTTTCGACCTTGACCCTTTCTGTGATATCCACCATGGAAGCAACACTCTGTGTCGTTTCCGGAATTATGGTTATGGTCATAAAAATATTAAGAAGGTTGCCGTTTTTATTACGGATCTTGAATTCATAATTCCTGGGTGCCGAAGACGATTCCTGTCGTCTTGCCCGGTGGAAAGAAAGAAGGCGAACGATGTCGTCTTCGGCTACAAATTTGGTCCATGAATGACCGATGATTTCATCACGGTCGTAACCCGTGAAATTGGCAAAATCGTTGTTAAACATGGAAATAGTCGTATCTTGTTCAATGACAATGGTTGCGGTGCCGGAATTTTCAAACAAGGTCTGGTAAAAAAGTCTTGACCGGGTCAGTTCCTTTTCGAGTTGTTCAGACTTTTGGGCGTTCAACTGCATATCCTGAATTTCCCTGCGCGCCTCTTTTAATTCGTCGATGAGTTGAAGTCTGGTTTTGTATCCTTTTACCATGGTTTTCCTATACTTCAATGTTGAAGTGCAACAAAAAAATATTAAGCAGCATAAAGAATTACGGGCTGTTTCATTTCAATATGATACGGGGGAATTGAGAGGTGATACAATTACTCTTTCTGTAAAAGGAGAGTAAATATCTGCCTGGCAGTTCTGCCGCCGTATCCCTTTCCTGAGAATTAGGCCGCTAACTTTGCGTCCCGCATTTTCAATACGGTTTGCCTTTTTCAAGCGTGATTTTTATTAAAACTTAAACTGGTTTAAATGTCAATATCTGATAAATATCTGATAAATATTTTAGTTACTAATTACCCTTAAAGCAAAAAGGTTACAGTCCAAAAACCGTAACCTTTTGATTTAGTTGGTGGGCTGTGTGGGGATTGAACCCACGGCCAATGGATTAAAAGTCCACTGCTCTACCGCTGAGCTAACAGCCCTTTGTTTCGCTTTCAAGGCGTGCCCTATTAGCAACTAGTTGGCACGGTGTCAAGAAAAAACTGTTAGATCCTGTTCAGAAAAGGATCTTCCATAATGATTGTATCTTCGCGTCCCGGTCCGACAGAGGCCAGAATAATTTTAGCCTCCGCCAATTCTTCCAGTCTCTTTAAATATTTCCGGGCATTGGCAGGTAACTCATTCATTTCCTTGGCGTAAAGAATTTCTTCCTTCCAGCCCTCAAATTCTTCGTAAACCGGCTGACATCCGGCAAGTGCTCTTAAACTGGCCGGTGCAGCATGAGTAAAATCTCCGGATGATGATTTATAACCGACACAGATTTTCAATTTGTCCAGACCGGTTAGAACATCGAGTTTGGTGACGGCAAGCGCGCTGATGCCTGAAACACGGACCGCCTGCCGGACCAGCACCATATCCAGCCATCCACAACGGCGTTTTCTACCCGTGGTGGCACCGAATTCCTGTCCTACCTGCTGCATATGTTCGCCGATTTGGTCGTTCAATTCCGTGGGGAAGGGGCCTTCACCGACCCGGGTCGTGTAAGCTTTGCAGATACCGACTACTTTGTTGATCACGCCGGGACCGATGCCTGTACCACAAGAAGCATTGGCGGATACAGTATTGGAAGAGGTCACATAGGGATAGGTTCCGTGATCGATATCCAGGTGAGAACCCTGCGCTCCTTCAAAGAGGATTTTTTTCCCCTGCCTGACTTCGCGATCCAGAATCAGCGATGTGTCCGCAACATACGGCTTTATTTTTTCCGCGTAAGTCAGGTACTGCGCGGCTATTTCTGCTTCATCGAGAGGTTTTTGCTTATAGAAATTGACCAGAAGAAAATTCTTTTCTTCCAGGCTGTGCCGCAATTTTTCCCGGAACAAATCTTCTTCATAAAGATCGCCCACCCGGATACCCGTACGGGCAACCTTGTCTTCATAAGCCGGACCGATACCGCGCCCCGTCGTGCCGATTTTTTTTTCTCCAGCGGCATGGGCTTCTCTCGCCTGATCAATGCTGCGGTGATAGGGCATGATGACATGTGCTTTTTCGCTGATAAAAAGCTTCGTGTTGGGAGGTAATATTTTCCCCTCCTGTAATTCATCAAGTTCCTGGAGAAACACAACCGGATCAAACACGACGCCATTGCCGATAATACAAATTTTATTGTCGTGCAATACGCCCGAAGGAATCAAATGGAGAATGGTTTTTTTCCCCTTGACGACCAGTGTGTGTCCCGCATTGTTTCCACCTTGAAAACGGGCGACGATATCAGCCTTCTCGGTGAAAAGGTCAACAATTTTCCCCTTGCCTTCATCGCCCCATTGTGTACCTACGACTGCAACATTAGCCATTACTTATTTCCTGTATTCTGTGGGGTTAACGTAACATACGGCAGCGTTCAATGGATTTCCGCTGCCGTACCGTTATTTAAAACTCTTCAATAATCATTAAAGAGTTTTTACTTTTTCGTTAAAAACTTTTTCCAACTCGGCCAGAGCTGCCTTGAGATCAGCCTCTTCGATCGTCGGACCGCACCAGAAGCGGTATCCGGCCGGCGCTTCCTTGTATGAGTTGATATCGTGAGCAATGTTTTTTTTGCTCAGATCGGACGTTATGCTCTTCAGGAACTTGCTCTTTTCGTCTGGACCCATTGCCGCGACTTTTGGATGGATAACATTCAGGCAAACGGACGTGTTGGAACGGACTTTGGGATCGTCAGCCAGAAATTCAATCCAATCGGTTTTGGCAACCCAGTCTTCGACGACTTTCAGATTAGCCTTGCTTTTCTTGATCAGACCGTCAATGCCGATTTTGCCGGCCCAATCAAGAGCGTCCAGGTAATCTTCCACGCACAGCATGGAAGGCGTGTTGATGACGTCGCCGTCAAAAATAGCCTTGTTGATTTTATCACCTTTTTTCAGGCGGAAGATCTTGGGCATTGGCCAGGGTGGATCGTAGGATTCGATGCGGGCGACGGCTTTAGGGCTCAGGATCATCATTCCGTGAGCTGCTTCACCGCCCAGGCATTTCTGCCAGGAGAAAGTCAGGACGTCAATTTTGCTCCAGTCAACCTCATTGGCAAAGGTATAACTGGTTGCGTCGCAAATCGACAGACCTTCACGATCGGCCGGAATCCAGTTCCAGTCGGGAATCCTGACGCCGCTGGTTGTGCCGTTGGCCACGAAGACCACGTCGGTTTTCCAGTCAACTTTGGACAGATCAGGAATCTTGCCATAGTCTGCCTTGATAACGGTTGCATTGAGTTTAAGTTGTTTATTGACATCGGTTGCCCATCCGTTGGAAAAACTTTCCCAGACCAGCACGGTGACCGGTTTTGGTCCTAAAAGTGACCACATGGCGCATTCAAAAGCGCCGGTATCTGACGCCGGAAGAATGCCCACAAGGTAATCTGCCGGAATGTTTAAGATCTTTCGTGTATCGTTGATGGCTTTAACGATTCTTTCTTTTCCCAGTGCGGAACGGTGTGAGCGGCCGACCGGCGCGCTCTTCAGCGCGTCGATACTCCACGCTGGCCTCTTGCTGCAGGGGCCGGAACTAAAGTTTGGGTTTTGCATAATAAACATCCTTAAAATAAATTTTTAAAACCTTTCATCTCATATCAGCATTAAAATTTTTACTCAAGGAATTTTAGCTTATTTTTTGTGCGATATATACTTGCTTTATGTTTTGACACAATGATATAAGCTATCGGAATAAAACGGAAAAATACTTAAGCATAATCTTGGGATAAAAAATGACTGATAGTATAAAAAGATTTTGCATTTTCTAAGATTCGTGCTGATTGTTTTGCGTTTTCTTTCTACTTTTATTTCTGGGGCGCGGCTTCTTCCCTTTTTTCTTTGGCGCGGCAGTTTTTTCTGAATCGGTGTCGGCGACTGGCGCGGGTGGTGCGTGCAGGGACTGCTGATAGTAATCATCCAATAGCATGGCGATTAACGCGAGTTCGTCTTCCGATTGCGACAGGTGACGTGCGAGTGCCAGGAAGCGCTGCATGCGTTCAATCTGCAGATTATCGCGGGCGCGCAGTTTTGCTTCCAGCAGAGCCGTGATTCTTTCGGCGACAACCCTTTCCAATTCTTCGTCATTTGGGAGAGGCCGTTCTTCCATATGAATATTGTAATAGCGGGCAATACTCTGCAGCTTGAATCTTTCCATTTCTGCGACCAGAGAAATCGCCACCCCGCTCGAACCCATTCGGCCGGTGCGCCCGGCCCGATGAATATAGGCTTCCGGGTCTTCCGGCGGTTCATACTGGATGACGTGAGACAGTTCGGGGATGTCAATGCCGCGCGCCGCCACATCCGTGGCCACTAAAAAGCGCAGAGCGCCGCGCCGTACATGCGACATGACCTTTTCCCGCATGGTCTGGGATAAATCGGAACTGAGTTCATCAGCGTCATAACCGAAACGTTTTAAAACAACAGAAAGATAATGCACGGTGTCTTTTGTATTGCAGAAAATTATTGCCGAGGACGGATTTTCAATTTCAATAATGCGTACGAGTGATCTTTCTTTGCGCATTCCCGGTACGACGTAATAGATGTGTTCAATTTCAGCGATGTGAATCTGATTACCGCTCAGACTCAACAGCTCCGCCTGATGAAGAAATTGATTGGCCAGCCGGACGACCTGAGGAGGAAAAGTCGCTGAAAACATGGAACTGAGTATTTTGTTCGAAGGAATGTATTTGCGGATTTTCACCATGTCAGGATAGAAACCCATCGATAACATCCGGTCGGCTTCATCAAAAATAAGGATCTTTAAATGATCCAGCGAAAGAGTGTTCTTCAGAAGATGATCCAGGATGCGTCCCGGAGTGCCGACAACAATCTGGGCGCCGGCGCGAAAGGCTTCGAGTTGCGCGTTGTAGCCTACGCCGCCATAAACCACGGCTATTTTTATGTTTGTCCCCTGGGTCAGCATTTCGGCTTCCCTGGATACTTGAAGAGCCAGTTCGCGAGTCGGAACAAGGACGAGAGCCTGCGCAAAATTTTGCTCTATGTTAATTTTTTGTATAATCGGCAGAATATATGCACCGGTTTTACCGCTGCCGGTGCGGGACTGCACCAGCATATCGCGATCCGCGAGAAAATAGGGTATGGATTTGGCCTGCACGGGCACAAGGGTTTTCCATCCGGCGCGATCACAAGCGTCGCGCATGGCGGGGGCAAGATCTGCCAAAGAAATTTCAGGCAGAGAATGATCCGGCTCAACGTGATTTTGTTCTTTTTGATTCATTTCATCCATAATTAAAGCTCATATTTAAAATACTGAAGTTTTCACGATGTGTTGATCTCTTAAAATACTATTTCTTATCAGTTTCTGAAATCTTCCCGGCGGCACAGATTTTATTTTTCAGTTTTTCATTAATAGAATTGGGAACCGTATCCCGCCATTTATCATTAATTTCCGGTGCCGATAGAAGAACAGAGCCTATTTCATCAAAAATATTCAAAGAAGCAATTCTATATTTTTGATTGGCGCAGTCAAATTCCAGCAATACCAACTCATGCGTCAGTATATTCCGGTTGTCCGGCGCCTTCTTATGTCTCTGAAGAATGGTAAAAGCGTCCTCTTTACCTTTTTCGTTGTAAATGGTCGCAGTCCATACCTGATAAATGTTATCGTTAATTTTTTTGATACTGCTCTTATCATACAATCCGGTTCCCCGGGGAAGAAACCCTCTGAATTCCCAGTCTTCCGCCCATGCCTGATGAGTCATGATGAATAGAACAGCCAAGACAATCGCGTTTGAAATATATTTTGCTCTCATTTTCTTTCCTCCGTACCATTCATCTGATACGCGCTGCATGAAGTAATTGAACATTGATTTTATCAAACCAAGCACGGCATCTGCATTTTATTCTGTTGAATATGGTCCAAAACTATCTTTCTCTTTTCTTTTTGTTTTTAGTTTGCACGGCCGGTGTCGTATCGTAATAATCTTTTAGATGATGGATATAATCATCAACATATTTTTTGAACTCGTTGCAACCCTTCTTATATATTACATCAAGATTGTTCAATGTTCGTTGCCAGTTTTGAGGATCCCATGGCGTCTGTTTCAAGTAAAAATTGTAAAGTTTTTGCGTATTGCCTTGAAATGTCGTCACCGTTTCACTGTTACAGACTTGTTCTACCCGGGCGTATCCTTCATCCAGAATTTTTTTCAAGTCATCAATCCACTTCTTGTAGGCATCGGTGCGCTGTGTCATGATCTTTTTGCCTTCATCGCTCATGACGGGCAGATAATGGAAAAAATTTAGTATATTTTCGGCCTGAAGTTGAAGCATCACCATCATGTTGAAACAGTTCTCCAGTGATTCTTTATGAAAATCAACAATTTGTTTCATGACGTTCTTGTTGTTCATGACGATTCCTCTCAGAGCTGATAAATGATAATTAATTTGTGGCTGTCTTATACTACTATTAATCCGCAAATTTCAAGACCGTATTTGCTTAATCTTGTCACTTGCAATCATTTCATGTCACCGGATACATTGGAAGCATTATTTCAGTGCAAATGAGGATGTGAAGATTTATTCCTTTACGGATAGGTTCAGTGATTCGCAAAGCAGTTCCACGGGATCCAGAGCGGGAATTCCGGAGAGCCCGCTCAGTTGCATCCGGCACGAACCGCAATCCGCAACGATGTTTTCCGCTCCCGTTTTTCTGATTAAAGAGGCAGCGCGATTGCCTATCTGAATGGCTGTCAACGCATTTTCTTTCTTAAAACCGTAGCTGCCGGAAAGGCCGCAACAGGCATCGTCAAGAATTTCAAATTGAAGACCTGGAATCAGAGACAGTAATTTTTCCAGAGGATAACCGATTCCCAGTGCCCGCAGATGACAGGGAATATGATAGGCAACATGGCGACGAACCGTTTCGAATTGGGGGCTGGTGTATCCTTCATTCATCAACTTGATAATATATTCGTGAAGATCATAACTGTTTTCGGCAATCTTTTTCCCCTGCTGTATTTTTAAGATGCCAGGATAATCATGCAACACACAAAGTCCGCAGGACGTACACGAATAAACGATATCATAACCCGCGTCGATGTAATCCGATAACGAAGACGCGTTTTTCTGCGCGAAGTATTTTGCCAGGGCAAGATTGCCGTTGCCCAGTGCCGGCAATCCACAGCACCACTGCGGAGGCAGCACCACATCAACGTTCATCGTGGCCAGCAATCTGACGATTTTCCTGCCGATGTCCGGCCGGTAAAAATTGATGAAACATCCATAGAAAAAAGCCACTTTTCTGGCATTTCTACTCAAGCTTTTTTTCTCCCGGCTCATTTTATCGAAATGAAATTTCGGGAAGGGAAGATGAGTGGATATGCCCATTTTCTGAAAAATGTATTTGCCCGCCTTGGAGTCCGCAATGAAGTTGGCGAGAGGCGCGGTCAGGGACCCCAACGCGCTTAAATAATAATTATTGGCAAAGAGCAGATGAGCCGGTGTCTGCGGATGTTCCTTCCCGTATCTTTGCTGTTCATTCAGGATAATTTGAGCCGGTTCCACACCGCAGGGACAGGCCATTTCACAGCGTTTGCACTGGCTGCACAGGAGTACCCATTCATCCTGAGCTTTTTCTCTTTCTGATCGGAAGCGCTGGGCATCGGGTCCGGCCTGCTTTGGACCTGGGAAATCCGGATTGACCCGGAATACGGGACAGTTTTCCACACAGATCGTGCAGCGTATGCAATGTTCATAGTTCATGAGAAAGATACTCCGCACAGGATTGCGCCGCAGCATTTGCTGTAGCCAGCGCCAGACCGTGTCCGCAACCGTTTTTCAGGATTTCCGTGTTGGCCAGAATGCTGCCGCAGACAAAAACATTTTTCCATGCACAACCGGCAGGACGCATGGATACATCAGCCATGATGCCCGCTTTACCGATTCCATGATTTTGAGAAAAATAATCATTATTAAACCATGTTTCTCTCGGACCGGATTTGTGCACGGGCAGATTAAAAATATTTTCCAGAATAGTTTCACGAGTTGCCGTCAGACCGCCGCCGACAAAAGAACCGGTTGCCAGAATAAAAGCGCGGGCATTGATGCTCTTCGGCCGTCCCTCGGAAAAGGTGGTCACCGCTTCAATCAGATGTCCTGTTTTTTCCGTGCCGACAACCGGCCATGACCAGTAGATCGTTCCGCCTTTCTGCCGGAAGTTTTTTTTCAAGGCACTGAACAGCCTTCTGCCGGGCATGGAAGGCGGGATGGTCGGTATCTCAAAAACAGGTTTTCCCACGCGCATAGACAGCGTTCTGAAAATTTCCGCTGCTGATTCCAGACCGAGAACGGCGGGGAAAGCGATACGGTCTTCTGCAATATTCAGTTTTTCCAGCCAGAGAAGAAAGTTTTCAAAAAAATCTTTTTCTTCAAAACGCGAAGCGATGCTCATGGTCGTGGAAACTCCTGCATCATAAACGGAGAATTTGGTATTCCTGCGCCGTGATATAATATAGCCTGGATAAAAATCCTTCAACCCTTTGAACGTTATGATGTGAACGCTTTCTTGCGTGTGCTGAGGGGCTGCTTCCATGGTTGAAGGAATCAGACAGGACTTCTTAAAGGTGCCCAGGGCAGACATAACCAATCTGTTTTTTTCAGCAGAACCGGCATAGGGTATTCCCATGTCCATCATAACGGCTTGAAAATGATGTAATGATTCTTTGATTACGCTTTTATCAACGAGATGAAAAGGGTGTTCCGGTGGAAGGCTGTCGATTCCGTCCAGAGGATGATCACTCAAGGAGCAAACATCAACACAGCCGGTGGAAAGACAAGCCGTCGGTTCACCTTTGGTAACCAGAGCGACATGGAAACCGTGTTCGGCAAGCTTTGCTCCCGCTGTCAGGCCCGCCACTCCAGCCCCGATGATGACAACGTCATATTCTATGAAACTCATTCAGATTGCTCCATCGCAAGAATTCCCAGATAAATATATTCCACAAGTTGCTCTTCCCGTAACTGATCTCCCCAGAGAGCATGTCGGATGCCTTTGTATCGGCGCTGGAGAAATCCTCGCAGCATCTCCATGGATTGTTCAGGAGATATAACGCTCATGTCATTCATGATGCCAAGCGCGCGAAAAGTACAGAAACCGCCCTGACATGGTCCCATGCCTAAACGGGTTCGGTGCTGAATATCTCCCACTTTTCTTGTAGACGTCTGCCGGATGATTCTTTCCACGTCACTCCGGGTGACCAGTTCACATTCGCATACAATATTTTTCATATTCGTCAGCCGTTTCGCCAGAGGATAACCGCTCAGTTCTTCCTGGCCATCCAGCGGAATTTCCGCGGTTTCGCAGGGCTTTTTCAGATTCAATAAGGCCATGATGGTATCTACCATTTTCTCGGCCATCAATCGGAATGTCGAGAGCTTTCCTCCGACGATGCTGTACAGTCCGTTTTCATGATTGATGATTTGAAAGCCGCGGGAAATTTCATGACTGTCCGCTTTTTTGGATTTGAGCAGCGGTCGGACGCCGGAAAAAGCACGGATGATGCGAGTTGCATTAAAGTGAGGAATCATCCGTCCCGCTTCGCTGATGATGGTATCCACCTCCGGCGATTCCATAATCAGATTATCGGGATCCTCAATGGCCAGCGACGTTGTTCCGGCCAGACAAACGGCTTCGTTGGGTACAATGATGTCGCCGTCAGAAGGCTGTCTCAGTCGATTTATAACCATATTGGTCAGACGGTGATTGGTGATCACCAGCGAACCTTTGACCAGCGTCATCGGCACCTCGCTGCCGGCCAGTGCCGCAACCATATTGGCCCAGGCACCGGTCGCATTAATGATGATGTTGCCATGAATTTCTCTGGTTTCTCCAGTGGACTGATCAATGGCTTTGATGCCCGTGCAGCGGCCGTGTGATTTGATGATTTCTGTAACTTTGTGACGTGTGAAAATTATGCCGCCACGCAGCTCGGAAGTCCTGATGTTGAGCATGCACAAACGAAACGGATCGATAGAGCAGTCCGGGACCTTGATGGCTTCCTCGATTTGCGGATTAAGATTGGGCACCAGTTCCAGTGCTTTGCTTGCTGAAAGGACTTCAGCAGGAATTCCGACGGCTTCACAGCCCCGGAGAAATACTTCCCTGAAACGTTTGGAGTCTCCGGGCAGGCGCACGAATAATCCTCCAGTCTGTTCCACGCATTTTTTCCCTATTCTTCTGAGAATGAGATTTTCTTCATAGCATTCCCGGGCTGCCACAGGATCGGTGACAGCATATCGTCCACCACTGTGCAGAAGACCATGACAGGCGCCAGTGGCTCCTGCCGCGAAATCTCCCTTTTCAACAAGACAATGAGAAATCCCCCGCAGTGCCAAATCTCTGGCAATCCCGCAGCCTGTCGCTCCTCCTCCGATAATAATCACATCCGTTTTAATCATCTAACCTAAACTTTCTTCCTCTTACCTTCAGTCTTCAGCCTTCAGGCTTATCCTTCTTCTTCCCATTTCATCGCGCGTTTGACTGCCTTTTTCCAGTTATCGTATAGGTGTTTGCGTTGATCATCACTCATCTGCGGGTTGAAGCGACGGTTGATTTTCCTTCTTTGCGCGATCATGGATTGATCTTTCCAGAAACCGACCGCAAGGCCCGCCAGATATGCTGCTCCTAACGCGGTGGTTTCAATGTTTTGTGGTCGTTG
>JAGPFC010000006.1:105000-155923 GCA_018056685.1 Smithella sp.
TTTCAATTTTCTGTTCCAGATCCTGGATCTGTTCGGAAAGCATGTTATAATCAACTTTCAGAGTGGTAACAAAATTTCTCATGTTTTCTATCAGCAGGTTGATATGTTCGGCCAGTTCTTTGAGGTCGTCCCCTTTTCTTAATTTGATGACCACACTGAGATCCCCCTGCGTTACCTGGGCAATCGATCTTTTCAAACGGTAAACGGGCCCCGCTACTTTATGTGTGATGAAGATGCTGGCGATGGAAAATACAACGATGATCAAGCCCAGTTTAGGCCAAATCGTGCTGTGCAGAAGAAGCATTGCTCTTGATGCTTCAGCCTTTTCAGCAAGCGGATAGTCAAAATATAACGTATAGATATAGGGAGAAAAAATCAATACGACAAAGATAAATGTGTAGAACAGCAGCAACAAAATGGTCAATAATATGTATTTTGCCTGAAATTTCTTTTCAATAAAATAGTTCCTGCGCTTTGGTAATTTCATGATCAATCAGCCTATTTTTTAATGTTATTCCTGGTCAGAGTTATCAGGGTTTTGTTATGATCTTTGGCGCGGGCTTTTAAAATATAATTTCCGTTGTCTAAAACATAACTTTCCGGAATCAAATCTTCGGCAAGCTGGTTACAAAAATTCTTCGTGAATACCGCACCGCCGTTTTCATCGGTACAATTACTAAAATTAATACTTTCTGGATATTTGCCGTTATCAACACTGTATAGTTCAAGATTATCTCTCGCGTGATCCAGCGTGCTTTCCGCGATGGCGATTCTTGCCTTGTTCAGGTAATTACTGTAGATTGTATAGGCAATGGCGACAAGTATTCCAAAAAGAATCATGGCCACCAGTAATTCAATTAACGTAAAACCTGAAGTATTTTTAGTGATGCGGAGAGGGAAAAAAGTTTTTTTCTTTTTAAATTTTTCCATTTTCGCTTCATCCCTGTTTTGCATAGCTTCAATGTACGACAAAAAACAAGTTTCCGTGAATGCGGAATATACTGTGAAAACTTTTGAAAAAGTATAAAGAAACAGACTATTTATGTCAAGCAATATTAGATTGACTATGAAGTCTTCAATTTTTGATTTAGAACTCAAAATAAAAATTGATTTGAGGCTCAATGATGATGCCGATATTTTCCAGCGTTTTTATTTTTGAGTCATCATAAATTAAATCTGTCATGGCGTTAAGAAAATCCGATATTTGATTATCATCTGGATCGGGGCGTTGTTCGGGTGCGTTAACCATAAGTTTTTTTGAGGCGGAGAGGTTGATTTTAATATTTTTCCAGAGAGATGAATTTTCTGAATTCTGCTTTGAAGGTCTGATTTTGTCTGGTTCTAACGCATCCAAATTATTCAGCGAAGCATTATCCTTTTTTCCGTATGCGTCAAAATGACTGAGGTCTTGAAAGGTGTTTTTTCCCGCAACAACATCCGTAAAAAGATCTTTCTCAATGACAAAAGGTTTCCAGTTAAAAATAAATCCGGAGGCTTTTACCGTTGAGGCCAGTGTTAAAAAGATAATCCCGATTACTGTACATAATATGATCTGAACAAAGTATTTCATCTCATTCTGGAATTAATCAAGGGGACCTTGATTGTTTTACCGTAAAAAAGGGGTTCGGAAATGTCCATCTCATTGATCTTGAGTAATTCTGACAATGTTGTTGAATTATTTTTCGCGATTATCGACAAATTCTCCCCTTCTTTGACTGTGTAAAGTTTAAAGGCTTTCTTCCGTGTTTGTGAGCGATCGCTTTCATCAACGGGAACGATAATTTTCTGACCGACAAAAACGATATCGTCCAGTTTCATATTATTTAACTTTAAAAGTGTTCCAATTTTTGTATGGACGCTGTTCGCTATGGAAAAAAGAGTATCGCCTCTTTTAATGATGTATTCTGTCGTGGCAATTTTGAAATCACTCTCAGGTTCTTTGCCGTTTTCTCCAAAATAATCTTTTATAGAGTCTGCTATCGCTATGGCCAGATCTTTTTGAAAACTGTGTTTCTTCAAAAGACGTTCTTCGTGCGAGTTGGATATAAAAGCCGTTTCAATCAAAACCGCCGGAATATCAGGCAGCTTTAGAACACGGAAGGGGGCCTCCTGCACAGTCTCGAATTTCAGGCAATTCACCGAATTGAGCTGTTTCATTAAAAATCCGGCATAGATTTTAGATAAATTAATCGTGTCCGTTTGAAACATGTTCATAAGGATTTGATTGGATTCATTATTGCCTTCGCTGTCGGGAACGCCACCCAGGATATCGGCCAGATTTTCATTTCTGGCCAGCAGTTTCGCGGCTTCATTGCTCGCGGCACCGGTGGAAAGACAATACACGGAAGCGCCTTTGGCGCTGCGGCTTCTTTCCGCGTCGGCATGAACACTGATAAAGAGGGCGGCTCCCAATTTCTTTGCTTTTTGCAGACGTTTTGTGAAAGAAACGTAATAATCGCCTTCCCGTGTTAAAACAGCGCGGTAACCGGACATTTTGTTGATAACCTTCTTCATTTCACGACTGATGGCCAGCACAATATCCTTTTCATAGGTTCCGTTTTTTCCAACAGCGCCCGGATCATCACCGCCGTGTCCGGGATCAATGACGATAATTTTCTTTTTTTTCAGTTCCGGTATTCTCTCCGGTATCTTTTCTTCCGAAACAATTTGTTCCAGGAAAATATCAATCACAACCCGGTCGGGTTTATCCTGAAATTTCTTTAATTTGAAAATTTCAACTCTGTGGTGTTTGGCAAGCATAAACTTCACCAGGATCATATCGTCGTCCAGGCTGTAGAAATTGATTTTCTTGATGCCGGGTTTATTAATGTGCATTTGGGAAGGAATGGACTTGTTCAGAGATGACTGCTTAAAGTTCACAATAAGAAGATTGTCTCCTTCTTTAAAATCATAGTCAGGCGTTCCATCGACGTCCAGAACAATTCTGGTATGGTCAGGCGCCGTCCAGTGACGCACATTCAATATTTCTGTCCCTGCGTAACAATGGGTGGAAGTCATGAACACAATGAAAAATATCAGGACAGACGTCATGATTTTGAAAATATTTATCTCTCTGAAAATCATGTTTTATTAATAACAAATTTGCCGCATAACTGCAACTGTTAGGTAGAAAAGATATTGACAAGCTTCTAATATAGTGTCATTTTCTCCTCAAAAAGTTATGCCAATCCGCTTTTTGGGATTAAGTTTATTGACACAGCCTGCTCCGGTGAAGGCCCGGGTGGTGGACTTCTTCAACATATGATTTGTGTGCCTGCGGAGCCTCTTCCCGCCGCGTTATCCTTTGAAATCGGAATGGTATTAAAAAAGATTGAGCATATTGATGCAGGAAAATATTTTTAAAAAAGCTTTGTTGAATCCGGATCAGTTTCCGGTGACCTGGGAACTGGTGCCGGGTCGGGGGGCCTGGGAAGCGGCGCAGGACAAGGCCATCGCTCTGGCTGGACAGGCCGCAACGGGAGGAAAGATTTCCGCGTTGACGTTGACGGACAATCCCGGCGGTACGCCGGCGATGTCCGCTGATTACATGGGCGGTGAGATTGTGAAACTGGGTATTGAACCGCTTGTTCATGTCACCTGCAAGGATAAAAACCGCAATCAGCTGGAAAGTCAGCTCTACGCTATGGATCGCTCCGGTGTCCGGAATATTCTGGTGATGAGCGGCGATTATCCCGTGTCCGGTTTTCAGGGAAGACCGGCGCCGGTCTTTGATCTGGATCCGGTTCATGTCCTGCAACTGATCTCGGCGATGAACCGGGGCTTGGAATATCCGGGAATGAAGGGTGTCATCCGTCACCAACCGAGCGACTTTTTTGCCGGAGCGGTTGTTTCTCCTTTCAAAGCCACCGAGGCGGAACAGATGGCTCAGTATTACAAACTGAAAAAGAAAATCGCCGCCGGCGCGCAATTCGTCATCACCCAGCTCGGATATGACGCCCGCAAATTTCATGAAGTCCTTCTGTTCATGAAGCAAAATAATTTGAACGTTCCGTTGGTGGGTAATATTTACATTCTTCCATACGGCGCGGCCAGAATGATGAATCACAATGAACTGCCCGGCTCGGTTGTTACGGACAAACTGCTTGCGGAAATTGACCGGGAAAGAAACGATCCTGATAAGGGAGCAACAGCAAGAACTCTGCGTGCCGCGAGAATGTACGCGATCCTGAAAGGGATGGGTTTCAGTGGCGTGCATATCGGCGGTCACAACATCCAGTATGAACAGGTGGAAAAGATCATTGCTCAGGGAGAAGAGCTGGTTGCGCAATGGCCTGATCTGATCCGATATTTTGATTTTCCGATGGAGAAGGGTTTTTATTACTATGAACGCGATACGGCGACAGGCTTGAACAAAGGCAATCCCGTGGAAAGAAAAAACAGGCCGCCGGACGTGAAGGTGGAGAGCATCCATGGTTTCTCGAACTTCTTTCATCACCTGATGTTTGAACCGGATAAAAAATTATATGGTTTGATGAAAGGCTTATGTGCCAGGGTTACCGGCACCAAAACGGAAGCTTTATTTCACAAGCTGGAACACCTGAGCAAGGTGATATTGTATGACTGCAGGGATTGCGGCGACTGCGCTCTGATCGATCTGGCTTATGTCTGCCCGATGTCGCAGTGCCCGAAAAATCAGCGCAACGGAGCCTGTGGCGGCAGTTTAAATGGATGGTGCGAAGTCTATCCGGGCAAGCGGCACTGTGTATATGTCCGCGCCTATGTCAGGTTAAAAAAACAAAACGAAGAGGCCAACCTGGAAAAAAATCTCATTCCTCCCTGTAACTGGGATCTTTACCAGACATCGTCGTGGATAAATTTCTATCTGGGCAAGGACCATCAGGCTCAAAAACGAGAGGTGTTAAAATGAAAGTACTGGTCATCAACAGCGGCAGTTCTTCGCTTAAGTACGAGCTTTTCGATCTTGATACGGAAGCTTCTCTGATGAGCGGCGCCGTTTCCCGCATCGGTCTGGATGGAGCGCAACATCATTGTGCCTGCGGCGACAATGAAAGCTCCCAAAATATAGAAGCGCCGGATCACAGCACCGCACTGGTTTTTATTCTGAAAGCGCTCACAGACATTGAACACGCGCCCATTAAGAAACTTTCTGAAATCGGCGCGGTGGCGCATAGAATCGGTCACGGCGGAATGCTTTATCGCGGTCCGGTGGTGATTGATCAAAACGTCATTGACGAAATCCGGCGGCTCATCCCGCTGATGCCGCTGCATCATCCCGCCATGCTTACCGGTATTGAAGCCTGTCGAAAAGTTTTGCCGGACATTCCGCATGTGGCCGTTTTTGACACGTCCTTTCACAGCAAGATTCCGGAAGAAGCGGCTATTTACGGTCTTCCCCATGAAATTTCCGGGAAGGGTATCAGAAAGTTCGGCTTCCACGGCAATTCTCATGAATATGTCGCGCTGAAGGCCGCCGAGTATCTGGAGACGCCGCTCAGAAGGCTGAATATCATTTCCTGCCATCTGGGTAACGGCGCCAGTGTCTGCGCCATCCAGCGGGGACATTCCATTGATACCAGCATGGGATTCAGTCCGCTGGAAGGGCTGATCATGGGGACACGTGTCGGTGACCTTGACCCCGGAATCATTCCTTATCTGATGCGTGAACAGAAACTGAGCATTGACGAACTGGATCAAATGCTGAACAACAAAAGTGGACTGCTGGGTATTTCCGGCGTCAGTTCCGACATGCGGGAACTGATTGCCGCCGCAGAGAATAACAACGCCCGTGCTCTCCTGGCCATCAAGGCGTTTTGCTACCGCATCAAAAAATATATCGGAGCGTATCACGGCATTCTGGGAGGAACGGACGCGCTTATTTTTACAGGCGGCATCGGGGAAAACAGTCGCGGCATACGCGTCCGTTGCATACAGGGGCTGGAAAAAATCGGTTTTGCCGCGGACGTGGTGCGTAATGAACGGTGCAGAGTGAGTGATGCCAGTCCGGTCTGCGAAATCAGTGCGCGTTACTCGAATGTTCATATTCTGGTTATCGCAACGGATGAAGAACTGATGATTGCCCGGCAGTGCGCCCGGGCGCTGGATTACAAAAAATCCATCAAACATGATGTGTTGGCTACGGACAAAAGACCGATTCGCATTTCTGTTTCGGTGCGCCATGCGCATCTGAGCACAACGGACGTGGAAACGCTTTTCGGGCCGGGACACAGGCTGACGGCGAAATCCCCTCTTTACATCGACAGCGAATTTGCCGCCAATGAAACCGTCAATCTTGTCGGTCCGCGCGGCAGAGTCAATAACGTCCGAATCATCGGACCGGAACGAGCCAGAACGCAGGTGGAAATATCGCGTACCGAAGAATTTCAACTGGGTATCAACGCGCCCATCCGCGAATCGGGAGACCTAGAGGGTTCTCCCGGAATTATTCTGGAGGGACCTGCCGGGCGTGTCGAACTTCCGGAAGGTGTCATATGCGCGATGCGGCATATCCACATGACACCGGAAGACGCCGAAAATTACGGCGTGAAGGACAAAGACATCGTCATGGTGAGCATTGAAGGAGAGCGTGAGCTTATTTTCGGCGACGTTCTGGTCCGCGTCAAGCCAAACTATAAACTGGAAATGCATATCGACACGGATGAAGCCAACGCGGCCGAAATGCCGCCGGTTTCCCAGGGTTATCTGGTGCGTATCGAATCGCGCAACAGATAATCAAAATATCATAGAAGAGAGGCTGAAAATAAACCAGCCCCGCAAAGGAATAAAATGCGGGGCTGTCATTTTATATTCAGTTTTTTTTGAGTTATCGCGTTCTCAACTTTTCCGGACGGAACCGTAAAAAAAGAAGTGATGAGAGAAGAATCCCGATCATGACGAATGGCAGGCAGCCGGAAATCAGCAATGCCGCAAAACCGATTAAAGGGTACAGTGCCAACTGTACCGCGATTTTTAACAGAGGTTTGTCCTGAATGTATTTTGCGGCAAGGGGGCCATTTTGATAATACCAGACGACAAACTGTCGCCCCCGGGCATGGGTCAATAAATACCGGTCGCGGAATTGACGCAGAATTTTCACCTGGCCGGCCAGCGGCGATCCGAACGCCGCCGTGGCAATAAAACACGGGCCGTCATCAACGCTTTCATGCACATACCGCGTGGTTACGCTGAAGGTATCGGATACGCCGGCAATGGTCAACGTGGCATCCGTTGTCGTTTCGAAATCACCGGAGGAGACCACCCGAACCGTTACTGTATCGCCGTTATTCACTTCGCCGTCCTCACTGGTGTAATCACCGTCGTTGATGGAATAGGTGCCGCCGGTGATGGAGACCGGAGCAGCCGCATGTATCCCGGATACGGTGATCGTGTTGGACGTATAGGTCGTGTTCAACGCTGCATGCGTTTGATCGGTAAAGGTGAACGGATCCGGCGGGGTGTCCGGCTTGGTGGTGACGCTGAATGTGTCGGAAAAACCGCCAATCGTTAGTGTTGCATCCGTTTTCGTGAAATAGCTCGCCGATGAGGTTTGCCGGACTGTTACGATATCCCCGTTATCCACCAAGCCATGATTACTGGTGTAATCTCCACCGTTAATGGAGTAGGTCCCGCCGATGATAGAAATCGATACGGCTGTGCATTGTCCCGGTTCAGCAGTACAGGATACGGTGATTGCATTCGATGTGATGGTCGTATTTAATTCTACATTGGTCTGATCCGTGAAGGAGAACATCACCGTGGTGACACTGAAGGTGTCGGAGACACCTCCGATGGTGAGTGTTGTATCTGTTTTTGTCGCGAAGTTTTCTGATGAAGTTTGCCTCACGTTTACCGTATCCCCATTATTGACTGTTCCATTTGCGGTTGTGTAGTCACCCCCATTGATGGAGTAGGCCCCGCCTGTAATGGAAACGGGAGCTGCCGTATCAATGCCGGTTACAGTAATGGCGTTGGAAGTAACCACTGTGCTCACGGCCACGCGTGTCTGGTCGGTAAAGATGAATGTTTCGGGTGTGGTGTCAGCAAAAAGCATGTTACAGTAAAAAAAGCTGTAAAACAATGCCATCAAAATCATGATCCCTTTCTTCATCCGCATATTTCTCCTTTTGTGTTCTCATATTTTCTACTTTAAGGTGCTATCCTTGCGTTAAATTCCCGATAAAACTCCTTCTAAGCATCATGTTGTCCATAAAAGAGCTCATGAGTTTTGTCATAACGGCTCAAACTGAAAAATACGGTAATCAAAACGGTATTGATGTCCCGAGGATTCCAGACTTCTGGTCCATAACTGCATGATCGAATGAACAAACCCACCGGGAAAAAGATGGAAATTCTGGGCGGTGGTTCCCCTTGTTTTCAGTTCTGTAGCGCTCAAATTACAACCGAGTGCCCAGTCACCCCCATCCGTTCCCGGCGCTTCAAAATAAATCGGTCCCGTTTGTGTGTAACTGCCGAGGGGATTAAGCGTGGTGTATGATTCTCCGACATAAAAACGACCGCCGGTGAGCGCTGGCGTTGCACCGGATGCATTAATATACAGATTAAGTTTTGTGTCGGTATCATCACTGATGATTTTAAGAATGGCGTCGCTGTCGTTGCAATTGAGATTGGATATCATAATCCTTCCGGCGAAGGCATTAGTTCCGGCAAAAATGTAAGCGGAACCGGAGTCACCGGACGTAACACTTCCTGTTTTTAAAACGATTACTTTATGAATGACCGGGACGGTGGCACGGACCGTATAGTCCGCTCCTGATGCGTCCACACTCACAGAAGGATTGGTGCCGTCATATGCATGGACCAGATTGGGGTAGGGATCGGTCAGCGGATTGGATTTCTGAAATTCTCTGCCGGCCTCACTGCCTTCGGCAAGCGCGGTCGCGTCAACACCTTCTACCTTTTTGACCTGATAATGACCGGTTTTATTGACGGGTATGACGGCGATACCGTTTGCATCGGTGACGCCGGTTAATACTTTATCTCCGGACTTCTGAATGGAAACAGTCATTCCGTCGACGGGGTAAGCAACGTCTGAACCTTCCAGCGCCAACTGAACCCTGACCGTGGAATGAATAGAGGAATGTGACCCTCCCCCACTGCTGCCGCAGCCGGCATAGAACAGAGAGCCAACCAAAAGAATTAATAAGATTATCCCTGGTGACAAACAGCTCTTTTTCATAGAATCTTCCTCCTCGATATATTGGTTGGGAATAATAATGGTCTAAGTTTTGTGAACTATAGAAACATCGGCCTTTTCTGTCAATAAAATAATAATATTTGATCCTGTCATTGACGAAATGAGCAAAATGATAATCGTCTGCCTTGTAGAGAAGTTGCCAGCGGGCGTCAGGTGTCGTTTTAATCATCGACGTCATCGGATAAGAATATTTAAACAGCAATCTTGAAATTGACAGCGATAAGGCGTTGATGTACAAAAGAATCAACAATTTCCTAAAGGCGAATGAATTTGGCTATTCTAAAACGTACCCATATCATGATTCTTTTATCTGCGATTGCCGTCGTTTGTCTTTTTGCGTCTGCCTGGTTTTACGTTGCTCACAGACTATCCAATCTGGAGACATTCCGTGAAACCATTACAAAGATCGCGGCGGAAAAAATCAATCGTGATATTCAATTCGAAAGCGGAAAAGCGAACCTTTCTTTTCGTGACGGGCTTGATTTGCAATTCAGCAACATCATCATCACGGAAAAGGACCGTTCGGCTGTTTTCGCGAGCGCCCAAAAGGCTTTTTTCCGGGTGAAAATCCTTCCCCTTCTGGTCAATAACGTTATTTTTAAAGAGGCTGTTCTGGATGAGCCCCGTCTGCTATTGAAACGTGACCGGCAGGGGGTACTGAATATTGCCGATTTACTGGAAAAAGAAAAGGAAAAGACCGGTATTGAATTTAAAAAGTTAATCATCAACAAAGGATTCGTGAGCTTTCTTGATCAGTCGGTGAACGAGCAGGGTTTGCTCACCTCCCTGGAGGATGTTCATGGCATCGTAGATTTCCTTTTCGGGAGAGATACGTCCCGTTTCCGTTTGAATGCTTCTCTCGTTGAGAACAGGAATAAGGCCGGCATCCGCCTGGACGGCAGTTATCAGGCTGCCCAGGAGGGGAAACCGTTTTCTGACAGTGTGATAGACGTCTCTTTTGATCTCCAGGGAATGGATTTGAAACATTATAATGCCTATTGGAAGCATTATACCCCTCTGACGCAATTAGACGGAAAGCTGGCTGCGCGGATAAAAGTCGCGGGAAAATTATCTGATTTTGAATCACAAGGTGTTGTGACCTTACAGGATGCCGTCATTGTGTATCCGGAGGTTTTTCGAAGTCATCTCCGGCCCCGGAAAGTTTTCGTTGATTACGCCATCAATTGGTCTGCCGGCAATCTGAAACTGGATATTGCCCGTTTGACGGTTGATCGTTTTGAGGCAAAGGGCAACTTTGCCATTCAGGGCATGGATACGCAGGACCCCCTGTTTAAGGCAGATGCCGTCACCTCGGTTTTTGCTCTGAAAGATGTCCGGTCTTATATTCCGTGGAAAATTATTCATCGGGATGTGGGAAACTATATCGAGACGCATGTTAAAGACGGTCACTTTCGGCTGGTGGAAGGAAGATTCAACGGGCGGAAAAACCAGTTGGCCGATATGAGCAAAAAAGAAAGTGCCTCCGTCGTGTACGTCCGGGCGGAAGTGAACAAAGGCGTTTTCGAGGCGCATCACAAAGCACCGGTTTTTCACAATATCAGCGGCATCATGGAAATGAAAAACAGGGTGTTTGCGCTGAAAAAAATGAAAGGGATTTTTGGTGCGTCACCCTGCACACTGGATGGTTACATTTCCGATTACGCGCTGCCAACGCCGAATATCTATACCGCCGAGATGGACATGCAGCCGGAACGTGAGGAAATTTTGTGGCTCATCGGAAAGGAAAAATTCAGAGCTCTTCATTTTAAAGGCCCTTCTTCTCTTCATCTTTCCGGCAAAGGTCCGACAGACCAATACCGGATCAGCGCCAACTGGAATTTAACCGATGCCGCATACGCTTATCCTGACGTTATGGAAAAGCCGGCAAAAAGAAACAACAATTTTAAAGCGGAAATCATTTTGAATGATGATGCCGTGAATTTCTCTTCATTTCATTATGATTTACCGCCTGCCCATATATCCGGATCGGCTATGTTTCGATACGCCGGGGGCATTCCCGTATCTGTGCAGGTTAAGTCCGGGTCTTTTAATATTCAAAGGGCAACGTCCATTCTCCCGGTGTTACGGGATTACCATCCCGCAGGCAACTGTTCGCTTGATTTTGCCGGAAAGGGCGATCTGAACGATCCCGCGTCCATGCATTGGCGTGGAAATATTGCGCTCGACGATGTCTCTCTGAACCTTCCGTTTGCCGTCAAAACAATCAAAGGCTTGACAGGGAAGGTCGTTTTCGACGGCAACAAAATGGAAACGTCGCCGTTAAAAGTTCAAATCGGAGAAAGCGCTGTCGAAGGCAGGCTCAGCATTGATGATTTTCATGATCTGAAACTCAACTGTCAATTCAGTTCAGATTTGCTGCGAACCGCCGATTTAGGATTGATCAGCCCGGAAGGTGCCGTGAACGTCACCAGCGTGGAGGGCAAAATCGCCGTCGCCGATGAAATGATCAGTGTGGAAAAGCTGTCTTTCGGTCTGGGAGAATCAAAATTCAATCTTTCCGGAACTGCCAGCGATTGGGACCGGCCGAAAATCACGCTGTCGCTGATCTCTCCTTACATAAATTACGATGATATTGCCCGCCTGCTGGCGCTGGATTATGAAAAACAAAAAGATGCTGCGTCTGTCGATTGGCAGGTCGATGCCAGTGTGCTGGCGGATGCCGGAAAATTCAACGGCGTTGATTTCAAAAATCTCCGTACCGGACTGAAATACGCGCAAAATGTCGTTGATGTTGAACAACTGGAAGCGGATTTTTTTGACGGAAAAATCAAGGCAAAGGGCAAGATAGACATCAAGCCGGATGGTCAGAATCATTACGCGGCCAATATGGCGGTGGAAAAAATTTCACTGGATAAACTCCAGCGGTATCTCGATTTGGGAGGCAGGATGTTGACCGGCAAACTATCACTGAAAAGTGACATCACCGCTGCAGGTCGCAGCGCGGATGATTTCAAAAAAACACTGGCGGGAACCGTGCATTTCAAAGCGGAAAAAGGGGTATTAAAAAAATTTTCCGTCCTGTCCAAGATATTCTCCCTGCTCAATATTTATCAGTTATTCAAGCTGCAACTGCCGGATATGGCCAAGGATGGCATGCCTTATAATCAGATCACCGCGCATACGTCTTTGAAAAAAGGCGTCATCTCGTCCGAAGATTTTTTCATTGACAGCGATGCCATGAAAATATCGATCGCCGGTAAAATTGATTTTTTGAAGAAGAGGGTTGATTATATTGCCGGTGTACATCCCCTGCAGACCATCGATCGCATCGCGGCAAAGATTCCCATCGCCGGCTGGCTGATTACGGACGAAAAAGGGAATCTGATTACGGTTGATTTCAAGGTTGACGGAACCTGGGATAATCCCAATGTCAGCCCCATACCGGCTAAGTCCATCGCTAAAGGAACGCTGGAGATGTTCAAACGCATTTTAAACTGGCCGGAAAAGCTTTTTACCGATACGGGCGAGGTGCTCTTTGGCCGCTGAATGATTTTTTCTTGTTGGGCTCGAATTGCAGGAGCCAATCAACAAAGTTATTTTCGCAGTGTTTTTTCATCAAACTTGAAACGCAATTTCAGATACGGTCCGTCTCCGTTGTAACTATCTCCGGCCAGGTCTTGATCGAAACGGTCGAAAGAGTAACCTGCAGACAACCACAACTGATCGATCAGGCGGTAGCCGAGTTCGATGGAACCGCCATGCAGACGAGTATCGGTCAAATGGGAAGTCAGTAAGCGGTATTCCGCTCCAATATCGAACCGGTCGTTCAAATCATAAATTATTCTGGCCGCGTACAGGTCGGTATAGGACGAGAAACAGTCATCCTTCTCCAGTTTACCGGCATATTTACCCATGAACTGTAAATCCTGGTTAATCTGATACAGACCTTCCGTGGATATAATAAAAGCATTGGTCGTGTTGCTGGGCTTCGCAGACGACTGTTTGCTGTATTTATATTCGATTTTACTCAAAGCATTAAATCTGTCGTTGTCCAGAGGCCGGTAGGCAATCCCCGCCATCAAACGGGACGTATGGTCTTCTGCCGAAACCCCGCCCTGTTCCAGGAAATATCTTTCTCTTAAAAGCAGGGTATAATCGGGATTGATCTTGTAAGCCATGGCCATTTCCGCCAGATAGGAGTCTTTACCGTCATCGGTCATTTCGTGGCGATGTTCGGCCCTGCCGGTCAATTTCACATCTTTTTTGGGTAAATATTCCACACCTGCAGACACTGCATAAGCATCCGGTTCATTCTCGTTTTTTTCACCGCTTAACGTGCTCAGGTACTCGGCGGTGAGATTGGCCGTTACACCATCCGCAATATGGTATTTATTTTTTAAACCCACTACCTGCTGATTACGCGACCCCGCGGAGCTATCTGCCAGACGGTATTCGTTAAACACGGTTGTGTTCTTCAGAATCTCAGATTCAGCGCCGATCAGGGTTCTGGTCTGCTTGCTGTCCTGATATTTTGCATATTCTTCCCTGACGTATAAGCGGGTTTGCTGATTAAACTTGTAATTGAGTCCGCCCTGAGTCAGGGATAATGCATCTTCACCCACATCCTGTTTATGGCTGAGGGACAGAGACAGGTTAGGCAGAATTTCTCTTTCCAATGCCAGTTTGATGTACGTCGCCTTATCCGGTGTCTCATACGAATTGAGGAAGGGGACTCCGTTGAGCAGTCCACCCGGTGTATAGGGGGTCTGGGCCGGTGTTTTGGTCAGATTGTCAGACTCCTCATGAGATACTTCGAGACCGATGGTTGTTTTCTTGAATTTCTTGGTAACGTCCGCGGAAGCCAAAGTACGCGATGTATTATTAATCCTGTCATCTTCGTCCAGATATTTTACCTTCAAGGTAAGACCGGGCTGGATTTCATAAGCGGCATCCAGACCCCATTTTTCCGTGCCGCGCACCGCGTCGGTGGCCGAAGGATTTCCAAAGTAATCGCTTAATGTCTGATAATAACCGTTAAGAGATAGTTTATCCAGCGGACGACTCTTTACATCGACAAACCAGCCTTCACCGGTTTTAGAAACAAAGTCACTGTTGATATCAAACAATCCACGGGTATTGGCATATTCCGCCTTGAGCGTCGTCTTGAGCGGCAGATGAAGCGTTAAATCTGTTCCCATCAGATGCGAGTTTTTTATGGCGTTTTCCTCGACAATACCGGTTGCGCCGATCTCCAGCATTTTATTGGGTTTATAAGCGCCGCGACCGCCATAGATGAAATACTTATCGCCTTCGCCAATGCCTTCATAGGTGGCAACAATATAAAGCGGATTGCCATCAGCGTCATGACTGGGGATCGGTTCTTTAAACAGAAGGGTTCCCAGACCGTAATCGATTTCGTAGTCCGACCCTCTTGACTGAGGTGCTTTATGGATGATGCGGTCAGGTTGCAGGCGATCGCGTGTTTCAACAACGATGCGTTCCGAACCGTCAATAATCTGATTACTGTTTAAATAGTATAATCCGGAAATTCCTTTGCCGGGAATGGTATCGACAACCTGGCTCTGATCCGTATGCGTGCCGAACGAACGCAGCTTGAATTGATCCGTATTGACTTCGACCTTCAGCCCGTTGAAGGATCGCGAATAAGCGCTTAATTTGGTTTCCGTCAGATCGGTGCGGTAATCGCCATACAGCAGGTAAGATTTATTCTTCTCCAGTTTGACATACAGATTTTCACGGGACAGGGCTTCGTATCCTGTTTTGCTTTCATCGCCGTAAGCCGGGTACTTGTCTTCCGAATCCAGGCGGGTATCCGATTCGCGGAAAAGTTCATCCGTGTGTTGCTTGTTGGAATCATAAGCGGCAGTCAGAACAAAGTCTTTATAAATGTTGCCCTTCATAAAGAAAGCGCCCCGTCCGTCCAGATACGTTCCTTCGTCAAAGAAGGTTCTATCTTTCAGGTATCTTAAATCACCGGATGAACGACCGTGTCCGAGAACAATTTCTCCGAGGCCGACCAGGAACAGGGGTCTTTGATTGGGCACAAAATAGATGTCCGCTTCAGCCTTCAATTCACTGGCCTGAGCATAAATTTTGGCTTCTCCGGTTTCCCGCGGAGCGATGATGGTGAAATGAGCAATGCCTTTTTGACAAAGAATCTGGTGACCGTCGTTTGCCGGGTCGGCATCCTTTTCCAGAATTTCGCCGGATGAAACGCCAACGGAAACCGTCGGGAAATCGGCTACCGCCTGACCTTTATTGTCTTCTACGGAAACCGTGACATTGATCCGGGATTCACCGTCTGCCATCGCTTCCTTGCGGTCGGGCTTAACGGCCAGACGCTGCGGTTGCCCCGATACCGACACACGGATTTGTTTTTCCGCCCGAACAATGCCGAATAAATCTTTTACAACGGCCTTAATCAGGTTTTCTTCACCGCGTTTCAGTTTGATGTCAATAAATTCATAAACTTCTACTTTTCCCTTCTTGTTTGTTGCCTTTGTTCCTACATGGTCATCACTGACTTCGTCACCGTTGACCGTCAATTTCAGGACGGTGTCCATCGGGAATTTGACCAGAACGCGAATGCTGTCGCGCGTGGTTGAGGATTGATCCAGAGGCTTCAAAAATTCCAGTTCCGGTGTCATCAGCAATATCTGTTCAGACAGTTGTTTTTCCTGCGCAGAGCTGCCCATCATGCCGGCAGCGTCCCTTGCTGTTTGGGTATTGTCCGCTGCGTTTGAAGCCTGCTGTTCTTCACCTTTTATTTCCGGTTGTGACGACGAAGGCGCATCCGAACCTTCATACGAAACTTCACTGTCGGCAAAGAAGGTTTCTGCCAAATTTGCAGTGTTCGAAGAGGCGGCGACTTCATCGGTAACATTGACCGATGTATTGTTGTCGTTTTTCTGCTCAGCCGGTGTCTTCACCGGGGTATTTTCGCTTGACGGTCCATCTTGGATCGCCTGTTCCTGCTTTTCAGTTACGGGCGGCGCTTGTTCTTTATTTTCTTTCGCCGGCAGATTGTTTTCTGCTGCCGGCTCGGATTTCTTTTGAACTTCTTGCGGTTTTATTTCTTCCTCTTTCTTGTCCAGAGCGAAGTTGGCTTTGAACAGACCGCCAGGCGTCATATCCACAAACTGGGAAGTGCCGCTGCGCATAAACCGGTTGGTGCCCGGTTTGGGGATAAGATTCTTCGGGAGACTGGTTTCATCCAGACGCAGCACATGCGTCCCGGCAGGGATTCCGGAAATGGAGAACTTGCCGGCTTTGTCGGTGATCACCCGTGTTCCGTCTTCAAGATAAAGCGCCACGTTGCCGATTCCGGAATCTTTTTGAACTGCACCGTTTCCATCCCGATCAATGAACACACGCCCGATAATCGTGCCCCTGGTGGTGAACACACCTTCCGTGATCTTGATCTTGAAGGATGCCTTATTGGATACAACCGTCTTGCCGAGGCTTATCCCTGACGCCGATACGTAGTTGATTGCTTCTCCGGTTTGCGTATCCGGTCCTACAACCGCACGATAGTTGATCGTGAAGGAGGAGTTCGCACCCAGGTCAGCCACTTTCCAGGCCAGTGTACGCTTGCCCTTGGCCTCAGGATCTTCTGTATCCTTTTCATCAAATTGAGACGATTTCCTGATGTACGTAATGCCGTGAGGCATGATGTCTGTTACCACAATACTCTTGACAGGTGCCTCGCCATTGGTGGTTACGGTCAGCGTATAAATAATGATATCACCGATGGAGGCCGTGGTTTTATTGGCCGTCTTCGTAATCGTCAAACGTCCCGGTGGCGGATCAACCGGCACATCACTGATGAGAGCCGGATCACCGATCCGCAAGGAGAATTTTCCGCCGCGGGAGCCGTCACCGATGGTGAATCCTTCCGGAAGATCCGGATCGGGCACAACGGACGGGAAGGTGTAACCGGCGGGCGGCGCCGTTTGAAAACAGTAATCTCCGGCCGGAACGAGCGGAAAGGCAAACCTTCCGTCATCGCCTGTCGCTTCAGCCGGATTGACCTGTCCGGGCGGCAAAGAAGGCCAGCTTTCCAAATCGCAGGTGCCTGTTTCATGGTTCCAGTTTCTCAAGGTCACAATGGCGCCGGAAACCGGATTCCCGTTTATCGAATTAAAGACAATACCTGATGGATCAATCAGTGCCATTGCCACATGGACGGGAGCGGCATCCAGATTATCGGTATAGGTAACCTCTATGCGGGAATTCGGTTCAACGGTCAGTTTGCCGTCTGAACCGGTCGAGGCTTCCAGCGTGCTGGGTATGCTGGTGCGGAAGATTCCCGTATCCGGTCCCGTTTCCAACAGGATAATGGTTTCTGAATCACCGGTGGCGGGATTTGTGAGAACCACCGTCACTTTGTCAATGACACCGGGATCAAGATTCTGATCCGCGTCTTTAACCTGAATGTTGATTTTATCGCCGCTCATGTAGCCGTAGGCCGGCTGCCAGTTGGCATCGAAGAATCCCACTTCTCCCGGGGTTCGGGGCGTGATCATCTTGGTCACTGTGGAGGACAGCTCGCTTACGGCAGTGGCGGTGACAGAAGCCGTATTGGAAACAGCCGTGCCACTGAAATCAATGTCCACCTTGGCATTCAGATGAACGGTAACGATCGCACCCGGTTCAAGGGAGGCTACCGACCAGTTGACCAGGTTATTTTGTCCCGTGCCGCCGTTATCAGCACTTACAAAGCTGATTCCCGTGGGCAGGGCGTCACGAATCATGATATTGGATACGGACACCTCACCGGCATTTTTAATTTCAATGGCAAATGCCAGCGGATTTCCCGGTCGAGCGACGGGGGTTGTTACAATTTTTTGAATCGCCAACAGCGGTGTGCCGACCGGAACCGTAGCTGAGGCGGTTTTCCCCCCGGCTTCCACCGATGTAACCGAAGCCGTATTGGTAATATCCTTGCCCGCAGTTCCTGTTGCATTGACGGCGGCGGTCAGATGAACGGTTCTTGTTGCTCCGGGTAACAGATCCCCTATCATCCATCTTACCGTGCCCGCGTTAAAGGTTGAAGCGACGTCGGTGCTGACAAAGGTCATTCCGGCCGGAAGCGGATCCTCCATGACGATTCCTGTAACCTTGACTGCGCCGTTGTTGGTTACGGTAAAAGTATAGACGACCTGTGCGCCGGGGGCGACTTTGCCCTGCTGCGCGCTCTTTGTAAACTGCAAGGATGCGTTAGCCGGCAGGTTGACTTGAAGCGAAGCGGAGGCGGAGGCGAGAGAACCGGCATTGTCGGTGGAAATGACGCCGGTATTGTTTGTGTAGGTTCCTGCTGCCGTTGCCGTGACCGGTACGGTTATGGCACAGCTACCGGATACCGGGATTGTTCCTCCCGCAAGCGTCAGGGCGTTTCCGCCGTTGGTCAGCGTTAATGTGCCGCCGCAGGTGTTTGTGGCACTGCCCAGGGCCGAAGCGGTGTTGATCATGTTTGCAGGGTAGGCATCCGAAAAAGCCACTCCGGTGATCGTTGTCGTGTTGGGATTGCTCAACGTAATGGTCATGATCGAGACATCGTTGACATTGATGGTGCCCGGATTGAACCCCTTGGTCGCCGTCGGTGAGGTGAACACCGTCAGTGTGCCTGCTGCTGCCGCGACAGTTCCCGCATTGGTTGTGGCAATGGGCCCTGTGCTGTTGGCGTAGATGCCTGCTGCCGTTGCCGTGACCGGCGTCACAATGGAGCAGCTACCCGCAGCCGGAATGACACCTCCGCTCAGGATCAGTGAACTGCCGCCTGCCGTCATGGTGACCGTACCGCCGCAGGTATTGGTTGTCGGCGCCGCCGCGGTATTCTTCATGTTAGCGGAAGGATAATTATCCGTAAAAGCCACTCCGGTGATGGCTGTCGCATTGGGATTGGTCAGTGTGATGGTCATATCCGACGTCCCGTTCGTCGCGATCGTTGCGGGAGTGAAATTCTTTGTTGCTGTTGGCGTGGTCAATGCCTCAACGACCACCGGAATCAGCAGTTCATTGGAAAGTACCGGTACCGTTTGAACGCTGATAATAGAAGAAATATTTCTGATGATATCTCCGTTGGCCGCGATGGGAGAAACCGTTACGCTGAACTTGACCGTACCGGACGTGCCCGGTTGAACCGTGCCCAGCGGCCATGTGATGGTGCGACCTGTAATGCTTCCCCCTCCGGTAATAGACCCGATAACCAGAGCCGTTTCCAGGGGAAGTTCATTGCTGATCACAACATTGTCTGCGGCAATATTGCCGATGTTACTGTAGCTGATCGTGTATTCAATAACGCCTGCCGGCGTTGTGCTGGTGACCGAAGCCGTATCCACAATGACCAGGTTCGGCGCCGAGCCGACACTCGTTGTGAGCGATGCCGAGTCGCTGGCCCCATTCGTGGAAACAGCGCTGGCGGAAAAAGGAAGCACTGTGCCCGCCGGCGTGCCCCCCACCGGTGTCGTGGTGACGGTCAGGGTCAAGCTGCCCCCGGAGAGAATGTCACCCAGATTCCAGTTGACGGCAGGAGGTGATGATACACCACCGTTGGAAGCGCCTAAAAATTGCAGATGAGCTGATAATAAAGCATTGGCCGTGACGGACGTTGCCGTAATATTCCCGGTATTTTCAATCGTAATCGTATAAGTCAGTGTTTGCCCGGGAGCAACGGGATTCGGACCGGCGACAGCCGTCACCTTCAGCAAAGGCGCTCCGGAAAGGTTGAAGGAAACCGAGTTGCTGGTTGAGGACAGGGCATTTCCTAAAGCGTCACCACCTCCGTTGACATCACGGTATGTGGCGGTGGCCGTATTGATTATGGGCGTGCCCGGGGGCGGGCTAAGCGCAACAGCGCCCGCTGTCCATAATGAAATCATGACAGCCAGAGCCATTGCGAACATCCGTCCCCACGGACACGCCATTTCTGCTTTATGTCGCAGAAATCTAATCATGCGGGAAACCTCAACCTCTTAAAATCATCACGATCGTTAATTGACCGTGACCTGGAACTCAAAGACCCATGTTCCGGAAGGACCAAGGGTCAAGGCGCTGCCATCCGGTACGACGATAGCGTTGCTGCCTGAGTTGAATTCTGCCCCGTCACCATCCGTTGCGTCGGTTCGCCCCGTCAGCGTGGCCACGCTTGAACCGGTTCTAATCGTGCCTGCCTTATAGGTTGTGAAATTGGGCACAATGTCCGTGAGCACGACGACGGTTGCATTTCCGTTACCGGAATTGGTGGTCGTGACCTGATAGGTAATGACCGATCCGGGAACAATCACACATGGAGAACCGTTAACCGGATTGGTCGCCGTGCAGAGCGCTCCTCCTCCCGGGGGCTCAACAGCGATGATGGCCTTGGTCATGGAAAGGATCGGAGCCTTGACCGTTGTTGTAAAAGACAACGAATCAGTTTTCGTCGGATCGTTGACGGAAGCAGCGGAAATTGTTACCGTGTCCGTTGTTCCATTCGCTGTTCCCGGAGGAACTGTCGCTACAGCCAGCAGGTGGATTGACCCGCCGTTCAAGGCCAGAGTATTGGTGTCAATGATGCCGTCACCATTGGTGTCGGTCAGCAGATAATCTCCATCATTGCCGGGAATGCCGTCACCGTTGGAATCTACCCAGATCTTCCATGTCCATCCCTGAGTCGAGGTGATGCCGGTGATGTTGATCACGTCGTCGGCGTTACCGTTGTTTGTTGCCGTGAAGGGATAGACCACCTGATCACTTGGGTTAACCGTCTGAGGTGCGGCTGTGGAATTCAAATCGATCGTAGCTGCTGTGGAGACCAGACAGGTATCTCCGTTGGTCTGTGCTGAAATAGTGCTGGTACCGGACGTGTAGGACACGTTTGCCTGATTGACAACGGCGCTGCCCGACGGGGTGCCCTCGTTGAGTGTCGCCTGAAACTCGATGGCCCAGGTTTGTCCGTGAGGGATGGTCAGAGCATCTCCATCAGGAGCAATGATCTGTTTCAAACCCGCATTATATCTGGCGGCATCGGTATCGTCAGCGTCTGTCATATTTACCCAGCCTGCTCCGTTGACATTGACACGTATGGTTCCGGGTTTGTAGGTAACACTTGCCGGCAGTGGGTCTATTATGGTTACGCCGGTGCCATCGGTGGAACCGCTATTGGTCAGTGTAATAGTATAAGTAATGACATCACCCGGCTTAAGATAGGTCGGATTACCCACAGGGGTATGGGTCTTGGCCGCTGAAATGACGGCTGCCAGGACGGTCGTTGTGTAGGTTCCTGTTGCCGTCTTGGTGCCTCCGGGAGAACCTACGGAACCGTCGGATGTCGTTACAACTGTGATCACGTCACTCGATCCGTTGGGAGCCGTAGCTGAATCTGGTACGGTCACTTCAATGATGACATCGTAGTCGTCATCCGGTTGAATCAAAACAGGATTACCAGCTCCATCAACCGTCTTGTAGGTTTTCGACCCCGGTGATGTTTCCGTGAGCAGAATATCTCCCGCATTGTACAGGTGGTCATTGTTGACATCATAAAACATTCGAACCGATGTTGGTGTCCAGTCACCTGATGTGGCATAGGTGAAAGTCTGCGTGTCGGGACCGTTGCCATTGTTAAACAACTGGCAAAGGAAGTAGATGACATCGCCATTCTTGGCTGCCGATGTGATTGTCGGCGGAACGATGCTGACAGCATACACCTGGGTGACTGTCATGGATACTGTGTTGGAAAATACACGGGTCATCGCATTTCCATTGGCGTCCTTGTAGTCACCGTACGCCTGGTTGGAAATGACAGTACCGGCTGTCGTTCCTGCCGCCATAGCCGGCGGCGCCGTAACCACTGCCAGAAACAGCAGTACGGCAAGGGTTAAAAATAGTTTCCGCATGATTTTTTTACCTCCTTAAATTTTTTGTTCTTGATTAAATTCATCTTACTACGAAACCTTTATCCATCTTTACTTATGCTTTATTTTACCTTGACTTTAAAGCTGACCTGTCCGGACTGGCCTGCCGGTACCGGCTTCTTTAAGGCCCATTTAATATGCTTGTATTGATCCGCCGTTACATTTTTCGTTCCCATGGTGCCGTCCGGCTTTTTGAAAAGTGTCGTGATCGGCGGCTTGTGCCAGGAAAGACCATTGTCAATGCTATAGGTTATTTCAGCGTCTTTTCCTTCGGCTGTGTTTTCAATATAGCTCACACCGGCCGGAACGGGATCAACGATGACGGCGTCCACAACAGGTCCCTTGCCAGAGTTGGTATAGGTGATGGTATAAATCACTATGTCCCCGGGGTTGGCCTTTTCCAGTGGAATTCTTTTAATCTCGATCTTCCCGTCCTTTTTGGTCTTGACTTCTTTTTCCGCCGTTGTCTTTAACGTCAGTTTGGCATTTTCCTGCTGGGCGTGGACGATGCCGGTGAGCAAAAAACAAGCGGTTAGGAAAAAAATGAAAATCAGGAATTTCCTCGGCAATAAAAATTTCATTTCTGACTACCTCCTTTCCTCAACTTTTTTATAAATTTCTGATCAATCTTTTTAGTTGATGGTTACCTTAAAATATACTTTTCCCTCATCACTGCCGGAATTGGGCACGCCATTGTCGGCATCGACTGTGGTGATGGTAAAAATAACACTCGGGTTGCTAAATTGACCGGCATCGTCACCCGCCGCATCCGTCAAAGGTGTTGCCGTTGCGTAAGTGGAAGCGGCGTTGCCGCTTCTGAGACTGCCGGCCACATAAGTTGTATTCAGAGGAATGGTATCACCGATGATCAGGTTCGAAGCGGCGCTACCCCCGATATTTCGATAATACACCGTATAGATCACTTCCTGTCCCGGTGTCACTGTTGTTACATCGGCGCTTTTCGTCAGCGTAATTTCGGGTGTGGAAGAGTTCGTATCCGTGGCGGTGTTGTTTCCGGGAACCGGATCGGTCACGCCGCTTGGCGGCGAGACCGTTACGGTATTGACAAAGGTTCCCTTGACGGATGCGTCAACGGTTCCCTTAAGTGTAAGAACGACGCTTTGTCCCGGCATGAGATTTAGTCCTGTCCAGAGGCCTGTGGCTTCATTGTAAACACCCTGTGCCGGAGTAAAGACCGGGCTCTGCAAAAGAGCCGGCAACGTGTCTATAACGGTTAAACTGTCCACACGACTTGGTCCGTTGTTGATCACCGTAATCGTGTAAGTGATCGGGCTCCCCGGTGTGACCGATGTTTTCCCGTCCGTCTTCGTGATGGCCAGATCCGCCTGATAGGTCAGGGTATCTATATCGGACGCCGTGTTATTGCCCGTGTTGGTATCCTGTACACCGGGCGAGGTGGCAACCGTCGCAGAGACTGTAACGCTGCCTGTTGCCGCCGGTGAAATTGTGCCCGCAATGTTCAGCGTGATGCTGGCACCGGAGGGCAGGCTTAATCCCGTCCATGCTCCCGTATTTTTATCGTAAATGCCGGTTGACGGCGTCCAGACCGCATTGAGAATTGTTGACGGCAGGGTGACATCCAGATCCAGACTGATAATGCTATCCGGGCCATTGTTGGTTACGGTTACTAGATAATTGACGGGTGTTCCGGCAACAGCGGTGGCTAGACCATCCGTGATGGCCACGCTGAGATCCGCCTGTACCGGGGGATTGGTCAGGGGAACCACGATAGCCGGAGCGGGACCGGAACCATCGGGATCAACGGTGGCAATGTTAGTGATAATCTCCGGTGGTGTCGGATTAATCGTGACCTGAAAAGTAACGGTTGCCGTTTCTCCAATCTTGATCACTCCGGCGCCGCCGCTAGGACTGTTAACCAATCGTGCGGAGGCAAAGGGCATCATTCCGCCGACATCAGGCATTGCGACGCCGTTCATGGTCGTACTATTGGGAACATAAGTTGTTCCTGCCGGAATCGGATCGGCCAGCGTCGTACCGCTTGAATCGGCCGTGCCCGTATTGGGTATGGTGATGGTGTAAGTCACTGTTCCGCCCGGCAACACCTTGCCCGGTGGATTGGCCGATTTGGTCGGTTGCAGCCGCACGGTGCCCGATGTGGTAACATTGGTCGTCGTCGTTCCGTTATTGAGGGGAAAGCCGGCGCAACTTTGATATTCATAGGTCCAGGAAGCCTGTCCCTGAAAGGTTGCTGTGGCCGGTGGCAGCGGTATCGAGACCACTTGAACCTGATAGGAAACCACCTTGGAAGCCCCAGCCGCAACCGTGCCGAGGTTGATACCGTTGGCCGGGTTTGCACCTGTTTGAACGATCCCGCCAATCTTAAAACTATCTGTTACAAAGACCGTCCCGGCCGGGGGACTGGATGTAAAAATTACATTTAGGGCGTCTGCTGATCCTGCCGAGTTGTTCAAAGTGGCCGTGTAGGTCAGAATGTCTCCAAGGTAGGTCGTTGATTTGTCCACCGCCAAGACAGACGTGGGGAAAATAGGCGCTCCAACGTTGATCTGCAGGCCGATGGTGGAGATGGTATAGCGGTCACCCGTGGTTGTTCCTCTTGCGTAGGCCGTGTTTTGGTTGGCCTGCATCCGGGCAGAAACATCCACATTCGTAATGTCCCAGCCCTGACGACGCCCGCTGCTATTGGATCCGGGGGTGTGGTTCAATGTGCCAAATGTCCCGGCCGTGTCGAGGGCGCCACTGTCCTGATTGATTTGTGAAGCAAAGAAATTATTCACAGGATTGTTGGTGCCGGAAACAGCAGCCAGCGTACCGATTGTCGGTCCGAATTGCATCTGATCTCCGGTGATGTTTGAATCGCCTTCTATCGCTGAAACCATCATGCGGGCACTGATCGTGCCGGATCCCGGTGTGCAGAATCCGGTTACGGAAGAGGTGGTGGAAACCGCAGTACTGGTCAGTTCCGCCCCGACAAAAATTGTCATATTCCGGGCGGGGAGTGATGGATTGCCGTAAATGACGGCCAGCGTCCAACCGGCGGCATTGGCGTTTTCTTCCGAAGTACCCTCGGTGCCAGGCACGCCGCCCACGGTATAAGACCCCGCGCCGCCCGCCTGCACATACGATGTCACATCGGCGGAACGGACGTAATAATATTCACCCGAGCCGGTTGTGAAAGCCGTGCTTGGTGATGGGCTTACACTGGTGCTGCCAAAAGGTCCGGAAAAAGTGACAGCATTGTTTAGCGAACCGCTGACATTTTGTCCGCCGTAATTGTAGCTGCCACCCCAGATAAGTTCGGCGTAAAGGACTGTGCTTCCGGCCGGCAGGCGCAGTTGCGCCGCGGAAGCGTTGAGTGTCCAGTTATTGGTGGTTGGTATAGGATAGCTGCCGTCTTGTGATGTCGGGTTTTTTGAGGCCATGAACGTACCGATGGACCCGTTTGTGCCTGGTGCATTGGTAGCGCTGGCCTTGCTCAAGCCCAGCGCGTTACCCGTGTAGGTCATGCCGCCGTTGGCGATGGTGGTGTAGCGTTTCACGTAGGCGGCATGCAGGGGAGAAGCACAGACGGTTAGAAAAAATCCGATAACCAGAACACACACAAGCAAAGATACCGGGGAATGAAGGGCTTTGGACGAATAGCCTTTCTGAAAAAATTGCCCTGATATGAACCTGGTAATCTTCAAAGTCAGATCCTTAACGTTTTGATTTCAGCTTTAACGTTTGATGTTTGTGCCCTGTTTTTCTGTTTTGGATTTACAACCAGGACAAATTCCGTAAATAATGACAGACATTTCATCAATGTCGAATCCCTGTCTTTGCTCTTCAGAAATTTCTGCTTGCCGGGCGATTTGAATATCCGCAACGGCTCCGCATTCTCTGCAAATCAGATGATGATGTAAAGTTACGTCGGGATCGAATCTTGCACTCAATTTTCCACCAGTGGGCAATTCACGGATCAAATTATATTTCTTCATCATTTGAAGTGTGTTGTAAACAGTCGCTAAAGATATTTTTTTCGTTTTCTTGGAAACCGCTTCGTAGATTTCTCCTACGGATGGATGGGATTTATTCCCGGTCAGATATTCGTCGATGGCCATTCTTTGACTTGTTAGATGATGCTTTTTCATTGAGCAATCAACCTCGAATTTGGGTTTAGAATATTTCTAAACTTAGATTTTGTCAAGAATTTTATTACTATTTTTACATCTTACCCCCCCATGATAAGTATTTGTTATTGCTTAATAAAGTATTAATCAGGAAGTAAAATGAGGCCAAGTTATGCTGAAATTAGTGGGAGATAAAATTAAAAAAAACTTTTTCAAAATGAAATTTTCAAAAGATGAAAAAACTACTTTTGTAATGCCCTTCGGCAACTGAATTTTATAATCCAGTCGGAAGGCGTTCTGGTCAGCCAGCCATTGCTGATGCGGTGCCAGAAAAGCAAAGACTTGGCCATCACACCGGGTACAATAAGAAATTTCTTTCCTTTCATGCCGCGGACAATCGCCTTTGCCGCTTGCTGCGGTGTCAATAAACCGGCAAGGTTTTTTACGACCCTTGCTTCTGGCGGAAGCGTTTTCGCTTCTTCTTCAATAAAAGGCGTTTTGACTTCCGGAGGACAAACCAGCGTCACTTTAATATTAAAACGTTTCAGTTCACTGCGCAGGCATTCGGTAAGTCCGACGATGGCGTATTTGGTTGTGCTGTAAGTGGTGTAACCGAACATGCCGATTAATCCGGCTACGGAAGCAAGGTTGACAATATGTCCGCCGCCTTTCTGCTTCATGTAGGGAAGAACGGCGCTGATGACGTTTCGCGTGCCGTAAACATTAATTTTCATGGCCTTATCGAACTGTTCATAAGAAATATTTTCAAAATAATCACCGGTACCGATCCCCGCGCTGTTGATCAGTATGTCGGGGATACCAAAGGTTTCGACGGCGGTTTCGATTTTCTGCCGGACGTCATCGTTATCGGATACGTCCATGCATATGAAGTTGAAGGCCTGTGCAGCCTTTTCTGTTTGCGTCGCGATGGTTTTGCAGGCCTTGTCAAGAAGCGGTTCTCCCCGAGCGATCAGAACGAGGCGGCAACCCTGCCCGGCAAGCAGTTTGGCCGTTTCCAGTCCGATGCCGCTGGATCCGCCGGTGATATAAACGAGTTTCCCTGAAAAGTAAGCCATAAAAAACTCCTTCGGATTATTTTGGAAAATCTTTTAATAAATATTCTCTGGTGCGCTGCAGACCTTCCGCATAAGAAATACGTGGATGATATTGCAATTCCTTACGGACTCTGTCATTGGGAATACGATTGTCCGATCCGATCAGATTCAACGCTTCACGGGTGATAGGAGGCCTTTTTTCAATGTTAAAAAATTTCCAGATCGCTTCCAGCATGACGGCACTGAAGGCGGCTACCGGATAAGGGATTGATTTCGGATTTTTGACGCCGATCATTCCGGCGATGTCGTTGAAATACCGTCTCCACGTCACATCCAAAGCGTCGCTGGCGTTGTACGCTCTGCCGATCGCGATGTCGGCAGAGGCTGCCAGAATCAGAATATCAGCCACATTATCCACATAGACAAGCCCAGCGTTCATCTCACCTCCGGCAACAAGACCGGGTGCACCGCTTTTCAAAACATTCACCACGTCATGAAGCCACGGGCCGGAGCGGGGCCCGTAAACATTCGCCGGACGAACCACGCTTAAGCGCAAGCCCTTGTTTTGATGATACTCCCATGCCAGTTTCTCCTGCGCCTGTTTGGTTCGGCTGTAAGGGCCGAATGTGGCACCGTAGCCGGTTTCTTCCGGACAGGATTGCTTCTGAATTTTATCCCCGTAAACCACAATGCTGGAAGCGAGAACGACACGGGCATGGTTTTTGATGGCCTCTTCAAAAACAAGACGGCTTCCCTCCACCGTGAATTCCCAGTATTTTCTCTCGTCGCCCCAGTCTGAAACCACTGCCGCCAAGTGAATAACGGTTTTTGCTCCGGAAACTGCTTTGGCTACGGCCGCCGGGTCGGAGATACTGCCGCGCGTGATGTCAATCTTTTCTGCCCAATCCAACGGGATTGTCTCACCGGGAAGCAACAGTGCTTTCACGGTGACATTCTCCTGGAGAAGTTTGTGGACAACCCTGCTGCCGATGAATCCGGTGGCACCGGTGACCAGAACCGGCTGGGCAATTTTTTCTTCGTTAGTCATTACGATTCCCCCACAAAGTGCTATTGATAAAATTTAATGAGACCCAAATTTCAGAAACGAATAACCAAAAGGTCACTATAGGCCGAGCGGGATCAATGTGGGTCTAATTCCCCGACCCTTGGGGCGCAAATTCTTTTGGATACCCCGCTGCTTGCGGCGGGGTTGTTTAACTTTTAACGTCGGTTATTCCAGCGTTACCGAATAGGGTTCTGCATCTCTCAATAACCGTATTCTCGCGAAAAGACGTCATTACTTTATTGTTCTTGTATGGATCATCCACACCGACTTTATCGCTTTTGTCGTGCCATAAAGGATTGTAAGCCAGCAGAGCCGCTTCTGTAATCTGAAGGTTCTTTAGAAAAGACGCGATGTCCCGGATATTATTCTCCGTGTCGGTCATATGGGGAATCAGCGGTATTCGCGGCAAAAGGGTCTTGCCGTCATTTTTTGTCATGCGGGCAAGTTGTGTGAAATTATCCAGTATTTTTTCATTGGGCACACCGCAGTATTTTTTATGATCACCGCTGTCGAGTATTTTTATATCGAAATAAATCGCGTCGAGATGCGGATAAATCGTTCCCATGAATTTATGGAAATCAAAGTAGCCGCAGGTTTCCAGGAGGGTATGAATGTTGTTTTGCCGGAGCGATTGCAGAAGCTCAGATGTGAAATCCATAAAGAGGGTGGGTTCCCCGCCGGAAAGGGTTACGCCGCCACCCGAGGTATCAAAAAACGGTTTGTCCGGCAGGATTTTTTTCAGAATGTCATCAACGGACATTGCTTTTCCGACCCTGTCCAGGGCGCCGGAGGGACAGGCTTCAACGCACAGAAAACACAAGTCACATTTGCCCCGATCAATATAAAAACGGTTGTCACGGGAAAGAGCATTTTGTGGGCAAACCTCGCGGCAGGAACCGCAGTCGATGCAGACTTTCGGGTCAAAGGCTATTTCCACGGTGGCTTTTTTACTTTCCGGATTGTGGCACCAAACGCAGGAAAGCGGACAGCCCTTGAAAAAAATAACCGACCGGATGCCCGGCCCGTCGTCCAGACTGTTGCCCTTGATTTCCAGAATCAGCGGAGATTTAAATTCATCCTTTGTCATAAATAAATTTAAACATACTATATGCCAAACTCGGCTCTTTCGATAAGCTCTATCTGCATGTCTTTGTTGAGTGTGACAAAGTAGGCATTGTATCCGGAGATGCGGACAAGCAGATTCTGGTAGTTTTCAGGATGCTCCATCGCGTCCCGTAGCGTTTTGGATGAAACAACATTCAGCTGCATCTGCATACCGCCCAAGTCACTGTATGTTTTTACATAAGAGTAAATGTTGTTGACGGTTTGCTGATGCGTTTCACTGGCCGCCGGCACCACCTTCACGTTAAACGCGATATTGTTGTTCATGTGCTTCGGTTTCAGTCTGGCGACGTCACGGATGTTGTCCAGAATGCTCCTGGACGCGTGTGGTTCGGGAGTCAGGCCGGGCGTAAAGGCTTTTCCGGCCAGTCTGCCCGAGGGAAGGGCGCCGGTCAGCGTGCCGAAAGCGACATGGTTGGACATCGACCAGAAGCCTGTTGTATATTTGCCGCCGCGGTAATTTTCATGTTCGATAAAAATGTCGTGAGCCAGTTTGGTCACGCGGTTGGCTGTGGCCAGCGCTTCTTCACTGCCGGAACCGAAAAGCACCACCTTGTTTTTGATCAGCGCGAGCAGGGAGGGATTGTTTTGAAAATTGGTATTGATGGCGTCCAGCAGCTCAGGGAAGGACACCTTCTTTTCTTCAAAAACCAGTTTTTTGATCACCATCAGCGAATCGGTGATATCGGCAAGACCGATGAACGCGATACCCGATGAGTTATACACAGCGCCGCCTTTGGTAACATCCCGGCCGCTTTTCAGCGGGCCGTCGATTAACGCGGAGATAAACGGCGTCGGGCGGATGGCCTGGTGAGCTTCTCCCAGGAGATTGTTGTATTCGCAGGTTTGATCGGCCAGAAAACGGAGCTGCCTGGCGAAAGCTTGAAAGAAAGATTCGTAATCTTGGAAATCACCGGCATGGATGACACCGGTTTTCGGCCCCAGATCCCAGCGCATCAGGGGATGACGTCCGTTGTTGAGCGCCATTTCCAGCGCCGCCACCGCATTGAACATCATGCAGTTGGTGTGACCGATGTGGCGTCCGGACAGCGTCGGTTCCACGCAGCCGGTTGCCGACCAGTCGCGCAGATGCTCCGGCGGATAATTGAATTCTGCAAGCGACGCCATGACCGCCTCGTCATTGTGGATGGAAGGAGTGGCCGTTGTGTTCAGATTGACTTCGCAGAGTCTTTTTAAGTACGTGTCACTGTTTTTACTTTTGTTGTAGCGCGCGTTGACGTTGGGATCCCGAATGGAGAGCATTTCCGTGACTTTCAGAAAAATATACGTCATGTCATTGACCGCGTCTTCACCGTCCGGTGTCACGCCGCCCAGTGTAATGGCCTGATCGGAAGAGCTGCCGCCGAAGAGATAATTGCCGATGTCGGGGATCAGAGGCAGATGATCCGTGCAGCGCATGTAAAAACATCCAATCAATTCTATGGCGTGCTTGATGTAGGCCTGTCTTTCTTTTTCATCCTTGATTTTTTCCAGGTCGGCGATAAAATAAGGCTGCAGCCATTGATCCAGTCTTCCCAGGGAAAATCCGGCGTTCGTGTTTTCCATGTGCACGCCGATCCAGATGATCCACAGGGCATTAACGGCTTCATCAAGCGTTGAGCAGGGATTTTGCGGTACGTTGCGGCAGATTTCGGCCAGATGCAGCAGTTCGTTTTTGCGGACAGGCTGCGTTTCCCCAGACGCCAGCCGCCACGCTTCCTGCGCGAGATTCGCCGCGTAGGCATTGATTCCTTCCAGGCTGATTTTCATCGCCGCGAGCGTATCGCGTTTTTGCGTTTCGTTTTCAGGAGTGGTACTCAGCTCTTTGTCAATCCTGGCGATGATGCCGCTGGTGCCCAGGTTTAAGACTTCCGGATAATTTAAAATCGTGTGGGAAAGGGCAACGGTTTTCCACAGGAAACAGGCGGCAAACCGCTCATCGAGCTTCTGACACAGGGGATAACCTTTGTGATCTCTGACCCATTCGCGGAAGTTGCGATGGATCCAGAAAGGAAATACCTTGTTGTGCAGGACGTCAATGGTTTCTACGGAGACATCGTAAGGATTCAGCGGACGATACGGCGCGGTAATCAGTTCTCCCCACATCATGGTGCCGTGCGCGTCCGGGTAGATAATGACGCCGATTTCCTTGGTGGTGTTTGTCCCGGCAATCAAATCATTTTCCCGGATGATGGCCTTTCTGTTTTCCATCAGATATTTGAAAGCATTCGCCTGACGCAGTTCGGGAACCCAGGGCTTGCCGTCCCTGTTTGTTTCAAATCCGTTTTTTTTATAAAAATCGGTCAGCAACTCCGCGTGTTCATGACAAATGGCCGGTTTTGTTTTTAAATGGATATCCAGAAAATTCCTGACCCGGGGAAAATCATCCAGCGAATATTCCGCGAGATACGGATCTTTTAAAAATTTAACACCCGGATCGACGGATTCAGCCTTGAGTTGACGGGTCTTTCGTGATGCAATGCTGTGCCGTGACGCTTTGCCGGTGTCGTAGTTTCTGTTTTCAACTTTGGTTTCTTTTTTTAGTTTGGCAATCTGAATTTGTCCCAGCAGCAGTGAAAGATAAAAGTTGACCAATTGCAGATAGCCCAGATTGCCCTGCGTAACCATTCTGTTTTCCATCAGAGCCATCATCAGCTTGTTGGGGGGCTGGGTGGCCGCTTCTTTCAGCGCGTTCTCGTCCTTAAAAACAAGCTGCGAGTCCGGTTTCGCGGGCATTTCCTTCAAGACCCTGACCCTGCCGTTTTCAAATTGCAGCGCCTGCTCGACGCTGCCGTTTTCTGTTTTGACCGCAAACGTAAAATTCAGCCAGCCGTCATCGCTTTTCAAATATTTCTTTAAAGAAGAGCGGTTATTGAAATTCAGGGCAAAAAATTTGAAAAACAGGTTGGCCAGTTTATCGGTTATGCTTTTTGGAGCAGGTTGAACGTGATTCATGGTTTACCTCCCAATAAAAAAAATTAAAAAAGGATTTCTCCGGCGTCCAGTTTTCCCTTGATTTTCAGCATTTCTGCAATCAGATCCGCCGTGCGTTTTTTGATAAAATCATCGACATCGGTCATTACTTCATGGAACAAACGGCTGTTATTGAGCGTAACCAGGCCGTGCAGGTCAGACCAGAATTTCGCAATCTGATACAGGATGAAGGCATCTTTTTTTTCGCCGTCGGCCGCAACGTACGCGCTGATCTCATCCACAAAGCAGGACAGACATTTCAGGGCGTTTTGTTTTTCCTGAAAGGCGAGCGGTTCGATCTCCGTTCCCACATAATCGAGATATTTCGGCGTGTGGAGGTTAAACATGATATCGTAATAGCTGGGATTTGTCAGGCCGAACTCCACATAAGCGCAGGTCATGGCCTCTAAGCGGTCTTCTATTTTCTTGAACGGCGTCGAACGTTTGGTCAGCAGGTCATGGAGTTTTTCAAATCCCCGGATGCGGATCATCAGGTTGATTTCATCTTTATTGGTATAATAATTGTAAATGGTTGTGGCGGTGAAGTTTAACCGGGCGGCGATCTTACGGACGCTCAGACTATGGAAACCTTCTTGAATGATGATATCCAGAGCCGTATCCAGAATCTTTTCACGTATTTTTTCGACCTCCTTTTTTGTCATAGGCGCCTTTGGCATTTTGATTCCCCGTTCTTATGAAATTACGGTGTTAAGGTAACACTGTTATTCTAAGATGTCAAGAAAGATTTTTAGAGCTTTTTCTTGTGTCAACAGATTTTCAGCGACGATAAAAAATTATTGATTTAACAAAAGAAAGATCGTCTAGACATTATAAATAATTAAAGTTTCGTAATTTGGTAGCCCTTTAATTTCACGGCGACTGATCGTTGCATCAGTTCGATGGAAACCGCAAACAGCTCCTTTTCGACGTCGCGGCTGACAACAATGCCTTCTACGCCGGCAAAAGGTCCGTCAGTAATGCGCGCCGGTTCACCCAACTGGGGATACTGCAGGGTAATGATTTCCTCTTTCGAGCCGACAAAGCGGCGGATAGCCTCAATTTTGCTGTCCGGCACCGGGATGGGTTCGGCATTTTCCTTCTTGCCCAGCAGGCGCACGACACCGGCCGTTTTCAGTATTTTTAATTTGGTTTCATTGTCCAGTAAAGACGCTTCGACAAAAAGATAGCCGGGAAAGAGCGGCGTGGATATTTTCTTTTTCCTGTCTTTTCGTCTGCTCCACGATTCGATTTCCGGCAGAAACGTGGTCAGATTCTTTTGCGTCAAACCCGTGTTGGCCTTGTATTCGTGACGGCTTCTTGTGTGAACAACGTACCAAGGCATAAAAATACCTGTCATTCTCCGGTTCTAATAGTCGCGTGTTTATACTAGAAACACGCCCGATAATTCAATCAATATTTTGACAGCGGCGCAACAAAGGACAGCATGATCTGATGGCGTGGTTACGGTGGAAAATCGTATAGTCATAACGACCAAACTCGTGTATGATGAAAACATGAAAAGAGGAAGCGGCATATTGCTGAGCATATCTTCGCTGCCCGGCCGGTTCGGCATCGGCACGCTGGGGGCGGGGGCGCGTGAATTTGTCGATCAGTTGCGGATGAGCGGTCAGTCCTACTGGCAGATTCTGCCTGTTTCACCCACCGGATTTGGTGATTCGCCCTATCAGGCTTTCAGCACCTTTGCGGGCAATCCGTATTTTATTGATTTTGACGATTTGTACAGCGAGGACCTGCTGCCCCGGGAAGCATTGAATCAGTGCGCAGATCTTTTCGGATGCGATCCGTCGGCGGTGGATTATTACACGCAATATATTTGTAAAGCGCGGATTCTGCGTCTGGCCTATGAATACAGTGCTCACCGCCTTTCCGCGGAGCTGGATATGTTTGTCAAAAAACACGCCGGCTGGATCCATGACTACGCGCTGTACATGGCTCTGAAAAGCACTCAGGACATGAAGCCTTTTCATCAGTGGCCGGAAGAGCTTCGTCAGCGGCGCGGCGAGGCGTTGAAAAAGGCCGCCTTGCGTCTGGAAAAAGATATTCATTATCACATCTTTGTGCAGTATCTTTTCTTCCGGCAGTGGGATGCTTTGCGCAGGTATGCCAACGCCAGAGGGGTAAGCATTATCGGGGATATGCCCATATACATGGCGCCGGACGGCGCCGATGCGTGGACGGGACACGAGATTCTGAATAAACAGGGATATGTCGCCGGTTGTCCGCCGGACTACTTTTCATCCACGGGACAGCTCTGGGGCAATCCGCTTTATGACTGGGAGGCTCTCCGGAAAACCGGTTATCAGTGGTGGCTTCGGCGCATCGCTCATCACATCGCTCTTTTTGATTACCTGCGGATCGATCATTTCCGGGCATTTGAAGCCTACTACGCCATTCCCGCGGATGCCGACAACGCGATCGGCGGACAATGGATTCCCGGCCCGGGAATGGATTTTTTCCGCACCATTGAAAAAGAACTGGGAGAGCTGCCGCTGATTGCCGAGGACCTGGGTTATCTGACGCCGGCGGTTTTTGAACTGCTGCGGGAAACCGGTTTTCCCGGCCTGAAGGTGCTTCATTTTGCTTTCGCTCCGGATGGCAGCAGTATTTACCTGCCGCATCGTTATGAGAAAAACTGTCTTGTTTACACCGGTACGCACGACAATGATACGACCATCGGCTGGTTTGGAGAACTGGGCGAGGCTGAACGGCATTTTATGGATGATTACCTCGGGGGCGTTGATGAACATTGCGTTCACTGGCAGTTAATCCGGCTGGCGATGCGTTCGGTTGCCGATGTGTGCATCATCCCGATGCAGGATGTGCTGGGCCTGCCGTCGTCCGCGCGCATGAACAAGCCGCAAACATCGCAGGGCAACTGGCGATGGCGCCTTGCTCCCGGCCAGTTTGACGAGGCGACAAGACAGAAACTGGCGCACATGACCTGGCTGTATGGACGGTCTTCATAAAACAGAAACATCGGAAATTCTAAAAATGGACGACTTTCAGAAATATATTCATCAAGATGAAATTTACCTGTTCAATACGGGCGAGGCGCAGCAGGCCTATGCCACCTTCGGCTGCCATTATCTTGATGAAATCAAAATGCACCGCTTTCTGCTGTGGGCGCCCAACGCGCGACAGGTCAGTGTTGTCGGGGATTTCAACGGCTGGGACGCAACAAAAAATCCGATGAAAAAAATGGACACAGGTGTCTTTGCCGCCTTCATTCCCGGTTTGCGGGATGGCGACTGCTACAAGTATCATATGGAAGGATTTTACGGTCGGACGGTGCTCAAGGCCGACCCGTTTGCGTTTCACGCCGAGGTGCGTCCGAAAACCGCGTCGAAAGTCTGGGGACTGGGCGGTTATCAATGGCACGATGCGGATTTTCTGCGATGTCGTCCGGAGCAAAACATCCTGAAAAAACCGGTGTCGATATACGAAATGCACATCGGGTCCTGGCGCAAGCGCGAGGATTACGAATTCGCGAATCTGCGGGAAGTGGCCGACGAGCTGTCCGATTATCTGGTGGAGATGGGGTTTACCCACGTGGAAATCATGCCCGTTACCGAATACCCGCTGGACGATTCCTGGGGATATCAGGTGACCGGCTTTTACGCGGTCACCAGCCGTTTCGGCACGCCGCAGGACTTCATGTATTTTGTCGATACCATGCATCAAAAGGGCATCGGCGTCATCATGGACTGGGTGCCCGCCCATTTCCCGCGCGATGATCATGGCCTGGCGGGCTTCGACGGCACCTGCCTGTACGAGCATGAAAACCCGCTGCAGGGGCATCATCCGCAATGGGGCACGTTGATTTTTAATTACGGCCGGCCGGAAGTGGTCAGTTTTCTGATTTCCAGTGCCATGCTGTTCTTTGATGTTTATCACATTGACGGCATCCGCGTCGATGCCGTTTCTTCGATGATTTATCTGGATTACGCGCGCAACCACGGCGAGTACGTGCCCAACGAAGAGGGCGGCAATATTGATATATACGCCCTGGAATTCATGCGGAAGCTCAATTCCGTGATTCTGACCCGGCATCCCGGTACCATCACGATCGCGGAAGAATCCACGGCGTATCCGCTGATTACGAAGCCGCCTTATGTCGGCGGTCTCGGGTTCATGTTTAAATGGAACATGGGCTTCATGCACGACACGCTCAAATACATGTCGATGGACCCGCTGTTCCGCCGTCATCATCACGACAAAATAACCTTTTCAATGTGCTACGCGTTTTCTGAAAATTATATTCTGCCTTACTCGCACGACGAGGTGGTGCACGGTAAGAAATCGTTGCTGGACAAGATGCACGGTTCCTATGACAATAAATTCGCGTCTCTGCGCTTATTGCTGGGGTTTATGTACGCGCATCCCGGGAAAAAGCTGCTGTTTATGGGCGGCGAATTCGGCCAGTTCATTGAATGGGATTACCACAAACCACTCGACTGGTTTCTGCTGAATTACGAAAAACACAGGCAGATGCGGGACTATGTGAAGGCGCTCAATCATTTTTACAGGGGATGTCCCGCCTTTTATGAAATTGAAGATACCTGGGACGGATTTACCTGGCTGAATGTGGAGAACTATATGCAAAGCTCGCTTTGTTTTATGCGGCGGGGCAGCCGGAGAGGGGAGGGCGTTGTTTGTGCCTTCAACTTTACACCGGTACCGGTGGATGGTTTTGTCATCGGTCTGCCGGATAACAGCGTCCTGCGGGAAGTATTCTCGAGTGACGACCCGCTGTTTGGCGGCGGCGGACGTCACAACACGGATGCCATTGGGGCTCTGCCGGAAGAATTTGCCGGACATCCCTATCGGGCAGCCATCAATCTGCCGCCCTTGACCGCTGTCTATTTTCAATACAAGGAAGAAGAATAGTTTTGAATATGAACGAAGAATTACAAAACATCCTCGCGGCAGCGAACAGAAAAACACTGCCTCGTATCCTGATGACGGGTTCGGAATGCGCGCCGTTTGCCAAAACCGGCGGGTTGGCGGATGTCATCGGCACCCTCGCCAGAGAAGTGAAAAATCTGGGCTGCGAGGTCAGTCTGGCGCTGCCGTTTCACCGGATCATCAAGGATCGGTACCGCGACCGCGTCAGGCACGTTGTCAGTTTCAGCGTCGATATCGGCTGGCGTCCGCAGTACGTCGGTGTGGAGCTCTACGACTGGGATGGTATTCCGGTTTATTTTATCGATAATGAACATTACTTCGGTCACGCCATATACTGCGGCGGCAATTTCGAAGGCGAACAGTACGCCTTCTTTTCGCGCGCGCTCATGGAAGCGCTGCCGATCATCGGTCTGGAACCGGAAATCATCCACGTCAACGACTGGCATACGGCCATCATTCCCATGCTGATGAAAATTCAGTACGGCCTGCTTCCGCAGGGCAGCGCGAAGACGATCCTGACGATACACAATCTCGGTTATCAGGGACGTTTCCATTTCGGTTACGCGGCGCACCTGCTGGGGATCGATGACAAGTATTTTCATCAGGACTATATCGAGTTTCATGGTGACGCCAATTTTCTGAAGGCCGGCATCGTTTTCGCGGACAAGCTGGTCACCGTCAGCCCGACGTATGCCCGCGAAATCAGGATGCCGTATTACGGAGAAGGACTGGACGGCATTCTCAATACGAGAGCGGATGACCTCATCGGCATTCTCAACGGTATTGACACGAAGGTTTTTAATCCCGCCGCCGATCCGCTGATTCCCCATCCCTATGACGCGTCTTCGCTTCCGGAAAAGAAAAAAAACAAAAAAGCGCTGATTGAAGAAATGGGTCTGGCAATCAGTCCGGAAACGCCCGTCATCGGGATGGTAACCCGGCTGGCAAAACAAAAAGGGATAGACCTCGTGACGCGCGTTTTTGATGAGATCATTCATGCCGGCGCCGGTTTTGTTCTGATCGGGACCGGCGAACATCACTACGAACATTTTTTCCGCGGCGTGTCCCACCGAACGGGCAACCGGGCCAAGGGCGTGACCGTGTTTGACGACGGGCTGGCGCACCGGATCTATGCGGGCAGCGATTTTTTCCTGATGCCATCCATGTTTGAACCGTGCGGCCTCGCGCAAATGATCGCACTGCGTTACGGGACGCTGCCGATAGTCCGTTCTACGGGCGGTCTCCGGGATACGGTTTGGCCCTTCAATGAGCACACCGGAGAAGGCAACGGTTTTTCTTTTGACAACTATAACGCGCACGACATGCTCCACACGATTCGTTACGCCTTGAGCGTTTACCACAACAAACAAACGATGGAGAGGCTGCAGAAACACGCGATGGAGCAGGACTGGAGCTTCCGTAAAAGCTCGCTGGCTTACGCCAAACTTTATGTCTTGACCTGCGCGCAGCCGGTTCCGTGATTTCCTATTGACAGGCATGCAATCTGGACGTAAAAAATATTATCATTAATTCAATCAACAACAATGGAGGCTGTCGGCATTTGACCACCGGCAAACGAAAACAGAATGGCGGAAAGCAGGATTCAGGAAATCAAGACCATCATTGAAGGGAAGTTAAAACGGCATTACGGGCGGACACTGCAGAACGCCTCGGATGAAGAAATGTTCCAGGCTGTGGCGCTGAGCATCCGGGACAGGATTCTGGAACAGTGGGTGAAGGGCAACGAGGAAATCAGTGCCAAAGGACGAAAGAAACTCTGTTATCTTTCGGTTGAGTTCCTCATGGGACGGGCGCTCGTGAACAACATGATTAATCTGGGCGTTCTGGACGATTACAAGGCGGTGTTGGGCGAGATCGGTTATCCCTTTGAAAAGCTCGAAGAGCAGGAAAATGAAGCAGCACTGGGCAGCGGCGGTCTGGGACGGCTGGCGGCCTGTTTTCTGGATTCCCTCTCGACGCTGAACCTGCCCGTGACCGGATACGGTATCCGTTATGAATACGGCATGTTCTGCCAGCGCATTGTGGATGGCGAACAGACGGAAGCGCCGGATGACTGGATGTGCAAAGGCGATGTCTGGGAAATCGAACGGCGCGAGGAACAGGTGGAAGTCCGCTTTGAAGGCATGGCGGAGGAAATCTGGACGGAAGATGGCCTGACGGTTGTGCATAAAAACTTTCAACGGGTGACGGCGGTTCCTTACGACATGATGGTCACCGGCTATGGAAGTCAGCTGCCGGCCACGCTGCGTCTGTGGCGCGCGGAATATCCAGCCGGATTTGATTTCCACGCGTTTAACAAGGGCGACTTCGTCTATATGGTTCAGCAGAAGGAAATTGCCGAGTCGATTTCCAAGGTGCTTTACCCCAAGGATGACCATATCGCTGGCAGAATGCTGCGTCTGCGCCAATATTACTTCCTCGCGTCCGCGACGATGCAGTGCATCGTGCGGGAACACAAAAAACTCTACGGCGACGTGAGCACGCTGCCTGAAAAAATCGTCATTCAGATTAATGATATTCATCCGGCCCTGGCCATTCCCGAACTGATGCGCATTCTGCTGGATGAAGAGAACATGGGATGGGACGAAGCGTATGACATCACCAGCCGCGTCTTCAATTACACCAACCACACGGTCATGCATGAGGCGCTGGAGTCCTGGCCCGAACAACTCTTCAAATCGATGTTGCCGCGTGTTTACGCGATTATTTCTGAAATCCACGAACGATTCCGGCAGCAACTGGTGAAACGGTTTTCGGACGACCGGGACAAAATATCGCACATGTCCGTTATCGCGTATGATGAAATCCGCATGGCCAATATGTGCCTCGCGGTGTGCGCCGCCGTCAACGGTGTTTCGCAATTGCATGGCCGGATCCTGAAAACCCGAACATTCCGCGATTTCTATGTGATGTTCCCGAAGAAGTTCACGGCCATTACCAACGGCATTACGCCGCGGCGCTGGCTGGTGGCGGCCAATCCCCGATTGTGCGAATTGATTTGCGATCATATCGGCGACGCGTTCATCCGTGACCACCGTCAACTGGAACGGCTGAAGCCGCTGGCCGATGACGGGCGTTTCCTGAAAGACTTTGCCGGCGTCAAACAACAGAATAAAAAACGTCTCGCGGATTACGTGTTCAAGAAACAGAACATCGCACTGAACGTGGAATCGATTTTTGACGTTCAGGCCAAACGTCTGCACGAATACAAACGCCAGTTGTTGAAGGTGCTGCATATCTTGCATTTGTATAACCGCTTTACGGCAGATGACAGCTTTGCGCTGCCCCGTCCGGTCACCTTCCTGTTCGCGGCCAAGGCTTCCCCCGTTTATCGCCGCGCCAAGGATATCATCAACCTCATTCACACGGTTTCTTCCCTCGTGGAAGCGAATCCGCGCACCCGGGATAACATCAAGGTCATCTTTCTGGAAAACTACAATGTTTCTCTGGCCGAACTGTTGATCCCAGCGGCGGATATCAGTGAACAGATATCCACGGCCGGATGTGAAGCTTCGGGCACCGGCAATATGAAATTCATGCTCAACGGCGCGGTGACCCTCGGAACGATGGATGGCGCGAATGTGGAAATATTCGAGAAAGTGGGAAAAGACAACATCTTCATTTTCGGCGCTCTTGCCGAGGAAATAGCCCGGATGGAGAGGGACAACAGCTACAATCCGAAGGATTTATTCGACGGCAACGCAGATATCCGCAATGCGGTATCGCGCCTGATGGATGGGTCGCTCACCGGTGGTTCTGACAGGTTCCATGATCTCTATCAGTCTCTCCTGTACGGCTATTTTGACCGCGCGGACAAATATTTTGTGCTCCATGATTTTGACGCCTACCGGGCGGCTTTCGAAAATGTGCTGACCGCCTGCACCGACGTGCCCGCCTGGACGAAAAAGGCCGTGCTGAACACGGCCAGTGCCGGGTATTTCAGCGTTGACCGCACCATCGATGAGTACAACAGAATCATCTGGAAATTGGACTCGATTTGAGGACCGGGAGAAGGAGAGAACGATGCTGATCAATTACCGCAATGAATTGTTGCATGATTCATCGCTGGACCTGTTTCGTGATCCCGTCGGAGCCGTAACGGCTGGCACGCTGGTTAAACTTCGTTTCCGGGCGCGTCTGGAGACTGTGAACAGCGTCTATCTGTGCCTGTTTCGCAAGGACTACCGAGAGCAGTACGCCATGCGTCCATTGGAAGACTGCTGGGAAATCGAAATCACCGCCCCCGCAATTCCGGAGGTTTACTGGTATTATTTCACCATCAATATCGGCGGCAGGATCTGTTATTACGGCGCACAGGGCAGCCGCACCGCGGGCGTCGGCTGTGTGTACAGCGAGCATCCGCCTTCGTATCAATTAACGGTCTATGATCCCGGATTTCAGGTGCCGCGGTGGTTTCAAAAAAGCGTGATGTATCAGATCTTTCCCGATCGCTTCCGCCGGAGTGATGACCGGACGGCGAAAAACGGTATCGATTACCACCGCACCAAAGGGCGCAAAGTGCATTATCACGAAAAGTGGAAAGAAAAGCCGCTTTTCGGTCCGTTGCCGGGAGAAAAACACTACAATCCCTGTGATTACTTTGGAGGAACGCTGAAGGGTATCGAGGACTCCCTTGAATATCTGCAAAGTCTGGGCGTCACGGTGGTTTACCTCAATCCGGTGTTTGAAGCAGCTTCCAATCACCGCTACAACACTGCCGATTATTTTAAAATCGATCCGGTACTGGGCACGAACGAAGATTTTGTATCGCTCTGCCGCAAGGCCGCCGGCATGGGTATCCGCGTCATGCTGGACGGCGTGTTCTCCCACACCGGTTCCGACAGTATTTATTTCAACCGCGAAGGCCACTATGATGTCATCGGCGCCGCCAACAGCAAGGAATCGCCGTATTATTCCTGGTATGATTTCAAACATTACCCCGACCAGTACCGGTGCTGGTGGGGCTTTGCCTCATTGCCCGAGGTCAACGAAAACGATCCGGCCTGGCAGCAGTACATCATTACCGGAGAGAACAGCGTGATCCGGCACTGGCTGAGAGCCGGCGCCCGGGGCTACCGCCTGGATGTCGCCGACGAGTTGCCGGACGATATCCTGGCCATGATTTACAAAGCCGCGCGTGAAACCGATCCGGAAGCGGTGGTGCTCGGCGAGGTCTGGGAAGACGCGACCACGAAATACAGTTACGGGACCAAGCGGCAGTACGCGCTTGGGCGGATGCTCGATTCGGTGACCAATTATCCTCTGCGCAATGCCCTTGTCGGATTTTTTCACGGCCGCGCCAATGCCGAAGATCTGAAACGCATGCTGGTGGATCAGGCCGCCAATTATCCCCGGCCGATGTATTACGCGCTCACCAATCTGCTTTCGTCGCATGACATTGAACGGGTGCGCACCGCCCTGAGCACGCGCATTGATCCGCACCAACTTTCCCGCGAGCAGCAGTCCTCGTTTGTCCTGACGGCGACCCAGACTAAAAAAGGCGCGCAGCGGCATCGCCTGGCCGCGACCCTTCAGTTCAGCCTGCCTGGCGTTCCCTGCGTTTATTACGGCGATGAACGGGGCATGCAGGGATTCCTCGATCCCTTCAACAGGCAGACTTTTCAGGAAGCACCTCATGATCTGACAGACGCTTACCGTCAACTGGCGCGGCTGCGTCAGGCGGCAGACGCGATGCAGACCGGTCATGTTGTGTTTTTTGCTCCTGATCCCGATTGCCTTGGCGTTTTGCGCTACGTGACGGGAGGGGTTGATGCGCTCGGGCACCAGGCGGACAACGGCGTCTTTTTTGTGGCGGTTAACCGCGCGAACGCCGCCCGACTCGTGGTTTTCGATTTCCTCAGCCGCAATCAGCTTTTTGCGGCGGACCATCAGAAGAAACTGCGACCGGTTTTTAACGGCGCGGTCACCTGCCAGTTGACCGGTAAAAATTACACCATCATCGACGGCCTGCTGGAAATCACACTGGAACCATTGAGCGCCGTCTGGTTGAAAATTGCCTAGTCATGACATTATCATGCAGGGCAAATTCCCCGAATGCGCCGCATCATTTAATTGGATTGCGAAAATGCAAAAAATCGATAAGGACTGGAGATGAGTTATCAGAAAACATACGAATACTGGAAAAAATCCGTTCAGGAAGAAGCCCTGCTTAGCGAACTGGAATCCATCCGGGATGATGACGCGCAAATCAAGGAAAGATTTATCAGTGATCTGGTTTTCGGAACGGCCGGACTGCGCGGTATTCTCGGCGCCGGCACCATGCGCATGAACCGTTATGTCATCGGACGCGCCACACAGGGGATGGCCGATTATCTGCTTTCCCGGGACGTGTCGGAAAAGCGTGTCGTCATCGCCTATGATTCCCGGCAGTTTTCCCGTGAATTCGCCGAAGAAACCGCCCGTGTTCTGGCCGCCAACGGCATCAGGGCCTTCATCTTCCGGGAACTCACCAGCGTGCCGGAACTCTCCTTCGCCGTCCGGCATTTAAAAGCGGATGGCGGCATCGTGATTACAGCCAGTCATAATCCGCGGGAATACAACGGATACAAAGCCTACGCCGCTTACGGCGGACAGCTCGGTCCCGAGGCGAGCCGGGCGGTCATGGATTGTATCCGCAAACGGGACCCCTTTCGGGATGTCCGCAGAATCGATTATCAGGATGGCGTGGACCGGGGGCTGATTATTGAAATCGGCGAGGAGATCGACCGGATTTATTACGAGCGCATGATTTCCCTGTGTCCGCCGGAAAACGGAGGTGATTTGAAGGTGGTCTATACCCCGCTGCACGGTTCGGGATTGCGCGCCGCAGTCAATGTTTTTCCGGCAGCCGGCATTAAAAATTTCACTGTCGTCGAAGAACAGAAAAATCCGGATGGACTTTTTCCCACGGTGAGCTCTCCCAATCCGGAAGATCCGGGAGCGATGAAGATGGCCATTGAACTGGCGGGCCGGATTGAAGCGGATCTGGCGATCGGCACGGATCCGGATGCCGACCGCATGGGCGCGGCCGTTCGCCGGTCAGAGGGCATCTACACGATGCTGACGGGCAATCAGATCGGCTGTCTGCTGATCAATTATCTGCTGGAGACGCGCCGGGCATCCGGCTTGCTCAAGCCGTCGGATTATGTGGTCAAGTCCTTTGTGACCACCGATATGGCCGATGCTGTCGCGCGGCATTACGGAATTACCTCTTACACGGTGATGACGGGCTTCCGCTTTATTTCCGAACTCATTGTCAAAAACGAGCAGACCGCTGCCGAATTTATCTTCGGCTTTGAAGAGAGCTACGGATTTCTGGCCGGCACGTTCGCCCTTGATAAGGACGGCGTTTTAGCGGCGCTGCTTTTATGCAAGGCGGCACAGCATTACAAAAACAGGGGACAGGGTCTTTGGGATGTACTGGAAGACATGTACCGCACGCACGGCTATTATCTGGAAGGCGTGAAAAACCTCACCTTTAAAGGGCTCGACGGCATGGACAGGATGAAGCAAATCATGACCGGATTACGTGCAAAGCCCGTTTCTGCGATTGGCGGCCTTGCCGTGGAGTATGTCGAGGATTATCTGACGCGAAAGCGCACCGCTGCCGACGGCAACGTTTCGGATATTGAATTACCCGCCGGTGATGCCGTCAAACTGCGGCTGGAAAATTCCGCCTGGATTTGCATCCGTCCGTCCGGAACGGAACCGAAAATCAAGATTTATTACGCGGTACGGGAAACCACGCGGGAAAAATCAGAACAGGTACTCGAAAAAATTTCCTCCGGATTTGAGCAGATCATCTGATTCCTGAACCTTTTACTCAAATCATTCAATGATGACGGCACAAGCCCATCAGGATAACCCGGGCTGGTTCAAGCATGCAGCTTGAACCTTAATATTTGAAGAATTTATTAATTTCGGGATTCATTCTGCAAGATTGAACCCGCACAAACAACCAGGGTCGGCCTGTTCAATATTGATATCCTCTTTGTTCTTGCGTTATCGAGCAGCTTTTTCCACTTATGTCCCTGCCTGGCTTTCCCAGACAAGCTCACATTGCTTGGGCGTGCCGTCCAGCAGGAGATCCTGTCCCATCATATTCGGTGTCACGAGGACGACGCCTTCTTCGCTGATATGAAAGCGGGCGGCGTCAGCGGCATGATCTTCACCGATGATGGTATTGTCCGGTATGTGAGTTCCCTTGTCAATGATGGCATGGATGATGCGGCAGTTTCTGCCGATGTTAACCCCCGGCAGCACTACACTATCCATGACCACACTGTGGGTTTCGATGCGGGTCCCGTAAAAAATAACTGAATTTTTCACGAACGCGCCGGAGACGATACAACCGCCGCTGATGAGTGAATTAACAGCCGCGCCGCGTTTCCCTTCATCGTCAAAGACAAATTTTGCCGGCGGCAGTTGTTCCTGATAAGTCCAGATGGGCCAGTTTCTGTCATAGAGATTCAGTTCCGGTTTGATGGAGCACAGTTCCATGTTGGCCTTCCAGTAGGCGTCAATGGTTCCCACGTCGCGCCAGTAAGCGACCTCTCCCTTGTCATTGCGATAAGGATAGGCAATGGCCGTGCTGTTATGGATAACACGCGGGATGATGCTTTTGCCGAAATCATGGGCGGAAGAATCATCTTTGGCATCCGCAATCAGCGTATCGTAGAGGAAACTGGTTGAAAAAACATAAATACCCATGGAGGCCAGCGCCGTATCCGGTTTGCCGGGCATGGGTTCAGGATTGGCCGGTTTTTCAGTGAAGCGGGAGATGCGCATGTTTTCATCGACCGACATCACGCCGAATTCGCGTGCCTCCATGCGCGGAACCTCAATGCAGGCGACCGTCATGTCCGCTTTGGAATTGACATGATGCATCAGCATCTTCGAATAATCCATCGTGTAAATATGATCGCCGCCCAGCACCAGCACATACTGCGGAGCGTGACGGTGAATGATGTCGATATTCTGGTAAAGGGCGTCGGCTGTTCCGCGATACCAGTCCTTGCTCATCCGCTGCTGGGCGGGAATGATCTCCACAAATTCACCGATTTCGGCGCGCATGAAGTTCCACGCCTGCTGGAGATGACGGATCAGGGAGTGCGATTTATACTGTGTCAGAACGCCGATGCGTCGCAGACCGGAGTTGACGCAATTAGACAGGGTGAAATCAATCATCCGGTACTTGCCGCCGAAAGGGACTGCCGGTTTGGCGCGCCATTTCGTCAGCTCTCCCAAGCGGGAGCCCTCACCACCGGCCAGGATCAGCACCAGTGTTTTGCGTGTCACTTCGGTCGCGATTTTTGTTTCAACGTAATTATATTGAACGAGATAATTCGATTCCATTTCATTGTTGCCGGCCATGATTCTTCACCTCGCGGCAAAATTTGATAAGAACTTGATTGTGAGACTCAAATTTCAAAAACGAAGTGCATTGAAATTTGTAAGTCGAACAATCCCGCATAGCGGAGGGTATGATAATAATTGTTTCGAAAGCTTGTTTTGAGGTCCTCATACCCGTGATATAACTCGATTTCAGTATAGAGCAAGCCTCTTTGATCTGTCAAGGACAAACAGGAACGCATAATGAAAGTTTTGCATAACTCTCCCGCATGTCATTTCGAGGAGCAAAGCGAAGAGAAATCCTTTATGCGGTTTTTATGCGGGTTCAATCTTGCAGATTGAACCCTGACATGCATAAACATCCGAAATTTTTCGGTTCAAGTTGCAAGTTTGACCCAGCTTCATGACCCGAAGATTATATAAAGCACTCATCGCGGTCGAAAGAAACACCAATCACTATAGTTTATATTTGGATTTAATTTCCTTCTCCGCCTGAAACCAGTCGGCGATATCATCGCTGGGGATTCCTGAATTCATCCTCTCTTCATAGAGTTCATAAGCTCTTTTTTCAACTTCCTGCAAAAAATCCTTCAAGTCGGGCTTTGCAGTTTTTTTAGCGGTGGATGTTTCTTTTTTAACCGTGCTTTTTTTCGTAGTTCCTTTTTTGACCGGCATAACAGCCTCCTTATTTATATATTTATTGTGAGACTCAAATTTCAAAAACGAAGTGAATTGAAATTTGTAAGTCGAACAATCCCGCAAAGCGGAGGGTGTAATACCCCGCAGCTTGCTTTGGGGTATTACACCCGTGATTTTTGAATAATATTATAAAATACTTCTTACCGCTTAATGAAAAAAATCCCCAAGGCTCCAAATAACGAAAAAAATTACTCGCAGCTTGGTTTTTCCACTAATATGAAACGTGTCTTCATAATAACATTTTTAACGGTAAATCGTCAATTTTTTAATTCTTGTCAATGCTCCGGATAATATAGTATGTTTGAAAAGAATCTGTCCGAAGAGCGTGTTTTCCTCAGAGTGACGGCAGACGATTTGTGTAAACCAATTTGAGGATTGGAAAAATGATCGACGCAGTCGTGGGAATTGACATTGGCGGAACATCCACCGAGTTTGGCATCGTGGATAAAAATGGACATTGCCTCAAAGCTAATTCTATTAATACAAGACAATATCCTGATTTAGAAGAGTTTTTGAAATGTCTTCATCAGGAAATTCAAAAAATTATTATTTCAATATATAAAGATATAAATATAATGGGATTTGGTGTCGGCGCGCCCAACGCCAACCACTATCGGGGCACCATCGAGAATGCGCCCAATCTGAATTGGAAGGGAATTGTACCTTTTGTTAAAAAGTTCAAGCGATACTTCAAGTATTGTCCGATTGTTCTGACCAATGATGCCAATGCCGCCGCTATCGGTGAAATGTTCTACGGCGGCGCAAAGAATATGAAAGATTTTGTTGTCATAACATTGGGGACAGGTCTGGGAAGTGCCTTTGTCGTCAATGGTCAACTGGTTTACGGCCATGAGGGACACGCCGGCGAACTGGGACATGTCAATGTAAAAAGAAACGGCCGCGTCTGCCACTGCGGGAATAAAGGATGTCTGGAAACCTATGTTTCCGCGACAGGGATCAGGCGCACCCTGTTCAACCTGCTGCGCACCGAATCATCAAAAAGCGCGCTTCGTGGGGTTGCTTTTAATGAACTCACTTCAAAAATGATCTGCGAGGCGGCCCGAAAAGGTGACGCTTTGGCGCTGAAATCCTTTGATGAAACCGGTGAAATGCTGGGCCGAAAACTGGCTGATGCCGTGGCGACCACCAATCCGGAAGCCATCTTTCTTTTGGGTGGTCTGGCGAAGGCCGGTGATCTTATCTTTAAGCCTACCCGTCATTCTCTGGAAAAAAATCTTTTCCCGGTTTACCGGGGAAAGGTCAAGATTCTGCCTTCAAAGTTGAAAAGAAAAAACGCGGCGGTTCTCGGCGCGGCCGCTCTGGCCTGGCAGGAACTGAACATTCTCTAATGAGACCCAAATTTCAGAAACGAATAACCTAAAGGTCACTATAGGTGCACTGAAATTTGATGGTCGAAATATCCCCGAGGCGAATAACCTAAAGGTCACTATAGGCCGAGCGGGATAAATGTGGGTCTAATTCCCCGCCCCTTGGTGCGCAAGTTCTTTTGGATACCCCGCTGCTTGCGGCGGGGTTGTTCATTGCTCTTCTATCTCATTTTCAATCGGCTGATTTGGATGGCGGTGTCGTGACATCGGATTCATCCGTAGATTTCGGAGCGACCGGCTCATCGTGAGGTTTTTGATCCCCGGTTTCATCAGCAGATTTCTTCTCAACAGGTTTATCATGAGCTTTCGCGTCGGCGGATTCAGCCGCTGGTTTTGAAACAGCCGTTTCATCATGTGCTTTCTTTTCAGCCGGCTCAGCATGGGGTGGGGGAGGGGCCGGCTGGACAGGAGATGAAGGAGGTAACGTTTCTTCATGATATGCCGGGGCAGCGGTTTCCGCGGGAGGTCCCGGAAAAGCGGGTGAAACAGAAGATTGCGGAGCGACAGTTTCAACAGGAGGTGTTGCGTTGTCCATTCCCGGCTTTTTCGAAGAAAACATGAAAAAAGACAAACCGATAATGAGTATAATTATGCCACCGACAATCAACCCCCGTTTTCTTGATGGTGGCGGTGTTTCCGCATGTTGAACAGGTTTGTCATCACGAACGGATGCTTCCCTGACAATCAGAGGACTGCCGCAATGTTCGCATACATTTGCGCCATCAATATTTTTTGTTCCACATTGTGAACAATACATACGCGACCTGCCATCCCATAGCATGAAATGATTGAAACAATACCTATTTTTTTTAAATACCAGATATTGGATGTTTTTCAAGATATAAATTCAAGAACCTAAAAAACCGGGGACATCCTTTTCAGCCCCCTGATTTCCTTGCTGGCTTGCTGGTTCAATCGTCCTGCGATTGAACCATTTATTTTGTCATGGGGTTGTCATGGGGTCAAATCTTTACTCTTGACATTTGCCTTATTTTTTCTTGAATCTGTCTGAATCTTTCTGCCCATTCCGGCTCATTTTGCATTTTTACATAGAGCCGTTTTCTAGCCTGACTCACTGCACTGTAGTCTATTCCACCCAAAAGCTTTCCAATCTCGGGTTGTGTGATATTACAGAAGCGGTAAAGCAGTTCCATCAGCATTATCCGCTCGTTCGATTGTTTCCCTTTTGTGGTTAATTCCTCTCTATTGAGTTTAACCAGTTGTGCATAGCGATCAATGATTTCCTCCGGCGTCGCAATTTTATCTAATTTTCTGAGTGCCGGTTGTTCTCGCTTCGATTTCTGGTTGCGATGATCTTTACAATATAATTGACTGAACTTTTCAACAAAATCCTTTTCCCCAATAATACCAGTTCCCTTGCCTTGCTCCAGAGGATTGGGAATGTCTTTTTCCATTCCTTCAGCCATAAATGCTTTGTAATCATTACTCCTTTTGCGGACATCACCCACAAAATAATCCAAAATGGTCGCATAAAGAACAATCGGTTTCCGGTGCTGCACATCAATATACCCCGGCAGACTGGTCGAATCACTAATTAACAAATCCCGCCAACGCTGTTTTAAAGGTATGTGTGACTCCATCCTTAAAGGATTTAAATGGATATAGCGGCTTACCTCGAGAAGATAGTTATCCGCATCAATCAGAAAGGCCTTATAGCGCCCCTGATATAAATGTCCGGAGCGTTTATATCTCCGGTTAAAGTACCCGGTATAGCTGATATTAAAATGACGCATGAATCCAGAAAGGTTTCCTTTTGGGGTGCAAACCAGAAGATGAAAATGATTGGGCATTAATGCGTAAGCCAAGAGGTGAATTTCGAATAATTCTATTGATCGGGCCAGCAGTTCAATAAATTCCGCACGGTCTTTCACCCCGCGAAATATTTCCTTTTGTTCATTACCGCGACAGGTGACATGATAGTACGCATTAGGATATTGGATTCGCAGTGCACGGCTCATGAGAAATTTTTTATTCTATCCAGCATGAAATGTCAAGAGTAAACGGCCTGTTGCCCAAATAAGTTTTGCAAAGATTATAAAGAGCGGCTATAAAAATAGCAACAAATTCTTGGAGAGAAACAGCCATGATGGGTTACCAACCTGATACACAGCCGAAACTCTTTTA
>JAGPFC010000045.1 GCA_018056685.1 Smithella sp.
TGCTGGTTACCCTGCCTTTCGTTCTGCTTCTGCTGGATTACTGGCCACTGAGGCGCTGGCAGACGCAGGACGCCCCTCTGATAAATCTGAAACCGGCCGGCAAACTCATCCTGGAGAAAATCCCTTTTTTCATCCTAACGTTTGCCGCTTGTATTGCAGCAATATGGGCACATCATAAAGGCGGCTCGGTTTCATCAGAAGATATTTACCCTTTTATTCAACGAGCTGCCAATGCGATTGTTTCATTTTCGGTTTATTTGAGCAAGATCATTTGGCCCCATGATTTGGTTATCTACTATCCTTACAACTTCTCACTGCCGATGTGGAAAATATTGATTTCCGGTCTTGTCATCACAGTAATTTCGATTATTGTTCTCCGTAACACAAAAAAAATGAAGTTCTTATTTGTCGGTTGGTTTTGGTATCTGGGCACTCTTATGCCGGTTATAGGACTTATGCAGGTTGGTTCTCAAGCAATGGCGGACCGCTATACTTACCTGCCTTCCATCGGCATCGCGATCATGCTGGCTTGGGGCATTCCTTGCGTGATTAAAAACGAAAACATCCGCAAAAAGTTTTTATTCCCTTCAGGAATTTTCGTCATTGCTATCTTAGCTCTTTTAACCTGGCACCAATGTGGTTATTGGAGAAACAGCATTACGCTCTTCAGCCGTCCTTTAAAGGTGACAGAGAATAATTATATTGCACATAATCATCTTGCCAACGCGCTGGTTAAAGCAAGAAAACTCGATAAAGCGTTTTATCATTACAACAAGGCCATTCAAATTAATCCGATTTACGCGCATGCCTACTACAACAGAGGAATTGCCAACTATCTCTATGGCCGGAAGCAACTTGCTCTTGCGGATTTTCAAGAAACAATCCGGTTAATGCCCAAAATTCCGAAATCCGCTTCAGCCTATCATAATATAGGTATCATTTACGCTGAGCTTGGCCAGTATCAAACAGCTATTGATTATTATAATGAAGCCATCGGACTGAAACCGGATTACGCCGATGCTTACTACAACCGGGCTCTGGTTTACTTTGAAATTGGAGATAAAAACGCCGGGTGCCGGGACGTGCAAAAGGCCTGCGAACTGGGAAACTGTGCTACCATGCGATCAGCCGTTAGCCAAGGCATGTGTCGGTGAAATGATTTTCTTACATACGATGTCCATATAATTTATTTTAAGAAAAATTATGAAGAATAAATACATTTATTTAATAATTATTTTTTTAATGATTTCATGCTGCGCGGCTTTTGGAAGAATTTCAGGAAATGATTTTATCAGTCTTGACGATTGGGGATACATAACTAAAAATCATCATATTCAGTCGGGATTAAATCTGGAAAGCATAAAATGGGCTTTTACAACAACCTATTTCACATACTGGCATCCTCTGACGTGGATTTCTCATATGCTGGATTGGAGTCTGTTTGGAGCCAATGCTTCCGGCCATCACCTGGTCAGCGTTTTTCTGCATATTGGAGCAGCTATTTTGCTGTTTCTTTTTCTAAATAAAACAACGCATCATCTCTGGCTTTCAGCGTTCGCGGCTGCCTTTTTTGCGCTCCATCCTCTGCGGGTTGAATCAGTCGCCTGGGCAGCGGAACGGAAAGATGTTTTATGCATGTTTTTTGGGATGGCATGTCTCTATGTTTACGTTTCATATGCTCGGAGAGGACAACTATCCAGATATCTTCTTTGTCTATTGTTGTTTGCGATGGCTTTGATGTCCAAACCGATGATGGTCACTCTGCCGTTTGTTCTGCTTCTGCTGGATTACTGGCCTTTGGAAAGATGGCAAAGGATTTTGGATGAATCCTCAAAAAATAGATTCCAGTCAGCCGGTAAACTTGTTCTGGAAAAAATACCCTTCCTGCTCTTCACCATTGCGTCCGCCGTGCTAACTTTCCTGGCTCAGCAACAAGTGGAAGCGGTTGCTCCATTTCCCATTGATGTCCGTATAGCCAATACAATCGTTTCGTATTCGTCTTATTTGGCAAAAATCTTTTATCCGATGAATCTGGCAGTATTTTATCCCTATCATTTTTCTCTGCCTTTATGGAAAATCATCATTTCAGGGACGTTCATCATATTCATGACCTGTGCGGCTGTTTATCACATGAAAAAAGTACCTTTTTTATTCGTCGGCTGGTTCTGGTATCTGGGAACCTTCATTCCTTTGATCGGACTGGTACAGGCCGGGGGACACGCTATAGCGGACCGGCATACTTATCTTCCCTCCATAGGCATTGCCATCATGCTGGCATGGGGAATTCCATTTATTATTAACAGCAAGAACATTCGTAAAATGATTTTATTTCCCGCGGCAATTGCCATCCTGACAATTTTAGCAACCTTCACGTGGCTACAATGCGGTTACTGGAAAGACAGCATAAACCTTTACAGCCGCACTTTGCAGGTCACAAAAAATAATGACAGGATTCACGCCAATCTCGGACTGATTTTTTTAGAGAAAGGTAACATCAGTCAGGCTATTTATCATTATGACAAGGCTATTCACATCGCCCCTTATTACGGTTATTACGGCAGCAGGGCACAGGCCTATGTCAAAGCGGGTAGATTTCAAAAGGCCATCGATGATTACGACATGATTATCCGGCTGAAACCGGACTCTGCGGATGCTTATAAGAGTAGAGGGCTCGCTTATTTTAACCTGGGCAAAAACGAACTAGGGTGTGAGGATGTCCGGAAGGCTTGTGTATTAAAAAAATGTAAAGCGCTGGATCTGGCCAGGGACAAAGGATTATGTCCGTGAAAATATTGTGTCCGCCTGCATTCCAGCACAATCAACGGCTATCAGACTGTGCCCTATTCTTTTTCATTCTCTTTCGAAGGAGGAGTGAACAAATCGAAAATCGATTTAAATGCCGAAAGGCCGTTCATCGCCTGCGGGTTCATCTTGGAAAAATTATCACCATATTCGAGCCACTTTTTAAACTGATCATCAGCCATATTACGATAAACAAGATAATTCTTGATCGTCTGTTCCAGATATTTTTCAAAAAAATCCGTCAGAACATTTTCACCATACTGAATAATCAGATAAAGCAGAGGGGGAGGAAGCAGATATTTCTTTTTCCGCGCTTCTTCAAGAACGATTTGGGTTAAAATAGCGGAAGTCACCTCTTCGCCTGTTTTGGCGTCGGTAACCTTTATTTTTCTCCCCTTCTTAACCACATCCGTCACATATTCAAGCGTGACATAAATACTTTTTTCGGTGTCATAAAGTCGTCTGTTATTATATTTTTTTAGTAAAAGAGTGTTGTCTTCCATCCTGATAGTCCTTTATGTATGTCTATTTCTATTTACAAGATTACTTTATTAATTGCAACATAAATATCGACACATAACGATTAAATATTCTTTTTATAAATATAAGTATTTGTAATAATTAATATTATTAAAAATATGACTCAAAATAGAAATATATTGCATTGCAACATTTTTCTATTGACAAATAAAAATCTCTGATTATAATACTATCGAAATCAAAAAACATGAAAGGAGTTTTATAATGGATAATAAAGATCAGACCAGACAAATGATCGAATATCACAAGGCGGCATTTGAAACATATTATAATTCCGTGCAGATGCTTCAGGATCAAACGACCAAGGCTTTGGATAATATGCTCAAACAGTCGCCGTGGATTCCGGCGCAGACCAAATCATTCATCAATGAATGGATCAGCATCTACAAAAAAGTTACCGCTGATTTCAAAGAGTCTGTCGATCAGAACTACGAAAAAATGGAAGAGTTCCTGGATGCAAACGTTGAAACACCAAAAGCCAAGAGCAAAAAGTAGAAATAGGTAAGATTTAATCAAACAACAAAACAAATCAAATATAACAAATGGAGGAAAAAACTATGGATCCCAAACAAATTGCCAAACAGATGGTTGATTTCAACAAAACAGCTTTTGATAACTCATTTGAAGCCATGTCCGCTCTTCAGGACCAGGCCGAAAAAATGTTTATCGCCACCATGGAGCAGACCTCTTTTTTCCCGGCAGAAGGGAAAAAACTGATCAATGAGTGGATTAAAAATTACAAGAAAGGCCGTGACGAATTCAAGGCGGCCACTGATGAAAATTTCAAAAAAGTAGAAGCCTTCTTCGCCGCAAAGTAAATCTTACTTGAACAATTCAAAAACAGCCGCTGCCCGCGGCTGTTTTTTTATTTTTTTCTACAACTGGAAGAACACCTTATTCCAGCAATCCGGCAATATAAGAAATCATCTCTTCCGTTAATGCGGGATAGACACCTACCCAGAAGGTATCTTCCACAATTCGATCCGTATTTTTAAGTTTGCCGATGACTCTGTAACCGGTTTTCCTTTTCCGCATTTCATCGAAACAGGGATGCCGCAGAATATTCCCGGCAAAGAGCATTCTGGTCTGCACACCGTTTGATTCCAGACGGTTGACAACGTCACTTCTCTTCGTACCATCCCTGACTGTCAAAAGAAAACCGAACCAGCTCGGATCAGAATTTTTAGAAGATTCCGGAAGAATATATTTGTGGCTGAGATGTGACACTGTTTCCTTCAGCAGATTCCAGTTCTTTTTTCTTGCTTCAATAAACCCTGGAAGTTTTTCCAGCTGCGCGCAACCGATCGCCGCCTGCATATCAGTGACTTTCAGGTTGTAGCCGAAATGTGAATAAACATATTTGTGATCATAACCAAGCGGCAGCTCGCCGAATTTTCGTGTGAATCTTTTACCACAGGTATTATCCTTTCCCGACGGACAGAAACAATCCCGTCCCCAATCCCGTAGAGACAGGATAATCCTGGATAACTCGGAGTCGTCGGTATAAACCGCTCCTCCCTCTCCCATTGTCATGTGATGAGGCGGATAAAAACTGGATGTCCCGATATGACCGAAGGTTCCCGTGTATTGCCATCTATTGTTATATTTATATTTAGAACCAAGTGAGTCGCAGTTATCTTCAATCAGCCAAAGTTTGTTTTCATCGCAGAATTTTTTTACCGTTTCGACATTGAAAGGGTTGCCCAGCGTGTGCGCCAGCATTACCGCCTTTGTTTTTTTACTGAGCGCCTTATCCAATAAATTCACATCCACATTGTATTCGGGAATGGTGACATCAACAAAAACCGGGACGGCTCCGTACTGCAAAATGGGTGTCACCGTAGTGGGGAAACCCGCGGCGACAGTGATAACCTCGTCACCCCTCTTGATTTTCCTGTCTTTCAGTTTATCGCTGGTCAAAGCCATAAAGGCAAGAAGATTGGCGGAAGATCCGGAATTGACCAGATAAGCGTGTTTTATTTTCAGAAAAGAGGCAAATCTTGCCTCGAATTCATCGGCAAATCTTCCCGTGGTCAGCCAGAAATCCAGAGACGCATCCACAAGATTAATCAGTTCTTGCTCATCATAAACTCGTCCAGCGTAGGGAATTCTATTCCCTGATTTAAATTTCTTTGATTCTCCTTTTGGCCCCAGGTTTTCGCGATAATATTTCCGGACCTGTTCCAGGATTTTCTTTCTATCCATAATAACTCTTTATCTGCGCTGCTGTAATGATATCCAGATTTTCTTTGTTCAGATAGGCTTTATACCATTCCACTGTTTTTCTAACCGCTGTTTCACTGTTCCATCTGGGTTTCCATAAAAGTTTTTTTTGCGCTTTGGAAGAATCAAGTTTTAAATAGCCTGCTTCATGCGGGGCTTCGGGATTTCTTTTGATTTCATATCGGGCGTCGTTTCCCCAAAACCTGCAAAAGGCATCAATGATTTTTATGACGGATTTCGCGTCTTTTTCCTTCGGTCCGAAATTCCAGCCCTCCGAATATTCCTTCGGCGCCTTGCACAGGGATTCCGCCAGCATCAGGTATCCGGCAAGCGGTTCCAGAACATGCTGCCAGGGTCTGGTCGAATCCGGATTACGGACAATGATTTTTTCGCCCTTCACCACTCCACGAATGCAGTCTGGAACCAGCCGGTCAGCCGCAAAATCTCCACCGCCGATCACGTTTCCGGCCCTGGCTGTCGCTACGCCGATTTTTTCGCCCGACCCGTAAAATGATTTTCGATAAGAATCGGTCACCAGTTCCGAACAGGCTTTTGAATTGGAATAGGGATCAAATCCTCCCATGGGTTCATTTTCTTTATAAGCGATTGCCGGGTTTTCCCTGTTTTCATAACATTTGTCCGTCGTTACATTGACAATGGCCTTTAAATTTTTATTCTCGCGGCACGCCTCCAGCAGATTGATGGTCCCCATTACATTCGTTGCATAGGTCTCAATAGGATTCTTATAAGATTCAAGAACCAGAGGCTGCGCGGCCAGATGAAAAATAATTTCCGCGCCTTTGATATTTTTTTTCAGGAAATTCAAATCGCGGACATCGCCGCGAACGGATTTCATTTTCGATTTCAGTTTCAGCAGATTAAAAAGGTTCGGTTGTGTTGGAGGATCGAGAGCGTAGCCGGTAACATGGGCACCCATTTCCTGAAGCCAGAAGGAAAGCCACGAACCTTTAAAACCGGTGTGCCCGGTTATAAAAACTGCTTTGCCCTTCCAGAATCTATTGGAAACATTTCTCATTATTTCCAGACCTTCCAGGGCGCTTGGCCACTATTCCAGAGTTCTTCAAGATATATTTTGTCTCTGAGGGTATCCATTGCGTACCAGAATCCTTCATGTTTGTAGGCTTTTAAATTTCCTTCGCTCGCCAGAGTCTCCAGCGGTTTTCTCTCCAATATTGTTTGATCATCTTCCAGGTAATCAAATATTTTAGACTCCATGACAAAGAATCCACCGCTGATCCAGTGACCGTCTCCCGCCGGCTTTTCCAGAAATCTTGAAACATTATCTTTTTCATCCAAATCGATAACACCAAATCTCCCGGGAGGCTTGATCGCTGTGACCGTCGCCAGTTTCTTATGCTTTTTATGAAATGTAATTAAATTTTTGATATTAACATTGGAAAGTCCATCTCCATACGTCAGAAGGAATGTCCCTTTACCAATATAATCCTTTATTCTCTTTACTCTCCCGCCCGTCATCGTATCAATACCCGTATTCACAAGCGTAACCTTCCAGGGCTCGGCGGTATGCGCATGAACCAGCTTCTCATTCTTATTGGAAAAATCAAAGGTAACATCCGATTCATGAAGGTAATAATTGGCAAAATATTCTTTAATGACATATCCCTTATAACCGAGACAGATGATAAATTCATTGATGCCGTACTTTGTATAAAGCTTCATGATATGCCATAAAATAGGTTTCCCGCCTATTTCAATCATGGGCTTGGGCTTCAAAACCGACTCTTCGGTAATCCTCGTACCCATTCCTCCTGCCAAAATGACTGCCTTCATAGATTTTCCTTGTTTTACTGATTTTCTTTTATTTCGAAGTTGATTCTTTCCTTTTCAATGACCAGCGGACGTTTTAGAACCTGAGTATAAATATTACCGACGTATTCGCCGATAATCCCGATAAATATGAGCTGGACAGAAGAAAAGAAAAACAATCCTATTACAAGAGGCGCCTGTCCAACCTGGAAACTATCCCAAAACAGTATTTTATAAATAAAGTAGCCTAAGGCAACAAGCATACTTAATATTGCTGTACTGAATCCCAGCATGCTGGCAAATCTCAACGGAACCTTGGAATGGGTCGTTATGCCCAGCATAGCCATATCAAACAGAGTATAGAAATTATTCTTTGTTATGCCGCGCTTTCTGGTCGGTTGATGATATTCTATCGTCGCTTTTTCAAAGCCGATGTCGCATATCAGTCCCCTGAAATAAGGATATACATCAGGAATACCTCGCAGAATTTCAATGACCCTTTTATCGTAAAGACCGAATCCCGTAAAATTACCGATCAAATCAATCTCGGCAAGACTGGTAACAATTTTATAGTAAATTTTTCTGATCGCAAAGAAGATTGAAGATTCATCACTCTGTTTCTTAACTCCCACGACTATCTTAAAACCTTCTTCCCATTTCTGAATAAATTCGGGAATCAGATTTGGCGGATCTTGAAAATCCGCCACGAGAGATATAACCGCGTCTCCGGAAGCCTGTAAAAGAGCGTGATGCGGGGAACGTATATGACCAAAGTTTCTGGAATTAACAATAATTTTAACATTTTTATCGACGGTTGCTATTCTCTTCAAAATGGCAACCGTCGCATCCTGTGACGCATTATCGATGAAGATGTGCTCATATTCATAATCTTTCAGTTTTTCCTGAAATATTTTTTTGACCTCATTATAAAGGGCTTCAACATTTTCTTCTTCATTATAACATGCGGTCACAATAGAAATTTTTTTCATAGCACCTCATCTATGATCTTTAATATCGCATCCAGAGAAGAGTATTGCGGTTGATATCCCAGCTTTTTTAATTTTTTGTCAACTGAATAATAATGCATTTTAAAACCTGTGGCGGAGGAAGCAACGCCCGTTCCTGCTTTGATTTGATATTGGAGATTGAATTTTTCTGCAATGACCCGCAGCATCTCCATTTTTGTCACAGGATCCCTGCTGTAAATATTAAAAGCATCATTGATAAATCCGGCATTCTGCCAACGCTGAATAATCAAATCAATAATTTGCTTCATATCTTCAGGATGAACGTAGTCCCTTGAAATATTCTGATCGTCCGTCATAAAGACCTGCTTGTCTTTTAGAGCCGTTATAATCTCTGAAATCATGAAATTGGACTGAAGATCTATGAATTTACTTACATAACTGAAAATCCTTAAATCAACAACGCTCAATTTGTCATAGGACCGGTGTTTGGCTTCAGAATTAAGTTTAGAAAAAGCATAATAATCCTGAGGTAAAATTTCCTTTATTCCATTTAAAAAACAGGAGTTGTCCTCAACAGGATTTTGAAAATTTCTACCATACACAGCGCCGCTGCTTAAACTGATATAGAGAGCTTTCTCATTTCTTTCAAGATACTCCAATATCAGGTTATCCCAGGTCTCATGGATTTTAAAGATTTCCGGACCCGAATCCATCCTGCCTTTTATATTGGATATGCCTATGCAATTGATAATGACGTTATGACAATGATGTATGAAGTCTTCTGTGTGATAAACTTCAGCATCCTTAATTTCAGAAATTAATCTTTCAGGTTCTCTGGTATAAAGTACAAGGTTGGACAATTCGCCCTGATCAACATAAATTGAAATAAGACTTCTGGCGATTTGTCCCCTAGCACCTAAAATGCTGATTTTCATGTTAAAACCTTAAACAACGACATTGCATCAATCCATGAATTATAAAAAAGCATTCACGCTCTTTTAAACTGTTTTACATTTCCCGATTCCGGCGCTCAAACCCTGGAACACAATAACGATTGTAAAAAAAACCATGAGCAGTGGACTGATAATAAGTGATGACGTAATTTCCGGATTAAGAGGATAGTGAACGTATGCTTTCGGTACCATCAGCAAACCGAACAGGACGGCATATAGCCAGTCAAACCTGTTCTTGTTTTCATCATTGATGAATAAGAATAAAGGAAGAAATATGTGGATCAGTTTATAATCACCGGAAACAAAGGGAAACAAATTCATGGAAAACACCAGTAACGCGATTTTTTTCCAGAAGATCTTTTCTTTAAATATTATGTAAACAGAAATGATGGCAAACAAAATCATTACTGAAATAGAATACACTTTGGTCGCCAAAGCAGGTGTGCATTTTATACCGCTTCCAATGATCATCAATTTTACCGGCCCCCAGAGACTGTTTCCAAAGTACAAACCTTCGTTGCCAATGGAATAAGCCATGCTATAAAAATTTAAAGTAGTCATGTGAGCTCTTATGTTTTCAACCATATTCCCATCATAGGAAAAATAGCCTATCGTGGAAATCAACATTACCAGAAAACAAGTATAAACCGCTTCTTTGTATTTCCTGTCTGATAACAGAAGAATCACAAACACCGCCGGGAAAAGTTTCATGGAAATAGCACAGGACAAGAATACGATGCTTAAAAGTATTTTCTGCATTCTGTAAAAATGTATGAACATATATAAAAATATAAAAACAAATACTTCAATATTTGCTCTATCCACAACAAATAAAAAGGGATACGTCAAAAAAGAAAAGACAAAAACGTTTTTTATAGTTTGTTCTTTTATAGATATTTTCAGATTTGAGTAGTTGACATATAAGAAGAAACTGACAAAAATAGCAAAAAAAACAGCTAAACCAATATTGGGAGGAAAGATTGTAAAGGATTGCGCTAATCGTTGACCGAACGGAAACTGAACATTATGAAATTTACCATCACGATAGGGGCTTACCAGCATATTGAAAAAATCCATAAATTTATCATCAGGTCTGAAAAGAAATGTATCGTAAGGATATGTTAAACCTAAATACGTACCCAAAATATAATGGTAAAAAACAGCAAAAGAAAATCCGGCAATAATTATTATAGATATCGTGTCAATTTTTTGAAGTTTATTCATTCATTAAAAACCTTTTAATAATAAAGTAAGTTTGATGTAAATTTTTCTTGTCTATTAAACAGAACGTTCCCTTTGACCCAATGATATTACATTAACGCTTCTGAGCTATAATTACTAAAGTACCACCAAAAGGAAGTGATATTCCTATCCGAATGAGAAATTCATCAACTCGCATGCAAAGATCAAAAATCCAATTGAGTGCATTGGTAAATTTGACACGTTTTTCAAGAGCCATACTGTCTTGTGTGTCGAAATTGGCCGGATGGCCACCCTTATCCAAAATCCGGGAAATCACCATCAAGGGAAATAGGACAAAAAGAAAAGATGTGGTATAAATGATATCAAATCCGTTTTCTTTGAGCTTGGTTACCAAATCATTTCTTGTGTACCTGCGTTTATGTTTCAATATTTCATCAAGTTTGCCCCAGAGAAACTTATGTTGTGGGACACTAATTATTAAACTGCCTCCCTGACGAAGCATCTTATTAATATTTGATATAGCTTCAACATCATTGTCAATATGTTCGATAACATCAAATGCGGCTATGATGTCGAACTGCTCTCCGATAATCCCTTTTGTAACGTCGTACTGTATGAAATTAACACTGGGAAAATACTTTTGAATCTTTATCAGAGCTTTTAAATAAATTTCTGATCCGGTAATTTCCAGATTTTCATTTCCGATAATTTGCTGAATGAAATCTCCTGTTGCACAACCTATTTCCAGATACTTTGTTTTCCCGGTTGGGTTCAGATTATTGTAAACAATCCTTTTGAAAAGCCTGTTTCTGGAACTGGACCAGAAAAAATTTTGCTCCCATACTTTATTATCATTTACATCGAATCCGTTTTCCGGAAAATCGGCGGAATCATTCGCCACCTCCGGACTGAAACACTTGATTCCATCTATCATCGTATAGTTTAGAATTTGACTCATTGATAAGCGGCCTCAGGTACGGATACGAAGAATTTCAGCAATTTCAAAAGCCAGTTCCACCGCCTGTTCGGCGTTCAGGCGCGGATCGCAATTTGTCTGGTAATTCAGCTTCAAGTCTTTGTCGCGCAATTTCCGATTGCCACCGATGCATTCCGTGACATTATCGCCGGTCAATTCCAAATGAACGCCTCCGGCTGTTGTCGCCATCGCCTCATGCATTTGCCAGAAACATTTTATTTCATCAAGGATATCTTCGTATTTTCTGGTCTTTTGCAAATGTTTGTTTGTATAAGTGTTGCCATGCATCGGATCGCATAACCATACAACCTTGAATCCTTCTCTTTGGATTTCCTTGATCAAAGCGGGCAGCAGGGATTTTATTTTCTGCGCACCGAAACGGGTGATAAGCGTCAGGCGTCCCGGCTCATTGGAAGGATTTAGTTTTTGTATCAGTTTTTTGATTTCATTAATTTTATAATCTGGCCCGATTTTTATTCCCACAGGGTTGCCCACACCACGCAGAAATTCCACATGAGCGCCATCCGGTTGGCGGGTGCGATCGCCGATCCAGAGCATATGCGCGCTTGTGTCGTACCAATCGCCTGTAGTGGTATCGATACGCGTTAGGGCTTCTTCGTATTCAAGCAGGAGAGCTTCGTGAGACGTAAACATCGTTATTTCATTGAACTGAGGCATTTTTATGTCTATGCCCATTGCTGAGGTGAAATTGATTGCTTTTTTTATCCCATTAACCAGCTCATCATATTTTCGACTGGCGGGAAAAGAGCCAAAACTGGCATCGGACCAGGAACGGATTTTGTCTAGCGCGGCATATCCACCTTTGGTAAATGCCCTTACAAGATTCAAAGTAGCGGCAGCCCGAAAATATCCCTCTAAAATCCGGCGCGGATCAGGAATTCTTGCTTCCATGGTCGGTTCCGGACTATTAACCATATCACCTCGATAGCTGGGAATCTCCAGATACCCGATTTTTTCAATGGATGAGGAACGCGGTTTGGCATATTGACCGGCAATCCGACCGATTTTTATCACCCTCTTTTCTCCTGCATAGGCGATGATGATCGACATCTTCAGGATGACTTTTAAAAGATCATGGATGCGCGGACCGTTACATCGAGAGAAATCCTCGGCGCAATCGCCTGCCTGCAGGACAAAAGCTTTACCTTCGAGGGTCTCCGCCAAATCTTGTTTCAACATCCTGGTTTCACCGGCAAAAACCAGTGCCGGTAAAGAGGATAGGTTCTTGAATACATCTTCACAAATTGCTTTATCCGGCCAGACGGGTTGTTGTTTGATGGGAAAAGAACGCCAGGAAAATTTTGTCCATTCAGGATTTGAAACTATTTTTCTTCTAATTATCTTTTCTGTTTTTTGTTTAACGATTTTTTTCTTCATAGAATTCTTTGGAAGTATTTCTAATCATTCAAATATTTTTTCAATAACATAAGTGCTTCTCTTTCGGGCAATATCAAGGGTTCGCCATAAATATTCACCCATGATGCCTATCATCAACATTTGGAAACCTGACAGAACCAGGATCAGAATCATCATGGGTACCCACCCTTTATAAGGGAACGGATGTCCCAATAATTTACTGAAGAAAATTAAGGCTGCATAGGCAAAACCAAAAAAAGAGATAATGAAACCCAGCACCGTCATGGCTCTAATCGGGAAAAATGAAAAGGAAACCAAACTGTCAAACATAGCTTGTATCTTCTTTAGAAGGCCAAATTTTGATTTGCCGTGCATTCTGTTTTGTCTTGTATAGGGAAGATTTTTTATTGGAAAACCAGTCCAGACAATTAAAACATTAGATAGTTGTGTTCCGTTACTAATATCCATCAAGACCCTATCTTTAACCTTTGCGCTGATTCCCCAATAATTAAATCCCTTTTCTGGAAATTCCGGAAAAGTCAGTTTTCTTAATATTTTGTACCAGATACTGGAGCCTGCTCTCCTATACAATGATTCTTTCCGTTCCTGACGAATACCAATGGCTATCTCAAAACCTTCTGCAAAATGAGCGACTATCATTTCGTTCATTAGTTCAGGCGGATCCTGAAGATCTGCATCTATGCTTATAATTAATTTGCCCTGAGCCTTCCTGAGGCCAGCTGTTATCGCAGGAACCTGTCCAAAATTACGCGTAAATTTAATAATTTTTATATATTCCGGATAAGCTCTTTGCAAATTTAACAGGACTTCCAGTGATTTGTCTTTAGAACCATCATCGATGAAAATTATTTCAAATGTTCGGTCTGGATTTTTTCCAATGACATTTTGTTTAATTCTATTAAATAAAATCTCTAACGATTTGGCATTGAAATATACGGCTACAATAATGCTGACATCGATATTTTGGTTTAATTGGTCAATGTCCATTTATCAAAATACCTCTAGAAAAGATTTTTTTAACATCTTTATTCAAAATGTTTAGGGTACACAATACATCACCGTTTCACTCCAGCCTTCTGTGTAGTGGCGTAAAAATACTCTGTAATCTCTGCGAAGGCTCGTAACGTATTCGAAGACCTGCCAGAAATCGGAAGCATTGTGATATACAGCAATGGCAAGTTTGGGTTTGTCCTCTATAATATGTTTCTTTGCCCCCTGCATGGCTTTTAATTCCCAACCTTCCAGATCCATTTTGATAAAAGTAACTTTGTCGTTAACATATTGGTCAAGTGTTGTCGGCCTGTTGCCCAAAGCACTTTTTTACAACATCCTTTCTACAAAGCATTGATATCTGCGTTCTGAAAACAAAGTGTCTTTAAAAAATCTGACAACAACATTACGTATATTCAAAAACGATAAATAA
>JAGPFC010000066.1 GCA_018056685.1 Smithella sp.
ACCCTAAACGGTCATAAAGCATTAGAAATGTATCAATGTAATGAATGTTCTGGGTTTGTCTTCTTTTGTCCATGATTCCGCCGCATGTTTAATCAAACATGGAGAATTGATCGCAAATGTCGAAGAGGAACGATTTAATCGGATAAAACACACCGATGCCTTTCCCGTTCAGTCGATTAAATATGTGCTGGATGCAGGAGGCATTGAAATGTCAGAAGTTGATGCAATTGCGTTTAATTGGAACCCGTATAAATCACTGATTGCTGAAATCATAAAATTCGCTTTGGTGCCAATCACGTATTACAAGGTTTACAGGAATACCAACCCTCCTAAAAATTTTCGAACAATAGCAGCGACTTTTAAGTTAAGAAAAATAATCGATAAGCATTTCCCCGATCAATTCAAAGGGAAAATTGTCTGGGTAGATCATCACCTGGCGCACCTTGCGTCCTGTTATTACCTGTCACCTTTTTCATCGCAGAACGCGGATGTCATCATTATAGATGCTCACGGAGACGACTGTTCCGCGTCCGTCTTTTCCATGAAAAATCATCAACTTCATCTTCTGTGGAAGATTCCGATCTTTCATTCCCTGGGCATCCTTTATACAAATTTCACAAATTTCCTGGGATTTAAAGACTTCGAAGAAGGAAAGACCATGGCCCTTGCATCCTATGGAATGGATACTTATAAAAACCTTTTTCAAACAATCATCGAACTGCAACCTAAAGGTCGTTACAGAATCACAGATCAAAAGAAGTATCTGGCCTTATGGTCGTATATGAACGGTCAACTTGAGAAAGAGTTGGGTAAGAAACGAAACGAGAATGAACCTTTAGAGCAAAGGCATTTTGATATTGCACATAGTATGCAAAATCGCATAAAGGAAGCCATTCTGCATATGCTTCATCATGTAGCTGCCTCGTCCGGAAACAAAAATCTGGCTCTTAGCGGCGGCATCTTTTTAAACTGCGATATCAACAAGGAGATCAACCTTCATTCCGGATATGAACAGATTTTCATTCCACCCTTTGCGTCTGACACCGGAGGGGCGGTCGGGGCGGGACTTTACGCTGCTTTTCAATTATTTGAACAAATTCCCGAAAACAAAAAAACATTTTCTCCCTACTTGGGCCCTGAATACAAAAATGAAGAAATTCTAAGCATCCTTAAAAAATATCCTGTGACTTACAAGAAGATCGAACACCCCTGGAAGAAAGCGGCGGAGTATTTAAAAGACAATAAGATTATTGGATGGTTTCAAGGAAGAATGGAAACCGGACCCCGCGCACTCGGAAATCGTTCTATTTTAGCAAATCCTTTCTCCAAAGAGATTAAAGATCGCTTGAATTTAAAAATCAAAGGGCGGGAATACTTCAGGCCTTTTGGGCCGATTACAACCTTTGGCGCTGCGCTCGATTATTTTGACCTTCGGCTTCCACTACCTGAGCTGACTCGCTATATGCTTTTAACAGTTGACGTAAAGCCTGAATATAGAAATAGATTGCCGGGTATCACCCATGTGGATGGAACAGCCAGAATTCAGGTTGTCACGGAGGAATTTAACCCGGACATTTATCGGTTGCTGGTGGAATTCGAAAACTTGACCGGTTATGCGGTATTGATCAATACCAGCTTTAACCGTCACGCGCCTATCGTTTGTTCGCCGGAAGATGCTTTGGATTGTTATCAGGCAACCAAATTGGATTCTCTTTTTATCGGAAACTATCAGGTGGGGTAGAGATCAGGAAATGAAAATGCTTTCAAGCCCAGTGATGATTTTATGCATGTTAATCCTCTTCACTGTGCCTGCTTATGCCGACGCATCTCTCCACGACTCCAATATTCAATTTGTTGATGTTTTGAATCAGCAAATAAGAATATACGAAACAGGCTGTGGGCAGCCCGTCCTGCTTATTCATGGACTCCCCGGCTGCATTGAGGACTGGGAATCCATAATGCCGGAACTTTCAAAAAGGTTTCGTGTAGTCGCTTATGACAGGCCCGGTCATGGCTTCAGCAGCGCGAATAATCTAAAATACAATTTGGATTATAATGCCGATATTGCTTTTGCAATCGTTGATAAATTAGGACTCGAAAATCCCGTCATTGTCGGTCATTCATACGGTGGAAGCATAACCCTGGCAATGGCTGTTCGTGACGTATCTACCATTAAGGCATTTGTATCCGTGAGTCCGGTAATTTCGATAAAGGGTAAGCCGGATTTGATATTTAAGATTCTTAAAATACCTCTGATGGGTTCCGCTTTGAGGTTGTTTATAAAATTGTTCGGCCACAACATGGTAAAAAAGGGCATGGAGGTAGCCTTTGATCCGAATCAAAAAGACATGCCGCGGGACTTTATCAACAAAAGATGTATGATTATCAGCCTACCGCATAACGTTGTGACAACTGCCCGCGAAGAGATGGCGATCTGCCCGGACCTGTCAAACATAACGAATCATTATGACAAGATTAACAAGCCCCTTTTCATTGTACACGGTAGTAGCGACAGGGTTGTTCCTGTTGGAGACGCAATTTCATTACATGAAAAGGTTCCTGGTTCAAAACTAATCCTTTTGAAAGAGACCGGACACATGGTTCAATATGCCAAGCCGACGGAGCTAATAAAAGTGATTGAAGAAGCAGCGGACTAATGGCTGAACTATGTTGGCAAAAACTCAAAAATATTATGAAAATATAGGGAAAAACCGGAATAAAACGCGGCCCGCTTTGCCGCTGGAAACAATAAATTTTCACTTTTACATTTTCTTGTTTTATACTAAATTACCGCTGCTTATTGATGGTTATGCTACGGTTCCGTTGCCATTGGGATTGATGGACTAGCGCTTGATCCTGAAAAATATTCTTCGCATTTTTATCAAAAAAGGAGGGAACAGCCCATGAGGAAGATCTCTTTTTTATTTCTGGTCATTGTTTGCGTGTTATTCGCCGCCGGGGCAAGCTTTGCCCAAGAGACGAGCTGGCGGTACGTCGGCACGGGGGATTGTACGGGGATGGATGTCGGCGGTTTGACTATCGGGTCTCCGATGCCGGATTCGGGACGGTGCAGTTCTTCCGCCAAGGGAATGACGGCCGTTTGCTGGGACGGGCAAAACCTCAAGCATTATGGTTCCAATCAACCCCAGTGCACCTACAAAAATATCAGCCCGAACCGCTGCTCCGGCGGCGGGTATTGAATT
>JAGPFC010000067.1 GCA_018056685.1 Smithella sp.
CCTGCTTGTCCTGAAAGATGCGGCAGTCCTGCTCCAGGGACAGTAGTTGGGTGAAGGGGACGACCCTGGCTTCGTAGACGTGGCGGCGCTTCAGGCCGCTCCCGATCGTTCGGTAATAGTCGAAACGGATGACGATGCCGTGGATGTGGCGGTTGGAATATTTATTTTTTACTTTTCTTCAATTTCCAAAGAGCATATTGAATAGGTAAGCAACTTCCGCTGTGTATTATTTAGGCCGGTGTAATTTAGTGTTGTGTCCCCAGAATTACGCATTGGCCAGTTTGAAACAAAATTAACGCGACAATAATCAGTATCGCAAGTACATATTTTTTCAGCATGCTATTCCTTTTTCAGTTTATTTAGACTTTTTGGCTTTCTTACTTTTTTTTGTTTTTTGGGCCACTCTTTTGCCGTCATAATCATAATCCATGTCAACTCGATCACATGTGTAATAGATAAAGCGCTGATCGTCACCGTTTATATAAATGTATGATTTGTTCTTGCCCCATTCCACCTCTTCTAGCTCCAACTGACCATCAAGATCAGGATTAAAGCCAAAACGTTCCGATACAAACGGCTTGTCGCAGGTGAAATCAAGAAGGATGAATTGGGTAATCTCTCTCATTATAATGCCTTCTGAAAGTATGACACGGTCGATTTTCTCGAGCCCGGGCCCTACATTGTACCCCGGGCTGTGCTGAAACGGGAATTTAAAAAGATCCACCATAAACCTTTGTATGTGACCCACGCCATTCTTTTGTGCCTTCAGAATGGTTACTTCGTTTAACCGGACTTCCGTCGGATAATTGTATGTCCCCCGATTATTTACGAGCTTCAATTCACCATGCTTTGTCAGAAAGTGCTGGAGATAGCCCTCATCATCAGCATTCAAAAATTCTTTCAAAGCCTCTTCCTTGGTGGCAAACTTTTTGGATTTCTGTGTCTGTTGACTATTTTCCTCTATCGCCTCTAACCTGACATGAGCCGCCGACTTATCTGATGCAAAAACAAGCGGTAACCTGACAAACACGAATATTACCATCATGACTATCACGACCCCAATAGCATTTAACTTCATGGCATCATCCATTCTTTCCTTTACTTTTTCAGATCATCAGTAATCACCAGTAAATCGCGGGCCACCGGTGCGTCCTCCGTTTCACACATAAAATTTGTTATCTGAATATTGTTTTCAACAAATCCTTTCAGCCATTCCCTATGCGCCTTTACCCAGTCGTTTCCGGCTTTCTGATATCGACTTTCCGCTTCAGCCCGTCCTTTCTCATTTGCGGCAAACTGCCTTGTCAAAAGTATTTTTGCCTTCGCCTCTGAGATAGTGTTCTCAATAAAACACATTGCGTCGCCAGGCCCCAAATGATGAGAAAGATACATAATCTTTGCCTTTTCCGCATCATTGAGGCTGTTTACCGGATAGCCCGCTTTATCCAAACCCTTAATATTGGAAACGGCATAATCCACCGCTGCATGGATTGCATGTTCGGGATCATACCTCATATCAAGAAGTTCCTGAAGGTTTTTATCGCTGGCTGTCCGCCTGCCCGCCATGTATGGCTTACATGAAAGGATTTTGGCAAGTGAACTCAGCAAATCGTCATCTTTAGAAAATACCAGCGATCCGTTGGAAAGAACAAAAACCGGTTTGATTTTTTCAATTTTTACGGTAACGGTTTCCATCTTTTTTGTCTTCGGATTCTTCTGTTCCTTTTTCTTTTCGATTTCAACCATTTTCGTCGTCAGCCAGCCCTTGCCCCTTACCCATTGATTGAGGAATGTACCTTCCGTCAAGGCCATACTAATCCAAGCGCTATCAAGAAACTGCGTCATACCCGTGGCGCTGGAATCGCCTTGGGCTTTAGACCGTTCATTCCATTCCGTGGTGTCTCTTTTGGGAACAGTTTTTTCTTTTCCTGTCTTCTTGTCAATCATGGGTTTTCCGTCTTTTCCAGTCACCTTTTTCAGGACAAGATTTACTTTTTTACCAGCCTCTGCATTAATCAATGCGGCAATGGCCTGCGGTTGCATGTCTGCTTTCCTGGCAGCTTCCAGAATAATTTTCCTGTGCTTTCCATTAAATATGCCCAGCCTGAGATTTTCATCATTCGGGCATTCCACAAACACCTGTTGCAAGGGGTGGCCGTTACTGGTGCGTGTATTGATGACTGTTCCGGCTGGGGGCGTGGCGTCTGTCTTTTCCGATTGTCTGGGCGGCTCTCCCTTATGAACCCGTTGACTAGCTTTTGTTGCATATTTGGGACTGACGAGAAGGGCATATACGATCCGCCACGGATCGGCGGTAAGTGTGGAAATGGTCTTTTTCCCGCCCGCCGCTCTCTGAACCATAATCGTTACGGGTGTATCCGGTTCATTGATTTCTATAAACGGTATCTCACCCCGGGAATCCGTCAGATACTCCGTTTCCTGTTCGCCCGTCTTGATCCAGACCTTCATTCTTGAAATTGGTTTTTCCAGGGCATCGGCAAATTTAATGTTCAATTGTCCCGCCTGATCTTCCGTCGATTCTTCCTGTTGCGCTTCCTGAGACGCGATTGGTTTAATGATAAGCTTCTGGCCGACTTTAATAATGTCCATATTGGTAAGATTGTTGATTCTGGCCAGCTCCGCGGGCGTGGTCTGATGGGCATTGGCTATTTTTGTGAGCGTGTCGCCTCTTTGAACGGTATAAATACTGCTTTTCATCGTAGAGTTTTCCATCATCAAACGTCCATTCCTTTCTCATCGCCATATTCGTCTTCATCAGATTCCGCAATCCGATCGTACCAGTCGTCGGGTTCAAGAATTTGCGGTTCATCATCCGTTGAAATGTAGGTTGACCAGTCGCCGCCGCCAACCAGAGCAATATAGTGCTCAGGTTTCTTTTCATTAAACAACCGGTCGCTCCGGCCGTCGTCGCTTGTTGCAACATTTTTCTTAAATTCACCTGTTTGTGCATCAAGCAATACTATATCGACTTCTTTGCATGGCTGATTGTTTGTTGTGCCAACGGCTTGCCACCGCGTACTACTGTTGCCCGGTTCCTGTGCTATGGTTCCTCCCCCCGGTCCCGGATAGGCTGCCTTTTTGCCTTTGATGGTGATGCTGTCCGGTTTCATGATGATGGTGGCGTTGGCGGTTTTCAGGATGAGCTGGTCTTTGGCCTCCAGAATGTATTCTTCCGCC
>JAGPFC010000018.1 GCA_018056685.1 Smithella sp.
TTTAAATGTCGAAATAGGTTATAATTTAACCAAATTGAGATTCTATTAACTCCAGGAGGTGCTTTATGCCGGGTTACAAATGGATGGAACACAAAGGGAAAAGAATATTCTCCATGGATTTGGGAACAGATAAGCCTGAAGATCTGAGGGCGACAACGTCACAGATAGAAAAGATCTTTGAAAAAGAACCTCCCAAGTCAATCCTGAGCCTCTGTAACGTGGAGGGTATTGTCATCAAACCGGAGATGGTTCAGATTCTCAAGGATTTTACCAAACATAACGAACCGTATGTGAAAATGACCGCGGTTTTGGGCGTTGACGGATTGCGGCTGATCATCTTCAATTCACTGCTGGCGTTCACGAGACGTAAAAATCTTGTTTTAAAAACGTCCAGGGAGCAGGCGTTGGACTGGCTTGCCAGCCAGCAGTAATGTGAGCGTTCTGCATAACTCGTTTTTTGGCACTTCCGGTGGAAACCGGAAGCTTGGCAATGAGAGTTTGTATCTCGGAAAACTCAAGAAATCATTACCGAACTTGATTAAACATTGAAATGGTGATAGAAAATCACTCAGTAATAGATAAATGATTGCTGAATGACATATAAAAATAAAATATGCCCGGAGGGCAAAAGCAGGCATTTTTTCAGAATGCAAAGAATGTAAGCAGGATGCGATATGAATGTTCAAAAAATATTTGAAGCACTACATGCGGATACTGAGAAATCAGCCATGGGAATCATTTGTCGGGAACTGGAGAATCAGTCATATTCCGTGGTTGTTGATGATGTTCCAGTGACCGCCGATGAATTCTTTGAAGGCAGGCATAAAGATATTGAAACAAAGAAAGGGCCGTTTGACATAGCGCTTATGAATACGTCACTGACAAGAAAAGTCAAGATTGAACAGGAGTTTTGTATCGAGTTTACAGATCACCGGGAGTTCATTATCAAACAAAAAAAACAGGGATCCTTTTAGTCATTTAATTCTTTGAGCAAAAAAACAGCATTACGATTATCTTGACACCTTCATAACAACGCAGGAAATAATTCAATGACTAATCAAACACTGCGGGTCTTAATGATTGATGATTCAGAGGATGATGTGCTGCTGATCGCTCGTGAACTCAAAAAGGGCGGATACCATCCGGTATATGAGCGGGTCGATAACGCCGCCGCCATGAAGAAAGCCCTTCAGGATCAGCCCTGGGATATTATCCTTTGCGATTATCAAATGCCGCAATTCGATGCGCCTTCAGCCATCACTGTTTTCAAAGAAGAAAATATTGATATTCCGATTATTATCATATCCGGAACGATCGGCGAAGAAACAGCCGTAGAATGCATGCGTCTGGGCGCGCATGATTACTTTATGAAGGGTAAACTATCCCGTTTATGTCCGGCCGTGGCCCGGGAACTGGCCGATGCCAAGGTCAGAAAACAGCAAAAGCAGACCGAAGCCCAAAAAGAAGAGGCCATCAAAGCCTTACGCCGGAGTGAAGAAAAATACCGGACTATTCTGGAGAACATAGAAGACGGTTATTATGAAGTGGATCTTGCCGGTAACCTGACTTTTTTTAATGATTCATTATGCAAAATTCTCGGCTATTCCAGATCCGAATTGATGGGGATGAACAACCGTCAGTTCACTGATAAAGAAAACGCCAAGTTCCTTTTTCAGGCGTTTAATAAAGTTTACAGAACAGGACAATCCACGAAAGAATTCAATTGGCAGATTATCAGAAAAGACGGAACAAAACGATATATTGAAGCATCCGTGTCTTTGCTGAAAGATGCGTCCGATAAAACCGTTGGTTTTAGGGGAATTGTGGGCGATATTACCGAACGCAAGCATCAGGAAGATGTCATCCGGGAAAGTGAAGAAAAGTACAGGTTGCTGGCCGACCATATGAAAGATCAGGTCTGGCTGATGGATCTCGATTTAAATATCGCATATATCAGTCCATCCGTGGAAAGGGCACTGGGGTACTCATTGGATGAACTCAGAAAACTGCCGTTGGATAAACTCCTGACCCATTCATCTTTTCATGCCGCTACAAAATTCTTTTCCATTGAAATGCCCATCGCTCTGGCTGCTCCCGTGGATTATGTTTTAAAGCGTTCCCTGGATCTGGAATTCCGATGTAAAGACGGTCATAAGATATGGGGTGAGTGCGTGTTCAGTTTTATACGGGATGATCACGGAAAACCTGTGTCCCTGCTCGGTGAATCGAGGGATATTACCGAGCGCAAGAAGATGGAGGAAGAACTGTTCAAAAGTGAAGCCAGATACCGCACCATTCTGGAAGATATTCAGGAAGGGTATTTTGAAGCTGATCTCAAGGGCAATCTGACGTTTTTCAACGACACGCTGGTTCGTGTGAGCGGTTACACAAGAGACGAATTGAGGGGAATGAATAACCGGCATTATACAGACCCGGAGGATTTGAAAAAAATCAAGCAGGTTTATCGGCAAGTTTATATGACCGGATTACCAAACAAAGAATTTGTGTGGCCGATTCGAAGAAAAGACGGAACGATCCGATATATTGAAGGTTCCATATCATTATTGAAAGATACGTCTGGTGAAGCCATAGGATTTAGAGGGATTGCGCACGATATTACCGAGCGCAAGAAGGCGGAAGCTGCTTTACTGGCCAGTGAAGAACGTTACAGGTCCCTTTTCGACCGCTCACTTGATATAGTCTATGTCATTGACTTTAAAGGTAACTTTATCGATGCCAATGATGCCGCCTTTAAACGTTTTGGTTACACGAGAGAAGAACTTCCCAGCCTTAATGTGGCTTCCCTGATGAATGAAGATCAGCTGCCGTTTGTGTTTAAAGCCATACAGGAAATTATTGATACAGGTTATCAGAAGGATCTGATTGAGTTGAAATTGCATCATAAGGACGGCAGCACCATTTACGTTGAAACCAAGGGGTCCCTGATTACGTCGGAGGGAAAACCGGTTGCGATTCAGTCCATAGCCCGTGACATTACCGAACGTAAGCAGGCCGAAGCCAGGCTTCAACAGACGCTGGAAAGCCTCAAAAAGGCGGTAGGTACGACTATTCAGGTGCTGGTGTCCGCTCTGGAGGCTAAAGATCCCTACACGGCGGGCCATCAATCCCAGGTGGCTCGTCTTGCTTGTGTCATCGCCGCGGAGATGGGTCTGGACCAGGATACCATTGAAGGCATCCGTCTGGCCGGTGTGATCCATGACATCGGAAAACTGGCCGTTCCCGCGGAGATATTAACGAAACCGACCCGGTTGACCGAACTGGAATTTTCATTAATTCAGCAGCATCCCGAGAGTGGATATGAGATGCTGAAGCATGTGGAATCACCATGGCCGATTGCCCAGATCGTTTATCAACACCATGAAAGAATAGACGGGACAGGTTATCCCAGAAACCTGAAAGGGAATGAAATTCTTCTGGAGGCCCGCATCATGGCTGTTGCCGATGTTGTCGATGCCATGGCGTCTCATCGTCCCTATCGAGCGTCATTGGGTACGGAAGCGGCTCTCGCGGAGATTGAGAAACACAAAGGAACTCTTTATGACGGCAATGTCGTCGATACCTGCCTCAAATTATTCAGAGAAAAGGGCTATAAGCATATATAGGATTTAACAACCATTTCGGCGATTCCCGTTTTTCAGTCAACAAAATCAGTTGCAATTCCATGCCTTTCTATGATTGTCTTCAGCCGGTTAATTGCTGAGGATTCATCCTGGTGAAATTACCGTTGGCGGTTAATCAATGTATTTTCTTCATAAGGAGAAAACATCATGAACACGTTGAAAGTTATCTTGTTAATCAGCGCGCTCTCCGGTCTGCTGGTGATCGTCGGGTACTTGGTTGCCCGGGGAACCGGTGTGGTGATTGCACTGGTGCTTTCGGCTCTGATGAATTTCGGAAGTTACTGGTTTTCGGATTCCATCGTTTTGAAGATGTATAATGCCCGCCCGGTGACGCAGGCGGAAGCGCCGGTTCTTTATGAAGCGGTGGCCTCTCTGGCGGGCAGGGCAGCCATCCCCGTACCGAAGGTCTATATCATTCCGTCGGAAACCCCCAATGCTTTTGCCACCGGCAGAAATGAAAATCACGCCGCCGTGGCGGTCACATCGGGTCTGTTGAATCTGATGAATCGCGAGGAAGTGGAAGGCGTGATCGCTCACGAGCTGTCGCATATCAAGCATAAGGATATTCTGATCAGTACCATGGCGGCCACGATTGCCAGCGCCGTTGTTCTCTTATCCCGCTGGAGCATGTTCTTCGGCAGTGACGACGGAAGCGCCGTGAGCGCTCTGGCTGTGGCGATCATCGCGCCGGTGGCGGCCACATTGGTTCAGATGGCCATTTCGCGCTCCCGTGAATATGAAGCGGATGCCGGCAGCGCCCGCATTACCGGCGATCCCGAAGCATTGGCCAACGCCTTAATGAAACTATCCGGCGCGGCCAGGCAAAAGCCTCTGGGTGCCAATCCGGCCACTGCTCATATGTTCATCGTCAATCCGCTTTCCGGCGGCACCATCATGGGCTTATTCAGCACCCATCCTCCGGTGGAAAAAAGAGTTGCGAAGCTGCTGGCGATGAAAGGCGGTTCAACATTCTGAGTTCCATGACAGTAGGTAGCACAGACAGGATTCCCGGCAGAGCCGAATGTGAAGAACTGATGGCGCGATATTCGATGTTGCCCCACATCGTCGAACATTCACGGCAGGTGATGAGAGTGGCCCTTGCCGTGACGGACCATCTCAAACCGGGCGTGTCCGTCAACAGAGATCTGGTGATGGCGGCAGCCCTGCTCCACGATATTACCAAGACACGATCACTGAAAACCCGGGAAAAACATGCCGCGTCCGGAGGGGCGCTTTTGAGAGAACTGGGTTTTTTAAGCGTTGCCGACATTGTGGAGCAGCATGTCATCATCCGGGGACTGAATCCCGGCGGTGGCATTGAAGAAAAAGAAATAGTGTATTACGCGGATAAAAGGGTGATGCACGACACGATTGTCTCCATCGAAGAAAGGGTGCGGGATTTGGTGAGAAGATACGGTACGACGGAGGAAATCCGCGAACAGATTTTTCGCAATCAAAAACAGATGCTGGTTGTGGAACAGAAGATCGCGGCGTTTATGCAAACAACAATGCATGACGCTCTGCAAACAATTATTGAATATTCGTCCTGTTAAACGTTAATGAATATCTGCTTGAAGTTATTCACCTGTAAATATTCATCAAAGGGTGCTGTTCATATGTCAAGGTTCAAAAAAATATTGGTAACGGCTTTTTTTATGTTTGCCGTGTTTCTTGCCGATGGCTACGCGGCGCCATCAGCAGATGTCAATAAAAACGGCTGGCAATTTTTAACGTTTGGAATGTCCGCGGAGCAGGTGGATCATTTGCTCGTTCAGAACGCGATGAGTGCTCTTGATTTTAAGTCATTCGCTTATCGGTATTATACGATCAACTATCTGGCGGGATATTTTCAATCCGATAACATCAGGGTGGGCTTATCCGGTTGTGAAACTGACGGAGCGAACTGCATTAAATTCTATTTTATTGACAATAAACTGGTGGCCGTTCAGGTTCCCATCGGTAAAACGGATCGTTTTGTGGTGATGGCACAGTTAAAACAAAATTATCCGGATGGAGATATTCAGAATAACAGATATGGGCCGAAATATTTTTTTTACTACGACGACAACATGATAGTTTATAATGATACCAGGGACGTGCGTTATGTCAGCAAGGAAGTTGTGAAGATGGAAAACGCGCGCGCCGCAATTGAGAAACAAGAGGAAGAAAAAAAACAGGAAAACAGAAATCGGAAAACGATCCTGCCGTTGCAGGAAAAAAAGAAAAAAGTGAAGAGAACAAGGAAACATTAATTCAAAAAATATTATTTAATGATCATCAGGCATGCTGAAAATTCAAGGAACTTATGGAAAACAGGAAATTGACTATTTCTATTTCGCCGGATGAATCCGTATCGGCCGTTCTTGCAATGCCTTCCGGTAAAATAAAACAATTCGACACCGGAGTGATTGCCGCCCACGGAGCCGGAAATGATATGGAAAATGAGCTTCTTGTCGCTTTTACCGATGGTCTGGCCGATGCCGGTATCCCGGCATTACGCTTCAATTTTCCGTACAAAGAAAAGGGTCTGAAAGCGCCGGATAAACAAAAAAAACTTGAGGATACATGGAGCGCCGTTTACCGGTATTTTCGGGAAGACTTAAGTCTTCCGGTGAATCATATCATTGCCGCCGGCAAATCGATGGGAGGACGGGTGGCTTCACAGATGGTCGCGGAAAAAAAACTTCCGGTGGAAGGACTCATCTTTCTGGGATATCCACTGCATCCGGCAGGCGATCAATCAAAACTGCGGGATACTCATTTATACAGCCTGTCCGTGCCGTCACTTTTCTTCGCCGGCACCAGGGATAGTCTATGCAATCTTGAAATATTGCAAACCGTGCTGAAAAAACTTTCTGCTCCATGGAAACTGGATATCATTGAAGGAGGCGATCATTCCTTTCACCTTCCGAAATCGATGGGTATCTCGCAATCAGATGTTTATGATCGAATTGTACAAACGTCCAACAAATGGTTGGCAATGAACTTTGGTAACGAAAAACGAAAAAGCGTTTAATCTTTCAGTCATGAACAGATTTTATTCTGTGAAAAACAACAATAAGTTAAGAAGAGGATGTTCAAAAAGGTAGGGTTGGGAATGAACCGGGGTCCTTATCTTTTCTTGCCTTTGGTTTTTCGTAATTTTTCAATAGGTTACGCATCGCTTCTTCAAGAATGTTATTAAGAGGGCGGTCGAGGTCAATGGCAAGCTTTTTAAAGTTTTTCAATAACTCGGCATCGACTTGATTGGTAAATATTTTCTTTTTCATATTTATATAAATAATTCATGTGAATGAATATGTCAAGGCAAGAATAGGGGATCGATGGTATTGTAAATATATATTTATATCTTTTATTGCGGATAAATGATGAAGGTTGCCCGAATCAAGCACGATTACGACAATAAACTTGAGAAATTGTTAAAGATGTCTTACAGCATTCTGCGTTAAAAATCTGGTGCTGAATTAATCGTGTGTCATCTTAAGATCACTATGAAGCCAATGAGAGCAAATGTCACGATTTGATAAAAATATAATCGAGCTTCTGCGGGGCGATCATCCCGATCTTTCCGCCTGGACAATCATTTGTGCCAACGAGAGAGCTGTTGATCCGGTACAATATCTTATTCACAGCGGGTTGGGTGGAATTCTTCCCAGAGTTGAAAGTCTGGATTCTTACCTGACCGGAAAAAACACCGAAAGGTTGAATCTTCAACCGGTTCCCGCTGATGAGCAGTTGCTTTATTTTATTCAGTTCATTGCCGAAAGATTTCCGGATGATTCATACGCCGCCCGCCGCGCGGCACATCTTCTGCCGCTGATGACTAAACTTGCCCAGTATAATATCAGCAGGGAGACGATTTTCGGGTCAGAGCGGTTTACTGAAGACGAATGGAATAAACTGGAAGAATATCTGGAGACCGCGCAGGCTTTTCGTGTCTGGCTTTCCAAGCTGAATTTCTTCATGCCGGAACTGGAAACGGCGGCGCTGGAAGCAATCAGTCCCGGTGAGAAAGATGTATTTATCGGACTTCCCGAAATTACGCCGGTCACCGGGCGCTTTTACCACAAGATTCGAAAAGACAGATTATTCATCGATCAGCCGCTTTTCGGCGCTGATTTGTCCGGACCGGAAGAACTGCCGTTTGATTCGGCCAAAAATCTTGTCTTAGCCTACGGCGGCACTGTATTCTCATCGGATGGCGCGGGTATCGGTCTGGTTTCACTGCAAGGGCTCCATTCCCTGGTTGATCTGGTGACGCTGGAGGTATCCAATTTTCTGAAAGAGAGATCCGGCGACGAGCAGTTGATGATCTTCCTGCTTGATGAATCACTCACGCCCATGCTCTGGAATAGATCGCTGAGGTTCTATGGTAATGCCGTCAATCTGGCGGTCTGGCTGCCTTTTTCAACAACGGCGGCTGGCAAAAGGCTGTTGGCTGCAATAGAAAAAGCGGAGATTTCAGGCGTAATGCCGGATTTCAAGAAATTTGCCACGGAATGTGCCGTGGAATTATCCAGGAACAGAGATTGTTACGTTCGTGAGGAATGTGAGGCGCTGGAGGTGGCTATCTCTTTTTCCACCCTGCTGGATGCCTGGAAGGAAAGGTTGGGAAGCCACATGGCCGGGGCCGCAAAAATGCTCATCGAAACGAAAAAATTCCGCGTTACGGGCAGCCGGTCGGCGCCGGTGCAGGTTGTCGGTTTCGGTCATGTTTCGGGAGAACCCTTCAGCAGGGGGTTGATTCTTTCTCTGGACAGCGGCATTATGCCATCGCAGCCTTTTGAAGGCCCCTTTATCAATCCCGTTCATGTTCCGCAATTGCGCAAAAGCGTCTTCGAATATGAAGATTTGATTTTCCGGCAGATTCTGGCGCAGGGTGAAAGAATCAAAATAGTCGGAGTGGAAGATGCCGTCAGGGAAAGAACGCCGGGCTACTACATGAGCCTTCTGGCGCAGGAATTCGGGAAAACCGTTACGGCCATGGCATTTCAGGAAGTGCGGCCATCAGGAACGTCCGAAGAGACTGCCGTGATCACAATGGATGAGAATCTGAGAAACAAGTTGAAGGATTTTCACTATTCGTTTTCAAGTCTGACCAAAATTCTTGCCTGTCCGTTTCTGTTTTACCATCAGTATATCCTTCGCATCAAACCTCCCGCGTTCATGGACGATGACGAAAAAATAAACATGAGAATGGGGGATTTTGTTCATCAGTTCCTGCAAAAGCTTTCAGACGGTGCCAAAGACCGGTTCGATGACTGGGAGACACTCTTCGATGATCTATGGCTCAGTGATGAAAACGCCGAATTGCGGGACATGGAAGGGATGAATATCTACATGCTCAACGCGAAAATCTTCCTGCGGGAGATATACGATGATGAAAAAACATCCGGTGAGCGTTTGATTTTTGCCGATAATGCCCTCGCCTGTGAGAAAATATTTACCGGGATGATTGCCGGAACGTATAAGATCACCGGGCGTTCGGATAGATTGGCCGATATCGATGGTAAAACGGAAGTCATTGATTTCAAATATTCCAAAAAGCAGGACAAGTACAAGCTTTCCGACAAAACAAGTGTGCTGGGACGATTTAATGAAAAGGGTGTTTTGCACCCCGCGGCACAGCTCATCATCTACCAGCATTTCAACAAAGGGGTTCAGGGCGCGCGCTTTTATTTTCTGAAGGAACCGGCAAGGGATCGGCAAATCAAACTGGCGGCTGAAGAAAGCGCTCAGGCGGAAGCATTGATGCTGGCCATCAAGGAAAGGCTGGACGCAATCATCGGCGGTAGCGAACTTGCTCCAAGTCATGATTGTGATGAATGTGAATGCTGTCAGTTTCAGGCCTTATGCGGCAGGGAAGATTTTTATAAGGCACGGAGGAATGACTGATGGAAAGCGTTCTGCTCAAAGCCTCGGCCGGCTCGGGTAAAACAACACAACTCACGAAAGAGGTGTTCGAAAGAATCCTGGAAGGCGGGAAATTCATAACCGCGCTGACCTTTACCCGCGCCGCCACAATCGAAATGCGGTCACGGATTATGGAAAAGATAGCCGAACAGAAGGACATGCCTCTTTTGGAGCGTCTTCGGCTGATTATGGAGGCGGGACGCGTCGGCTATTCGACCATCGATTCGTTTTTCTACCGTCTTTACGCGGCAGCGGGTTTCGCGCCGAAACTGGCGGATGAGAAAGCGCAGGTTGAACTGTTGCGTGAGATAGAAGTTCTTTTCCGTGACAATGTCATGCAGAAGGGCAAAGCGGATAAAATCATTATAGCGGCCAGAATCCTGAAAAAAGAAATTGACCGTCTCTGGGAACCGCTGGCGCAGGAATCCACCATGGAACGCTGTTTGATGGACAAAGAAAGGCTCAAAGACCTCGATGAACTGATGAAGGAGAATGCCGTGTTACTCAGCACGCTCAAATCCATCAGCGACAGGGCTCATGTGTATGCTGAACAGGTGTCCCCAAATGTTAACAATCGGGTTATTCAATATTTAGCGGATTACGAAACTTTCATGTCCAAAACCGTCGCGAGTCATTCAGATTTGGAAAATTACAAAAGTCTGGGCAAGAACATCGTGTGGAGCAATAAACCTTACGCGGAGCTGAACAAAATATTTTGCGATTACCGGCAAACGGCCGAACGGCTGGCCATCAACAAGGCACTGCTGCGCGAATTGGCTGTCGCTGCTCTTTGCGAATTATATCTGGAAGCGGCTGATGACGTGAAAAAAAGAAAGGGAATGATATTTTTCCAGGATGTGCGACGGGAGCTGCTTGCGCTGGACGGCGTGACATCCAGGGAACGTCCCAGGCTCATGGGCAATTATTTTTCACTGGGGCTTGACCGCACGGAGCATCTGCTGATTGACGAATTTCAGGATACATCCAAAGGCGACATTCAAATCCTTCTTCCGCTGATTGACGAGATTTTGTCCGGCCGGGGCGAACGCGGGGAAAGGTCTTTTTTTGCCGTGGGCGACTGGAAGCAGATGATCTACGGCTGGCGCGGCGCGGATCGCGAGGCGCTGGAAGAGTCCATCGGTGACTACATTACCGGCAAGATCATCACGGAAAGCTCCCTTGAAAACAACTATCGCAGCACGCCGCTGCTGATTTCTTTTTTCAATGAACTGGTCGGTCATCTTTTTGAAGGAAAGGAAAAAACCGAAACACAGAAACCTCCGGAAAAACCGGTGTTGTTTGATGGTGTGACGGAAGTGAATTGCGTTGAACTGACCAAAGAGGGTAATTCACAGGAAGCGCTTTACACCGCCATGGTTGAATATTTGCAGAAGAAAAAGGCAGAGTATAAATGTCCCTGGGGCGACATGGCGGTGCTGGCGTTGACCAACAACCATGTTCAGAAAATAGAAGCCGAGCTTATAAAAAAAGATATCAACGTGGCTACGGTCAAGGGAAGACAGATTCTTTCCACCGAAGACGGTGTGGCAGTCATGCTTTTTATCGCCGGAGTCCTGGGCGGTGAGGATGAAACCAAATTCATCGCGCAGGCGGCCGTCTCGCCGTTATGGAAAGAGATGCTCGGTGACATGGAAACCAGCCGGGCGGAATATGCGCAAAAGTATCCAAAGCCCTTTGGATTAATGGCTGTCAGCAGTGTCATAGAACTTCTGCGAGGGAAATGCTCCTCGACCATACTCGATATCTGGCAGGATGAAGCGCAGCTGTTCTTCAGTGAAGGCGGCGTGGATGTGGATGATTTTCTGATGCGAATGTTCAACACCCGTTTCAATGTAAAGGTGCCGGAAGCGGAACACAGTGACCATATCAAGGTTGATACAATTCATGGAACAAAAGGATTACAGTTCAGGCACGTTTTTGTTTTCTGGAATGAGGATGAAAAAGCATCGCCATTCTATCTGGAATCGGAAAAATGTCATGTGCAGTTTTCCGGCAGGGAAATTGATTTTCTGAACGCAAGTGAATCGGCCATTGCCGGAGAAATCATCGCCGGTCATGAAATAAATATGGCTCGACTGCGTCGGGAGAAGGCTAATGTGTTCTACGTGGCCGCCACAAGAGCCGTACAAACACTGACGGTATTTCTGCCGAAAAATAAGGAAGAAAAGTATAAGCCGGTCCATCAGGCTGTGCTGGCAACCTTTTCGCGTTTCGCGACGGAAGGCGGCAAAAAAGAAATCTGTTCTTCTTCCGGTAAAAAAACCCCAACCGGAAAGGACAACCAGACTTGACGTGCCCGTCAGGAATAATGACGAGCCGGAAAAATACGGTGAAATTGATCCGCTGTTGGTATCCGCCAATATCAAGGCCGGTATCCTGAGAGGTGACCGTCTGCATCGCTGGCTGGCGCAGTTTATTGATCAAGATGCTCTTCCGCCTGCCGGAGAGTTGAACAGGGAAGAATACGAAACGGCGCTTCGTTTCGTTAAAAGAGAGGATGTCGCCGCCGTCATGTTCCGTCCGGGCAAAATCTATATCGAGCAGCAGATATCAGATAAAGAAAGTTTCGGCATTGTGGACAGGATGATTGTGGCGGATGATCTCATCACCGTCATTGATTATAAATCCGGTTCCATGAGGGGACTCCGTTACAAATATGAAGAACAGCTCAGGCGATATACTAAAATTATGAAGACGCTCTACCCGGAAAAGAAGGTTGACTATTATATTCTGTCTATAGATACATAATCGGTTATCTGTGACGTTTCAATAAGAAGAATAACCGGCCGGCATGAAGCAGTGATGCTTTACCGGCCGGTTGCGCGAACGTTTTTACTTTCGTTCTTTCAATAAATCGCGTATTTCACCCAGTAATTTTTCCTGAGCGGATGGTTCTGCCGGAGCCTCTTCCTCTTTGCGTTTGAGTGCGTTAATGGCTTTCACGACCATGAAAATCGCCAGGGCAATGATAATAAAATCCACAATCGTCTGAACAAACTTGCCATAGCTGATGACGACGGCCGGAGCCTCTCCCACCGCTTCTTTCACGGTATAAGCCAGCTTTGAGAAATCGACGCCGCCCAGCATGACACCGATGGGAGGCATAATGACATCAGCAACAAAAGATGAAACAATCTTTCCAAAAGCGCCGCCAATGACAATGCCGACGGCCATATCGACAACGTTTCCTTTGACTGCAAATTCCTTGAATTCTTTCATCATACTCATAAGAACAGCCTCCTCGTTGCTTTAAGATTAAAGACAGTACTATTTGACGGCGTCTTTCAGACCCTTCCCGGCTTTAAATACGGGTACCTTCTTGGCGGCTATTTTGATTTCCTTGCCCGTCTGGGGGTTTCTGCCCACGCGGGCTTTTCTTTTCTTGACATCAAAAGTTCCAAAACCCACCAGTGTTACGGCATTGCCTTTTTTGAGTGATTTCTGAATGGCTGCCAGCGTTGCGTCGACTGCCTCCGCTGCTTCTTTCTTGCTGCATGTGACTTTTGCTACTTCTTCGATTAAATCAGCTTTGTTCATTGATTGCCTCCTAGTTTGATTTTAAAACATTTCGGATAATATACATTTTAGTTTTCAGTAAATCAATATGAAACGTGCCGGGAAGTAAATATTTTCCGGGATACGCAAAAAGTGCAGGGCTGCCGGCAAGAAAATTACCGGCTAAGAGTACTTGAATACGTGCCGGATTGTTGATAAAAGAAGCCGGACTTTTTTAATCGAGCGTAAAATAGGGCTGATGATGAAATGGACAGGTAAAAAAGTTGGCATTGCGCTGGGCGGCGGCGGTGTCCGCGGCTTTTCCCATATCGGTGTTCTTAAGGTTCTGGAAGAGGAGGGCATCGGAATTGATCTGATTGTGGGAACCAGCGCGGGCGCATTGATCGGCGGCGCCTATGCCTCCGGCCAGTCGCCCAAAGATATTCAGGCGAAAATCGATACTTACCTTCAGAGTCCCGAATTTGATGATTCCAAAATAAAATCCGTCGGGCTGACTTTTACGGCGGAGGAAAACGGGTTTTTCAAAAAGGCGCGGACCTTTGTCATGAATCGTTTGTTGTTTGTTCAGGCCTTTTTCAAACCTTCCATCCTTCCTTCTCATGATTTTCAATCACTGATCAACTTTTTCCTGCCCGATATTGATATTCAAAAGACGCGGATTCCTTTCCACGTTGTGACTACGGATTTGATTACGGGTAAAAAAATAGTTTTCTCGGAAGGATCATTGCGCACGGCGGTTCTGGCCAGTTGTGCGGTTCCGGGTGCCGTGACGCCGGTTCGTCACGGCGAATGGCTGCTGGCCGACGGCGGCATTACCAGTCTGGTGCCGGTACACGCCGCGCGGGACGCCGGGGCGGACATGGTCATCGCCGTCATAGTGGATCGTGATTTACAGACGAATGTAAGCATCGAGACGGCCAAGGATGTTGTATTTCGGGCGGGTGAAATCACCACCAACGCTCTGGAGGAATCGGAGCTTTCCGGCGCAGATGTTGTCATCAGACCCGCGGTTGGCGCTCTACACTGGATGGATTTCAGACGGGCGATAGACCTGGTCAAGGCGGGGGAAGACGCCGCCCGCGAATCGCTGGCAAAAATCAACGCCGAGCTTCCTTTCTACCGGCGGATGACCCGCTTTGCAGCACGGCTTTTCAAAAAATAAGGCAGAACGGATTGTTCGGCCATAGTGACCTTTAGGTTAGAACAATCCCTGCATTAATATCTGTAGGGCACGATCCCCGATCGCACCTCAAATAATGTCAAATCAGAATAAATTAAACTCCTTTTTTTCTTGCTGGTTCAATCGTCATCCGATTGAACCAGCTTTTTTAATCGCACGTTAAATAAATAGTTCGATCAAAAAGATTGAACTAGCACACATTGAACCAGCACAGCACTATTTCGTTAATGTTATGAAGCAGTTCGATTGAATAATGCGTTGACTTCGCTGCGAGAATTGCCTATATTGATAACCAATGGAGCAACAAGTTAATGGATAAAAAAGAAATTATCGAAATCATTCAAAAGAGAAAACCTGAGTTGACAATGCGCTATGGTGTCAGTCGGCTTGGCCTGTTTGGTTCGTATGTTAAAAATCAGCAGCGAAAGAAGAGCGATGTTGATATTCTTGTTCAGTTCAGTCGTGATATTGATCTTTTCGATTTTATTGATTTGCGTGAATACCTTGAAAATCAGCTCAATACTAAAGTCGATCTGGTCATGGAATCCGCTCTCAAACCCAACCTCGGAAAACGAATTCTCGCAGAGGTTGAGTATGTATAAAAACAGAGATATGTTTGATTATATCAACGATATATTAACAGCCATTTCTGATATTGAATCTTTCACCCGCGGCATGTCTTTTGAAACGTTTGAAAAAGACAAGAAAACGATCAACGCAGTCATCCGTAGTCTTGAAGTTCTCGGAGAAGCGACTAAACGGATACCGAAACCATTGCGGCAACAAAATCCCGACATCCCCTGGAATCAAATGGCCGGTATGCGCGATATTCTGATTCATGATTATATGGGTGTTGATCTCAAAACGGTCTGGAAAGTAACGCAAGAACGTCTATCAGTTCTGAAACCCATGCTGGAAAAACTTGGAAATATTGAGGACGGTTCAATTTGATCAACTGATCACATATAAAACTTGCTCAACCACTAATGCGGCGATTGGTTTGATCATCAATCGCCAGTTTTTTTGATTTAATTCACAGAGATTGTCCCCCGAAAAATCTGACAAGCGGCTGGATGGATTTCAGACGGGCGATAGACCTGGTCAAGGCGGGAGAAGACGCCGCCCGCGAATCGCTGGCAAAAATCAACGCCGAGCTTCCTTTCTACCGGCGGATGACCCGCTTTGCCAAACGGGTTTTCAGAAAATGAGTGACAGAAGAAGATTTACGATTTGATTTGGGCAACAGGCCGTTGCATTTTGAATCGTAAAAGTTTTACAATATTCAAGGTAAAAAATATGCATACTACAGACGGGGTATATCTGTTAAGTATTTGATACTAAATATTATTATATCGAAGACATTTAGTTCTTGATTTCTGTTTTTGTTTGGTATAGAACCGCGCCAACTAAATATTAGGACTCCTTGCCCGTCCTAAGCGGGCTTTAGAGCCGAAAGGAGAAAACATTGCAAAGATACGAAGTTGTGGCTATCGTTCTGGCCGATTTGAACGAGGACGAAATCACCGCGTTGATCGAACGCATCCAGACCATCATCACCGAACGCAAAGGTGTCATTGCCAAGGTTGACAAGTGGGGCAAACGGCATCTCGCCTATGAAATCAAAAAGCAGAGAGACGGATATTATTTTCTGATTGATTTTGCCGGTGACGGCGCCATCGTTACTGAAATTGAAAGAAACTGCAAAATTGACGACCGCGTCATTAAATTCATGACCGTGAAGAAAGAGGGTGCCACCACCGCCGAAGGTATCGAGCAGGAAGCCGCAGCCGCGGAAGCCAAACGCGCTCAGGCGAAGGTGGAGGCTGAAGCCGCAGCCGCAGAAGGCAGATCTGTGGGTCCGATAGAAAGGGCGCCGCGGGAAGGAAGGCCATACACCAGAAAAAATTATCACAAAGAAGAAAATACGACGAAGGGGGAATAAACAATGGCCATGGAAACACAAAGTTCGGAAAGACAAAGCAGATATCCCCAGAAAAAGTTTTTTCACAGAAAGAAATTTTGCCGGTTCTGCTCGGATTCCAATATTAAAATAGATTATAAAAACACCGCGATTCTCAATAATTTTGTTACCGAACGTGGTAAAATTATGCCGCGCAGGATAACCGGAAATTGCGCTGCTCATCAGCGCGAACTGGCTTTGGCCATCAAAAGAGCCCGACAGATTGCGATCATGCCGTATGTTACGGCCGACGGCAGATAAATCTCCCGTTTCGCAACGTCAAAAAGACCGGCGGAGCATTTGAGTTCCGGTGAAAAATTTTTTATACCAGTTACAGTGGTTTGAAAGTCAATCAAACGTAAGTTCCTGATCAGGTAACGCCATATTCCCGGCGTTACCTGCCTTTTTATTGTGAGACGCAAATTTCAAAAACGAAGTGTGTCGGAATTTTTAAGTCGAACAATCCCGCACAGCGGAGGGTATAATCCCCCGCAGCTTGCTGCGGAATCAGGGTCCAGGGCTTCCCTGGGGTTCATACCCGTGATTAAATGTCATTTTTTTGCACAGGGTATTCAATGGTGAGCAATTTATCCCCTTCGAAAAAAATCATGGTCGGTACCGGTGATAACCGTTTTATCCGATTGCTGCCGGTTGCTTTTTTATTTGTCTTTTCGACTGTCTTTGTGCCTTTAGCCGGTCCGGCTTTTCTTTTTCTCCTACCGATGATTTTATTTATGAACGGTATTTTAAATGGCATTTTGAAAACAGCGGTCGTTTTCCTGATTTCGTTTACCCTGCTTTTGCTGGTCGCGATTCTGATGAAGTTTGATCTTCCCGCGGTTTCCGTTTTTACCGTGGGCATGTCCGGAATAATGATGGCGCAAATAGCCGGCAATAATTATTCCGTTGAAAAAACAATTATTTATCCATCCCTTTTTATTATCGGGGCCGTCAGTTTTTATTTTATTTACGACGCCGTGGCACTCGCGGTCAGTCCCTGGCAGCTTGTGAAAAATTACATAACGTTTGCGGTTGAAGAAAATGTCAATCTATACAGCCAGTTGCCCTTGAAGGCGGAAGATATCAATTTTATAAAGAACAATAAGCAGACCATCATTAAAGGATTTATTCATATTTTTCCGTCTCTCGTAGTGATATTTTCCATCGTGACAATATGGATAAATCTACTCATGGGCAAAAGTTATTTGAACAGGGCAGGGGTGAGTTATCCGGCATTAATGTCATTGGCCGGCTGGAAAATACCGGAAAAGATGATCTGGATCTTTATCGCGTCCGGCGCCTCATTGTTTATTCCGGAAAGCAGCATCAATTTTTTCAGTTTTAATGTATTTCTGGTTGTGTGTTTTTTATACCTGCTTCAGGGACTGGCTATTGTCAGCTTCCTGTTTCAGATAAAAAATGTCCCTGCTTTTTTCCGTTATTTTTTTTATTTTTTAATTGCAGTCCAACAAATTCTTATGATACCAGTAATAACAATCGGACTATTTGACATGTGGTTTGATTTCCGGAAACTTTTGCAGAAAAATCAGACAGTAAACTAATGGATGAGTCATCATTTTAAATAAACGGAGGATTTATGAAAGTAATTCTTAAACAAAGCGTGCCTTCTCTGGGCAAGGCGGGTAGTATCGTCAAGGTCAACGATGGCTACGGCCGTAATTTTCTGATTCCAAAAGGATTGGCCATCGAAGCTGACGAAAAAAATGTCAAGCTTTTTGAGCATGAAAAAAATAACATACTGAAGAAGGCGGCCAAGGAACACAAAATTGCACAGGACCTCGCCGATGTGTTGTCCCGCGAAACCATAACGATTACCCGGAAAGTCGGCGATCAGGATAAGTTGTTCGGTTCGGTCAGCACCAAGGACATTGAAGCCGCGCTGAAGGAAAAAGGATATGACATCAGCCGGAAGATGATTGTCCACGAACAAGGCGAGCACATTAAAGAACTCGGTGAATATAAAGTCAAAATTAAACTGGCCCACGATGTGGAATCGCACATTACCTTAAAAGTTGTCGGCGAGTCATAATGCGAGAAAAGGATCCTTCGTTATATAAACTTCCACCTCAAAACCTAGAAGCGGAGCAGTCTGTCCTAGGCAGTATTCTGCTGGAGAACAGTGCCCTGAACAACGTGCAGGAAATTTTATCCGACGGTGATTTTTACAGCGAAGCGCATAAAAAAATATACAAGACCATCACCGACCTTTCAGAAAAAAACGAACCGGTCGATCTCATTACACTAAGCAACGCCCTGCGGGATAAAAACATGCTGGATTCCGTCGGCGGCGCGTCCTACCTGGCTTCTCTGGTGGATAACGTGCCCTCGGCGGCCAACGCGGCGAACTATTCGAAAATCGTGAAGGAAAAAGCGATTCTCCGCGGTTTAATCACGACAGCAACGGAAATCATTGACAGTTGTTACGAACCGAATTCGGACGTTGATAATATTCTGGATAGCGCCGAACATCATATTTTTGAAATTTCTGAAAACAAGGTGCGGCAGGACTTTTCACCGATCAAGGATGTTGTCAAGGAAAGTTTTAAATCCATCGAAGGTCTTTATGCGAGCAAGGAACTCATTACCGGCGTGCCGACCGGTTTTGACAGGCTCGATGATTTAACGGCCGGTTTGCAGAAATCGGAACTGATTATAATTGCCGGTCGTCCCAGCATGGGCAAAACGGCGTTCGCCCTGAATATTGCTCTCAACGCTGCCATGAACGCCCAGGTGCCCGCCGCCATATTTTCTCTGGAAATGTCCAAAGAACAGCTTGCTTTTCGTCTGCTTTCTTCCAAAGCCCGGGTGGACTCCCAGCGCCTTAGAAAAGGTTTCCTGGGAGAAACAGACTGGCCGAAGTTGACGACTGCCGCCGGTCTCCTCTCGGAAACACCCCTTTATATTGATGATACGGCAGCCATTACCGTTATGGAAATGAAGGCCAAGTCGCGACGCTTGAAGGCGGATAAGGGGCTGGGATTGATTGTGGTGGATTATATCCAACTGATGAAGTCCAGTTACGCTCACGATTCGCGCGAAAGGGAAATATCGGACATCAGCCGCTCACTGAAGGCGCTGGCCAAGGAACTGAAGGTTCCGGTGGTCGCTCTTTCGCAGCTGAATCGTCAGGTGGAAAGTCGCACCAACCGGCGTCCGCAGATGGCGGACTTGAGGGAATCTGGCGCCATCGAACAGGATGCCGATGTCATCGCTTTTATATATCGTGATGAAGTCTATAATAAATCGGAAGACAATCCGGATAAGGGGGTCGCGGAAATCATTATTGCCAAACAGAGAAACGGCCCCACGGACACCGTGAAGCTTGCCTTTGTGGACAAGTACACAAGCTTTGAAAACCTGTCGCGTGTTGATGTCCCGGAATGACAGCAATAAAGGGTTTTTAACGTGGTTTTTTGTGGCATCTTTTTATCTTGCATCACCATTTGCCCAATCAATTCATGATCAAGAATCTTTCAGCAGGTGACTATGTTCGACAAGATCAATATTCGTATCCTCAAACAGGTATGGATACTTTGTATTCTTTTACTTATCGTTACGACAGTCGTTTTCTGGCAGGTGCACCGGCATGAATTTGTTTATTTCGATGACGGCGTTTATGTAACGCAGAATCCTCATATCCAGTCCGGGATAAGCCTCAAAGGTATTCTTTGGGCCTTCAGCACGACCTATGCCGAATTCTGGCATCCTCTCACGTGGTTGTCTCTGATGTTGGATTATCAGATTTATGGTCTCAACGCCGGCGGGTATCATGTAACCAATCTTATCCTGCATGCGCTGAGTGTCCTGTTGTTATTCCTGCTTTTCCATCGCATGACCGGCGCTGTCTGGAAAAGCGCTTTTGTTGCCGCAGTGTTTGCCATTCATCCCCTGCGGGTGGAATCGGTTGCCTGGGTTGCCGAACGCAAGGATGTCCTGAGCGCTTTTTTCTGGATGCTGACTTTACGCGTTTATGTCTATTACTGTGAAAAACCGGTTTTCAAAAGGTATCTGCTGGTGATGGCGTGTTTTGCCTGTGGTCTGATGAGCAAGTCCATCGTTGTGACTCTGCCCGTGGTCATGATGCTGATGGATTACTGGCCACTGAACCGGATGCAATCCCATGACCGGAAAAATTCAGATGCACAAAAGAAAAACAAGTTGCCGTTATGGTCATTGAAAGAGAAAATCCCTTTTTTCATTTTATCAGTGGTATTTTCCGTGTTAACGATCTACGCTCAGCACGGCAAGTCTGATATTCATCCTTTGGTTTCCAGACTGGCCAACGCGCCCGTTTCTTTTGTTCGGTATCTGGGAAGGATATTATGGCCTCATGACATGGCGCTGATCTATACCTTTCCGGAACATCTTTCTCTATGGCAGGTGGGGGGAGCAACGCTGTTGATCGTCCTGATGAGCGCGGCAGTCATTTACCGGGTAAAGCGCCTGCCGTTTCTTTTCGTGGGATGGTTCTGGTATGCGGTCAGTATTCTGCCGGTTATCGGCATCATTACAATCGGAGATCCGATGGCCGACCGTTATATTTATCTGCCGTCCATCGGGATTTCCATCATGGCGGCCTGGGGGATACCGTTTTTATACGACCATTTGAGTCTGCGCAAAATAATTTTATTTCCGGCAGCCGTCATCTTTCTCCTGGTACTTTCGGTGCTCGCCTGGAAACAATGCGGCTACTGGAAAAACAACACCGCTCTCTCGCATCACGCTTTTGAAGTAACGGGGAATAACGCGATGCTGATCATGATGCATAACAATCTTGCTACTTCCCTGGTTCAAGAAGGCAGAATACCCGAGGCTATTGAACATTATGACGAGGCCATCCGCCTCCAGCCGGATTACGCCTATGCCTATAACAAGAGGGGAAATCTTTATGGGAAGATCGGAGAATATCAACAGGCCATCAATGATTACACAGAAGCCATCCGTCTGCAGCCGGATTACGCCTTAGCCTACAACAACCGAGGCAATACCTACGTGGGACTGGAGCAGTACCAGCTGGCCATTGAAGATTATAATGCAGCCATTCGTCTGAAGCCCGATTATGCCTATGCCTTCAACAATCGGGGATTTGTTTATTTTAAGATTGGTAAAAACGAGCTGGGTTGCCGTGATGTGCAAAGAGCATGCGAATTAGGGGAATGTAAAAGACTGATCCTTGCTCAAAACGAAGGACTGTGTCATTAGTTAAACGATAGAATTTCAAATTGATTGTGTGCCCGTTGTGCCGATGAAGTCAAATGGGGGAACGCGATGCTGAAGGTACAGGAAACCGGTTCGATAACCCTTTTTTATATGGGAAGGTCCCCGTTGGGATTTCTTCTGTATCCGGTTTATGCGTTTCTGATCGGCGATACACTGATTGATACGGGCACCAACCGCGCCGGCCGGGAATTTCTGTCGGTCTTAAAGAACAGAAAAATTACCCAAATCGTCAACACGCATCATCATGAAGATCATATCGGCAATAACGCCGCTATTCAGAAAATGTTCGGCATACCGGTATATGCACATCCCTCAGCGCTACCCTGTCTGGATAATCCGCGTTTGAACAACCTGCGATTTTACCAGCGCGTGGTCTGGGACCGGCCCAGGCCATCAAAAGGTCAGGCCATCGGTTCCACGGTTCATGCAGGCGCTTATCGTCTGGAAGTCATCCATACTCCGGGGCATACGGATGATCACATCTGTCTGTATGAACCTGAACAAAAGTGGCTTTTCACCGGTGATCTCTTTTGCGGAACAGCTTTTATCTATCTGAGGCAGGATGAAAATTATCTGCAGATTCTGGATACATTAAAAAAATTGTCTACCCTGGAAACGGATACGCTGTTCTGTAATCTTAAAGGTATGGTAAAAAACGGTCGGGAGGCTCTTTTCAAAAAAATTGCCAGAATGGAACAATTGCGTGATGATGTGCTTCATCTGAAAGAAAAAGGATTGCCGCCGAATGAAATCAGGCAAAAAGTTCTGGGAAAAGAAGGGGCCATGGGTTTTATTACGAGAGGCCATTACTCCAAACAAAACACTATTGACAGTATCCTGTCCGGTAAAAGGCCGGATCAAATAAAATAGGCGTGCCGGATCGGCACGCCTATGGGATTGGTTTGTATTTTTTTACTTCGCTTTGTAAAGTGCTTCAATCTGATCCTGAAGCTGCTTGACCACAACACTGCGTTTCAGCTTCATGGTCTGGGTCAGCGTACCGTTTTCGAGACTGAAAGCTTCGGAAAGAAGCAAGAATTTCTTCGGAATTTCATAACCGCCGAATTTGCCTTTCAGATGCTTTGTGATTTCTTCGGCATACATGTCGATGATATCCTGGCGGGCAACCAGTGTTTTAATATCCTGCGGTAATCCTTTTTGTCTGGCATAATCCAGCAAAACTTCAAAGTCGGGAACGACGATGCAAATATTGTAGGCGCGGTTAATGCCATAGATCAGTGCCTGCTGGACCCAACGAACCAGACAGATTTCTTCCTCCAGCGCGACGGGGAAGACAAATTTCCCGTTCTCCAGTTTATACTGCTCCTTGATGCGTCCTGTAATATACAGAAAACCGTCTTTATCTAAACGTCCTCTGTCACCCGTACGGAAACCTCCGTCCGGTGTCATTGTGGCTTTGGTATCCTCCGGGCGGTTGTGATATCCTTTCATAACATTGGGACCATAAATAATGACTTCACCATCGGTTGCTCCATCCTCAACAACGGAGGAATCAATAACAATCTTGACTTTATCAATGGCCTTGCCGACACTGCCCAGACGGTAGTCAAACGAAGCATTCATCGTGGCGGCCGGAGACGTTTCCGTGAGCCCGTAGCAATCGTAAATGGGAATGCCGAGATCAAAAAAGAACTGCGCGATTTCCGGATTCATTGCGGCACTGCCGCTCATGGAGCCCATCAGTCTTCCGCCCAAACGTTCTCTGATTTTAGTGAAAACAATCTTGTCTGCGAGTTTGAATTTAAGATTGGTCATCAAACAGGTTTTCCCTTCAGCTGCCAGTTCACGTTTTCTTTTGGCCGATTCGACTCCCATGACAAAGAGCGTTTTCGCCAGACCGCCTTCCTTGTTCATTTTTGTCCATAGACCGTCATAAATACGGTTGAAAACACGGGGGACGGCAACGAGCCACGTGGGTTTGACGGCAACAATATCGTTGACGATGGTGGTGGGGCTTTCCGCCAGGCCCATGGCGCCGCCTTTATGAATGACCGCGAACAACTCGCCGCTTTGACCGTAAGAGTGAGCCCATGGCAAAATCGCAAGGGTCAGGGCGTCTTTCCCGTCATTTTTAAACAGTTCGGGATACATTTTACAGCCGGCCAGAGAGTTACTGGTGAAATTTCCGTGAGAAAGCAAAACACCTTTGGGATTTCCGGTGGTGCCTGATGTATAGATAAGTTCGGCAATGTTGTCCGGGTGAGGACGTTCGGAGGCAACGGGTTGGGTGGATCCTTTCTTTTCCAAAGCGGCCATGGAATTCTCGCCTTGGCCTTCAATGACAAAGATATGCTTCAAGGTCGGGATGTCTTTGGGAAAATCCTTTATTTTTTCGTAAATTTCCGGTTTGGAAACAAACAGCACTTTTATGGCGCTGTCCGTGATGATGTATTTCCAGATCTGTGCCAGTTCCGCTTCATACATCGGAACATAACGGGCCAGACGACCCCATGCGGCAAAGGAACAAACAGCCCATTCCGGACGGTTATTGGCGATGATACCGACGGCGTCATCTTTGCCCACTCCCAGTTGGGCCAGTCCGGCGCGCAGATTATTGATGCGGGTGTCGATTTCCTTATATGTTATCCATTCATAAACGCCGCTTTTGTTTTTCGTACCGAAAAGACGTCTGTCTGCGAATTTTGACGCGCTTTCCTCCCACCAGTCAACAAGATTATCCGGTTTATCGAGGGTAAATGTGTGCTGCATAATATCTCCTTTATTAACCCGAAAGAATTATTTCTCGCGGTCATTGATCTCAAAGCATTGATCAATATTCATGTCATATATCTAAAATATTTTACGGTAAAATTCAATATAAAGTGAGTAAAAAATATTTTTATGTAAATATCTGGAAATCTTGTGTTTCTGATTGACGTTTTCAAAATAAGTCATATAATAAGAAAAAAATAACATTTCTTAATTTTACTTGATCCATTGAGTATTCTTCCAAGGTGCTTCCCTTCTCCAAGCAGGACGGTTCAGGAATGGTATTTTTTGAGGTTTGTTCCCTTTTTTGGTTTTTTGAGTTTTATTTTAAACAACCAAAAAGGCGGCGTGTAAAGTTCATTATTTTTAATCCATTAATCAAGAAAGGAGAAAATTTATGAGCGTTTACAAAGTGATTGAAATTATCGGGTCCAGTGCCAAATCATGGGATGATGCGGCCAAAAAAGCCGTTGAAACATCCGCCAAAAGTCTGAAAGATTTGAGAGTTGCCGAAGTTAAAGAACTGGATATGAGAGTGGAAAAAGGCAAGGTTGTTGAGTACCGGGCGAAAATCAGAGTGTCCTTCAAGTACACACCGGAATAAGGATAAACAAACGCAGCCCAACAGCATCGGGAAACTATTGCGGCGGTTTTGTTGCCTGCCGCCGCAATAGCAAATGGCGGGATAACTGAAAGCAAACGCTGTTATCCAATATTTGATTGACACCTTTAATACTTCTTTATATATCCACAACACGTGAACTTCCTAAACCATAAGAGTACGAGCGACTGCCCTTGAAAAGGTTCATGCTGATTAAAAAAATAGAGGACAAATGCAGTGAATGTATGCTCTGCGTCCGTGACTGTGTCATGGGCGTGTGGCGTAATGTTGACGGTAAATCAATGCCCGTCCATGTTGAATTGTGCAACGGCTGCAGTCACTGTATCGCTGTTTGCCCCTGTGACGCCATCATTCATAACGGTCTCAATAAAGAAGAAATTTACGATGTTCATGTAAAAAATCTCAGTCCGGATGCATACCGGGATGCCATCGTCAGCAGACGAAGTATCAGACAATTTAAAAATCAACCGGTTCCGCGTGATGTTATTGAGAAAATACTGGATGTGGCGCGTTACGCGCCGACTGCCAGAAACCAGCAGGAAACCGGTTACATTGTGATTACCAACCAACGCCTGATTGAAGAAACCGCTCAAGGTTTGTTTCGTCTGGGCAGTTCTTTCTATAACAAAACAAAAAAAGGCGTGGGACGTTTACTGGTCAGGGCAACGGGATTATCCCGGAATCCGTATTTCAATCTGATGGATTACGTTCAGGAGCAGAATGCCGAAAAGGGAAGGGATTTCATTCTGCACAACGCCCCGGTGGTTATTTTGATTCACGGGCCGAAGAGGAAAGCCTTCATGGCCGATGACTGCAATATTGCCGCGACAACCATCATCAATTACGCACATACCCTGGGCCTTGGTACTTGTTTTGTGGGAATGATGACGCTGCTGCTGCGCTATAGCAGCCGGCTGAGAAAAAAGTTTGGCGTGCCCGGTAACAGAAGGGTCTATGTCACTCTGGTTATGGGATACCCGGCTTATGGTTATCGCCATACTGTTTCCAGAAAAACACCGGTCATTAAATGGTTATCATAATATCCTGTTGATGATTTAAGGAGGTCATATGAAGAAGTTGACACTGGCGTTCCTCGCATTATTATGCTGGACGTTCGGAATGGCAGCGACTGCCGGTGCGGCCGGAAACTGGACGCTGATCAAAAACAGCGACGGCATTAAAACGTATGAACGCACCGATCCGGCGACTGATCTTAAAGAATTTATAGCCGTCACGACGATCGATGCCAGAATGGAGGTCATCGGCGAAGTGCTTCGAGATGTTGCCGAATATCCACACTGGATTTCCGATTGCGTCGAGGCAGAGCTGAAGAAAAAATATGACCGCAATACCTTCGTCCTGTATTTGATATTGAATCCTCCATTGATTGAAAAACGGGATATCATCCTGAAAGATGAGACCATCTATGATTATGAAAACGGCAATGCCGTCATTAAATTCTTTTCCACCGATGACGTGAGAGTCCCTCTGAAGAAGAATCACACAAGGGTAACCACGATGAACGGATTGTATAAAATGGAATATATGGGAAGAAACAAAACAAAATTCATCTATCAACTCAAGGTCGATCCTTCCGGCAGCATTCCCAAAAGGCTTGCTTATTCCGTCATGAAAAAATATCCGCACGATACATTAAGAAAATTGAAAAAAATAGTTGTGAATAAGAAATACAGCGATATGGCCAAGGGGTCCGTTGAAGAGCATGAAATTGACAGGCGTGCTTCGGATGAAAATGTCGTAAAAAAAATATTCAGCAGGAATATGTTAAGGGTGGTGGAGAATAAACCGGCGTTGGAGTCCATCATTGATGCCGAAAAAGAAAACATGACAAATATCGCTGCATCCGGAGGCGCTTATGAGAATGTGCACAAAGCAGCCCGGGAAGTTTTTAATAAATACATAGAGAAAATTGTCACGGATAGAAAAAAGATCGAGGGTCTGAAAAAAAATAAAAAGATGACCGACGAGATTACGGATCTGATCATGACGTACTGCGAAGCAAGTGATAAAACGATTGATAGGATTGTGGCGCACTACAACCGGTAGGCAGAATTCACTCAATTATCAATGTTTACAATATTTCAGCAGGTGGTCTTTACAAGTTGTGATGGCGTTATTATATTTTGAAAACGTATGAAAGTTTTATGAGGCGGTAAAAATGACTTACGTAAAAATCAGATTTGGCAGCAGTTTTGAAGACGAATTCCAGAAGGTTGTTGATGAGGTATTTCATCTGGTAACACCGGCCTTCCGGAATTACGAGTGCATTTGGCGTCCCAATGTCGATGTGTATGAATCCGTGGATGAAATTATTGTCCTTGCGGATATGGCCGGACTCAATAAAGAAGAACTGCATATCGAAGTGGACCGTAAAAAAGTAAAAATCGCCGGTATCCGTAAAGTGGTTCAAATTTTGGAAAACGCCCATTACTGTCAGGCGGAAATTCCGCACGGTTATTTTGAAAGACAGGTGGTTCTGCCTGCCGCAGTGGAAGCGCAGTCGGCGACTGCGACTTATGCGGATGGTATCTTAATGATCAGGATGAATAAATTACCGTTTACGAAAACGCATCGGGTTGCCATTAACACAACAAAATAGCGGATGGATACTAAGACTATCATGGAGGTCGAGCATGACGGAAGAAAACGTCCCCCAACAAAATAAGAATACATTCAATATACCGGAAGTCATTCCCATTCTGCCTTTACGCAATGTGCTGGTGTTTCCTAAAACGATGATTCCGCTGGAAGTGACGGGCAGCGCATCCATGCTGGTAGATGAATCGATGACAGCCGATCGTCTGGTTGGTCTGATCATGGCCAAAAACGAACCGGAGATACCGAATCACTACAAGAAAGAAGATCTTCATCAGGTCGGCACCTGTGCCATTATTATGAAAATGGCCAAGACGATGGACAATCACACACAACTGCTTTTGCAGGGTGTCAGTCGTTTTTCCATCGAAGAAATTGTCGAGGGAAAGCCTTATCAGCAGGCGCGCATCAAAATTATTGAAGAAAACGATTCCAAGGATCTGGAAACAGAAGCGTTGATGTCCAATTTGCTTTCGCTGTTTGATCGAATACTGAAACTTTCCCCTTTTCTGCCGCCCGAGTTCGGGCCGATGGCCAAATCCATTGCGGAAGCGGGAACGCTGGCCGATTTGATTGCGTCCATCATCAACACGCCGGTGGAGGAAAAACAGAAAATACTGGACATTTCTGATGTGAAAAAACGCCTGAAGGAACTGACCCTGATGGTCAATCATCAGATGGAAGTCCTGGAGCTGGGAAATAAGATTCAGACAAAGGTCAAGGATGATATTGATAAAAATCAGCGTGAATATTATCTGCGTCAGCAGATGAAAGCCATCCGGCAGGAACTGGGAGAAGGCGATGAAAATACGGTGGAAACGGATGAGTACCGTAAAAAGATCGAAGAAAAGAATCTCCCGGAAGAAGCCCGAAAAGAGGCTTACAGAGAACTGGAGCGACTGTCACGCATGCATCCATCATCGGCGGAATACACTGTTTCTTCAACGTATCTGGACTGGATGACGGCACTTCCGTGGCATACATCGACCACGGACAATCTCGATATCGCCAAAGCGCGCAAAGTGCTGGATGAAGATCATTATGGTCTGGCCAAACCGAAAAAAAGGATTATTGAATATCTGGCTGTGCGCAAATTGAAGCCGGATTCCAAAGGGCCGATTCTTTGCTTTGTCGGGCCTCCCGGTACCGGTAAAACCTCTCTGGGACATTCCATTGCCAGAGCTCTGGGCCGAAAATTTGTGCGCATCTCCCTGGGGGGTGTTCGTGATGAAGCTGAAATCCGCGGCCATCGACGCACCTACATCGGCGCTCTGCCCGGAAGAATTATCCAGGGTTTAAGACGTGCCGAATCCAATAATCCCGTTTTCATGCTGGACGAGATCGACAAGGTCGGAAGCGATTTCCGCGGCGATCCTTCGTCGGCTCTGCTGGAGGTCCTGGATCCGCAGCAGAACAATACATTCTCCGATCATTATCTGGATGTGCCGTTTGACCTTTCCAGCGTCATGTTCATTGCCACGGCAAATATGCTGGACACGATTCCTCCGGCTTTGCTGGACCGGTTGGAGGTCATTGAATTAAACGGCTATACTCAGGAAGAGAAAGTGAAAATTGCCGAGCGCTATTTGATTCCCCGTCAATTAAAGGAAAACGGCTTGACCGATGCGCAATTTAAACTGACATCAAAAGCGATCAATAGAATTATCATCGGATATACGCGTGAAGCGGGTGTGCGTAATCTGGAAAGGGAAATCGCCAACGCCTGCCGCGGTGTCGCCGCCAAAATTGCCGAGAATGTCTTAAAATCAAAAACCCTGACGGAGAAAGATATCGCAACCTATCTCGGAACCGAACGCGTGATGACGGATATCGATGCCCGCATCAGCAAACCGGGTATTGCCATCGGACTGGCCTGGACGCCGGTAGGCGGTGATCTGCTGTTTATCGAAGCCACGGCGATGAAGGGGAAAAAGGGTTTGACTCTCACCGGACAGCTTGGTGATGTCATGAAAGAGTCGGCTGCCGCTGCGCTCAGTTTCATTCGAGCCAATGCCAGGGATTTGGGCGTGAAAGCGGAATTCTTTGACGAGATGGATATTCATATTCATGTTCCGGCGGGAGCCATTCCCAAAGACGGTCCGTCGGCCGGCGTGACGATGCTTACGGCGCTGACCTCGCTGCTCACCAACCGGAAGGTGAAAAAATATCTTGCCATGACCGGTGAAATCACACTGCGCGGTGCCGTGCTGCCGGTCGGCGGCATCAAGGAAAAAGTGCTGGCCGCCTACCGGGCGGGCATCAAAACCATATTGCTGCCGGAATGGAATCAGAAGGACATTGAAGATATTCCCGCCAGTGTTCGTAGGAATATGGCATTTCATTTTGTGAAAGACATGAAGGATGTGGTCAGGCTTGCTCTGGAGCCGGTCAAAGAGAAGAAAATAAAAAAGGCGGTTGTGAAAAAGAAACCGTCTGTCGTCCCGTCGAAAAAACAAAAAGGCGTCGTTCGGAAAACCGGACGGTCCTCCCGGCACAGATCAAAATAAAAAGGTTGAGGGGATTAATACGGCGAAAAATCAGAAGGGTATTCGGAATAGTAATGAGAATTTTTCCAGGCTTTCTTATAGCCTTCATTGATTTTATAGACGGCAAACCAGTTTGACAATTTTCTTATTGCCAGGAATGATTTCATCAGTCTCATGTGATACGTGGGAAACGAATAAAGTCTTTTTTTTATAAAATTGTTGGCCGTATAAATTAATTCCGGAGTGGGGCCGTTTAATTGATGCACGATATAAGAGAATCTGTACATGTCCCAATCCGACGGATAGTTTGTGTAAAGAAGACGACTCTCGTTTTTTAATTGATCAAAGAAATCCGTTCCGGGAAGGGGCGTCAGCAGGGAAATCTGAAAGATATCTATGTTGGATTTGACTAAAAATTCCGCAAATCTCTTGTAGTACTCGGGAGATTCGGAATCGCTGCCGATGATAAATGCGCCCAGCACGGCAATGCCGTATTTGTGAAACGTATCAACCACTTTTTTGTAATTACTCACGCCCGTTTTAATATTTACACCTTTTTTGAAATTTAACAGGGCATCGCCGGCAATGGATTCAAACCCGATAAAGACGAATACGCAACCGGCTCGGGCTGCAAGTTTGATCACCTCTTCGTCATCAACAGCGTTAATGGACGTTTGCATGCACCATTTTTTATTCAGGTGCTTATCGATCATGCCCCGGAAAAGTTCTTTCGCGCGCTGATAGGCTTCTTTTCCGTATCCAACCAGATTGTCATCCAGAAAAGTGACATAGTCTCCCTTTATCCCTTCCAGCTCTTTTAAAATATCTTCCGCCCTTCTTTGACGATATTGCTTGCCCAGATATCTGGATACGGAACAAAAATTACAGTTTAAAGGGCAACCTCTTGATGTCTGAATGGTCTGCCAGAAATAATGGGTGTGTAATAAATCACGGCGGGGCATGACATTAAACTTTGACAAATCAACAACGGGGCCTCTGTAGATTGGCGCAAGGGAATTATTTTCGAAATCCTGGATGATGGTTTGCCAGATACCTTCTGCTTCTCCAATGAGAACAGAATCGACAAACTGTAACGCTTCCTCCGGGAGCATGGAAGCATGTATGCCGCCCAGGATAACCTTGATATTTTTCCTTCTGTAAATGCCGGCGATTTCATACGCACGATTAACATTGCTGGTAAAGGCTGTAATGCCGACTAAATCTGCTTCCTCAAATTTGAAATCGTCAAAATTTTCATCCAGAATTTCTACTTGCCAGTCAGAGGGCGTTAATGCCGCCACATAGGCAAGATTCAACGGAGGGTAGGTGGTCGCTCTGTTTAAAAGAAAGCCGCTTTTGCGTCCTACAGGATTTATGAGCAGAAGTTTTTTCATTCCCATCCTATTATCAGGTCAACATGAAGAACACTAGGGATTTTGTACACTATAATTCCATGAAAAGCCAGCATGATATATTTTATTTTAAATGAAAAAAATTATGACGAAAAATTTTCGATTCCACCACCTGCACAGTTTCATGGTGCTGTATTTCTTTGACAGACGTGACAATTTTGTGTATATAGATACATAAAATTGGCTTAAGTGTTTAAAACCTTAAAAAATAAATCAGGTGTTTATTTGGATTCAACGCCTCTATACAACAGCCGCATTGTTAACACGTATATCAAGTACATCAAGAAGTGTTATGAGCATATCAACATCCTTGAGCTCCTCGAATATGCGAAGATGGAACAATATGAAGTCGAGGATCAGAATCACTGGTTTACCCAGGAGCAAATCAATCTCTTTCACGAAAAACTGACTGCGATGACCGGAGCATCCAACATTTCGCGTGAAGCCGGCCGTTATGCCGCATCACCGGAATCCATCGGTGTCATGCGACAATATGTTCTGGGCATGATCAATCCCTATCAGGCGTATGAAAGGGCCGGTAAGTTAGTAAGCCAGTTTTCCCGTTCATCGACGTATGAAACAAAAAAAATAAATTCCAAAAAAATTGAAATCGTGGTGACACCGAAAGAGGGTGTTCAGGAGCAACCGTTCCAATGTGAAAACAGAATCGGACAGTTCGAAGCCATATCACTCGGTTTTAACAATAGTTTTCCCAGAATCGATCACACCGAATGCATATTTAAAGGCGGAGAATGCTGCCGCTACGTGATCGAATGGGAAAACAATGTGTCCTATCTTTTAAAGCGAACGAGAAACATCATCGCTGCGATCCTCATCATCATCACCATCATTCTGATGTTTATTTATCCGGTGGACATGAATGTATATTTTATACCGGAGATGATCGCCACTCTTTTAATCATCAATTATTTAATTGACAGGCAGACCCAAAAGGAATTAAAAAACAGCATCAACAATCTCGAACATTCGCGGGATGACCTCATTCAACAAATGGAAATCAACTACAACAACTCGTTGATGGTTCATGAGATCGGCAGCACCATCAACAAATATTTGAGCATTGATGAAATTCTCAATAATGTAACCCAAATACTGGAAAAACGGTTGGGGTATGATCGATGTTTGATTATGTTTGCCAATAAGGAAAGAACACGCCTGGTTTTCAAAGACGGTTTCGGATACGATAGTAAACAGCTCAATATTATCAAGGCAACAGAATTTGATCTCACGAAACCGGAATCAAAAGGTATTTTCATTACCTCATTCAGAGAACAGAAACCCTATTTAATTAATGACATTAACACCATCACCAAAAAGCTGTCCAAAAGAAGCTTGCAATTTGTCAAAGAAATGGGTTCTCAATCATTCATCTGCTGTCCGATTCTTTCTGATAAAAAGTCTGTCGGCATCCTGACGGTTGATAATTTTAAAACAAAGCGCACACTGATTGAAAGCGATCTGAGTCTGCTTATGGGTATTGCTTCTGTCCTGGGTATCAGTATTCGCAACGCTGAATTACATGAACAGCGCAATCGTCAGTTGAAATCCATATTGAAAGCGCTGGCGGCAAGCATCGACGCCCGGGATCCCTATACGGCCGGTCATTCAGAAAAAGTAACGGAATACGCCGTCGGGATCTGTAAGGAAATGAACATGCCTTCCGATTTCACTGAAGTCGTGGCGGTTGCCGCTTCCCTGCACGATTACGGGAAAATCGGTATTTCAGATGACTTGCTGAAAAAGAAGGGGGCTTTGACGAATCACGAATATGAGGTTATTAAAACACATTCAGTCAAAACCCGTCATATTCTTGAAAAGATTGAGTTCCACGGTCAGTACAGTCAGATTCCGCAGATCGCGGAAGCGCACCATGAAAAACTGGATGGCAGTGGTTATCCACATGGATTGAAAGGCAATGAAATTCCCATCGGGGCGAGAATCATCGCCGTCGCTGATTTTTTTGACGCCATTACATCCAAACGTCTCTATCGCGATCCCATTCCGGTTCCGGAAGCGATTGATATGCTGCGTCAGGAAAGTGATGTGCATTTCAGCCGGGATATTGTTGAAGCGTTTATTAATTATTATAACGTTTCGAACAATCTGACGGCTCATGTGTAAAAAAATAAAAATGGAGGATACGCCTATCAAAGCACAAAGTTACTTAATGGAAAACGCTGAAGAGGAAAAACGCCTGGAGATGAAGACGAATCCCGATGCGGTCAGAGAACAGGCTCTTTGGTTTGGCATTGGTCCGGGAGCACGCATATTGGACGTTGGTTGCGGTCCCGGCAAAACAACGGCACTGCTTCATGATTTAGCGCAACCCCATGGCCGGGCTGTCGGTGTGGATATTTCTGAAAGCCGAATCAATTATGCCCGAGCGTTTTACGGGAAAGATAATGGCATCGATTTTCATGTCAGGGATGTTCGCCTCCCCATGAAAGATTTGGGTCAGTTCGATTTTATCTGGGTGCGCTTTCTTCTGGAATATTATCTCGATGACGCCTTCGAGATTATAAAGAATATTTCCGCCAATCTGAAACCGGGCGGCTATCTTTGTTTGCTGGATCTCGACCATAATTGTCTCAGTCACTGGGAAATGCCGCCGGCAATGGAGTCGGTTGTGATCAAAGCCATGATGCATGCGCAGGAAAACTTTAACTTTGATCTTTACGCGGGACGCAAGTTATATGCGCATTTGTATGACCTGGACTATGAGGATATTAAACTGAACATCATGCCCCATCATCTCATTTATGGAGAGCTGCAACCGGCGGATGAATTTAACTGGATGAAAAAACTGGAAATCGGTGTCGAAAAAGCCCCGGAAATTTTCATTGACTATCCGGGTGGCAGCGGGCAATTCCTTGAAGATTTCAAAGTGTTCTTCAATGATCCGCGGCGATTTACGTATTCTCCCCTGATTCTTTGCCAGGGAAGAAAACCTTTTCACGGAAATATAAAAAAATTAAGAAGCAATATTTAAGCGTATTGTCGGACATGACCGTAGTGTAAACGTGTTGAACATTCGCGAGGTTCATGATGAAGTTTTTTCAGAATTTCAGACATGAGGAGCTGCAAAATGTAATCAAACGCACACCACCGCCGCGTTTCATTAAAATACTGAAAAATACGTTGAAGCCGGAAGAACATTACGCTCACGTTTTCGACCAAAGCAAAAACAATTTCATGCCATTTATCGGGAAGGGGATTTCGACAGCGAATTCAGATTACTCTGCGCTGCTTCGTCCTTTTAAACTGGCATTCCAGACGATGAGCCATTCCGAGCCCAAAGACCACATTCCTCAAAAAAAGATAACACATCGAACCCCTCTCCATTTAAAGAAAATTGATCCGCGAATCGTGGCTTCGGCCCTGGCCACGGAGCCTAAAATCAGCAACAAAATTCTTATCAATCTGATCAATCATCTGCATTTTAACGATGAAAATGTTGCCATTCATATTCAAAACATCGAAACAAAGGAGGAATTTTTTCTCCAGGGGAAATCCGGGCCCTATTTTAACGATAGGGTCACCATCCAATTTACCGATCCGGAAGCATTTGATTTACAACGTCACAGACCCCTGAATGTTGTGATCGATAATCGGAAATCATTGATTGTTTTTCCCGTCGTACTGCTTTCAGGGACCGTGAAATCGATCACACTGAGCGTACCGGGAAAAGCATATTCTTACAGCAAACGTCAGACCGTCCGATATCCCTGCAATGGCATTGATGCGGAAATATTACAGGGACAACTCTATATGCATGGCGTTCTGGAAGATATCAATCCTCAGGATTTGAGAATCCGCATGGAAGTACCGGAAGACATTAATGCGGCCAATCCGTTATTAATAAAGTTGAACCGGAACAATCAGATTTATTTTATGGGTGAATGTCAGATGATGAGAAGTGATAAACATGGTTCGTCTGTTATCGTCCAGCCCATTCATAATAACAGACCGGTTCTCAAGCCACGCAAATATCCGAATCCGCGGGTGAAAATCATGCCTCAACCGGTCATTCATTTCACTCATCCGCTCTGCGGTCAAATCGTCCAGTACAAAGTGGAGGATATTTCAGCTTCCGGATTTTCAGTCACGATTCCTTTTAACGAATCCTTGCTGATTCCGGGCATGGTCATCCCGCAGACAGCTCTGCAACTTCCCGGCATGCTCGATCATCTGACGTGCACCGTGCAGGTCGTCTATCGACGGAAGCAAAAAAAGGATATGGCCCGTTACGGATTCTATATTCTGGATATGTCTTTACATGATCATCGTCTGCTGTTTGACGCCGTCAGCAAGGTTGCCGATCCGCATGTGAATATGGCCGGTAAAATCAATATGGATTCTCTCTGGGACCTTTTCTTTGATTCCGGTTTTATTTATCCTGATAAATACGGCATCATCAGCCCCTATACCACAGCCCTCAAGGAAACCTATCGCAGGCTCTACGAAGACGGTAAAGACATCTTCACCCATCTCACCTATCAGGATCAGGGACAGATTTACGGTCATTTATCCATGGTGAAAGCGTATGAAAAATCATGGATCATTCATCATTTGGCTGCTCGTCCCCTGCGGGGCGTGCGCACGGGACTCAAAACGCTCAATCATTTTGTGAATTATATCGATTGTGTGTATCGATTGCCCGTATCCTCCAAAAACATGCGTTATAATTTTTGTTACTTCAGGCCGGAAAATAAATTTTCCGACTATTATTTTGGGGGGATTTACCGCACCCTGAAAAATCGCGAAATGTGTTCGATGGATTTGTTCGGTTATATGTCCATTCCCGTGGACGCTCATGTCAATACTCTGCCGGATGGCTGGAGTGTTGAACGTTTCACGCGTGATGATTTAACGATTATGCGAGGATTTTATAACGGATTCGGCGGAGGGATGATGCCGGATGCATTTGCTCTGGAATACCGTACCGTTGTCAACGGCGGATTATCGAACGTTCCAGCGCCGAGTGATCAGAATGATATTATGGAAATGTATCGCAAAGCAGGGCTGAACCGGGACAGTCGCGTCTTCTCGATTATTCAAGACGGAATACTGAAAGCGGTCATGATTGTTGATACATCGGATTTGGGCATCAACATGTCCGAGCTTATCAACAGCATCAAAGTCATCATAATTGATAAAACACTCCCATGGCCCATTCTTCATGACGCGCTGAGTATTGCAGGCAAAGTGTACAACGCTTCAACCATCATCGCGCTTTTCTTCCCTTTCAATTACCTCGCGCAACAGGGAATTGATTGCAAGAAAAAATATAATTTATGGGTCATCAATACCAATCTCGAGTCATTCGACAAAGATGTTGTCAAAGAACATATCAGGATAGCCAAAAGAAAGTTTATCACGGAGAGTTTTGTCAAAGAACTTTCCAAAAATCGGCTGGAAAGGTGGATGCGAAGAAGTAAAAATGAACAATAAACAAGACTGAAATATATACAAATTCTGCGTTGACGTTATTCTGGTATCATCAAAAGATCATGACCGGTGAAAATAAAAAATCGGGAATCAAAAGCTGGCCGGAGGATGACCGTCCCCGTGAAAAACTTCTGAAAAAGGGCTCGGATGCGCTCAGCAGTTCTGAATTGCTGGCGATTCTTTTGCGCACGGGAGTCCAGGGAGAAAGTGCCATTGATCTGGCGCGCCGGATTATGAATAAATTCGGTTCCTTTCGCAACATGAGCCAGACGGATGCGCGCGACTGGCAGGAATTCAAAGGTCTGGGACCCGCGAAGCTTGCGCATATTCAGGCTGCCCTGGAAATAGGCCGCCGCTTTCGTGACGTGGAATCCCTTCCCCCTAAACAGAGGATCAGCTCAGCGGAAGATGTGGTCGAAATCATTATTCCATATCTTTCGGATCAAATGCGCGACTTGAAGAAAGAAATCTTTAAAGTGATCTATCTGAACAGCAACAACAAAATCATTGAAATATCCGATGTCGCCGCCGGCACCGTCAACCATGCCGTGCCGATCGTCCGGGAAATTATCCACGCCGCGCTGCAAAAATTCGCGGCGGCGATGATCTGTGTGCACAATCATCCCAGCGCCAACGTCGCGCCCAGTCCCGAAGATAAAAAATTCACGCAGGAGTTGAAGGCTGCGGGAAAGCTCATGGATATCAAAGTGCTCGATCATATCATCATCGGAGACGGCAACTACTTCAGTTTCGCCAGTGAAGGGTTGATGTGAAAAAATATTCTTTCCAAGGAAAGAGAGGGAAAATTTATGGCCGTTGCAAAAAGAGATAAAAAAATACCGGATGATTTGAAGAAGTGTGTCGAGTTTCACGGGCATATCTGTCCCGGCCTGATCTACGGGTACCGGGTGGCCAGAGAAGCCAGGAAACTGATGAACCTCCGGCGTTCGGTTGATGAAGAAATCGTTGCCCTTTGTGAAAACGATTCCTGCGCCGTCGATGCCCTGCAGGTCTTACTGGGCACGGTGGCCGGGAAGGGGAACTTGATGATCAAAGATTTCGGCAAGAATGCCTATACGGTACTGAGCCGTCCGAAACGACTGGCTTACAGATTTTCCCGCAAGACCGGGTATGATTACAGGGGCAAAGCGAAAGGTGAATTTGAAAAACTGGATGCCGCTGTTTCTGCCGGAACCGCATCAGAGATGGAACGAAAACGTCTCAAAAAATTGAAAATCGATGATTTGCTGGCCCGTCCCTTTCATGAAATCTTTACGACCCGGAAAGTGCGCTTTCAGGAACCTCTCTATGCCCCTCTGGCGCCTTCCATATCGTGCCCCGTATGTGGCGAGATGACGATGGCGACAAAGATGGTTAAAATCAAAGGCGGACGTCAACTTTGTATTCCGTGTTCTGAAAAAAGCCGGAATAAATCTTAAAGAATCCAGTTTTAGTTTGATTAAAACCCGATTTCCCTGGCGTAGGAAAACTGTCTTTGCCAGGGAATGCCGGGATGGGTTTTCTCAAAAATATCCGTTCCGGTCCTTTTTAAGGACTCTTCATCCACCCGGACAGGATGATAGCCGCCGATAAATCCCATGTCTTTGGCGATCATATGATTTTTCCCCGGCAGACAGTCGCATTCCTCCGTGATATTCAAAAGTGCATTGATGACAACGGCCTTGTTCTGAATTATTTTCCAGACGGCGGCCGCCGTTTCCACAAGCTTTTCCTGAAAGACGGTCATATCCGAATTCCAGAAAATCTGGAGCGCCATTTCCGGACACATCGCGATACACTGGGCGCAGCCGATGCATTTTTCCAGATCGTATTTCGGATATTGCGGTTCATGGATGGTCGCCGCTTTCGTTGGACAGATTTCCACGCATAAGCCGCAGCGTGTGCATTTTTTCTCGCTCAACACGGGATGATAATCGGAATGCATCCGCTGTTTCTGAGCGCGTGAAGCAAAGCCCATGGAAATGTTTTTGATGGCTCCGCCGAAAAGAGAAACCATATGTCCCTTAACGTGCGAGAAAATGACAAACCCTTGTGCCTGATCAAAAATATTACCCACCTGAACGGTCGGAAAGTGCTTGTATCCGGCAGGAATGGAAACAATATTTTTACCGTCCATGCCGTCGGCAATCACGAGGGGGCAGCCGAGAAATTCGGCGGTATAACCATGGCTGGCCGCCGTATTCAATGAATCCACGGCGGTCCGTCGTCCACCCGAATACAGGACGGTTGTATCAAAAATAAACGGTTTCGCGCCTTTTTCCATTAACCAGGCGATTATTTCTCTGGCATAGTCCGGAGGAAGAAAACTCTTGTTGCCTTTTTCACCCCAGTGCAGTTTTACTCCGACATGGTCGCCGTTGGCAAACGGATACCGGAATTGTTTTAAAAGTCGGCGCAGCGATTCGATATACGGTTTTTTTTCACCTTCTATCGATTCAAAGAATAAGTCGGCCATATACAAACCATCCTGTTATGTTTTTTTTATTTTAAATCTTTTTTTTGCGGATTTCATCATAAATTTCATAATTAAAAACTTTGCAAAGACTTTTGAATGGTGTACGATCAATCAACAATAGAATTCAGTAGAGAGATGATGAATATGTCGCAACAGCCAAACGATAATAAAATGAATAAAAGTTCTGAAGCATCAAAACTGGAAGCGGAAGAAAGATTTCGCGTTCTGCTGCAATGCATCGAAGACGGTTACTATGAAGTTGACCTGGAAGGAAACTTTACTTTTTTCAATGATGCGATGATGCAGATTCTGGGATATACCAGAGAAGAAATGATGGGGATGAACAACCGTCAATACACGGATAAAGAGTATTCCAAAAAACTTTTCGCAGCATTTAACAGAGTTTATAAAACGGGTGAGCCCTCCAAAGCCTTCGACTGGCAGATTATCAAAAAAGATGGTTCCAAAAGATACATTGAAGCCTCCGTCTCCTTGTTGAAAGATGCATTGAATCAAACGGTTGGTTTCAGAGGTGTTGTTCGTGATATAACGGAACGCCGGCAGATGGAAGAAAAATTACGCAGAGAAGAACAGCGGTTCCGGGCGCTGGCGGAGCAGACATCCGATATTATCCTGATGGTTAACAGCCGGGGACTGATTACTTATGAAAATTCGGCCGTGGGCGTTCTGGGAATAGGCGCTGAAAAAAGAATCGGCCAGGACGTATTTGAACGTGTGCATCAAGATGACTTACCGAAGGTTATCGAGTCGTTTCAAAAATTATTCAGTGACAAAAACACTCCCGTTCAAAAAGCCGAGATACGCATCCGCAATGCGGACGGGAACTGGCATACTTTTGAGGCCATGGCCAGTAATCTGGTGCGCGACAATATGATTGAGGCGGCCATCGTGAATCTTCGTGACATCACCGAACGCAAAAAAGCTGAGGAAAAATTGCGAGAAACACTGGCCAATTTACGAAAAGCTGTCGGTACAACCATCCAGGTGATGATCTCCGCGGTCGAGATGAGAGATCCTTATACGGCCGGTCATCAGTCCCGTACTGCGAATATTGCCAGAGCCATTGCGACGGAGATGGGATTATCCTGTGACATCATTGACGGGATCCGCATGGCCGGTACCATTCACGACATCGGGAAGTTGTCCGTACCCTCGGAGATCTTAACCAAACCCTCAAAATTAACAGCCATAGAATACTCTATTGTTAAAGAACATTCCCATAGCGGATATGAAGTCATGAAAAATGTGGAATCTGAGCTGCCTCTGGCGGAAATCATTTACCAGCATCATGAGCGAATGAACGGCACCGGTTATCCGAGAAATCTCAAAGGTGATGAAATTATTCTGGAAGCACGCATCATGGCCGTTGCCGATGTTGTGGAAGCCATGGCTTCACACCGCCCTTATCGTGCCTCCCTGGGTATTGAAAAGGCACTGGAAGAAATCGAGCAAAATAAGGGAATTCTCTACGATGAAGCAGTTGTGAATGCCTGTTTAAATTTATTTCGCGAGAAAAAAATGCATCTTTTGTGATATCGTTCATCACACGAATGAACAACCCCGCCGCAAGCAGCGGAGTATCCAAAAGAATTTGCGCCCCAAGGGGTGGGGAATTAGACCCACATTTATCCCGCTCGGCCTATAGTGACCTTTAGGTTATTCGCCCCGGGGATAATTCGACCATCAAATTTCAGTGCACCCTTAGTGACCTTAGCCGGATTATCCGGCCGGTTTCTTGGTGAAGTGCTGCTTCATTCCTTTCAGTACGGAGACGCATCTGTTCATTTCTCGGAAAGCGGGCAGGCCGGCGTTTTCCGCAATGCCGCGCAGATATTCCGCGAAATCCTTTCTTCCTTCAATCCACAAAACAACGGGCTTGGCGTGCTTCCTGACAAGATCATTCAGCTCGTTGAAAAAATCCTGTGTAATGAGCGGTGTGGCATAACTGTGGAAGATGATGGAATCAACCGCCGGATCATTGAACACGGCATTCAATGACCGCCGGAAGACTTTTTCAAAGCCGTGCTGTTCGATGGCTATCCATAGATCAAGAGGATGGTCCGGTTTATTCCACACCGGGAAAAGCTGTGCAATGTCAGCCAGCGTATCGTCGGACAGTTTTGCCAATCTCAGTCCGCAATCGTCCATCAGATCCACGGTAATGGTTCCGGCGCCACCGGAGAACGTGAGAATGGCCGTTCCTTTTTGTGCCTGCGGATGGAAAGGCATCTTTTTGGAAAAAGCCCGGGCCATATCCGTCAGTTCCGCCGGATCAAATACTTCGATGATCCCCGCCTGCCGGAATGCGGCTGTGGCGATCTGATAGTTTCCCGAGAGGCTGGCCGTGTGGCTTTGCGCGGCTTTTGCGCCGTGCACACTGCGGCCGCCCATTAAAACAATAATGGGTTTTTTTGTTTTTTTGGCAAGGTTGATAAATTTTCTTCCGTCAACCAACGATTCCAGATAACAGGCGATGACTTCCGTTTCCCTGTCGTGGATCATATATTCCAGCAGATCGTTTTCGTTGATATCGCATTTGTTGCCGATGGAACATGCTTTGCTCACACCCATGACGCCTTCCTGCAGCGCGTGCAGCAAAAATCCGGCGGAAAGCATACCGCTTTGGACAATCAGTCCCACGCTCCCGCCCCGGAGCACGTCAGGCCAGACAGCTGAATGAATGAATGAAAAAACGTGTGTTCGGTTACCGTCGATGAAACCCATACAGTTGGGTCCCCATAACCTGATACCCGCTTTGGCCGCGTTTTCCAGAGCGCGTTTTTGAATTCTTCTTCCTTCTTCACCGGCTTCATTAAATCCTCCGGATTCAATGATGATTCCCTTCACCCCTTTTTTCGCGCATTCGTTGACCGTGTGCGGTAACTCTCTCGAAGGGATAAAATAGATGGCGAGATCGATGTTTCCGGGAATGGAAGCGATATCGGGATAACAGGGCAGTTGGAGAATTTCGGTATAGCTTTTGTTGACCGGATAAATTTTGCCTTTAAAACCGGCGGTGATATTTTTAATGATATGATAACCGCCTTTATTGACATTATTGGATGCGCCGATGATCGCGACACTTTTAGGGTTGAAAAAATAATCAAGCATTAAACTCTTCCTTTTTTCTATTCCGTTCCGCGAGAGGAAAAACTACCGGGAACGAACAGGATATCGATGAATTTCATAACGTCAGACATCTTCACGGTTTTTCCGCATTCCTTCGCCTCAAACGTGAGGATTCCTGAGTCACCATTTCCGTCCTTGTGGCGGCCTTTCACTTCAGCACAACCAGGGCATCGACAGCGACAGGTTTATCTCCGCAGACAATCAGCGGATTAATATCTATCTCGGCGATGGCATCGTGCTTGACGCCCAGCTCTCCCACGCCGATCAGCGCTTTGGCCAGGGCTTCGCGATCCACGGCGGGGCTGCCGCGAAATTCACCCAAAAGCTTTTTGGTTTTGATCTCGTCGATCATCTCCAGCGCGTCTTCCCGGGTCAGGGGCGCCACGCGGAAAGTCACATCTTTAAGGGCTTCGGTAAAGATTCCGCCCAGACCGAACATCACACAGGGTCCGAACTGCGGATCGCGCGTCAGACCGATAACGAGTTCACGATTTCCGCGTACCATTTTTTCCACAAGAATGCCGTCAAGATTTTTCACCCTGCCCGTGAAATCGTCAAAAATCCGCGCGACCTGTTCAGCGTCGGTTACATTTAATGCTACCATGCCCGCTTCCGTTTTATGGGCCAGCTCCGGGGAACAGCCTTTCATCGCCACGGGAAACCCCATCGTTTCGGCTGCCTGAATGGCCTGCTCTTTTGTTTTGGCCAGCTCCGCCGCCGATACAAAAACACCGGCTGATTCAATAACCAGACGTGATTCATATTCGGAAAGGGTTTTTTGACCTTTTGCCATCGCTTTTTTAATTATCTCCAGCATAACGTCTCCTATTCATTGAATTGTAAGTGATTAGTTTATTTTCACGAATATTGTCAAGGAAGAGTTTCGTGTTTAAGACAGTTGGAAACAATGATATGAAAAACAATGTTTTATTTACGTTCAAGAATCTTTCAGCTCATAGGTGAAATAAATCTCATTGTCCCCTGATGCAATACTGCGGATCTGTTTCGCAACAGACTTTTTGCCGAAGACCTTGATGGCCTGTTGAAAGTAACCCCGGATACATTGTTCAAAATAAGTGTGTATGATTGGAATTCCGGTTATTTTGACATGGGCAACATTGTTTTCCAATTGTGCCGTGATTTTGCCGCCGTCGAAATAGGCCGACCAGATTTTCGGTAATGTGAACTCGATGAACTGCTTTGTATCCTTCGTATTCATATAAGAACCATAGGGACCTCCCGGCGACAGCGCGTATTTTGCCCCGGTTTTTCCAAAAAGTTCATACCGCGTTTTGTCATTGTTGAAAAATTCCCTGCACATTTCATCAAAGATAACAATTAATTTATCCGCCGGAATAGGGGTAACAGCCATCAGTGTCTTATTGGCGAAATAGTTATCCTTTTGTGCTAATTGCGTCATAAAGGCTTTCCAGCGCTCCTCGCCGAAGGCTGTGTTCATATAATTTTTAGTTACAACGTAAAAAATACCTTTTATGTTCATATGAAAAAAACCTCCTCAGACATTCTGTTGAGATATGATCGGGTTCAAGCCTGATTCACTCGGCTATTTTCTGTCTTACCAGCCATTCGACGGCATCATTTCTATTGGTGAAAATACGGACACGCCAGCCACGATTGACGCAGGTATTTTCATAGAATTTTGCGTCTTGATGAGATTGGGGCTTGTTTTGAATAACGAGGGCAAGGACACTGCCTCTGTTGATATCAGAGGTTTCCCATTCATCGGGTATGGCATATATTTCTGTCGTCGTCAGTGTCGAAGTGGCATCGATCCATTCTGAAAGAAATTTCTGCGGTCCTTTCCCGGAGAGTATTTTCAGGGTCTCGGTCAAGGAATCAATTATATCATTTTTCGTGACGATACCGCTGTATATGGTGTGGATAAATCCATGATCAGCATCCCGTTCAACTTTCCAAGCCATAATTTATCTCTCCCATGATACGTTAATGCTGACTATAATTACAGTGACTGAAGAGAACCTTACGCTTTTGGTTGAGTATAGAAAACTAAAACCGGAGAGTCAAGAATTTTTGATTGTATGAAAATGACTTCTGCCTAAAAAAGGGGAATAAAAAACTGGACTATTACGCAGCACTTCTTTATATGTTTCTTGAACAATCAATCATGAGGATTATCGATGATGCTTCATTCCAAACTGCCGGATGTTGGTGTCACAATTTTTACCGTGATGTCCAAACTGGCCAACGATGCCGGAGCCATCAATCTTTCGCAGGGTTTCCCTGATTTTGATGTGTCCGCGGAACTTCGTGCACTGGTCACAAAATACATGGCGTTGGGGTATAATCAGTACGCGCCCATGCAGGGCGTCCCATCTTTAAGGCAGCGCATTCATCAAAAGACAAAGGACCTTTACGGCGCTTCGTACGATCCGGACACGGAAATCACGGTAACCTCCGGGGCGACCGAGGCCATCTTTTCGGCCATCGCGTGTGTGGTGAATTCCGGCGATGAGGTGATCCTGTTTGAACCGGCCTATGATGCCTATGCGCCTGATGTTCTGCTCGCCGGTGGTGTGCCGGTGTATGTGCGATTGAAGTATCCTGACTACCATATTGACTGGAATGAGGTGAAGGACGCGATTACCCCAAAGACACGGCTGCTGATATTGAACTCGCCCCAGAATCCCACGGGCGCCATACTTGACACAGAAGACATGAAAGCGCTGATGGATATTATTTCCGGAACGGACATCACCATCGTTTCCGATGAAGTGTATGAGCATATCGTCTTTGACGGACAGCGTCATGAAAGCATGGCCAGGTATCCGGAACTTGCCGCCCGGAGTTTTGTCATCAGCTCTTTCGGAAAAACGTACCACACCACAGGCTGGAAACTGGGCTATTGTCTGGCGCCCAAAGATCTTTCCGCGGAATTTCAAAGGGTACACCAGTTCGTAACGTTTGCTTCTCATACACCAACCCAGTATGCTTATGCCGAATTCATGGAGAAAAAAGAAAAGTATCTCACGCTTCCGGATTTTTATCAGAAAAAAAGGAATCTGTTCCTCTCGCTGATTAAAGACTCACGCTTCAAGCCTCTGCCCTGCCTCGGAACCTATTTTCAAATGCTTTCGTATGCGGACATTACGGATGAGAGGGATATTGATTTTGCCAAACGGCTGACTACGGAACATAAAGTGGCGTCCATTCCTCCATCGGTTTTTTATGTCGGAGGAGATGACCATAAGGTCTTACGCTTTTGCTTTGCCAAGAAGGAGGAAACTTTGATTGCCGCGGCGGAGAGATTATGCAAGATTTAACAGTAACGCTGATCCAGACAGAAATCATTTGGGAAAACATACCGGCCAATCTTGCCATGTTCGATGAGAAGATAGACCGTATTTCTGAAAAAACAGATGTGATTATTCTGCCCGAGATGTTCACGACGGGGTTCACGATGAATGTTGAAAAAGTGGCAGAGCCAATGACCGGTTCGGCTGTGTCATGGCTCGTTGCCAAAGCAAGGCAAAAGCAGGCGCATATCGCGGGAAGCGTCATCATTGAGGAAAATAAAAAGTATTTTAACCGGCTGGTCTGGGCAAAACCGGACGGCGAAATTGTGACGTACGACAAGAAGCACCTTTTCAGAATGGCCGGCGAGCACAAGGTGTACTCACCAGGAAGCCGTCATCTCACCGTTGAGGTCAAGGGCTGGAAGCTGCGAACCTTCATCTGCTATGATTTGCGTTTCCCTGTCTGGAGCCGGAATATCGGCAATGTTTATGATGCTGGAATCTATACCGCCAACTGGCCCGCCAGACGCGCGCACCACTGGAAGCTTTTGCTTCCGGCACGAGCTGTGGAAAATCAGTGCTACGTGATCGCCGTAAACAGGGTAGGGGAGGACGGCAACAACTGCGCCTACAGCGGCGATTCGTCCATCATCGCTCCGACGGGAGAAATTCTGTTCCAGAAGGCGGAGGTTCCCTGCATTCACACGGCAGTGCTCAATTATGAAAGAGTAAAACAGTTCCGTGAAACCTTTGCTGCGTGGCAGGATGCCGACAGCGATGCGGTGAAGTTTCCGGGCTGATTATAAGCGGGACGTGCTTGTGATTACGGAGTAGAATAATATCTTAAATTTACTGGTATTTGCGATGAATGAATTTACTACCGTATTTGATTTAACATCGAAGAGTGTGAGAACCGAAGCCATCCCTCATTTCATTGGCAGCATTGTGCTGATTGTCGGCGGCCTTGCCGGAGTCATTTTTCACAGATGGATCATTGAAAAATTAAAAATACGGTTACCCAGAAGCATATTCGGCATTTTAATATTTTTTGGGCTCTGGTGGTGTGTAGGGCATATCGATGTTATCAATTATGCAATTATGAACAATGCGAAAAACGCTCAAGTGGTAGAAGGCATAGTTCACGTTTCTCACATGCAGCCTTACCAGGGACACACGTCCGGTGACAAAATTACTGTGGAAGGTCAGTCGTTCGAGGTGGATTACTTTAGCGCTGCTCCGGGATATAAGGATACCATTGCACATGGCGGAGTTTTACATGAAGGAGCTTATGTAAGAATTCACCACTCCGATGGAGTCATCGTTAAAGTCGAAGTCAAAAAATAAAGAAAATCAGAGCCTTCAGGGCTGGTTCAAATTTACAAGTTTACCGCAATATCCAACATTTCACGAGATCATAAATGATTCAGTTTGGATAACCGAACGAGCAGGCGCGTATTTCAGGATGGCTTTCAGGTGTCCTTCATGATCTTTGTGGCTTCTTCAAATATTTCTATAAAGCATCCGATGATGGACATGAAAAGCAAGCCCAGCGTAAATATCGGAGAAGTGCCCAGCTTTTCATCCAGAAGATAACCGAGCCAGAGGAACAGACAGGAAGAAATCACCAGCGCAAAACCCCAAGCCGAAAATATTATAATAAAGTGAAATGGATTAAAGACGGGTGGGTGAGTTTTATGGGTGACCGCCGACATAATGATTGCCTCATTTCATTTTAGACCTTGTGGACAGATTATCCCGCGCAGCTCTGCACGTCCCGAAAATAGTTGCTCTTTACTTATAAAATAGTCATAATTCCATTGTTTTCAAGATTCGGAATATGAAAAAAAGGTAACTCCATATATTTTTACATATAGAGAGGCCATCAGCGAATCAAAAGATTTCTGCAAAAATCAGGAGTAATGAATGAATCCGGTTTCCACTTTACTGGGAATGAAAAATGTCTTTCCCCGAATCATCTCCAATGATTTCATCAACAGCATGCCGCGCTGCGAATTGACGCCGGAAGAAAAAACGCTGCCTTATGCCAAATATTATTACAAAAACATGGCGAACGTTCCGCGGGAGGATTTGGACATTGTCAACCGCGGGCCGGTTGATCCGAATCTGGCGCTGCCGATATCCGGAAGAAGCAAACTGATGAATCCCGGATATCTGCCCGTGGAAACCGGTTATTGTCTGATGCCGGACGGCAGCGGATTCGCGGCAACCAAAGTGTTCATGCCGGGTGTGACAACGAAAATGATCGACTGGTGGTTTAACTGGCACCCTCTTGTGGGATTACGTTACGCCATATGGTGTCCGGTAGCGCATAAGAGTATTTCGGCGCTCACCCCGGAAGCGCATCTGGACCGCAGCGGCGTTGATCTGCATATCAGAAACATCGGCAAGACTCATTATCCGGTGGAAGGATTTAATCTGCAAGGCGCGCAGAAGCTGGAAATTGTATTCAAGTCGGCCAGACAGATGGGATTGGATGAAAAATTGCTGCAAAACGGTTCGGTGAGTACTTTTGCCGCGGCAACTGTCAAAAACGTCTGGCCGCCGGTGCCGATTAATATATTCTTTCACGTCGTACGCGAAGTTGACGGCGGTGTGGAATATCGCAGCCGTTATTGGCTGACCTACACGATGGACGACAAAGGCAACATTGTGAAATCAAAAGTTCCGCTTCCCGGATCCATTGTGCTGGCGATGTCCAGAAATAACTGCATCCACAGCCTGATGGAATACAACAACCTGGCATCCATCCTCCCTTCATTGTATCAGGAAATGAACGGGAAAATAGAGATGTAATCTTTGGCAAGTTTTCATTCAAAATTTAATTCCTCTATGGTATGAAAAAAATCGGTGAAGCAGGTAGGCATTATTTCAATACCGGAGTAATAATAGATATAAGGAGATAAAATGGTTGTTCGTATTCCGTGTCCGGAGATGGAAAGCATGACTCCGGAAGTCAGATCTTTAGTAGAGTCGTTTCCCCTGAATGTGGCGAGAATGGTTGCCAATGCTCCGGCGAGCATCAAAGGTTTTCTAGAACTCGCGCAATCCATTTTGTTTAACAGTGAATTCGATCCCCGAAAGCGCGAAATCGCCATATTGAGAGTGGCTCATGTGACGAAAGCGATTTATGAATGGACACATCATGTTAATGTGGCGAAACATTACAACGTGACTGATCAAGAGATAGAAATTATTTGTACCGAGATGCCGGTTAAATCGCTGGACGAAGATGGCAATCTACTGTGTCGCGTGGCTGATGAAATCAGCCGCGATGTGCGGCTCAGCGATGATGCCCTTGCTCAAATTCTTGAACGCTATGGGACTCGCCAGGCGACCGAATTGATTCTTTGCGTAAGCTTTTTCAATTTCGTGAGCCGCTTCCTGGAATCGACACGGGTGGAACTGGAAGATTCCCATCTCCAGATATAGAATTTTAAATCATACAAATGAAAGGGAGGTAATTATGTTAAAATTATCAAAAATATGCTTTACCATTTCAGGACTTCTCCTTATTGCAGACTCTACCTTAATGATTCTGAATAAACCTAATCCCCTTGGGCTTCCGCTTCCCTGTCCCATAACACTGATCATATTAGGGATAGGTTTGATTTTATTTTCCTTTGCTAAAAAATAATACCAAGCTGCTTTCAAAATCAAAATATGAATTCATGAAAGCTTACTTGGTATTATACCCGATAAATCAACCTTTTATTTTCTGATAGCGAATCAGTGAGCGCTTGTAACAGCCGGTATTTTTTTCAAAAAGTGTTTCATAATCATTTTGTGAACCAGTACAATTTATTTACGATATCCACCATGCCCATCGTATCCAGACCACAATACTCCTCCAGATCTTTCCTGACCTTGTCCCGGTCTTTATTGTCTTCGGTAAATGTAATCCGGTAATATTCTGCGCTGGCCGTTCCGCCGTCGCCGATTGCCATATCGTCATAGGATTTGCCTGTCAGCGCAGGTAATACTTTCTTCAGGGAGCAGCTTCCGTCCTGTTCGGGATGATAATAAGCAAAATCCCTGAAAGGCTGAAGCAGATCAATCATTCTTTCCCCGATGGATTCCACCCACGTCTTGTATGCCGGAAGCCATTCGGCACATTTCCTGAGAATGCCTATTTCAAATCCGGCATTATAGGCGATTACCGAACCATTTGTTCCCATCACTTCCTTTAACTTTGCCATGAATTCCGGACGGGGATCACCGGTGCCATCCGCCAGAAATGAAAAATGTTCCGGCTTGGCGCCTTTTTCTTTGACGACATGCACCGAGAACTGGAAGGGAATCTGCTGGTAAGGACTGGAACCGTCAAACAGCGGAATGACCGAAGCGCACGTTTCAAAATCCATATAATAGGCCGGATACTGAATGGTATCCAGGAAACCTTTTATCTTGTTATGATCAATATGATGCTTGCCGGTTTTTTCACAATCAACCTGTATCTGATTCTTTTCATTGAGCTCATATTTTTCAGGTATTGCAGTCAATTCAAGAACGCCCTCTTGAATCAAAGACAGGGGGAGTTTCTTGTTTCTGTAAAGCAGGAACACATTTCTTTCCGGCAGGAACGACCAGCATTTCTCTGTTAACGGACACGGATATGGATCACTGCAGTGTGCGCCAATCCCTATTTCGATAAATGTTTCAGATGAAATAGCTTTGACCATTTCGGTCACGTTGTCTTCTACCGTTTTACTGTATGTATTCCTTATCTCGTCCGTGACATCAATCTTCTGAAATAATTTATCCGGTTCAATTTCACCGTCGCGGACATACGTGTTGTCAATGCACATCAGATAGCATTTATCTATTTTGAGCCCTGCGCCGGTATAAAGATAATATTGAAAACCAATGTCATGATAATTAACATCTTTGAGTTCTGTGGAACTTTTGACTTCAATCAGGTTCCATTTGTCTTTGCCGACCGGTTCCAGAATATCCGCCCGAGCGTAGCAATTCTTATACGCCAGCGCCGCTTCAAAAACAGGAACTCTTTGAGAGATCAATTCTTTTGTCTGCCGGAGTCCTTCTTCGAATGATCTTGTATGATCAACTTCCACACCGTTTGGGAACAATTTCTTTGCATAATCCCCAACCAGATGCCCCTGATCAAAGATCGCCTGCGTGGCTTCATCCGGTTCGGGAATGACTTCCGGCTCATGATAAATATACCAGAGCAGCTTTTTACACTGTAAGCCGTTTAGATATTTTGATTTGGATATTCGAATATTCATCGCTTTTTTTTATCACTTTCCCCGGTTTTTTATGATAACTAATCAACAACTTCAAAATACGCCGATCCAATGACGGCGCCTGTCTCTTTGATTGTATATGTGGCACCATTGAAATCAATCGAGTGATATATATTTCCGTAGATATGTGCCTCATCCCGCATCTCTGACCGGACAGATTCATCAAAATTATCGAACCCAATGTAACGCAATTTCCTTTCACACGGTCTTCGCTCAAAAGCTCCTTCGCACAAGCCGGGATTAATCACTCTGGCAACCGCCATGAAATCTGACCATTTATAGAGCCGCTTCATCAAATTGGGATGTATATGCATTTCTTTTAAGAAACGTTCTTTTTCAAATCCCTTCATATGCTTGTCACAACTACCCATATTATTTTCTCCCTTTTGCCCTCTGCAAATCTCTTTGCCATTTATTCATGGCCTCCCAGCAACGCATGTAAGCATCATGCCTCTGAAAATCTTTTACGTGAACAGTGTTCTTGAAATTGTCATATTTCAGCTTAATTACAGCATTTAACATAACCAAAGCAAATATTTCTCTTGGGACGATCATTCTGTATGCATAATCTGCCTTTGGCGAATCTATGACCTGACCCTCGAATTGATACCTGTTCTTAAGCAGGTCTTGAAGCCTGGCGATGTCTTCCTTTGCTCGCGCCCTCACCAGAAGCTCGTCTTGTTTGCATGGCGGTTTGTGTACAATGGAATAAAATCCTGTTTTGAGATAAAGCCACATTGTTTTCGATCCTCCCATTGGCATTTTTCATTAATTATTACTCGTCATCGTTCCAGATTACGGCATGATTTGAACTTTTTTTGTTTACTTCAACTTTACGATGCGTTATTGTTTAATCCGGTTCAATAATCTCAGCGGCCTAAGACAAAGGAGGGACCATGCCGGAAAAAATTGATCCTTATAAAAGCTATGGCGAAAAACTGATCGGATTGTTTGCCCGTCTGCTCTTTTCGGGTGAAAGTCATTCTCTAACGCAACTGGCGAAGATGCTTGATTGCTCCAAACAGACGATTCTGAGGTTGCTTGATGACATTCAGAAATCTTATGGGATCAATATTGAAGTCACCAGGCAGGGAAACAGAAGCTTCTATCGGATCAAAAAATCCGTCGCCTCGCTCCAGAATATCCCCATCACCGGAGCTGAACTTCAGTCCCTGCAGATGTGCAAGGCCTTTACGCAGCATCTCATCGGTAAAAAACTCTATGAAGAAGCAACGCAGGCGATCTTCAAGAGCAAGGCGGCTCTGGCCGGCGGCGGACAAGTGAGTGACTGTCATTTTGCCTCGTTTCGTCCCGGCACGATTGATTACACGTCGTATCATCAAATTATCCACACGTTAATTGAAGCCATGGAAAAGCATAAAGTCTGCAAGCTTACCTATCAATCCATAGAAGCGCCGCGGCCAAAAACGTACTACATCAAACCGCTGAAACTCTTTTCTCATCACGACGCGATTTACCTGCACGCGCAGAAGGCCAAAGAACCGGGCAAACCATACAGAGCGCCGAAGTATGATCCGCTTCTTGCCGTCCACCGCATGAAAGAATTGTGTATAACAGATATCAGTTTTCAGCCTGATCAATTTGATTTTGAAAAAAGTTTCAATCAGCAGTTTGGAATAATCAAGGATAAAGCGTTTGATGTGGAAGCCGAATT
>JAGPFC010000068.1 GCA_018056685.1 Smithella sp.
TCCATTTTGGGGTTACCCCTTATTCCACATGCAGCTCATCCTATTATTAATCTCTTTGGCCTTGTCACCTGTAGGCAAATATGGTTTAGGAGAATAATTCCCCCCACGGGAAAATAATTAATAAATTCGTGAATTGAATGCCATTACGCAAATATAAGATAAATTGGTTGCTTGCCGCCGTTATTGCCTTGATTGTAGCAATGCTGTTTGTCTGGGAATCCAATAATTTAAAAATTGAAACGGATATTCTGGGATCGATGCCTAAAGGCGATCCGGTATTATCCGATGCTATCAGGATTATTAAACACTTGCCGGTTCAAGACAGGTTGATCATCGATATCAGCCGGGAGTCGGCAAATCAAGATGAACTGGCCGAAGCCGCATCTGTCGTTGCGGACAAGCTTAAAGCAAGCGGGCTTTTTACCAAGGTTGGGATCACTGACGAGGCGCAGCATTTTCCGGATTTGATGGCGCACGTATCTGATAATCTGCCTCTCCTTTTTAGTGCGGAGCGGCTGGAAAAAGATATCAAACCGCTTCTGGAATCAAACAGAGTTAAGGAAGCTTTCGCTCAAAACCGGCTAAGTCTGGAGCAATTGGAAGGCATTGGCCGTAGTGCCCTGATGACGAAGGACCCACTCGGCTTTTCCGGGATTATTTTCCGGGAAATGTCAGCTTTGCTCCCAGCAGGCGGGACTCAATTTTACAAGGGCCAGCTTATTTCGGAAGATGGGAAGCATGCTCTGATCATCGCAAAAATTGCCGGATCGGGCACGGATACCGCAACCGCCGCCAGAATATCATCGCTGCTTAATGATATAGAAAATGGATTACCTTTCGTAGGGGGCTCAAAAGGCGAAAAATATTTACTTCATGCCGCAGGTGCTTACCGGGCCGCGCTCGATAATGAAACCGCCGCAAAGCGAGACACGCGGCTGGCGATTGTCCTGACTATTGTGGGTATAGCCATTCTGCTTTTGTTAGCGTTTCCGCGACCACTTATTGGTCTGATGGCGCTGCTGCCATCAACAGTAGGCGCCATTGCCGCCTTGTTTGTCTGTTCATTTTTCTTTAAATCCATGTCGCTTTTGGCTGTTGGGTTTGGCGGAGCCATTATGGCCTTTACCGTCGATCTGGGTGTTACCTATCTGCTCTTTCTTGATCAGCCGCAACAGACATACGGCAGACACGTTGCACGGGAATTATGGTCTGCGGAGCTTTTAGCGGTATTATCAACGATTGGCGCTTTTCTTTTGCTCCTCACCAGTGATTTTCGAATTCTGGCCGAGATCGGCGTCTTTTCCGCTCTCGGCGTTACCTTTGCATTATTATTTGTTCATTTTGTCTTTCCAAAGATTTTCCCGTCTATGCCGGCGGCCACCCGTCCGGCTAATCCCTTGCTTCTCAATGCGTTAAAGAAAATTGCTGCCCCGGCCCGATGGAAACTCATAGGCGCGGTAATTTTTGGCGTGATCTTGCTCTTTTTCGCCAAGCCGGTATTTAATATTGATCTCAACACGATGAACTCAGTGAGTAAAGAGACCCTTGCCGCCGAAAACGGTATCAAAAAAACATGGGGTGATCTTTCCGGTAAGTGTTATGTTTTTTTACAAGCCCCCAGCATTGTTCAATTGCAACAGAAGAACGATCAGTTGATGACAATATTATCAAAGGATATTCAAACGGAGAAATTGTCTTCTGTATTTCTGCCTTCTTCTGTGTTTCCTTCACAGGAAACCGGAAGACGCAACCTGGAGGCATGGCGCAATTTCTGGAACACTGAACGCCTGACGTGCCTCAAGCAGGATATCAAAGAATCATCTTTGGAAAACGGCTTTGAGACCGGAGCTTTTGAGCCGTTCTGGCAGATGATTGATAATAAAAATCTACAAGCAGGTGAAATCCCGGAAAAATACCTGGAGATGTTTGGTGTGACGAAAGGAGCTGACGGATATACACAATTGAGCCTACTTAAAACCGGGAAAAATTATGATGCGGAAGATTTCTTCTCACGGATCACGTCAACCGGTATGGCCAGTGTGTTTGATGTCGGCCTTTTTAATAAGAGACTGGGTGATTTCCTGAAAAATGTCTTTCTGGAAATTGCTTTGATTATCGGGGTCGGCGTTATTCTGGTCATATTTTTGTATTACCTGGACTGGATGTTATCCCTGGCCGTCCTTGCGCCTGTTGCCTTTGCACTGGTATCAACGCTCGGAACCATGAAGATCATCGGCCATCCATTGGACATTCCAAGTATCATGTTATGGATTATCGTTATGGGCATGGGAATTGATTATGCTATTTATTACGTTTGCTTTTATCAACGTTATCGTGATGAGTCTCATCCGGCAATGGATACCATTAAGATGGCGATGTTTCTCTCCTCTTTTACGACGTTGATCGGTTTTGGTGTGCTGGCTTTCGCCCAGCACTCACTTTTGCGGAGTATTGGCTTGACCTCTCTTCTGGGCATTGGTTATTCTATCATCGGAGCGTATTTAATCCTGCCCACGCTGATGAAAAAAATATATGCGCCCATTGATTATCCGTCAGGACCATTGGAGATCGGTTCTCGTGAACATCTGCGTCGCGCTACTTTGCGTTTCCGCCATCTGGAAGCCTATCCGCGTCTTTTTGCCCGCTTTAAAATCATGTTTGATCCGATGTTCAAAGAGTTGCATCAGTATATACAAAATCCCCGCCGGATTATGGATATCGGATGCGGTTATGGCATACCTGCCGTGTGGCTTCTGGAAATTTATCCTCAGGCAAAAATATACGGCCTGGAACCAAGCGAGGACAGAGTGCGCATTGCCTCGCAGGTCATCGGTAGTCGCGGAAAGATAGAAGCAGGTCGCGCTCCCGATTTGCCGTCCGTTGAAGATCCGGTTGATACGGTGATCATGCTGGACATGCTGCATTTGATTTCAGACGACGAATTGAAATTAGTATTAGAGCGCATTTATCAGAAATTGTCTGCCGATGGGACGCTGCTTATTCGTGCAACCGTGCCTTCTGATAAAAAGATGCCCTGGAAACGCCGGATAGAATCGATTCGCGCGAAGTTAACTA
>JAGPFC010000046.1 GCA_018056685.1 Smithella sp.
GAAAGCGCCAGCAGGACAAGAACAAAAAACAGCCGAGCAATCCAAGGCAGCGGAATAAAGGGCAGGCAAATCAAAACACCGACCAGCGTTCCCGCCGTGCCGGGAGCTATGGGTGACAATCCGGAGCCGAATCCCGTGGCCAGAAATGTGATTAATTTCTTGTTCACAATATTCCCTATAAAATAAAAGCTTGACAATAGAACGATCGTTCTATATCATGAATGCCATGAAAGTCAAGCGAACTTTACAGGATGTGGAGAAAAAAATCACCGTTTTTTTCCTAGATAACGGCAGAATGCCCACCTATTCCGAAATCGCTGAAATCATTGGAGTGCGTTCCAAAAGCGTCGTTCATTTCTGGGTGACAAAATTACTGGATGCAGGAATCCTGCAAAAAGATACCAAAGGGTTTTTATCTCTGACGCGCAATCCGCGTGCGTTGAAACTGGCCGGTGAAGTCTGCGCTGGATTGCCGACATCTGCTGAAGAAGAATTAAGAGGTATTGTATCCTTTGATGAATATCTGGTCAGAAATCCTCAAAACTCATTTTTACTTTCTGTCAAAGGCGATTCCATGAGTGACGCAGGAATCAGAGAGAAGGACATGGTTATTGTGGAAAGCAACCGCGAGCCGAAAAACGGCGATATCGTTCTGGCTGAAGTGGACGGTAACTGGACCATGAAATATTTTCGGCGAGACGGGAGGACGGTGACACTCGAAGCGGCCAATCCCCAATATGCTGCCATCACCCCGCGGGCTGATTTACGCATTGCCGGTGTGATTACGGCGGTTGTCAGAAAATATTATAAATAATTTCTTACCAAATATAGGTGCTGCTTTTGTTTGGCATCGTCACACTTTCTTTTGCCTAAGGGGAAGATACTGCCATAAGCCGGTTTTACGTTACTGTGTCATCATATTTGATTTTGAAATTAATAGTAGGAAGGCGGGGAAAATTAAATTTTTCTTGTTGCAGTTATTCATTATTAGGAACAACTCCCCTTGCGCTTAGCTAATTCTAAAACTTTACAATTTCCCAGGTCACATGCCTTTATGGCATCAAGACAACCTAACCGAAAATTTTTCTGATTTAAATAAACATAAGCTCGGTTATTCCAGGCATTGGCGTAATCTGGCTTGATTTTGATAGCTTCATTAAAATCATCAATGGCCTTTTGGTATAAGCCGAGTTTATCCCATACGAGTCCTCTGTTGATATAAGCATCAACATAATCAGGTTTCAAGCTAATTGCTTTATTTAAATCGTCAATAGCCATTTTATACTGGCCCATAAATCTACCGTAAGTTGTTCCTCTTGCATAATAACTATCGGCTGAATCTGGTTTGATTTTGATAGCTTTATTGAAATCTTCAATGGCTAATTGATACATAGCTAACTTGGCATAAGTATTTCCTCTGTCAATATAGTTGCCTGCATAAGAGAGGATCGGCTGCGTTTTTATACTTATCGCCTTGTTATAGTGATAGATAGCCGCATTGAAATTTCCTTTTTCAACCAAATAGGCGGCCAGACGTTCATGCGCAATGTAATTATCTTTAGTTATCTTCACAGCGTGTTTAAATAAAGAGTAACTGTTTTTCCAGTAGCCGCACTGATTCCATGTTAAGACTGATATTATTATAAGTAAGGCAAGGGTCATGGGGAGCATGATTTTTTTTAAGATACCGTAATTCTCAATCAAACAAGAAAAGCCCCAGGCTAGCATAACGGCAATGCCGATTGATGGCAGATAAGTATAGCGGTCGGCCATTGATTGGGTTCCTACCTGAACCAGACCAATTACAGGGATCAGTGTTCCCAAATACCATGACCATCCGACAAATAAAAAAGGAAGTTTTCTAATGAAATAGAAAACAGTGGCTGTAATTAATATTAGGATAGTAGCAGAAATTAAAACTTTCCATAAAGGAAGATAAAAATCATAGGGATAATATATAGACAAATTTATTGGATAGATGGTTTTTACCAGATAAGAAGAGAAAGAAACAATTGCGTTGGCTGCTCGTGTGGGGAACGGTAGAATTGATTCAGAAGCAACGGACAATTCTTTGTTTTGCGCCCAGAATGTAATAATGCTGACTGCAATCGTTAGGAAGAAAAAAGGAATCTTTTCACAAAGGAGTCTTCCCGCGATTTTAAATATGCTTTCGGCAGGAGCATCCTTAGCGTTCTGCCATCGTTCAAGAGGCCAGTAATCCAAAAGCAATAAAACAAATGGTAATGTTACGAACATCGATTTAGACATCAGACTAAGGCTAAATAACATCAAACATAGAAAATATTTGGATAGTTTGTGATTTTCAGTATAAAAGGCGTAAACATAAATAGAAGCCATGCCGAAAAACATGCTCAAAACGTCTTTTCGTTCTGAAGCCCATGCTACTGATTCTACGCGCAGCGGATGTAGAGCGAAAAACGTTGCCGCGAAAGCAGCAGCCCAAAGATTATGTGTTGTCTTGTTTAGAAATAAAAATAAAAAGATAATACTACCGATATGCAAAAAAAGACTGACAAGATGATGGCCGGCAGCGTTTGCTCCGAAGAGACTCCAATCCAATATGTGCGAAAGCAGAGTCAAAGGATGCCAGTTGCTTATAACAACTGCTGATAATGCCCATTTAATGGTTTGAAAATTAAATCCGGATTGAACATCATGATTCTTGGTTATATATCCTTGATCATCTAAATTGATAAAGTCATTACCCGCTATTCGGCCAAATACGAAGCATGAAGCAATAATTAAAAATGCAATAATGAGTAAAACTTTTTTATTCATTTAACTTATCAGTAATAAAATTTTGTAAATATAGTCAATTATTATCTATCAGAATCATGGTGAATTGACGCAAAGCCTTTTCTCTTTGGCCCACATTAAAGTTGTACAATTTCCTAACTGGCAGGCTTTCAGGGCATTGCTGCATCCGGCGATGCTGTTATCCTGATTTAAATAAAGAAAAGCCCTACTGTTGTAAGCGTTGGCGTGATTGGGCATAAACCGGATCGTTGCATTGTATTCTTCCAGAGCAAGATCATGCTGACCGAGCAGATGATAGACAAATCCCAGATTAAAGTGGGCTGCGGCATAGTCAGGCTGTTCGTGTATGGCTTGCTTGAATTGTTCGATTGCCTGATGGTACTGCCCAAGACGATAGTAAATCACTCCCGTGTTATAATATGCAGCGGGGTAATGATTGATCTCAATTGCTTTCTGATAGTGGTCCATTGCCTGTCGGGTTTCTCCTTTTTCCAGTAAAGCGGAGGCGAGATTATTGTGCGCCATGTAATTATTATCAGTTACATGAAGAGCGTGCTGCCAGAGCTCAATGCTATTTTTCCAGTGACCGCACTGCTGCCATGCCCAAAAAGCCAAAAAGAGAAGAGCACCTATGCCCGCCGGCAACAGAAACCAGTTCCTTATCGGTTCGCTTTTGACTAAATGCGGTATTCCCCAGGCCAGCATGACGGCAATCCCGATAGAGGGCAGATAATGATAGCGGTCGGCCATCGCGAAATCTCCGATTTGAACGATTCCGATAACCGGGATGATGGTTATCAGAAACCACAGCCATCCTGTCAATAAAAAAGGCAGACGTTTTGCCATCACGATAACCGTTGCACTGATCATAACGATCAGCAAAAATGTTCCTGCAATCTTCCAAACCGGAATTTGCTCTGCAAAGGGATAGAAAATCGCCATGTTGTGTGGCCAGAAAGTTTTAGCAAGATAAGTCATAAAAGCAACGGGTGCATTGGCCAATCTTGAATCCAGCGGAATGATTTTGGTGAATGCATCCTGTCCACCGGGAGTATAAAGAGTGACAATAACAAGAACTGCCGACAAAATAAAAAAAGGAAGTTTTTCCTTCACCTGCCACAAAAACAGATTGCCCTTTCGGGATTCAAAACGACGCAACGGCCAGTAATCCAGTAAAATCATGATCACCGGCAGGGTGATCACCATCGGTTTGCTCAGCAGGGCCAGGACAAAAGAAAAAACAATCAGCAGATATCTTTTTATGGCCGGTTTTTCCGTGTAATAGACATAAAAACATAACGTCAGCATCCAGAAGAAGGCACTTAAGACATCTTTCCTTTCCGAGACCCAGGCGACAGATTCCACATGCAGCGGATGCAGGGCGAAGAAAGCCGCGACAAAGGCGCTCCTCCAGACGGTACCGGTCATGCGGCAGAAGAGCCAGAAGAGCAGCAATGTACTGAGGATGTGCAAAATAAGGTTGGTGACGTGATATCCGCCGGCTTTCAGGCCATACAGTTGATGATCAACCATGAAAGACAACCAGACCAACGGATTCCATAAACCAAAGTATTTTGAACCAAAAGACCAGTAGAAACCATTAAGAGAGATTCCTGATTGAATCATCGGGTTTTCCGTGATGTAGATGACATCATCGAAATTGATGAATTCAAAATGATGGACCTGCCGGTAAACGGCAGCGGTGACGGCAGCGAGAATGATATAAATCATGAGCCGCTGTCTTTGCGGAGTGAAACTTGACTGATTGAACATGAATTATTTCTTTGCCTGAATTTTCTTTATATCAACAACATTGCCGGCAATATTCCGGGTGGAAGAATCTTTTCTGACTACCATTGCCGGTTGATTGATGGAAGAATCATTATAGAAATCTTCGACCAGGGCCAGATATTCGGCCAGCAGTTTGCGGCTGACAACAAAGATATGACCGATATTTTTTTCAATGACACGATTAAGTCCGCCACAGGTAACTTTAACATTCCCCGTATCCACACAGCCCCATGTTTCGCCGGCTACACAGGAGCCTGCCGGGGCGATGGGATCCCGGGATCCCTTGTAATCGAAAATTCTGACGCCGGCTTTTTTCAAAATGGCCATATTCACCGGTTTGCCGTCGAATTTCGGATTGAGGGAAGGCAGACAATATTTGCCTTCATACACCTGATTGCCGATGAATATATTCTGAATCCATTGAACATGGGCGCTGACCGGAAACTTCGTGCCGTGCGTCAGCCAGTAAAGGAAAGGCGCCGAGTCGGCGATGGATTCCTTGATTTCCGCGCGTCCATAGAAACCCAGGACAACCGTGTGCTGAACGCCCGGTTGAATTTCGTTCATCCCCGCTTCAATAACCTGCGGGGGAATATTCACAGAACCGAAAAGCTCCTTCATCAGATAAGGATCGTAATCGCGACGAATCAGTGAACGAATCGGATAGTGTCCGCTTTCTTCGTCATCAAATTTCATCGGTGACGCCATCAAGGCGATTTTTGTGATATCCATCGGTTTGCCTTCAGCCAGCAACTCTTCCGCTCTTCTTGCCAGGTAGGGGAGAATTAACGTGCCGCCCATGCAGTAGGCCATGATGTATATCTCATCCCGTGGATGTCGCTTTTTGATCATGTCGAGATAGAAATCAGGAATTGTTTTTCCGTAAAAATCAAGACCCAGTTCCGTTTCTTCCCAGCCCGGATCACCGTGATCCACCAGGTAAATGATATAACCTTTTTTCAGCATGGCCTCGACAACAGACTTTCCGGTGGCCAGATCGAACAACTCCGGTTTGTTGATGAGCGGTGTGGACATATAGATTACTTTACCGTTGGGTTGAATTCCCTCCGGCTGAGGATAGTAGCGTAGTCTTACCCGGTGATTGAGAGAACCTTCCACATATTCATAATAGGAACAGCCGATTTTGCCCTGAGTGGCTCTTTCGGAATACTCCTTGATGTCAAAAGCGTTAGCTTCGTATAGGTTTTCCAGGCGCATCCGGTTTTCTGCAAGATAATCTTCAAAGGAAGTCTTTAGGGATCCGTCGGGATTCGTCTTGGCGAAGGGGAGCGGTGCGTTGCTGAAGGGCTGTTCGGTGATTAAAACCAGCAGGCATTTTAAAAGCTCTTTCATCGCTTTGAGGCGGGAAAGGCCGATATTATTGTATTGCTGCTCCAATTGGGCGAATTCGTCCATATAGTTTCTCAAATATTCTTTGCCCTTCGGGGTCGTACAAATCATCAGGGCTTTATCCCGGTTGAATTTTCCGTCTTTGATAAAAAAACCGGTCAGGGTGTAAAGCAGGCGGGAATAACTTTTGTATATCCAGCCGTTCATATCGGCAATCGCGTCGGGATTGCGGGAAGCGCCGACGGCGAGACGCGCGCTGGCCTTGACATGCCGAAGCATGGAATCCAGAATCGCACTCTGCCACGAAGCGGAAAAAGCCAGCGGACCGAAAACCAGAGGATTCTTTTTGATGGTTTCCAGAAACTGCTGGTAATTGAACAGGCTTCTGACCTGCTGCCCAACCATTTTACTTTTCCAGGGAATGGTCGTAGAAAGATTTTCGAGATTATCGGCAGGTGAAAAATCGATTACGTTGAGCAGTTCATCCGGTGTAATTTTTGCAACCTTTTTACTGGACATAAAAGAACCTCTTTATGGTTTGATGTAACATATTATGACAATTTTCAAAACGATTAGGAAGCCAAATTAAGTTGACAAATATATTCTTATATATTAAAAAATAATCGCAGTTTAAGCAAGTTCCGTTACGGGTCATCTTTCGGCGTAACTTGCATTCATCTAACGTATTCCGGCAATAACAGTTTTGGCTTTTTATTTTTCTAACATTGAATGGTCATTTTCTTCAATAGTTTTTTTAATCGGGGTGTCCAATGAATGAGGAAGAGAAAAATACTCAATTTAAGGAATCGGCGATATTTCCCTGGTTGCAGATGGTGACGGACATGTGGATGAATGCAGCCAAATCCATGCCATCCGGTTCGCAGACGATGTTCAATGCGCAATCCGCCATGCAAAACCGCTTCACACAGCAGCTCGATACAAACTTGAACCTTCTTAAATCATTTGCCAAAATGATCAAACAACCGGAATCTGAATCGGCGGCGGCCAATGCGATGAAATCCATGCCTGAAATATTTCTGAAAATGACCAAAACCGGTTTTGATGCGGCGATGCAAATACAAAACCATCTGGTGGATAAAGCAGGCCGGATCGGTAAACGCACGGAGGCATATAATTTTGAAAACCTGGATCAGGAAGTCTTTAAAGCATGGGGTGAAATTTATGAAAAGGACATCCAACCCTACTTTAAAATTCCACCGCTGGGGCTGACCCGTTTTTATCAGGAACGTTTCAATGAGCTTTTGAACAGCCACAATGTTTTTGAAACAACACTGGCTGAATTCCTTTCCATCCTTTATCTGCCGATGGAAAAGTCATTCAAGGTCTTTCAGGAAAAGCTTCAGCAAATGGTGGAAGAAGGCAACGTTCCCACCTCATCCAGGGAAAGTTATGCCATGTGGCTGAAGATTCTGGAAGGTCATTATATGACGCTTTTCAAATCTCCAGATTATACGGAAGCCCTGCACCGCGTTCTTAAACATTTTGAGAATTTCATGATTGTCAAAAACGAAACGATGCAGGATTATCTGCAAATGATGCCCGTGGTGACGAATAAAGACATTGATGATCTATATAAAGAGTTTTACTTGTTGAAAAAAAGAGTAAGAGAACTGGAGAAAATGCTGGGGGTATCTCCGAACGCCATGGATACCGGGAAATAGAAGCCATTTCCGAATCTGGTTAGAATAGTAAAATTCAAAAAAGGAAAATTTTTTCATGAGTCCAACCAAAATCCCTCTTGATCTGATTCTCGAAAAAATGGCCGAAGACGCGGAAAAAGCGCAGCAACGCGTTTCCAAAGCTTCCGAAGTCCTTCAGGGACAGCTCAATACGGATCTTGCCACCACGCCCTATGAAATAGTGTATGAGGAGGACAGGGTCAAACTCAAACATTACATCCGTAACGAGAATGCCGATAACAAGTTGAAAACACCGCTTCTGGTTGTCTATGCGTTGATCAACCGGGAAACCATGCTTGATTTGCAGCCGGACCGGAGTGTTGTGAAAACATTTCTGGAAGGCGGCATTGATCTGTACATGGTGGATTGGGGGTATCCCAAACGGAAAGACCACTTCTTAACGATTGATGACCATGTCAACGGTTATATGAACAACATGGTCGATTTCATCCGCAGAAAGCACAAGGTTCCCAAAATCAATCTGATGGGAATATGCATGGGCGGCAGTTTCTCCATCATGTATTCGGCTCTGCATCCGGACAAAATCAAGAATCTGGTTACCACCGTTACCCCTTCGAGCTTTGACACGGACAAGGGGCTTTTGCACATCTGGATGAGGGATCTCGACGTTGACGGGATCATCAATACCTACGGTAATATTCCAGGAGATCTGATGAATTTCGGTTTTCTCCTGCTCAATCCCGCGCGCCTGATGATCGATAAATACGTCGGTTTTATGGAGAATATGGACAACAAAGACTTCGTGGAAAACTTTGTGCGAATGGAGCGCTGGATTTTTGACAGTCCCGATGTTCCCGGAGCAACCTTCCGTCAGTTCGTGGAAGACTGTTATAAAAGAAATCTTCTGATTCAAAGCCGGATGGTTCTGGGCGGTCAAAGAGTAGATTTGAAGAATCTGACCATGCCTCTTTTGAACTTTTACGGACAATATGATCATTTGGTTCCGCCGGAAGCATGTAATCAATTGACCAAAGCCGTGGGCAGCCGGGACGTCGAGGATATCTGTCTGGAAACCGGCCATATCGGCATTTACGTCAGTTCCAAATTTCAGAAAATGTTTGCGCCGAAAATTGTTCACTGGCTCAGGGAAAGAGACAGTGATGACATTTTGGCTGTGCCCGGAAAGACTTCCGAGAGCGCGGTAAGAAAGCGAAAACCAATGATTAAAAAGAAGGTTGCAAAAACAGGGGAAAAGAATTTATCGGCAAAAAAGCTTGATTGACAGCAGATTTAAACAAACGTGTTTCAGGACATATGACAAGGGAGAACAGGTATGGCAGCAAAAGGAAGTTTTTTCTGGGTCTTAAGCAAACTCACTAAAGAAATCGGTTCAACGGAAGAAAGGGATAACATACCTCGCTTAATTGTATCTGCCGCTGTTGAAGCGTTGAAAGCCAAGGCGGCGGTTATCTTTCTGCGGGATGAGGATAAAGAAAATTTCATCAGCAATCAGGCCGTTGCACAGGTCGGGCTTTCCAATAAGTACGTTCACGCCAGGGCGGCACACGCCATTAAAATCAGTCCGCAGTTATTGAAAGACGGGTATATGTATTTCCGTGATGCCACAACCGATAAGCGTCTGACGAATCATAAAGCGAAAAAAGAAGAGGGGATAGGCTCGATTATTTCCGTACCGATCATGAGCAAGGGCAGAATGCTGGGTATTCTCAGCCTCTATACCAAAGAAATCCGTGAATTTACCAAAGATGAAATAGATTTCTTGTCCATTCTTGCCGAGCAGGGGGGCTTTGCCATTGAAAATGCCAATCTGATCAAGAGGCTGCGCAAGCAATCACAGATGTTTCTCGATTTGTCTGCCAGCATGTCGTCCAGCCTTGATGTGAAGAAAATTATCCAAGCTATGACCCAGGAGCTGGTGGAAACTTTGAGGATAAAGGCCGCATCCGTGAGACTATTGGATGACGAGACGCTGACCGTAAAACTGATTACCAGTTTTGGTTTAAGTGATAAGTATCTCAACAAGGGACCGGTGAAGGCGGATAAGAACATTGCCCGGGCTCTCAAGGGAGAAACGATTTACATTAAGGATGTTTCCATTGATCCGGGAATTCAGTATAAAAAGGAAAAAGCAGAAGAAGGCATTGTTTCCATGCTTTATGTCCCCATTAAATCCCAGGATAAAGTGATTGGTGTTCTCAATATTTACAGCAGCTGGTCCAGAGAATTTACAGATGATGAGATTTTGCTGGTCCAGGCGTTGGCCTATCAGGGGGGGCTGGCCATCAGCAATGCCAGCATGTATATCATGCTGCAGGAAGATATCAAGGATTTGAAAGATAATATCTGGAGTCATAAGTGCTGGTTTTAAATAGGTGGAAGTTGTAGGGACTGTTCTAACCCAAGGGTCACAATGCCCGAAAAGTCCGAAAACAATTTGCAAAATGGAGGAAACGGGAATGATCGCAGGAAAAACGATTGATAAGCTGAAAGTCGGAGATGTAGCGGAATTTGCCAAAACAGTCACAGAAACGGATATTTATTTGTATGCTGGCATTACCGGTGATTTCAATCCGGCCCATGTCAATGAGGAATACGCCAAAAACACTTTTTTCAAGACGCGTATCGCGCACGGCATGCTTACTGCGGGATTTATTTCCGCCATCATTGCCAATCAACTGCCAGGCCCCGGAACGATCTATCTAAATCAGAGTTTGAGCTTTCTGGCGCCTGTTCGCATTGGCGACACGATTACCGGACGGGTCGAAGTTCTGGAGTTAATGGAGAAGAACAGAGTTCGGCTGAAAACCACCTGCACGAATCAGGAAGGTGTTGTTGTGCTTTCCGGTGAAGGTTTGGTTAGTCCGCCTAAAGCTCCCAAAGTATGATCAATGGATTAGTTGCTTTCAGATTTTTCAGCAAAAGAAAATCGGGAATGTCCAAAGTAGCTGACGATTGCGGTGATGGGGATTAGCAGGGCACCGGATATCTTGGGATCTATCTTGAAAACCTCAACAAAAACAGGGAGTAACGCAAGGCCGAGAATATTGGTCAACGTATAGGTGGAATAAAATTTTATATATTCGATAATGATTGCTTTACCCTTGGCCTTTGATTTAAATGTTATGTATTTGTGAAAAATAAAGGAGCTGGTTGTTGCGATAACATTTGCTAGAACCGCAGCCGTCATGTAAGCCACGTAGCGTTTTTGAAAAACCATGGCGAACAGACAATCAAGTCCAATATATGTTCCGTAGCCGAATACGGTGTTCCAGATGCCGATTAAAAAAAATCTTATTTTTACTTGATGATCCAACCAAAATTGTTTCCATGATATTTTCAAGAGGGATACTCCGTAAAATTACTAAAACGCTATCATCGTAATCTGTTGTTCTTTTCTAAAAATACTATAACCCTGTTGAGAGCTTTATCTATTTCCTCAGCTTTTATATCCTGATAAACTTTTAGTTTGTTATTGGAAGAAAAGAGAACAGCAGGTAAATACCTTGTAGTGCGTTTCTTGTCTCTTTTGACTGCATTAACAATCTGTTCCGTCTGGAACCATATTTTTTTCAGTCTGACAGACAAAAGACATACGACCATTTTGTTAATCTGATCAGCTTTTTCCCTTTTTAATATGTTCCTTGCAGCAGCGATATGATTAGCAGTCATGAGTCCCAATGTCACTGCCTGACCGTGCGGTACCTTATAATTACTGACTTTTTCAAATGCATGTCCAAATGTATGGGCGAAATTCAGCAGATTCCTTATTCCGAAATCATACTCATCCTTTTCAATGAACGTTTTTTTGAAATTTAACGATCTTTCGGTAAAGAACTTCAACGTCTTCACATCTCGCCCTAAGAGCTTTTCCATATTTCTTTCCAGCAGGTCGATGCCATCTTTGGCCGACATGATATTGAACTTGGCTACTTCTCCCAATCCGCTCAGGTAGTCGTCTTCTGTCAGGGTCTTTACAAAGTCCAGGTATATATAAATTCTGTCAGGTGCGTAGAATGTTCCCAGCAGGTTTTTAAAATTGAGATAATTAAGAGACGTTTTGGATCCGATGCAACTGTCGCATTGTGCGAGCAGTGTTGTCGGGATAAAAGTCCATTTTACCCCTCTGTTATATATATTTGCCGCGAAACCCGTAACATCCTGAACAATACCACCCCCGATGGAAAGTAGTTCTTCTGCTCGTTTAAAAGAAATTTCCGCCATCTTTTTGCATATAGCCAGCGCGGAATTAATATTTTTTTTACTTTCAATTGCTTTGAAAAGATAAACAGAAGAGGGATCAATATTGCTCAGAAGAGTATTTTTGTATATATGAAAAACCTTTTCATCTATGATGATAAGTCTATATGGGGTCTTTAGTATTTTTTCGATATGATGACGGTCAACAATTTCAACCGAATATGTTTTGCTGTGGGATTTGATTTTCATTTGACGGTAAATCCCCCATCTACGACTATTTTTTGACCGGTCATGTACGTGTTTTTATCTGACCCAAGATAATAAACAATGTCAGCGATTTCCTCCGGTTCGGCAAACCGGCCCAGTGGAATGTCACCATATATTTTCTTTGCTTCTTTCAGCGGAACATTCTTTTTGGTTAACTCTGTATTGACGTATCCGGGACATACTGTATTGACGAGGATGTTATACTTACCCAGTTCTACTGCCAGGGTGCTTGTTATACCGTGGATGCCGTTTTTCGTCATGGAATAAACACATCTCTTTTCTTTTGAAACAACTCCCCAGATGGATCCTATATTGATGATGCGCCCATAACCTCTTTTTTTCATGCCGTATGTCAGTGCACGGGTTATGAGTAATGGCGCAATTAAATTGACGTTAACCGTATCGATCAAATCACTGTTCTTGATATCCTGAATCTCCGCTAATGGATTGATCCCGGCGTTATTCACCAGGCAATCAACCTCCATATTTATATTTTTTTTAAAGTAGTTTTCTATGGATGTTAGTGAGAGGAGATTCATGTCCTGACGGGTCGGCATGATGATTTCGTATCCATGATCACGAAAACGCTTTGCAATCGCTGCACCAATGCCCCTGTCTCCACCTGTTATAAACAGTTTTTTCATAAGAGACCTTCCTGTGGGAGAAATGGCAATTCGGTTGTTTTCATCATTCACGTATGATTTTTAAGTACGTTTAAACATAAAGAGAAGGCGTCAAAAATTCAAGCTGAATATCTTTGCCTATTGCGGCAAGAGCTTTTTTTACAGCTTCATTACGCAAGACCACATTATCATCGCAGAAAAGAAATTGAATGTATTCTTTCGGATAATTTTTTGTGTCATCAAATGAATAACCGTCGAATCCGGCAATGTATACTTTTTGATAACTCATTTTTACAAGAATTTTCAGAAGCATCAATACCGGGTTGTCTCTGATCAGCGCATCTTCCATCACGAGCGTGCCGAAATTGAACCTGTAATCAATTTTTTTGTTCGCTTCGGAAACATTGGACGTGCAGATGACCTTCATATCATGTTCCTTGCCGTATATCTTATTGAAAAACTGACTGTATCTCTTGGCATTGCCCATAAATACATAATCAGGGCTGTAATCATCATTGACAAAATT
>JAGPFC010000019.1 GCA_018056685.1 Smithella sp.
AAAGAGTTTCGGCTGTGTATCAGGTTGGTAACCCATCATGGCTGTTTCTCTCCAAGAATTTGTTGCTATTTTTATAGCCGCTCTTTATAATCTTTGCAAAACTTATTTGGGCAACAGGCCGTCAAGAGATTGATTTTTTTACGTATTACCGATTGTAAGTTTGAATGATTTTCAAGTCTGAAGAATTGAAACTTTCAGGAAGTTTTTGCCGCTGCCTGCGAAGTATCGGGAACCGACAGGCGTCTGAATTAAGAATTATAAGGTAAAAATGGTATTAAAATAGAAGGTCGGCCAACGTCCAACCACCGCATATCAAGCTGAGACTGAACGTTGACCGAATTACTTTTGTTTAGCATCGATACAAATTATTTTGATTCAGTTGCATTCAACAACTATGTCCGGCATATTGGAACCAAATACACCAGAGCCACCTGAAGTAATGGAACAATATGGAAGCGCTGGTTCATCAAAAGGTATTTCTACTTCATAATCCATACCTGGATCAGCGTTGGCTGTAATAGTCCCTGAATTACCTATTTCAAGTGGTTCAGAGAGGCAGGCTTCCTTATAATCATTCCCCCCCCTATTGTCATATTTTACACAAATATTAAGCGACCAAACGTGTTCATTTGTTCCCGTAACAATCACATTCAGTCCATACGTTTCAGACAAGACCTGGTCATTACCGTGATTTTCAGAATCATCGCTATCGCCACCACCACTACTGCAATTGACTAGAAAAAAGGCAAAGAGAACTATTAATAATACAGTATGTACATATTTAATTTTTTTCATGAAATCCCCCTGTCAGTTTAAATGCAAAACGAACTTTTGTTTTATGGCTTCTTAAAAAATTATCTTTCAGTAAATAAACTATCTGCAGAATTGATGATGAGTATTAAAGCCTCCAAAGGACAGATGTCCCTTGGAGGCTAATAATCGGCAGTTTAAAACAATATCTTCGTTGCATCGTATGCTCGATAAAGTTAAATTATAAGGCAAAGTAATGCTTGAAGCAATGGAGTGTTAGTAAGAATTTTCGTTAGAATTGTGTTTTGATACATCAAATGTTTATTTCTGTCAATCCCTTCAGGGGGATGTTTATTGCCAATTGAAAGGCAGTATAATTTTCAAGATTGACTTTGTGTGGATAACAGGAAGTTAGCCACGGTTCATGATCATCTTTACTCATGCAGTCAAGAAAGCGCCATGCTGTAAAAATAATGATTATTTTTTTGATGCTGTTTCTTTTTCCACCCAATTGAGCGCGTAACGCAGGAGCTCAATACTGCTCTTGAATTGCAGTTTCTCCTTAATCCGTTCCCGATACGTGCCAATGGTCTTGACGCTGAGATGAAGCCGCAAACCGATTTCACTGATGCTGAGTCCTTCACCGATAAGCTGGAAAACCTCAATCTCCCGGTCGGTCAGGGCCTGCAGGGGTGATTCCGTTGCATCTTTAGGCCCATCCACAAAGCGCGAGAGAATCTGTTCCGTCATTTTCGGGCTGGCGTAAATGCCGCCGGAACGCACCTGACAGATGGCGTGAACGATGGACTCGGAGGCTTCCTGCTTCATGACATAACCCTTGGCGCCTGCCCGAAAGGCCCGTTCAGCATAAAGCGACTCATCGTGCATGGAAATGACCAGCATGGTAGCCTTCTTGTTGAATTTGCGGATTTCCTTGATGAGATCGATACCGCTCATATCTTTCAGGGTAATATCCACAATAATCATATCCGGCTTCAGATCGGTCACGGCTTTCATGGCACTTTGATAGTCATCAGCCTCACCGCAAACGCAAAGGTCATTTTCCTGATTGATGAGTTGGGTGAGGCCCTGCCTGAAGATCGGATGGTCATCGACGATGAGAATTCTGTGCTTACCGGTGTGATTTGTTTTTGCCGCCATAAAGTCAGTCCTTCATGAGATTGAATGTGCAGGTTACCAATGTGCCGCCGTTTTGTTCCGATTCAATCCGCAAAGATGCCCCCATCATGCGGGCGCGGTAGTGCATAATCCGGAGGCCGATGCCGCCGGCTTTGGTCATATCCTTGATTCCCACGCCGTTATCCAGAATCGACAGCGAAACAATTCCATTGTTATTCAGAAGCTCCAGAACAATTTTAGAGGACTTGCCGTGTTCGATGGCATTGTGAATCGATTCCTTGGCAATATAATAAAGATGCGTGGCCAGCGAATTATCCTCAATGGGGATATGCCGTGGACAACGGAAACTACATTCGATATTGAAAATGCTCGCTGTGGAATCGACCAACTCTGTCAGGGACGTCTCCAGCCCCAGAGAAGCAAGATAGACGGGACATAAGCCGCGGGCCAGACGTCTTGTCTTTTCAATCGCGTCTTTCACCAGTTTATTGATTTCACCGGCGTAGCGGGCATTTTCTTCGGAAAGCGGAATGAGCTTGTCCCGCAGTACCTTGGTCATGACATCGATACCGATGAGATGCTGCCCCAGATCATCGTGGAGCTCATAGCCGATTTTCTGGCGCTCCCGCTCCGAAGTATCGAGGACTTCTTTCTCCAGCTTCTTGATCGCTGTGATGTCTGTAATAACTCCGAATCCGCCCATGAAGTGCCCCTGGGAATCATAGACAGCACGCGGTGAAACAAGCGTATAGATGGGGTTGCCTTGTTTATCCATCCACGTTAATTCATAAGATTCTGGCGCATCTTTGTTTTGGATATTACTTATCCATGTTTCCAGATCACGCTTGCTAATAAAGTCAAGGCTTGGCCGACCGACAATTTTCTCCCTTGGAAGTTGAAGAATCTTGCAGACCTTATCATTGACATACGTGATGATGCCGAGGCGGTCCTGAATGCCCAATCCTTCATTCATGCTTTCCACAAGCTGACGGAATTTTTCCTCGCTGTCACGCAACGCCTTTTCCATTTTGGCTCTTGCCGTGATATCCATCATGGAAGCAATACTCTGCGTGGTTCCCGGGATCATGGCAATGGTCATGAAAACATGAATGAGATTCCCATCCTTGTTTTTTATTTTGAATTCGTAATTTCTGGGCGCCGCGGACGGATCCGTCCGTCTGATTCTGTGATAATAAAGAAGACGATCAACATCGTCATCAGCCACATAGCTGGTCCAGGAATGGTTGAGGATTTCTTCACGGCTATAACCGGTAAAATTCGCGAAATCGCTGTTCATCATTGAGATGGTCGTGTCCTGTTCGATCACGATGGTAGCTGTACCGGAATTTTCAAACAGCGTCTGATAGAAATGCTCGGAATGTGTCAGATCCTCCTCTATCTTTTGATACTTGCGGATCTTCGACCTCAGATTTTTGATTTTTTTGCGGGATTTTTCCAGTTCTTCAATCAACTCTGCTTTGGTTCTATCTTGCGTCGCCATGAAGCCTCCATCGCTTTAACGGGGAGAATTGTATCTGAGAAAGCGTTGCTTGTCCATTGCAGAGTATCATGAAAAAATAGGTTTTTCATTCCCTGGTGGCTTTTCTAAGATCGATATGACAGTAGCCGCGGGGATTCTTCTTTAAATAGTCCTGATGGTATTCTTCCGCCGGATAGAATTCCTTCGCCGGCACAATCTCGGTCACGATCTTTTTAGAATATTTGCCTGAGCTTGTAAGATTTTCCAAAGATGCCTTTGCCGCTTTTTCCTGTTCCGGAGTCGCATAAAAGATCGCTGACCGGTATTGACTGCCGATATCATTACCCTGTTTATTAAGACTCGTTGGATCGTGCAATTCCCAAAAATGTTGAAGCAGCCGTTCGTAACTGACAACTTTCGGATCAAAAGTTATGCGGACAGCTTCGGCATGGCCTGTTTTATCAGCACAGACTTCCTCATAAGAAGGATGTTTTTTTGTGCCGCCCGTGTAACCCGATTCACTGTTGATCACGCCCTTTACGCGGCTGAAATATTCCTCGACACCCCAGAAACAACCGGCTGCAAAGATGGCCGTTTCCATATTTCCGGAAGATTGATTGTCAAATAATTTTAAATACTCACCATACCCCGCTTCTTGCATCTTCTCCCTGGGAATGAATTTTAATGATGCGGAATTGATGCAGTATCTTTTGCCCGTGGGCGCCGGTCCATCGTCAAAAACATGACCCAGGTGAATATCCGCGGTTGAGCTTCTTACTTCCGTGCGCTTCATAAAAAGATTATGATCAGATTTTTCCGAAACAACTTTCTTTTCAATCGGTTTGGTAAAGCTGGGCCAACCCGAACCGGAATCAAATTTGTCCGAAGAGCTGAAAAGCGGTTCTCCGGAAACGATGTCCACATAGATGCCTTCCCTGTGATTATTCCAGTAATCATTCCGGAAGGGGGCCTCGGTTGCGTTACCGAAAGCCACATCGCACTGAAGCGGCGTCATCTTTTTCTTCGCTTCTTCCCTCATTGTTTTTTGATCCACCGTTTGTCCTCCTTTTTCCCGCTCACTGGAGACTTTCGCGAGCAAAAATACCCACATAAAGCCGAAAATCAAAATGATTATCATGACGGGAAGGTATCTGTTTTTCATATTTTCACCATTCATAAGAAATATAATGAGCGTCCATGAATAGGGCAAGAGTATTTTCAAACTTTATTCGCAGGATAAGTAGTGCTATTATGTTTTCAGATAAAGTAAAAAGAAAGTCCGAACATTTTTTAAAGGGAGATCGTGTGAAGAAAATATTTATTATTTTTCTCTTATTACTGGGCTCCAATATCTGCATCGCTGAATCACATCAAGGCGGGGAGGAATGGTTTAAAAAAGGGAAGGAATTTTTTGCCGCAAAAAATTATCATGCAGCAATCGGTGCATTTACCCATACGATCAAGCTTGACCCAAAACATGCAAAGGCCTATAACAACCGTGGAGCCGCTTATCATAATCTGGGTCATTATGAGCAGGCTCTGACTGATTATGACAAGGCGATTGTCCTGAACCCCAAAAATGCAAAATTTTACCATAACCGGGGGGCTGCCCATTACAATCTTTACCGATTTGAGCAGGCCATCAAGGATTTTGACAAAGCCATTGATCTCGATCCTGAAGATGCCGGTATATATGTGGACAGAGGCATCGCTTATGACCGAATCAGTCAATACGACATGGCTCTCGCGAATATGAAAAGAGCCGCCCGACTCGGAAATCAACAGGCAAAAAACTATTTAAACAGGCATGGCATTGTTGCACCCGCCAGAGAGGGCAAACGCAGCCTGGGAATCAATGCTTTCACGAAAAAAAAGAGAACCAATTGAAATTCCTGCATTTCCGGAAAGGTGGCGTCATCAATCGACGCAAGCTTTTTTCCTGTTGACATAACTTAATCTTCAATATATCTTCCAGTAGAAGTTACTCTGAATAAATATTTCATTTCCATTTTGAACCGTCAGAACGGTTTTGTGCGGGAAAAATAAAAAAGGATTTCTTAACATATTTCCATTTGAATAAATTAGAGAATCAATCGCCACGGAAGAGCGAAAAATACTTCCGAGATATTACAGAAAACTTTTCTGACATCTTCATTATTACGGATCAGGCTGGTCATATAAAATATTGCAGCCGTTCCGCCGAACGTCATACCGGATATAAACCGGAAGAAATGATCGGAAGAAGCGCTTTCTCATTTGTTCATCCGGATGATGTTCACCGGACTGCCGCTGATTACGCCACAACTCTTCTGAGAGACAAGAAGGCTCTCATCCCCGACGCATTACGCATCATCCATAAAAACGGTTCAATCATTTATCTGGATGGGATAGGGACGAATCTTCTGGAAAATCCGGATATCGCAGGTCTGGTCATCACTGCCCGAGATATCACGAAACGCAAGCAAACAGAAGAAGAGCTGCTTCAAAGCGAGGCAAAATTCCGGGCCATTCTGGAAAGCATCAAAGATGGCTATTACGAAACCGATCGTGAGGGCAAATTTACTTTCTTGAATGATTCTTTATGCAGAATCCTTGAACGTTCACAAGAAGAACTGTTGGGCACGCATTACCGGGAATATTTGGATAAAAATTATCTGGAAACGATTTTCCAGGAAAGCAGTAAAGTATATCAAACGGGAAAACCCATCGAAGATTTCCATTGTCTGATGAAAAGTAAAGATGGAACCACAAGAGATATTGAAGTTTCGGTGTCACTGATAAAAGATATCTCCGATCATCCCTCGGGTTTCAAAGGTTTTGTGCGTGATATTTCCGAGCACAAGAAAATCGAGAAAAAATTAAAAAACGAAGAGCAGATTTTCCGTTCTCTTGCCGATCAGTCTTCGGACATCATTCTGCTTGTCAATAGAAAAGGTATCATTACCTATGAAAACAAAGCGGTGCATGCAAGCTTAGGGTACAGACATGAGGAAAGAATCGGCGCCAGTTCTCTGGACCATATCCATCCTGATGATGTGATACCGATTACCGATGCATTCAGGGTGTTATTTTCTGACAGAAATGCCCCTACCCTGAAAGCGGATGTTCGCCTTCGTAAAGCGGATGGAAACTGGCGCACATTTGAACTGGTAGCCAGTAATTTAGTCCGTGGTAATGTCGTTAAGGCGGCCATCATTAATCTTCGGGATATCACCGAACGCAAGCAAACGGAAGAAAAACTTCAGCAAACCCTCAACAGTCTCAAAAAAGCCGTTTCGGCCACGGTTCAGGTACTCGTATCGGCTCTGGAAGCCAGGGATCCTTATACCGCAGGCCACCAGTTCCGCTCAGCTAATCTGGCCTGTGCCATCGGCAAAGAAATGGGGCTTACAGAGAACATGATTGAAGGCATTCGTATGGCGGGCACCATCCATGATATCGGAAAAATGGCTATCCCGACTGAAATACTGACCAAACCATCCAAGTTGACCCATATCGAATACACGTTGATTAAAGAACATTCAAAAATCGGATATGAGATGCTCAAAGGCGTTGAATCCTCCTGGCCGCTGGCACAGATCGTTCATCAGCATCATGAAAGAATGGACGGAACAGGTTATCCCCGCAACATGAAAGGTGAAGAAATCCTTCTGGAGGCCCGCGTGATGGCGGTTGCCGATGTCGTTGAGGCCATGGCATCCCATCGTCCTTACAGGCCATCTCTGGGCATTGAATTCGCACTGGAAGAGATAGAAAAAAACAAGGGGATTCTTTATGACGATGTGGTCGCGGATGCCTGTCTGAAATTATTCCGGGAAAAAGAATACCGGTTTTCATAATCAATCACGGGCACGGCAATCTGTCATGATTGATCATGTTCAGTCGTAATAAAATAAGTCAGAAGAAATGCTTATGCAACGAACTATTTTAGCCACTTTTATTATTTTGACTTTTCTTTGTCCGCCGGCAATCAGTGCCAATGGAACAAACTGGGTAAAGAAAGCAAATGCACTATGGGACGGCAAGAAATATACCAACCCGAAAAAGGCCATTGAATATCTGAGCAATTTCATCAGGCAGAAACCGGATGCGGCAGCGGCTTATTACAACAGAGCGATTGCGTACGGACAAATGGGTCAACACAAGCATGCCCTTGCGGATTATAATCAAACCATCCGTCTCAAACCGGATTTGGCCCAGGCGTATATCAATCGCGGCGTTATTCATCTAAACCAGGGCAACAAAAAACTGGGATGCTACGATGCGCAAAAGGCCTGCAGATTGAAAAACTGCCTATTGCTGGATATGGCGAAAGTTAAAGGGTTCTGTAAATGAAAAGTTTTTGGCCGCGCGATGTCTCTGCGAACCTTTAACGGCCAAGAGCTTGGGCTTGGATGGCCTGCAAAACAGACTGTTTTCTCCCCATCATGATCATGTCAGCGAGAACATTAATGCTCTCATTGACGTACGGCGCATACTGTTCCCGGGCTTTCTTCTTTATTTCCGAAGGTGAATCTTTCTGTTTGTCGCCATTTTCCTTTTCCATTTCCTTGCGGAAGTCGGTAATCTTGATAACACCCTTTTTCGCGGCCGCTTCTTGATTGTTCTTAATAATTTCTATAAATTTTTCGTCTTTAGAGACACGGGCAGCGGATTTCCCCGCCAACTCAACATACATGGACTTGTCTAACGGCTTCCATACCGGGGTCGATTTGCCCGGCATATCTATAAAGGATGAAATAGCCTGTGCCGGCAGAGGATATTCCAGTGTCGTTTCCCCGATATCTTCAAGAAGAAATAAACCGGGCACCTTCACATCTGCTTCCACGCCAATTTTCTGTGTGGACTTGCCTCCGGGCAGGAAATAAAGCGCCGTGGTTACTCTCATACCGCCTAAATCACGGGGAAGCCGTGACAGTGTCTGGACGGATCCCTTGCCGAAAGTGTGATCGGAACCCACAATGACCGCCCGGTTATAATCCCGAAGAGCGCCTGCTACAATCTCACTGGCCGACGCGCTCAAGCGGCTGGTCAAAACAACCAGTGGACCATTATAGACATCCTGCGGTTCTTCCGCAGGAAATGCGATAATCTCAATATTGTCACCTTTGATGCGGGATGATGACGAACCGTTCATAAATATCGTCAACTGACCTTGACTATCCTTTGTCGCCACAACAGCTCCCCTGCCCAGGAAAAGTCCGGCAATACGTACCGCTTCACCCAGCAGGCCTCCTCCGTTACGTGACAAATCCAGAACGATTCCATCTACGCGTTGCCGACGGGCATCAGCAAGCAGTTCCTTGACATCTTCATAACAGGATTTGTTTTCTTTATCGTCGCCGTAGAAAGACGGAAGATCAATAACCCCGAATTTGTATTGTTTCCCCTGCAATACCCTTGTTTCATAGGATATCTTCGCCTCCTGCTCTTTCAGGTAAACCTTATCACGTTTGATCGTTACGTTGAAACGGATGGTACGCTCCGCCTGCCTCAGGACGGTCAAGGTGACCAGAGTCCCCTTCTTACCGCGAATCATTTTGACAACATCACGCAGGTCCATATCGATCACATTAACAGGTCGTTCATTCTTCTGAGCAACGGCAACGATTTTGTCTTTAGGTTTCAGTAAACCGGAACGTTCAGCGCCTCCTCCGGGAATCAATTCCTCAATAACGGTAAACCCATTATCAGAGCTGAGCACAGCCCCGATTCCTTCCAGCGAAAGCTGCATCTGGATCCGGAAATCGTCGAAGCTTTCCGGGGACATGTAACTCGTATGCGGATCCAGGGCCTGGGCAAAAGCTTCCGCAGCAGATGTCACCAGTTTTTCCGGATTACGCTTGATGATCCGCATTGTCTGCAGTTCATAGCGGTGAATCTGCTGTTTTTTGGCCTCCGCCAGACTGATGCCGGCCAGCAGGTTATTTTCGATCTGAAACTGCACAACCTTTTTCAGAAGCTCTTCTTTTTCCTGCCTTGTTTTAATATAAGGACGTTTTTTGACATCAATTTGCAGTTCCATTTTCTCATCGAGCTTGTAGCCTGAGCCCAGAATCTGCTTCACGATGGCCTCATTTTCCTTTGCCCGTGTAACCAGTATTTCATAAACGGGGGTTAGCGACGTACAGTCTCCAGCCTGAAGGCTGGCAAAGACCTGACGCAGAAAAGGTTTGAGTCTTGTCACATCAGACTCGTACAGCAACGTTTTCGTGGGATCCATGATTTTGATCATCTGATCGACGGCATGATCCTTGATCCCTCCCGTCAAATCCTTCATCGCATAGTGATTGGCCAGGAAACTTTTCATCAACAGGGGCAAACGGCTGCAGCTAACATTTTTGGCCACAGAAGAGGAAAGAGGCAGCAAGAGCACAACGAGCATAATCAGCAAAAACCGTTGGACATAAAATTTCCCTTTTTTGATGACGCTCTGGTCAGGATGACCAGTTTCTGCTCCCGTTTCTTTTCTGGAGATATTTTCCAATTCTTTATTTTTCATGATCACGTTTTTTATGGTGAAAATTTTACAAGGTACGATTGCCTGTTGAGTTCTTAATATTTCATCTTCGATGAAGATAAAAGGACGGACTCATTATGTCAAGGACAAAAAAATATATTTTTTACCTATTATTTCGTTGACATAAAAACATCTGAAAGTATAAGGATTCAGCAATATGGACATTTTTCAGACCATTATTCTAGCAATTATTGAAGGGATCACGGAGTTTCTGCCCGTTTCCTCCACCGGGCATATGATTTTGGCCTCTTCCTTCATGAAGATTCAAAACGATTCCTTCGTCAAAACCTTTGAAATCACTATTCAACTCGGCGCAATTGGCGCCATTATCATGCTGTACTACAAACGCTTTCTCAGAGGCTTCAATATATACACGAAATTGGGCATTGCTTTTTTGCCGACCGCCATTGCAGGATTCCTACTCTATCAGATCATTAAAGATTATCTTTTCAATCCCTGGATAGTTTCCATCTCATTGATATTGGGCGGCATCATTCTCATCTTGATAGACAAGTATGTCGTCGCCAAAAAAACAAAATATACGGATCTGGAAAATATCTCTTATAAACATTCTTTCCTCATCGGTGTCGCACAGTGTTTTTCCATGATCCCCGGCGTGTCCCGTGCCGCGGCAACCATTATCGGTGGTGTTTTCAACGGGTTGGATAAAAAACAGGCCACCGAATTTTCATTTCTGCTTGCCGTTCCGACCATGTTTGCGGCAACGGGTTACGATTTACTGAAAACGGATGCGGCGATTTCGGCAAACGAGCTGAACTTCTTAGGCATCGGTTTTGTGGTTGCTTTTGCATCGGCATGGATAGCTGTTAAATTGTTTTTGAAAATTGTGGAAAACTACGGATTTCAATACTTTGGATACTACCGTATTTTATTAGGCGTGTTTTTTATTCTTTACATGCTGTTGAGCGGATCGACCTCCATATTCGAATCCCTGTAAATTGCAATAAAGTAAACCTTTTTTGATTATTTTTTTTGACCTGCGATCATGAAACTCTCATAAAATAACCGCAAACAGAGAATCCCTTGATAAAAATTCCTTGTTTTTTACACAACCTGTTGAGATAATCACAAAAAGAATTTCAGGTTTTGCAGCTCCCGGAGGGGAAATAATGAACAAAGATGAGCAATCGTTGCAGGCAGAACGGAATGCGGAAAGGCTTGATGAAGAAAACGAAATTGTGATCACCATCCTGTCCGAAATCACCAATCCTCCAAAAGGAAAAATCGTTTACAACCACAGCGAAGACATTTCCATGACCGGCACAAGGATACAGGGCAATTTCCCTTTACCCAAGGATACCATCCTGAAGATAGATTTCGCCTTGAAGAACACAAAGCAAAAGATAACCGTTCTCGGAAAAGTTAAATGGAACAAAGCGGTCTATGAAGGCAAATATTATGAGGCTGGCGTTGAGTTTGTCGATACGCCTGACGAGTCCATCAAAATGCTGGGAGATTACATTATGTCCATCAATCAGTACAAAAAACTCAATCCTAAGGGCTTGCCCTATCGGATTTTTGAGAGATTCAACAAGCCCCCTACTTAGTGTTAAGAAATTTATTATCGAGTGTAACTCATGAAAAAATCAACTCAACAAATAAAAGGAGATATGAATTATGAAAAAAACTTTGATGATTTTTGTTGTTTTATTGTCTCTGATATGGACGGTAAGTGCCTGCGCGGAACTCAAAGAAGGATTATGGGAAATAACTACTCAGGTTGAATTGAAAGGGATGCCGGGCGTACCGGGTGCCATGCCGCCAACGACTTTCCGTCAATGTATTACCAAAAATGATGCGGTCCCCAAAAACACAGACAAAAATTATGAATGCAAAACCACTCTCCAGAATTCTGTCGGCAATACCATCAACTACAAGGTTGAATGCAAAGGTCAAGATACCGTAATGCAAACGTCCGGAACCACAACCTATACCGGTAATACAATGGCAGGACAGTCTAATACCACCTTTAAGACAAAAGGTCAGCCGGCTATGCAAATGCTCAGTAAGATTAAAGGAAAGTATATCGGTCCATGCCCCAAATAACCTGAAAAACGCGGAGAATGCTCTCCCATTCCCCGCGTCGAGCATGAGGTTGATTAATGTTATACTATATCATTTTGCTACAAGATGGATCTTTCAAACTTTATAAAAACAAACACGACATAAAAAAACTGCCGCAGGACACCCGGCAGTTTGAATGCTCCAGCAATGTAACCGTGCAGGATTTATACAACTGGGTAAAGAAAGATTTTCAGGGCTTCAGAACGATAAAAGAAATTGAGGAATAAAATTTTTTAGCAGTAATCCGCCCGGCGTAAAATTTGATTGCAAGACGTTGTCCGGTAAAGCCTCGAATGTCTATGCCACGTCATTATAATGACATGGACCTTCATCAGGCTATTTCCTTGATTTTCATGTCGAGTTTCCAGAAAGCCGTGTTAATTCTGTCGGTAATTTCGTCCAGTTTTTCCTGATCGATGGTTGCTTCATCATGACTCTGACCCTGCCATTTGCATTTCGGGGGTATGTAGATCGTCCACTCGGGTTCTCCGGCGAAATCCGGATAGTCTTCGATTTCAAATGTGATGGTTTGGTCCTTCTCCTGATATCGAAGAGCATTAATGGATACAATCTCAACTCGCCAACCCAGAGAACTTTCAACAGTGCGGTCATCAATTTCTGTTATGATTTCTTTCATTGGATTGTTCATGATATTGTAAACGCAACTTGGCATGAAAAGATTTTACTGCATAACAAAAAGACAGCGGGCGGATGAATTCCACCCGCCTGCTGAAATTTATTTTGTCTGCTTCACGACGCTCATTGCGGTGGCGATCAGCGATGAAATGTCTCCGAAGTTGGCCGGCAGAATCATTGTATTGCTCTGTTTTGCCAGGTGACCGAACTGCTCAACCAGTTTCTCCGCCACCCGGAGCTGTATCGCCTCCATGCCGCCCTGGGTCTGCACCGCGGAAGCGACCGCTTTCAATCCGTCTGCTGTTGCATTGGCAATGGCGCGGATAGCTTCAGCCTGGCCGTTGGCTTCATTGATCTGTTTCTGCTGTGCAGCTTCCGATTCGAGCACAACTTTTTGCTTCTGGCCTTCGGCCACGTTGACCGCCGACTGCTTTTGGCCTTCCGATTCCAGAATGACCGCGCGTTTTTCCCGTTCGGCCTGCATCTGTTTTTCCATGGCATTCAGAACATTCTCCGGAGGCCGGATGTTCTTGACTTCGTAGCGAAGGATTTTTACGCCCCAGGTTCTGGAGGCATCATTGATGGCTGTAACAATCGCTGAATTTATGGCGGTTCTTTCTTCAAAGGTTTTGTCCAGATCGATCTTGCCGACTTCGCTTCTCATGGTGGTCTGCGCCAGCTGAACAATGGCAAACACATAATTACTGATTCCATAGGAAGCCATCTGTGGATCGAAGACCTGAATAAAAATGACGCCGTCCACGCCCACCTGGACGTTGTCGCGTGTGATGCAAATCTGTTCGGGAATGTCCAGTGCCTGTTCCTTGAGCGTATGCACATAAGCCTTCCGGTCGATGAAAGGAATAATGTAACTGATGCCTGCGTTGAGCACCCGGTCAAATTTCCCCAGCCGTTCAATGACGTAGGCACTTTGTTGCGGCACAATACAAACCCCCTTGGCGATGATAATCACGGCCAGCGCGGCCAGTACAAGCAGAACAACTTCCATGGTGATCCCTCCCTTATTTTTTATTCGACAAGTTTGACCTTAACGCGAATGCCTTCGATTGTTTCAATCTGCACGGTGGCCCCTTCGGGGATGGTCCGGTTGGTATCACTAAATGCGATCCAATCCGAGCCCCGGTATCGGACTGTTCCTTCACCGCCGGCGGGAATCGGCTTGACGACATCCACCTTTTGACCTGCATAATCAGGCGGAACATCGGCATGCCCCGCAAAAAGCTTCTTTGCCGTTTTGCGCAGCAGGAAGAGCAGCGAAAGAGACGATGCTGAAAAGACAATTAACTGGCTGTTGAAAGAGGATGTCAGTCCCATCCACGTCGTTGCGGCAACAATCAGGGCCCCCATCCCTATAAAACACAGGATAAAACTGACCGTTGCCAGTTCCGTAATCAGAAGAACGAGACCGACCAACGCCCAGGCCAGGGCGGGGGATAGAGAAAAATCAAACATGAATTCCTCCTTTCCGCGGGTTCAGGATTTCACTCCGCGAGGATTTAATGGATGTGCAGAAGAATTATCAAAATAAGTGACGTGAATTATAGGAAGAATAAACCAGGGAGTCAACATATTATTACAGAAACTTCGTCAAATATACTTCCGGCCGTTTTAAAAATATTTCCGGGTAATGCCTCTGGCGGCGATAATTCCGGAAATTCCGGCTCCGACAATACCCCGGCTCTTCCCGGCTCCGTCTCCGGCCACAAAGATGCCCTTGACGTTTGTTTCAAGATTGTTATCCGTGATAAAGTGCGTGTCGAAGAATTTAATTTCCGGTGCGTACAAGAGAGTGGATGGGTGAAGAATTCCGGGCACAATTTTATCTATTTTTTTTAATGACTCCCAGAGATTGTCGATGATGCGGGCAGGCAATCCCAGTGTGATGTCACCGGGGGTGGCATGATAGGTCGCTTTACAAACCTCGAAATGACGACTTCTACTGTTAAAAGTGGAATGAGAGCTTCTTCTCCCTTCCCGGAAATCGCCCACTCTCTGGACAATGGGTTTGCCTCCGCCCAGCAAAAAAAACTGCCTGGCGATCATCTGACCGAACTCTGTCGTATCGGAAAATGGCGCTGTCAGGGCAACCGTGTTGATCAGGGCAAAATTTGTATTTGCTGTTTTTCGGCCGGAGAGAGCATCTCCATTAACGAGCTTGAAATCGTAATAGTCTTCCGGTCGCACTCTGCCACCCGGGTTGGTACAAAAGGTTCTGACTTTATCTTTGTGACGTGTCGTGCAAAAAATAAATTTCGGATCGTAAACAATATTGGTTACATCGTCGTAAAATTTTCTATTTAATTCAACACGGATTCCCACATCAATGGGACCGAAATTATGACGAATATTCAGCTTTGTGGCGAGATCACGAAACCAGTAAGCGCCGCTTCTTCCCGGGGCAGTCAAAACGATTTTCGCGGTATAGTGAACATTTTTCTTCCGGCAGCTGCCCAAAATCTGAAATGAATCATCATGCAAAGAAGCGATCGAGTTGATGGTGGTTCCCAGTAAAAATTTTGTTTTCTTGAGATGTTTTCTTAAATAATCAACCGCCGCCTTGCCATTGTCCGTCCCCCAATGCCATTGCTCCGGCGCGATAAATTGCGCGCCATTCTCGGCAGTAATTTCTCTTAATGCCTCTATTTGTTCATCCCTGTCAATAAAAGTTACCTGCTTACATTTCGGAAAGCAAATGAAGATCTGCCTGATGTCGCGCATCAAATTTTGTGCCATATCGCTGTTGATCTTCAGTTCATCCAGATCAATCCCGATACGATAATCAAAATTCAGTTTGCCGTCGTTAAGCAAACCTCCGGCGGGATATGGATTGCGATCAACAATCGCAATTCTGTCCACACCCAAACGCTCCAGTTCAATGGCCGCGAATAAACCGGCGGGGCCGGAACCGATAATCAATACATTGTAAGAATCCATATCATCTCCCCGATGGTCTTATACTACAATGTGCTAACATTTCGCCACATTAAATCGGCAATCGCGCAATGCACCAGGAAATTTCAGTCTTTTGTAAAAAATCCGGGAACTTTTCCGACGGCTCTTTTGTCTAACAGACAAAAGGCCATCAAAAGCCGAAAAAAGTAACCGATAAAGGAGGACGATATGAAAAAAATATTATTAATCATTCTGATGATGTTCATCTGGGCAGGCGTCGCCGCGGCGGATACTGTTGGCGATGCGGTGGAGGTCAGCGTTATTACTGATAACGGCTGGACTCTGCCTTTTTATCCGGTGAAAAGCCGTCATCATCTTAAAAAGGTTTATGCCGAGGCTTACAAAGGGGATTATTACCGGATCATTGTGCGCAATAAACTGAATCGCCGGGTGGGAGTGGTGATCGCGGTTGACGGCAGAAACATCATTTCCGGTCAGAAATCCTGGCTGAAAAACACGGAAAGAATGTATATCATCGACGCGTATTCCACCAATGAATATTCAGGCTGGCGCACCGGGCAGGATAAAATCAACCGCTTTTATTTTACGGATGTTCCCGATTCTTATGCCGCCGCTTTCGGCGACACATCTGCCATGGGAATCATCGCGGTTGCCGTGTATCCGGAAATGCAACACTATCAATCACCAGGGAATTACTCCTACCCGTTACCGGAAAGAAAAATGAAAAATGAAGCGCGGGATACGGCGGCGGCTCCTTCGGTGAAAGGACAGTCCAGGGCGTCAGAAAGCGCCGGTACCGGCTATGGTTATGAAGAATATTCCCCTTCTTATCGTGTTGAATTCGAACCGGCAAGGAAAGCGGCCGAATCGATTCTGATCAAATACGAATGGCGCGAAACACTCTGTAAGCTGCATATCATCACCTGTGGTCCTGTTTACGAACACTCCTACAATCGAATGTGGGAAAATGATGGTTATGCCCCTCCCCCGCCTTGCCGTCGTTGATCAATGGACCGGCAAAGCAAAAAACAGGCAGAAGAAGTAGTTTTTCTGCCTGTTTTCGTTTGTGAAACATTCCGGACACTTTAATTTTATTGTCAAAAGTGCTTTGACACGTAAATTTCATATTGATATACTCCTAAAGGCAAAATAACCCGCTTGATACAGCAGCGTAATATTAGGAAGGTAATCATGGCTAAACAGAAAGCGACTAAAAAACCGGTTAAACGTAATGTTTCGGAGAAGGATCGAAAAATGGCAAAGTTTTGTCTGACTTGCCCGGTATGCAAGCATGCCCGTAAACAACAAAAAGGACTCGCGTTTCAGTTTGTCCAAAAAATTGAAGGCAACCTTTGTCCTTTTTGCAAAGCCTATGAACGTGTTTATGGTAAAAAAGCTCACCAGCCCATTTTTTGATATGCTATAAATGTGTGCCCGTATTTTTATGCTTCTTTTCTAAAGGATAAAAATAAAAACATGAATCAGGACACCCCATCGATAAACTGGAGCAACATTGCGCGTCATCATCCGTCAGCGTTTCTGCTTGCCGCTCAACTGCTCAGCCTGATCCTCTACGTGATGCTGGAAGGAGTCCCGAGTGGACCTTTCATTCTTAGTGTTTTCGGAACACTGGTACTTCTGCTAGTGGTCTGGGTCGTCATCCACAGTCCTGCCATCAACTGGCTTGCCTGGATCATTGCGGGTATGACCATTCTCCTTTTAATATTTTCCTGGCTTCTTGCCAATCCGAAGTTGTTAATCTGGGCGACGATGCTGGAGGCCATGTTGTATTTTTATGGAGCGGGTAGTCTAATCACTTATATGATGGGCGACGAACACGTAACTACGGACGATTTGTTTGCCGCCGGCGCTACCTTTACCCTGATTGCCTGGGGTTTTGCTTATCTGTACCTGGTTTGCCAGGCCTGGAGTCCGAACGCTTTTTCGTACGCCATTCATCCCGGGGAACCGCTGAGTTTCATTGAACTTCTTTTTTTGAGTTTCGCCAATCTTTCGGCAACGGGACTCAGCGATATTGTGCCGGTAAAATCGTCATCACGGGTACTGGTCATGCTGGAACAGTTTGCCGGCGTCGCCTATATCGCCGTTGTCGTTTCCCGGTTAATCGGATTGACAATCAATCGTCTCCAGGACAAGACTGCACTATAATTTCTTTTTTGAATGAGGGAGAACATCACCATGAGAATCTCAAAATGGTTGGACAGAAAAGAGGCAGAAGGCATTGACGTTTCTCATATCGCATTGCCTGAAGAAATGGTCAACGACGAAACACCGGACCAGACGGTATATTTTAAGGAGATTCGTCCCTGCTCGATTCTCTGCGCGAAAGACCATCCTTTTGCCACAGTTGAACGTTACGGTAACTGGTTTTATTGCCGCGGACGTGATAAGGAAAACGGGCCACACACCACGCGCCCGCAATGGTGGTTGTTTACCAAAGATATCGAACTGGCCATGAAAACGGCCAGAGCACATGTGGAAGACGGAAAATAAAAAAAACAGGAATCCGATTCGTTTAATTCATCCTTTCAGGGAATAATTTCATGGCCAACGAAAAACCTTCATTGCCGGATCTCCGTCAAAAAGCGGAAAAGGGCAACGCCGAAGCGCAGTTCAAACTGGGCATGATGTATCGTTACGACGAAGAGGCCTTCCACGATGATGCCGAGGCGCTGAAGTGGCTCCTGCAGGCGGCAGAGCAAGATTACGCTGAGGCACAGTTCCACCTGGGATTAATGTATCAATCAGGCAAAGGGATCGAGCAGGATAATGCCGAAGCGATGAAATGGATTCGGAAAGCGGCGGAAAATAATTTTGCGGCGGCTCAATTTTATCTGGGCGCGAAGTACCAGAACGGTGAAGGCACGCTCAGGGATTACGCCGAAGCGGCCAAGTGGTACCGGAAAGCGGCGGAACAGGGCAATACATCGGCACAGTCCTCTCTGGGCTGGATGTATGAAGAAGGGAAAGGAGTCCCCCGCGATCATGCTGAAGCGCTGAAGTGGTACATCAAAGAAGCAGAACAGGGTGATGCCTGTTCCCAGTACTCGCTGGGCTGGAAATATCATAATGGTGAAGGGGTTGTTCAGGATTACGCTGAAGCAATGAAGTGGTACAACAAAGCGGCGGAACAGGGTCTTGCGGCCGCTCAGTTACGCCTGGGACTGATGTATAAAAAAGGCGAAGGAGTTCCGAAAGATTTTACCAGAGCTTCAGGCTTACTGCGTCAGGCGGCCGAGCAGGGAGAAGCGGAAGCTCAGTCCCACCTGGGCATAATGTATGATAAAGGCGAAGGAGTACCTCGAAATAATACCGAGGCCGTAAAATGGCTGCGCAAGGCAGCGGAACAAGGCGATGAACAGGCACAAAACCATCTTGGCGTTAAGTATGAGAATGGTGAAGGTGTCCCGCAGGATTATGCCGAAGCTTCCAAATGGTATCGAAAAGCGGCCGAACAGGGCAACACGGAAGCACAATGTCATTTGGGCCTGATGTTTCATTTCGGCAACGGTGTCCCACAAGATTACGTAAAGGCTTCCAAATGGTTTCAACAAGCGGCCGCGCAGGATAACGCCAAGGCACAGCTGTTTCTCGCTGATATGTATTTTAAAGGCCAGGGTGTCGCCCGGGATGAAGCAGAAGCAACCAAATGGTATCGCAAAGCAGCCGAAAACGGCGATACCAAAGCCATGCGTAATCTGACCGATTTGTGTGACAAAGGAAGTGCCGTAGCCCAGCTTAATCTGGGATTGATGCATGAAACAGGCAAGGGTGTTAAACAAAATTATGGCGAAGCGGTTAAATGGTACAGCAAAGCGGCCGCGCAGGGACTCGCGGAAGCTGAGCTGACACTCGGATTAATGTACATCAAAGGTGAAGGATTTCCGACAGACGATGTCGAAGCGGTCAAGTGGTTTCGTAAAGCGGCTGTGCAGAATTCCGCGGAAGCCCAATTTAATCTGGGATTGATGTACCTGTCCGGCGAGGGTGTTTCCCGCGACACCGGCGAAGCCATCAAGTGGCTGCGCAAAGCGGCTGATCAGGACTTTACCGAAGCCCTTTTTTATCTGGGCGTCATGTATCTCAGTGGCGAGGGAGTTGAGCAGGACGAAACCAAGGCTTTAAACTGTTTGAACAAAGCGGCGGTCAAAGGAGAAATGAATGCTCAGTATCATCTTGGCTGCATGTACCGTAACGGAAAAGGTGTTGACCCCGACTGCACGGAAGCAATCAGATGGTTTCAAAACGCGGCTGAACAGGGGAGCGTTCTTGCCCAGATTAATCTGGCGTTGATGTACCTTACAGGAGATGGCGTCTCACAGGACGATATCCAAGCATTCCAATGGTTTCAAAAGGCCGCCGAGCAGGGCAACAGGCATGCTCAGCGTAATCTCGGTTTGTTTTACCGGGAAGGAAAGGGTGTCGCACAGGATGATCTGGCGGCTGTCAAATGGTTTCAGAAAGCGGCCGAACGCGGCGATGCCATTGCGCAAAGTAATCTGGGCGTTCTTTATCTGAAGGGAAAAGGAGTTTCCCAGGATCAGGCTGAAGCAGCCAAGTGGTTGCGCAAAGCGGCCGAACAGGGGGATACCGAAGCCAAGGGTCTGTTGGCCACCCTGTATGCAAGCGGTGAAGGGGTTGACCGGGATAATGAAGAAGCTATTACGTTTCTCAAGGAATCCGCTGCAAAGGGAAATCCGGAAGCCCAGTTCATTCTGGGCGTGAAGTACGACAACGGAGAGGGCGTCGAGCAGGACGATGCCGAAGCATTCCAATGGTATCAAAAGGCCGCCGAACAGGGCAATGCGCGCGCCCAGTGCAATCTCGGTGTTATGTATGACAGCGGGAAAGGTGTTCAGCAGGACGAATCTGAAGCGTTACGCTGGTTTATGAAAGCGGCTCAACAGGGAAATCAAACCGCACTCAACAATCTGACCGTCATCGCCAACAGAGGAAACTCCGTCGCGCAATTCAATCTGGCGGAAATATATCAGGCGGGACTGAATGTTCAACAGGATGACGTCAAGGCCGCTCACTGGTATTACAAAGCTGCGCAACAGGGTAATCCGGAAGCCCAGTTCATTCTCGGTGAAAAATACAGTAACGGAGACGGCGTTCCTCAGGATTACACCGAAGCCACAAAATGGTATCTGAAAGCCGCCAGACAGGGAAATGTGCGCGCACAGATTAACCTAGGCATGATGTATCGCCGGGGCGAGGGCGTTACGCGAGACGACGAGGAAGCCGCCCGGTGGTTTCAAAAGGCGGCTGAACGGGGAAATGCCTATGCGCAAAACCTGTTGGGCGGAATGTATCAGGAAGGAAGAGGCGTTCCCCAGGATTACACCCTGGCTGTTAAATGGTATCGTCAGGCGGCCGAACAGGGCGATGCCGACGCTCAGAACAGTCTCGGTATGATGTACCTTAATGGAAAAGGTGTTCAGCGCGACGATTCTGAAGCCGGCCGGTGGTATTTAAAGACTGCGGAAATGGGCAACGCCTACGCACAAAATCTGCTGGGTGAAATGTACCAGGAAGGCCGAGGGGTTCCCTTGGACAACTTTGAAGCCATCAAATGGTTCCGTAAAGCCGCCGAACAGGGAAATGCCGAAGCGCAGTTTAATCTGGGTATCAAGTACGACAAAGGGGAAGGCGTGGAGGCTGATGATGACGAAGCGTTCCAATGGTTTTTAAAAGCGGCCGAGCATGGAAATACCCGCGCCCAGCTTTATCTGGGTATCAAGTACGAAAAAGGGGAAGGCGTCTCCCGGGATGAAGCGGAAGCGGCCAAATGGTACCGAAGGGCTGTTGAACAGGGCAACGCGACCGCTATGAATAATCTGATAGAAATAGGCAACAGGGGCAATGCTGTGGCCCAGTGCCATCTGGCGGAAATGTATCAGGAAGGCATCGGCGTGCAACAAGATGATGCCGAAGCGGTTCGGTGGTTTCTGAAAGCGGCCTGTCAGGGTAACGCTGAAGCTCAGTTCAACCTGGGCGTTGAATACGAGAATGGAGAAGGAGTTCCCCAAGATGATACCGAAGCCGCGAAATGGTATCGTCAGGCGGCAGAACAGGGTAACGCACTGGCTCAGTGTAATTTAGGCGTCATCTATTATGAAGGCAAAGGTGTTCCGTCGGATTATACCGAAGCGTTCAGATGGTTTTCAAAGGCGGCCGAACAGGATGATCAAACAGCTCTCCATAATCTTGGCATCATGTATCAGAGAGGTGAAGGCGTTGAACAGGATTTTGCAGAAGCCGCAAACTGTTACCGCAGGGCGGCTGATCAGGGTAACGTGCAGGCTCAGATTTATCTCGGTTTGATGTACAGAAAAGGTGAAGGGGTCAAGCAGGATGACGTCGAGGCAGCCAAATGGTATCTCAAGGCTGCTGAGCACGGTGATCCATCAGCTCAAAATAATCTGGGGCTGATGTATTTGAACGGTACCGGCGTGAAGGAAGATTATGCGGAAGCTGTCAGGTGGTTCCGCAAGGCGGCTCAGCAGGCCGATGCCAACGCGCAGAATAATCTGGGGGTGATGTATCTTAACAGTAAGGGCGTTCCGCTGGATTATACGGAAGCAGCAAACCAGTTCCGCAAGGCGGCTGAACAGGGGAACGCGCAGGCTCAGATTAACCTGGGCCTGATGTATCAAAGCGGCGAAGGGATTCCACGCGATGATACGGAAGCTTTCAAATGGTTCTTGAAAGCAGCCGACCAAGGTTACGCGAAAGCCCAGTTATCTTTGGCATCGCTGTATGAAGAAGGCAAGGGGGTTAAACAGGACACAAACGAGGCGATAAGATGGTATCGTCAGGCGGCTGTACAGGGTGACGAAGACGCTTTGATGAGCTTGACGGCCATGTGCAGCAGGGGCAATGCTGTGGCCCAGTTCAATCTGGCCCAGATGTATGAAACCGGAGAAGGCGTTACGCAGGACGATGAGGAAGCGGCCAAATGGTACAGGAAGGCTGCTGAGCAGGAAAATGAAAATGCTCTGGATAACCTGGTGGCCATGTGTGAGAAAGGAAGCGTTGCGGCGCAATTCAATCTCGGAGGAATGTATCAGGATGGCATGGGCGTTTCCCAGGATGACAAAATCGCCGCCAAATGGTATCAGAGAGCAGCCGACCAGGGACACAAAGCCGCCAAAGCAAGGCTGAACAAACTGCAGGAAAAATAAGACAGGATCGTCACGATAGTTCGGAATAATCAGATTGAGTATTTTAGGAGTAATCTGAAAAAATTTTTATCAAGTAATTCAAAGGGTGAATCTATGATTGAAAATACCATTGACGCATGGCACAAATTACTGGAGACAAAAGACGCGGCGGGGCTTGATGACATTCTGGCTGATAATGTTGTTTTTCATTCCCCCGTTGTTCATACACCGCAGGTGGGAAAAGAAATCACCAAACTTTATCTGACCGCAGCGCTCTTTGTTTTCAATAACGGTCACTTCCGGTATTTAAGAGAGATCGCTGCCGGAAACAATGCCGTTCTGGAATTCTGCACGGAAATTGAAGGAATTTCCATCAACGGCGTGGATATGATCACCTGGGACGCAGATGGCCGGATTACCGAATTCAAAGTCATGATTCGTCCGCTCAAGGCCATCAACCTGATTCATAAAATGATGGGAGAGATGTTGCAGAAGATTAAATAAAAGGCATCATCAGTGATGTTTCAGCGCCCGGCCAGAATGAGTGATCATTTTTAGCGGACCATCAAACAAGGAGGTGCAGCAATGACTCTGAACAATCCCGAAGCAACCAGCCAGGCATTAAACATTTTAAGGAACGGTCATCATTTTCAGTGGTACGTCATTCCACTATTCGTCATTGTCTTATACATTTATGCCAACGAATTTGAAAAAGGCAATTACCGAGCCATTGCCGGAGGACTGGCTCTTTACATGGTCCACTGGTTTGTGGAAATCATCAACGCGCTCATCCAGCATTTTTCAGGTCATGCCCTGTGGACAGTGCCTGCCGGTACAGCGTTTGAAATCATGGTGGGAGTCGGCATCGAAATCAGCCTGATGTTTTCCATCGCCGGAATTGTCGTCTGCAAGCTGATGCCGAAAGATCCGACACTGAAAATCATGGGCATCAATAACCGTCTGTTCTTTGCGGTTGCCAATGCCGCCCTTGCCTCTATTCTGGAAATCTTTCTGGTACGAACCCCGGCTTTCGTCTGGGTGTACGGATGGTGGGGTGCTTTCCCGGTCTTTGTGACCGTTTACATCCCCTTCTTTGCCGCTGCCTGTTATGTTCATGACTGGCAGCCCCGCGCACAGAAGCTTTTCATCGGTTCTCTTTTCGCCGTTAACGCTGTTGCGATGATTGTCTTTGCGGGCATCCTCAATTGGATTTAATAATGTGACTTATTTTCTTTTTTTAAATATCGTGTATAGTGTTGTCACTTAAAAAAAGAAGGAAAGGAAAACATATGAAACTGAAAGATATCAAAAAAGTACTTATTCTGGGAGCTGGTACCATGGGTCAGCAGATTGGTTTTACGTGCGCCTTGCACGGATACCATGTCGCGCTCTATGACATTTCTGACGAGATTCTGAAGGATTCTCTGAAACGCATGGAAAAACTGGGATCATCGTGGTTTGTACGCAGCAACAGAATCACGGAAGAACAACTCAAAGAAATCATGGGACGCATCACAGCCACTTCAGATGCAAAAGTAGCAGCCAAAGATACCGATATCATCAATGAATCCGTGCCCGAAGATCCAAAGCTCAAAGGTAAAATTTTTGCTCAGTTTAATGAACTTTGCCCCAAACGTACTATTTTCACCACCAATACCTCCCTGCTGCTTCCTTCAGTATTTGCCGAAGCCACGGGCAGGCCGGAGAAACTTGTAGCACTTCATTTTCATGACGTGCGAACAACCAACATCGTGGATGTCATGCCTCATCCGGGAACAGACCCGTCCGTGACCCGGCTGGTACATGACTTTGCGGTAAGCATCGGTCAGGTACCTATTATGCTGCACCGGGAAAACAACGGTTACGTATTCAACACCATGATCTCTAATCTTTTCACCTCCGCCCTGAGCCTGGTAACGAGGGATGTGGCCAGCATCGAGGATGTGGACCGGTCATGGATGGGTGTCACGCACATGCCCATGGGCCCCTTCGGCATTATGGATCAGATCGGATTAAAGACCGTCTGGATGATCACCGATTATTGGGCGCGAAAAACGAAGAATTCCCTGGCTGAAGCCAACGCAAACTTATTAAAGCAATATGTTGACCGCGGAGAACTCGGAGCCAAGACAAAGAAAGGATTTTATAGTTATCCGAAACCGGCTTACACACAACCCGGATTTCTTTCGGGAAATACCAGAAAATAATCGTTAGGCCGAAACTGGATACCCCGCCGCAAGCAGCGGGGTATCCAAACGAAATCGCACTCCAAGGGGAGGGAAATCAGACCCTCAATTATCCCGCACAGCTTCGCTTCGGGGATCATTCGACCATCAAATTTCAGTGCACCCTGTTTCTGAAATTGGGGTCTCATTAAAATCAACTGTATTCTTTATTATGTTAAGATTTTTTGTCCGAACGCTTATGAACCGGATGAATTGAGAGCGCCACTCTTTTGTAAAAGAGTGGCGATGCTCTCCGCCAGACGGCGATAACCCGCAGCATTGGGATGGATTAAATCTGACTTGAATGAATGATCAGATAATATATCGGACAATATTTCTTCTTCAATGGGAATAGACATTTCTCCTGCAATTTTCCGATACAGGGAAGGAGGTTTAAGAGAAAGACCCGGTGCCGGCACCGCAATGAGCACGACAGCCGCTCCGGATTTTTGGGCTAGTTTGATCATAGCTCTGATATTGTCTGCCGATTGCTTAAGATCCTTGCGTCTAAGCTGATCGTTCCCGCCATGGCACAGCAGCATCAACGCCGGTTTCTCCCTTTGCAGAACGTCCGGCAACCGTGACAGCCCTTCAGCGGTCACCTCGCCTGGTATTCCGTAATTGACCACCCGCCTGCCGATCATTTTTTCCAGGACGGCCGGATAACTCTCTGCAGCATCCGCTCCTGTGCCGAAAGTCAGACTGTCACCGAAGGCCAGAATTACAGCATCACCGGCCAGAGCAGGTAACTGCGGCCGGGGAGAACAGGCCGCCAGGAAAAAGCAGACCATTATCCCCAGCCACAATACGATCGGGACATTCCGTTTTTTTAAATTCACATCGACAGAACTCATTCCGGCTTCATGAATGTTAGCCTTCTGACCGCATCACTTTTTAATCCGGCCCACCCTGGATTTCGGTTCATTTTTAACAAGAAAAATTGAGCAGGGCATCATCCTGATCAGCTCATCATTGCTGCCTCCGACCAGAAAGTGTTCAATCCGGCTTTCTTCATTGGCGCGCAGTACCAGCAGATCAATTTTCTCCTTCTTAACCATTTTCAGAATTTCTTCGACCGGTTCACCTTCCTTGACAATTGTTTTGATGTCCATGCCACTCTTTTTTTCACGGTTGATAATCCCATCCAGCTCGGTCTGAATTTGATGCAAATATTTCCGGTGTTCTTCCTCATACAATCCCATCGGAAAATTCCAGCCGTGCAATAATGAGTTATCAACGACATGAATCACAAAAAGTTCAGCGTCGTACTTTGAAGCCAGGGACACTGCGTAATGGACCGTTTCCTTGCAATATTGCGTTATCCAACTGACAGCCAGAATTCTTTTAATATCTTCCATAAGCTTCCTCCTTATAATTAAAATCAGGTGTGCACATCCTATGTTTATCCCACATCGCTTTAATGAGCCTTGATTTTCCGAAACGTAGTTCTCGGAAAATCTTAGAGCGAATTATCCTGCCACCTTCAGGTGGCAGGGACGAACCTCGTTTCACGTTCTTAGCGGGCCTCACTATGCGGCGGGCATGGTGGTGAAAACGCCGCGCGGATCGACCTGGGTGCGGATGATCTTCAACGCTTCATCGGTAATCAATTTTGTCTGCGGAATTTCTCCATCCGGTTTCAACAATTCGAATCCCGTAAGCGATTGAGCGATTTCAAACGTGACACCGGGTGTCAGGGATTTGACGCGCATGCGTTTACTGACCGGATGAAAATCATAAACACCCCAGGGGCTGATGACCGCGCTGGGACCGTTGCCGACGAGACCGGCTTCCTGGCGGGAGTTCCCGCCGGTCAAATGACCTACGGAGGTGATGAAATCAACTTTCTCGGGGAATTTATCCGGTGTCTGGAGTCCAACCAGAACCATATTACTCATCAATGAAGAAAGATCATTGTTGCCGCCGCTGCCGGTCAGGCGGACCTTGGGATGATGAAAATCCTTGCCGATCATGTGCGTATTCACGTTACCGTACATATCCACCTGGGCAAATCCCAGGAATCCGATATCCACGTAACCGTTGTAACACTGCGCGAAGGAATAAGCCATTTCCATAATGGTGGGTGATTTGCGCCAGGTAAAGGGACAACCGACCGACCAGGGCATATCACCCTCGATCGGGTCCTGACCGCCTGACTCATAGACAATGGTGATGTTGGGGGCATGGGTTTTCTTGGCCAGAATCCCCGCCACCATGGGGAGGCCTGTTCCTATATATACGATCGAATGATCGTGAATCTGCTGTGCAATGATATAAGCCAATGTTTCCAGAGGATTGGCTGGTGCATTTAAGTCTCGCATGGTTTTCTCCTTTCTAGTAGTAGAGTCCTGAATCATGCTTCAGGGTAAATTCCTCGTAAGAGAAATCAATGTCTTCATTATCACCTTCGGCGGCTTTTGTCTGGCGACGGGCTTCGGCGATCCACTTCGCGCCTCCCAGTTTTTCAACGAATTCAAACTGATTCTTAGTATTGATAATCCAGTAGTCTAGAAACTCTTTAGCGTTTTCGTCGTTCAATGTGGCCCACCGCATACACTTTTCCCACCACTGCCTCGGCCAGTAGTAACATCCGGGCATGCTTCCGGGAAGCGCCCCGAAAGGCATTTCCACTACGGCATCTGCATAAAAGAACGGAATGATCTGCCCCTGCTTGTTGTAACGGATATCGCTTTCGGGCACGATCTCTTCCGCGGTAATGATGACTTTGCGGGCGGCGGCGGCCATCGCCAGATCATTCACAGCCGGGCCATAGATATACGCGTTGCCGTACTTGTCCGCCGCGTGACAATGAATAAAAGAAACATCGGGATACAAAGCTGGAACGAACACAACGGGATCCTTATCCTTCTTTAAGGGATTCTGGATGACCTTGAGATAAGGATTATAGCGGACAAGGTCACTGCCGATCATCTGCTTGCTGGCAACACCCGGGGAACCCAGTTGAGCGGCCTTGAACCCTTGAGCCATGCCGCCGTGACTCCACTCGGAAAGAATTTTAACCTTTTCCTGCTTCAGAGCGCGGTCATAGAGTCTGTCAATCCCGCGCATCTCCGCCCCGGAGTATGAATTGTGGGAATAATCCACACATCCGTAAAAGATAAAAAAACTCTGATTCGTATTGGGTGATCCGATCATCTGCAAATTCTTTTTGCCCTGCCTGATCACTTCGTGAAAGGCCTGATGGGGAGTCCGAACGTAAGAAAAGCCGCCATCGGTGATGATGTCACCATCCTGAACAAATGTCGCAACAGCTTCACCGATTGTCATTCGTTTGTCTTTCTTGGCGTGTTCCTTTTTCGAGTGCGCTTCGCGCGCTGATTCGTAGTCAACCAGACGATCCAGAACAGAGGTGTCGCTAAGCTTGAGATTATCGACCGCCTCCTGATTGTAGAGATATTTTGCCATCTCCATGTCCTCCTTTCATTAACGCTTCAATATTGAATAAATTTTACCCGCAAAACCTTGGGATTAAAACTTATGGCGTTTAAAAATACATTTTGATAATTATCAGCAGAAAAAAGATTAAATGAATTTTCACTTGGAAACAACTATTTGATTACAGATTGGCCATTCAAACTTTTTACAGATAAATTCTTTTTTCTTTTTCAGATCCCTGTGGTGATCTGACGTTAAATTAACCAAATTATGACTGAAAGTCAAGTTGATTCTATGAAATCATAGTGGCGCTTTAATCATTCAAAATCTCTATGAAAATGGCTGTTTCGTTCTCAAAACTGTTCGTTGATATATCTTTAAATTCGATCCGCCCGATCGTTTTTAAGTGATCTTTTACGGCGTCTATTTTCTGATTTTTCAATCGAGCCGTAAGGATGGTTTTGTTCGGTGTTTTTTGCCTGATGATATCCTTTGCCTCATATTTTTCCAGAAGTTTTTCAATTTCGATCATTGCTTTATCCCTATCGGCAACCCGCAATGAAATAATAGACGATTTGACCATGGTTTGCACCTCAGGTGCTCTGGCGGTTTTCATGACGACATCGCCAACACCGGTTTCTTTTTTCTTTTCCAGACGATTTTCCGCCATCATTTCAGATTTTGCAATCTGAGGTCTTTCATATCGGTCAGTTGCCTCAGCAGTCACAGCAGAATCTACAGCCTTATAGCTTTCAACCTTATCGGCCTTTTCAGGAATCATGACGGATCGGGTTGCCGGAGCGCCACCAGATTGCTCGTTAAAATCCGCTGCCGGAGGAGAAGGCATGGCGGCAAAATCTTTCTCACGAACCATGCCCTTTGCGGGCAATATTCGTTCTTGTCTTTTGATGGATTGCTCTTTTTGAACATCTTCATCAGTCGATGTTTTCAATTTCCGTTCCGGCAACTTTTCTTTCTGAACTTCAATAGCTGGCGACGGAACATACGATGTCGCAACTTCTTTCATTCGATCTTCACCTGACCTGTAAACATAGGCAGCCAGCACGGCAATGCATATCGTGGCAAATATCTGTACGGGAATTTTTATCTTCAAGGGATAAAACAGTTTCCGGAGCCAACTCTTTTTTTCTGCTTCTTCACGCACGCTGACCATAATCTTTTGCTTGAACCAGGCAGGAGGTTCGACTTCGGCCAGATTATTCGTCAGAGCGTGCATCTTTTTGAGTTGCGCCAGGTTTTTTGTACACCCGGGGCAGGACTTCAAATGCTCCTCAACGGCTTTTTTATCAAAACCGGACAATGAATCATCCAGATACAAAGGGAGCTTGTTTTCAATCTGTTCGCATTCTTTCATAAATCACCAATAATTTTAGCGAGACAATCTTTCAGCGCGTTACGGGCTCGGGAAAGCCGGGACTTAACGGTTCCGTCCGGAACCTTCAGGATATCCCTTATCTCTTCATACGAAAATCCCTGAATATCCCGAAGCACCAGAACCTCCCGGTATTCCGCATCGAGAGAATTAACGCATTGCTGCACATGCGCTTCTCTTTCCCGTCTTTCCATATCGAGACCGGGATTGCCGTCATGAACCAGTGACGGATTTCCTGTTTCCTTCGCCCTGCCATCCCCACAATCATCAAGACGCAGGCTTTCACGTGTCGTCCTGCCGTGTAATTGCTTTAACCGGTTTTTGGAAAGATTCATCACGATTCTGTATAGCCAGGTGGAAAATTTCGCCTCCGCTTTAAAGCTCTTCATTGATTTATAAGCCGCAATAAATGCCTCCTGCGTTACATCACAGGCTTCATCATAATCACCGGTCATTCTGTAAGCGATATTCAACATTCTTTTCTGATGCCTTTCGACCAGCACTTCAAAAGCCTCCATTTCGCCCCTTTGACAAAGAGTTACATATTGCAGATCTTCATCTTCTACAGCGGCTTTCCTGCTCTCTATGGTATTAGACACCCAAAACAACGTTTTTGTTCCTCTGTTTTTCTGGCTTCACCGGAAAATAATTTATCATAATATGACCATATATTCATATGGTTTTTGAAAAATGATGCTTCCCAAATTTCTTTTGTGTTCGATCATGAAGATATGGTAAATATTTTTTCAATGACCAAATATCAAAAGATGCACGGCCCCCCGGTGATGCGTTATGAACATTTTTAATCAGGGTGCCATCGGCGCAAAAAAAAGCCCGTTTATTTACAGGGATCAGGCAACTTTGGAAATTCGCAGCGGAGGCGGTTGCCTTTCCGTTTTCGGCCTGCCTTTTCTTTTGGCAGGTCTTTTTGTCCTGCAACTTCCGCTTGATCTTATCCCTGTAAACAAACCATCGGATACACCGTCTTCGCTTTTTGTTATTCTCTTTGGCGCTGTTTTTACGTTAGTAGGAGCTTTGCTCGTTTTTGGACGTGCCGGCATTATTCTGGATCGCGCCAGAGGGCGCATTGTTCAATGGTACGGATTGCTTGTGCCTTTTAAACGAACCGAATATTTGATGGACGCGATAGATCAGGTGGAAATGAGTTTCTCCAGCGGCGACAGCGATTCCCCAGCTACCTGGCCAATCAAGTTATCCGGCGGGAGCATGACAAAACCCCTTGCCGTTTCGCAACCGACCAGCTTTGCCGGGGCCCGACAACTGGCCGAAGAGCTTTCCCGCTTCCTGCAAAAACCGCTCGTGGATACATCCACCGGCGAAAGAATCATCCGCGATCCCGGTCACCTCAATGAATCATATCGAGACAGAATGAAACGAGTGGACAAGGCGGAAGGAATATTGCCTCCGAAACCGTCCACCATGCGTTCACGAGTGGAAAGAACAGGAGAAGGTTTAGTGATCCATATTCCCGAAAATACAAATAAAAAAATTTATTACATTCCCCTTGCCTTTTCTCTCATCTTCGCCATCGGTGTTACTTGGTTTTTCATGCCTCCGCTTCTCAGGTCTGACCTGCCCGACTTGATCCGTTATCTTATTCTTGGCTTTCTCGGACTTTTCATTATCGTGCCTTTAATATCAGCGATCCGGACAGCACACCAGATGAAAAAAGATTTTGAACGAATTACTGTAACAAGGGCTTTTCTTCGCGTGGAAGCAATCAGGCAAGGCAAGAAAACCATGACCGAAATTCCAATAGATGAGCTGGAAGATCTGGTGGCTCCGGCAAGACAGGAAACCATCAACATCATTGAAGTTTCGGGAATGAAAAAGGTACCGCTTGGCGATACGGGAACTCCCCGAATGCCTGACGGGCGACCTGTGCCACGCCTGCTTTCGTCACTGATGAAAATGGCCGGTTCAAAAGGCATCATAGCCCGCAGCGATAAGACTGAAGTGGAACTGGCCGCAGGTCTGGACGAAGCGGAAGTGGCTTGGCTTTTCGCCCTCATCCGGAAAACAATAACAGAATAATATGTGCTGGTGAAATGCTACGGATAAAAACCGTTTTAACATAAGACTGGAGAAATCAATTGAAAAACTGGATATTTTTGGGTCTATGGATCATTCTCGGCGTCGGAATATTATGCTGGGGAATCTCGATGGGTTTGAGCAGTTACACATTTAAGAGCGCGGCTGTCACATTAAACGGAACGGTTTCGGAAATTCATTCTTCTCTTTCTGACGGTGTTCCGGTCAGCAATCCAACGGTAAAGTTTCTAATGCCCGACGGCAAAGAAAAAGAGTATCATTCCCGTTTTTCATCATCCGTACAATCTTATTCTATCGGTGATAATGTCGAAATACTCTGGGAACCAAAATCCGGAAAAGTTCGACTGAACGCTTTCGGCGACTTGTATTTTCCCGCACTCTTCGCCATCATTGCAGCCGTGTTCATCCTTTTTGGTCCTGCTTTTTGTATAGCGGTTTGGATTTGGATCTGGGGTTTACCAACAGAAGATAACCTGTCAAAAATGAAAGAAACTATGCGAGAGAGAATGCAATCATTAAGATTAAGAACAAAATAATATTTTAAACGGACTACTGTTGGGCAAGGGATCATTTATGAATGGCTTCAGGCGTATCGGTTTAGTGACTGAAAAAAATCCATTCCATCGGAATATTCCGCTGTCATCAGCAAATCTTCATTCTGGCCTGAAACACAAATGCTTTCAAATATTCTGCAAATAAAAATTTCACATTAAAACGTGAAACGTTTCCCCTTTTTTTTTCAATATCACCTTGCCTTTAATGTCAGAACTCACTAAAATCATCTGGCTTGAAGCGCACGGCCAATCGTCATGATCTCAGCTTCCTTGGTGCCTTCGTAAAGTTCCAGAATCTTCGCGTCACGATACCATTTCTGCACCGGATATTCCTCGATGTATCCATAGCCGCCATGCAGTTCCACGGCATAATTGGCGCAAAATACCGCCGTCTGCCCGCCGTAGAATTTAGCCATGGCCGCCAACGTGTAATCAGGTCTTCCCTGATCAATCAGCCATGCCGCTTTATAAACTAAACCGCGCAAGGCTTCAATACGGATGGCCATCTCGGTGAGTTTCATTTGCGTCATCTGGTAGGAACCCAACGGCGCGCCGAAGGCTGTTCTTTCCTTGACGTATCTGATGCTTGTTTCCAGGCAGGCCTCCGAAATCCCCAGCGCCTGGCCCGAAACCATCACGCGAGTGATATCGAAAAAGTGCATGAGTTGACGGAAACCCTGCCCTTCCTTGCCGACCAGATTGGTTTGCGGAACGCGCACATCCTCAAAAGCAATCTCCGCGGTATCGCTGGCCCGGATACCCATTTTCCTGTGAATTTTGTTGCGTGTTATGCCTTTGGCGTCCGCGGGGACAATAATCAGGCTGAAGCTGTTGTGTTTTTTTTCTTCAGGATTGGTAATACATTGCGCGACCATAAAATCACAAACGGTGCCGTTGGTGATGAACATTTTATTGCCGTTGATGATATAGTCCTTGCCGTCTTTAACCGCGCGGGTCTTGTATCCGGCAACGTCTGTTCCGGCATTGGGCTCGGTGTAGGCACCGGCACATACTTTTTCACCGGAACAGATACCTGGCAGATAGGCTTTTTTCTGCTCTTCCGTCCCATAATTTAAAATGGACTCGCAACCGAAACCGGAAGCAACGACATTGAGGCTGATACCCATGTCTATTTTGGATATTTCTTCCGTGATAATGGTGTTGCCCAGGATACCGGCGCCGGATCCGCCGTACTGTTCCGGAATCCACGCGCCGACCAGGCCGTTTTGCGCGGCCTTTTTCCTGATTTCCGGCAGGTATTTTTCGTGTTCATCGCATTCCTGCGACACCGGCTTTATTTCCGACACGGCAAATCGATAAGCCATATCTTTCAACATTTTCATCTCTTCGGTTAGCTCAAAATTCATACTTTTCTCCTTTATATGCGGGTTGCATGAAGTCTGATTTATTATCTATGGGGAATTGTTGTGTAATGTAGCAATTTCACAATCTTGAAGTCAAGGACAAAACGGTTTTTTTGAATAACAAATCAACAAAACTTTGTTTTTATTTAATGATAAGAGCGTAACGGCAGTGCCAGTTGATTTCCGTTGACTTCTCAGGCTGTTGCGTTAAATTACATTGAACGTATCATCAACGGCCATCAATTCCGGGGCAAAAGCATGAAAGATTCTATTCTTGAAAAACTCATTTGTCCTGATTGTTCCGCACGCGACAAATCAAATAATTTCCTGGTTATGACCAGGGAGAAGAAAGCTGGAAAGACGACGCTGTATTGCAGTCATTGCCGGACACATTTTCATTCAATCGATGGTATCCTGAATCTGGCGGGTAAAATCAGTCATCCAAAGTTTTTTTCTGCGCAGTGGACAATGGATTCACTGGTTCGATCAGCAGGAACTTCAAAATCTTTCATCCCAGGCGGGTTTTATCAATTGGGAAGAACAGATCTATAAACAGGGTGTCGTGTTCCGGATTCAAAAAAATTAAAGCAGGATGTGCAATCATGTGTGCCGACATTTTACACCGGAGATGAGAAAATCATGGAAAGTGTTCCCAAAAAACAAGCCATTGAGAAAGTTTTTGTCAAATCCTTGTAAAAAATACAGGAGTCATTATATTGAATTGAATGAAAACGAATCGTCTGATCCATGAAAAAAGCCCTTATCTGCTTCAACACGCTCACAATCCGGTGGACTGGTTTCCCTGGAGCGTCGAGGCATTTGCAAAAGCAAAGCAGGAAAATAAACCTGTCTTTCTTTCCATCGGCTATTCCACCTGCCACTGGTGCCATGTCATGGAACGCGAATCTTTTGAGAATGAAGAAGTCGCCACACTGCTCAATGATACATTCGTCAATATCAAAGTGGATCGTGAAGAGCGTCCAGACATTGACGCAGTTTATATGAAAGTCTGTCAGATGATGACACAAAGCGGCGGCTGGCCCCTGACGATCATGATGACGCCGGATAAAAAACCTTTTTTTGCCGCAACCTATATTCCCAGAGAAAATCAATACGGCCGTGCCGGAATGCTGGAGATCATTCCTCGTATAAAGTCTCTATGGCAACACAGACGCGCCGATGTCCTTTCCGCCGCATCAGAAATCACCAAAGCCCTGCGCCAGCCGCTCACCGAAAAGGGCAATGATCTGTCTGAAGAAACATTGCATCGTGCCTTTCGTTCGCTTTCGATGAGTTTTGACCCGACATTCGGCGGTTTCGGTCAAGCACCAAAATTCCCCTCACCGCACCATATCTTTTTTCTGCTGCGCTACTGGAAACGAACCGCAGACGTTCAAGCGCTGCACATGGTGGAACACACATTGCAAAACATGAGGCGTGGCGGAATTTACGATCATATCGGCTTCGGATTTCACCGTTATTCAACCGACGCCCGCTGGACCGTTCCGCATTTTGAAAAGATGCTCTACGATCAGGCGCTGATGGCGTTGGCCTACACTGAGCTTTATCAGGCTACCGGCAAAAAAGGATACGAAACCACCGCCCGTGAAATATTTACCTATGTTCTGCGTGATCTGACGGATGAGCAGGGGGGATTTTACTGCGCCGAAGATGCCGACAGCGAAGGTGTGGAAGGGAAATTTTACCTCTGGACAGAAGAGGAAATCAGAAGCATTCTGACCAAAGAAGAAGCCGGTTTGTTTATATCACTTTACCGACATAACAACGATCATGATTTACCCGGAATGCAGGAAATTCCCGCCGGTCATTTTATTCCGCATCTGCAACCGGTCACCACAAAAGAAAACAGTGCCCATGAAGCCATCTCCAGCATTGAACAGATTCAGAGAAAACTTTCCGCTTATCGCGAAAAACGGGTGCATCCCCACAAGGACGACAAAATTCTGGCTGACTGGAACGGCCTGATGATCGCGGCATTGGCCCATGGCGCGCAGGCCTTTGATGAACCGGATTACGCAAAGGCGGCCTGCCGCGCGATGGACTTTATTCTTCAGTACATGCAAGCCGGGGACGGCCGATTGATGCACCGGTACAGAAAAGGTGAAGCCGCGATCGCAGCCAGCGTCGATGATTATTCTTTCATAACCTGGGCGCTTTTGGAACTCTACGAAGCATCATTTCAGACCAGGTATTTACAAAAAGCGCTAACCTATCAAAATTTCTTATTCAGCCATTTTTTTGATGAAAAAAGCGGTGGATTCTTTTTGACCTCATCCGATGCGGAAGAGCTTCTGACCCGTCCGAAAGAATTATACGACGGCGCCGTTCCTTCCGGCAATTCCGTCGCATTTAGCAACGCCCTGCGCCTATCCAAAATGACCGGCGATGCCGATATGGGAAAACGGGCAAATGACATTTACAAAGCCTTCCTTACGCAGGCAGATGCGATGCCGACGGCTTTTACGCAATTTCTCTGCGGCCTTGATTTTATGATTGGACCGTCAAGCGAAGTCATCATTGCCGGAGATATGGATAAAGCAGACTCTCGAGAGCTGCTGAGAACCTTACGAAACAACTTTATCCCCAATAAAGTCGTCCTCTACCGTTCTGAAAAATCCGAGCAGTCGGATATTCAAACCATTGTTCCGGCTGCTAAATCTCATACCCGGATTGACGGAAAAGCAACGGCTTATGTCTGTACAAATTTCACCTGTGCTTTGCCGACAAGCGATCCGCAAAAAATGCTCGACCTTCTCGATTCCGGTAAAAAGAGCTAACTCCCGCTTGTTCTCGTTATCTTGAAAAAAAGCAGAAATATACCTCCTTGACATGTTTCGGTAATGATGAATTGAGAAGGATAAGCTTCTAAAGATTCAAACAGCGAATCGGACCGCCAAACCAAAAAATGGCTGAACTCCCCAGCAACATATGGTAAATGAATGCGCGGAAGGGAAATATGTTCAATAAACTGAATCTCAGTCTCCAGAAACAGACTTTCATCATTTATGTCACATTAGCTGTTGTAATCCTTACTGTTTACTGGCAGGCGCATCAATTTGATTTTGTCAATTTCGACGATGTTGTTTATGTTATAGAGAACCGTCATGTGCAATCAGGCATGACTTTGGACGGTGTTCGGTGGGCATTCAGCACGACGCACGCCGCATTCTGGCATCCGCTGACGTGGCTGACTTTAATGGTTGACTATGAGATTTATGGCCTGAAAGCCGGCGGTTACCATGTCACCAATGTCATTCTGCATATATTAAGCGTGTTATTGCTCTTCTGGCTTTTGAACCGCATGACCGGCGCCGTCTGGAAGAGCGCTTTTGTCGCCGCCGTCTTCGCCCTTCACCCGCTTCATGTGGAACCGGTTGCCTGGATTTCCCAGAGAAAAGATGTACTGAGCGCCCTGTTGGGGATGCTGACGCTGTGTCTTTATGTCCGTTACACGGAAAATCAGGTTTTCCGAAGGTATCTGGCGGTTCTATTCACTTTTTCTCTGGCGCTGATGAGCAAGCCGATGGTGGTGACGCTGCCGGTCATCATGATTCTTCTCGATTACTGGCCGTTGGGTCGTTTTGAACAGAGAAAAGAAGGTTTTTTCATGTGGCAGTTAAAAGAAAAAATGCCTTTTTTTATTTTATCCGCTGTTTTCTCCATCATCACCATTTACGCTCAGTCGCCCTGGAAACAGGCACATCCTGTTTCCAGGGTCACCGGTGTATTTTTTTATTGCGTCACAAATCTGGGTTCGACGATCTCCAACGCTCTGGTTTATTTTGTCCGATATCTGGAAAAGATATTCTGGCCCCATCATCTGGCGGTTTTCTATCCTTTTCCGGAAATTCTACCGCCGCTACAGGTAATACCGGCAGCTTTGCTGATTTTTGTGATCAGCGCCGTCACCATCGCCACAAGAAAACGCCTGCCCTTTCTGATGGTCGGCTGGCTGTGGTTCCTGATCGCGCTTCTGCCGGTGATCGGAATTATCCGCAAAGGTTTTTTTGCGATAGCCGACCATTATGTTTATTTGCCGTTCATCGGAATCGCCATCATGAGTGCCTGGGGAATACCCTTTCTGATTCCCTCGGCGGAAACCAAAAAGAAAATTTTATGTCCGTTGACAATCGTCATACTTGCCGTCCTGTCATTCTTAACCTGTAAGCAATGTGCCCACTGGAAAAACAGTTTTGAACTTTGGAATCATGCCACACTGGTAACAACGGATAATTATCTGGCTTACACTAATAGGGGCAACGCCAACGTTGTGCTGGGACGTTATCAGCAGGCCATCGAGGACTGCACCAAAGCGCTTCAGATCAAACCTGATTATCCCTATGCCTATTTCAACAGGGGTTTCGCTTACGGGAAACTGGGGCAGTATCAGCGGGCCATTGAGGACTTAAATCATGGCATTCGCCTGAAACCGGATGATGGCAGCGGCTATTTTAACCGGGGAAATGCTTACGGGAAACTGGGACAGTATCAGCGGGCCATTGAGGATTATAACCTGGGGATTCGCTTAAAACCAGACAAAGCTGAAGGATACGCCAACAGAGGCGATGCTTATGGAGAACTGGGGCAATATCAGCGGGCAATTGAAAACTATAATCAAGCGATTCTGATTAAACCGGATTACGCCAAAGCATACTATCATCGCGGTTATGCGTACTACAAACTTGGTCAGAAAGCCCGTGCCATTGAGGACTATAATGAAGCCATCCGGCTCAAGCCCGATTTCGCTGAAGCCTATTACATCAACAGAGGCAATATTTATGATGAACTTGGCGGGTATCAGCAGGCCCTCGAAAACTACAATACAGCCCTCCGGTTGAAGCCCGATGATGCTGAAGCTTACTACAATCGAGGAAATGTTTATTACCGAAGCGGCCGGTATCAGCAAGCCATCGCGGACTATAAAAAATCCATACAACTTAAACCGGATAATGATAAAGCGTATTATAATCGGGGAAACGCTTACATGAAATTTCATCAATATCAATCGGCCATTCAAGATTACAACAAAGCCATCCGGCTGAATCCTCAATATGTAAAAGCTTACAACAACAGAGGAATTGCATATTATAAACTCAAAGAGCCATTGCTGGCCATCAGGGATTTTGACAAGGCCGTTGGTCTCGAACCCGATTTTGCCGAGGCCTATTTCAACCGTGGCAACGCCCATACAAAACTCGGCCAGTATCAAGTTGCCATCAAAAATTACAGTCAAAGCATCCGGCTAAAACAGGACTATGTGCAGGCGTACGATAACCGGGCAAATGCTTACTTCATCACAGGTGACACAACTTCCGGTTGCCGGGACGCGAAAAAAGCTTGTGAAATGGGAACTTGCGTGACATTACAGACTGCGGAAAGTAAAGGATTTTGCCGTTAGAAATATTTTGCTCTTCGCATCTGGCCAATTTTCAATGATGTTTTGATAAAATTCTATGCATAGAAGATATGTTGACCTAATCACTTTATGTTTAATTGTCGTCTCTTGTATATCCTTCAGCCCCATAGCGGGAAATGAATTTATTAGTTTTGACGACAACCTCTACATTACTGAAAATTATCAAATTCAATCCGGTTTGAACTTTGAGAATATCAAGTGGGCATTCACGGCGATTGTCGTAAGCAACTGGCATCCGTTGACTTTGCTTTCACACATGCTGGACTGGAGTCTCTTCGGAAATTATGCCGGCGGTCATCATCTCGTCAGCCTGCTTTGGCATATCGGCACGGTCATCCTCCTGTTTCTTTTTCTTTATAAGACAACCAATAATATCTGGCCTTCGGCTTTTGCAGCCGCCTTTTTCGCCTTGCATCCCTTAAGGGTGGAATCCGTCGCCTGGGCATCAGAACGAAAAGATGTCCTGAGTATGTTTTTCGGAATGGCCAGTATCTACACCTATGCCTTCTATGTCGAGAAAAACAAAATCTCCCGGTATTGTCTTTGTCTGATTTTCTTTATGCTGAGCCTGATGTCCAAACCGATGCTGGTTACCCTGCCTTTCGTTCTGCTTCTGCTGGATTACTGGCCACTGAGGCGCTGGCAGACGCAGGACGCCCCTCTGATAAATCTGAAACCGGCCGGCAAACTCATCCTGGAGAAAATCCCTTTCATGGTGATCAGCATTGCCTCAAGCATCATAACGCTCTGGGCACAAAATAAAGGCGGTGCCATGGTAAAAGCAAACAGTATTCAGTTTGATGCGAGATTCTCCAATGCCATTTTTTCCTATGTCGCCTATCTGGAAAAAATTTTCTGGCCGGCGGATCTGGCTGTATATTATCCATACGAAATGTCTCTGCCTCTCTGGAAAGTAATGTCTGCAGGGTTGATTATTACATGCCTTACAGTCGCGGTCCTGTGCTGCGTTCGGAAAATACCTTTTTTATTTGTAGGCTGGTTCTGGTATCTGGGAACATTGATCCCGGTAATCGGCTTGATACAAGTCGGTTCTCAGGCCATGGCTGATCGCTACACTTATCTGCCATCCATCGGCATAGGTATGATTCTGGCATGGGGCACCGCTCATCTGATAAAAACTGAAAACATTCGCCGGAGAGTTGTATTACCTGCGGCAATCGTCCTCCTGACTGCTCTCATGATCCTGACCCTTCAGCAATGCGGATATTGGAAAAACAGCGTTATACTGTTTCGCCATGCTCTGAAAGTTACAAAGAATAACGATAAAATGCACCATAATCTCGGAACTCATTTTTATAAAGAAGGAAAATTCAGAGAAGCGATTGGTCATCTCAATAATGCCATTAAAATAAAGTCTAATTATCTTTCTCACAACAGCAGAGGGGTGATTTACGCCCGGGCGGGCATGTATCAGCAGGCTCTCGATGATTTTAACAAATCGATCGCGTTGATGCCGAATAATGTTAATGCGTACTATAACAGAGGTCTGATCTATGATAAAAGTAAGAAGTACCAACTGGCGATTGAAGATTTTAATAAAGTCATCAGCCTGAAAAACGATTATGTGGATGCTTACAACAACAGGGGAATTGTTTATATGAAGTCGGGGCAGTTTCAGGCGGCTATAGAGGATTTTAATAAAACCATTGCTCTACAGCCCGGCCACGTTTATGCTTATTCCAACAGAGCATCCGCTTACTTTGCGCAGGGCAACAATGAGTCCGGCTGCCGTGATGTAAAAAAAGCTTGTACGGCAGGAAAATGTGAACCATTCAAGAAAGCAAAGGCTGAAGGCTTGTGTCACTGATTAATGTCTGTTTGACGGCAAAAGTTGATATGATTACAAAAAAATATTATTCAGCATCACGATTTTTTTATTTTCAGAATCGCCATATTAATTTGATATGTTCCAAGAAATAATAATGTCTCGAAAAAACAAAATCCTGGTTGTTTATTTGGCTCTGGCCTTAATAGCATTCATTGTTTACGGACAGGTGTATACGTTTCATTTCGTTAATGTTGATGACAATATTTATGTTACCCAGAATCAACACCTCCAATCCGGATTAACCGCTGCCGGGATTGGCTGGGCACTGACTACCACCTATGCCGAATTCTGGCATCCTCTGACCTGGCTGTCCCTGATGGCCGATCATCAACTGTATGGTTTGCAAGCCGGCGGGTATCACGTCACCAACCTTATTCTGCACCTCCTCAGCACATTACTGCTCTTTTGGCTCTTTCACCGCATGACCGGTGCCGTCTGGAGGAGCGCCTTTGTCGCGGCTTTCTTCGCCCTGCATCCGCTGCATGTGGAATCCGTCGCCTGGGTCTCGGAAAGGAAAGATGTCTTAAGCGCCTTCTTCTGGATGCTGACGTTATGTTTTTATGTCTATTACACGGAAAAACCGGCCATAAAAAGATATCTGCTGATTGTTTTTTCTTTTGTCCTGGCCCTGCTGAGCAAACCGATGGTGATCACCCTGCCGGTGATTATGATTTTACTGGATTACTGGCCGCTGCGTCGTTTTGAATCCCGAAAGGGCAATCTGTTGCTGTGGCAGTTGAAGGAAAAATTGCCTCTTTTTGTTTTGTCCATTGTTTTTTCCATCATAACAATTTCAGCTCAGTATAAAACGGGAGGGAGAGACCTGTATTTCTCGCTGGTCTCCCGTGTCTCAAATGCGCTTGTCTCTTTTATGATTTATCTGGAAAAAACATTCTGGCCTCACAATCTGGCAGTGTTTTATCCTTTTCCCGCGGAAATCCCGACGATACAGGTCATTTCTGCAACTATACTGATTATTACGGTTACTGCCTTTACGATTGTGGCTATGAAACGTTTCCCTGCTCTGTTTACCGGATGGACTTGGTTTGTCGTTACTATCGCTCTCGTTATCGGCATCATTCCTATTGGAGATTTCTCGATGGCTGACCGCTATCATTATCTGCCTTCTATAGGTATTGCCATCATGCTGGCATGGGGAATACCTTATTTCATTACAAACGGGCAAATAAGAAAAAATGTTCTATTGCCGGCAGGCATTATGGTTCTGGCGGTCATGGCATTTTTATCCTGGAGGCAATGCGGTTATTGGGAAAATAACCATAAGCTCCTGAATCACGCTCTGAAGGTCACCCGCAACAATTATCTCGCACACATTAATCTTGGATCAGTCCTGCTCACCGAAGGAAAAATTCATGAGGCTATCTATCACTATAACCGAGCAAATCAGATTATGCCGAACAATATCATGGTTTACAATAACAGGGGAAAAGCACACGCAGGATTGGGCTTGTATGAATCTGCGACCGCGGATTTTGGGGAGGCCATCCGCTTAAACCCCGATCACGCTGATTCTTACTACAACAGAGGCATTATTTATCATCAGCTTGGCCGGTATCAACCTGCTGTTCAGGACTTCACCGAAACCATCCGCCTTCAGCCGGACAATGCTCTGGCTTATTTCAACCGCGGAAATGCTTATATCAATCTGGGCCAGTATCAACAGGCTATTGATGATTTCAGCAAATCAATCTCTCTGAAGCCGGATTATGTCGATGCCTATAACAACCGTGCATTTGTCTATCTTTCCCAGAAACGCTACCAGGAAGCCGTTGGCGATTACAGCAGGGCGATCTCTCTGAAACCGGATTATGTCGATGCTTACAACAACAGGGCTTTTGTTTATTTGAATCAAGGTAATGAGGTTTCCGGCTGTCGCGACGCGAAAAAAGCGTGCGAACTGGGGAACTGCTCTACATTGCAAGCAGCTGCCAATAAGGGATCGTGCCACTAATTGATATTCAACATGATTAGACACTTGACTTTATGGCAAAAACAGATATTTCTTAACATCAAAAAACTCATCGATTCTGGTATTCATACCGGCATATAAGCAGGATATGTCTAGTAAATTTAATATTAGTTCCGGCAAACAAAAATTCATCATTTGTATCATTCTGGCAGCAATTACACTTGCTGTCTACTGGCAAGTAAATCAATATGATTTTATTAACCTTGATGATAACATTTATGTTTCAGAAAACATTAATATTCAGTCTAAAATCACACTCGATAGCTTTCTTTGGGCTTTCAGTACAAGATATTATGATTTCTGGACTCCGTTGGTCTGGCTTTCCTATATGTTTGATCACCACCTATATGGATTAAATGCCGGCGGATATCACGTCACCAACCTTATTCTGCACCTCCTCAGTACATTGCTGCTCTTCTGGCTCTTCTGCCGCATGACCGGTTCCGTCTGGAGGAGCGCCTTTGTCGCCGCTTTCTTCGCCCTGCATCCGCTGCACGTGGAATCCGTCGCCTGGGTCTCGGAAAGGAAAGATGTCTTAAGCGCCTTCTTCTGGATGCTGACGTTATGTTTTTATGTCTATTACACGGAAAAACCGGCCATAAAAAGATATCTGTTTGTTCTTTTCTCTTTTGTTATGGCCGCGATGAGCAAACCTATTGTTGTTACTCTACCTGTCATTATGATTTTACTGGATTACTGGCCGCTGCGTCGTTTTGAATCCCGAAAAGGCAATCTGTTTCTGTGGCAGTTGAAGGAAAAGCTGCCTTTTTTTGTTTTATCTGCGGCGCTTGTTTTTGTCACGCTTTATAAGCCAGAAAATAGAGACATATCAAGAATCCCTTTCTCTTTTAGCTCCCGGCTTGCCAATGATCCCGTTGCTTTTATGATTTATCTGGAAAAAACATTCTGGCCCAATGATTTGACCATTTTTTATCCATTTCCGACTCATATTTTAGTATGGCAGATTTTAGGAGCTTCTCTACTGATTATCTTAATAACGACATTTATTATCCTAATGGCTAAACGTCTTCCTTATCTTTTTACCGGTTGGTTTTGGTTCGTGATAGCTCTTTTACCGGTTATGGGAGCAATTCATGGTTCATTTTACTCAATGGCTGATCGCTATCACTATTTACCATCTATCGGTATTTCCATTATGTTGGCTTGGGGAGTACCATTTTTTTTTAGAAGTGAAAATATTCGCAGAAAGATCTTATTTCCGGCTGCAATCGTTTTTCTGGCGTTTCTGATTTTCTTAACTTGGAAACAATGTGGCTACTGGGAAAACAACTTCAAACTTTGGAATCATGCTTTAAAGGTAACAAAAGATAACTTTATGGCTTATGGCAATTTAGGAGTTGCCATGTTGGCCGATAGGCGAACAAAAGAAGCCATAGAACATTTTGATAAAGCTTTGCTTTTAAGGCCCGATTATCCTCTGCTTTATGTTAATAGAGGTGGTGCGTATGCTGAACTTGGCCAGTATGTATCTGCTATTGAAGATTTTAATAAAGCAGTTCTTTTAAATCCTAATTACGCCGTTTCCTATAAATGCAGAGGGTATTTTTACTATAAAATTCATCAATATCAAAATGCCATAAAAGATTTTGATTCTTCTATCCGTCTCAGACCTTTTGATGCAAATACTTATAACTATAGGGGTATCGCTTTTGCTAATCTCGGAAGATATGAACTCGCCATAAGAGATTTTAATCGAGCTGTCGCTCTGAACAACGATTATTCGGAAGCTTATATTAATATGGCCGCTATTTATGGAAAATTCAATCAGTATGATAATGTTATAAAAAATCTCTCTGAAGTCATAAGATTACAACCGGAAAATGCTCTGATCTACTTTAACAGAGGCTTTACCTATGCTAAAATTGGTCAATATCAGTCGGCAATCCAAGATCTGAACGAAGCCATTCTCCGAAAAGAAAATTATGCAGATGCATATAATATCAGAGCGGCTGCTTATTTAAATCAGCGTAACTTCATGGATGGCTGCCGTGACGCGAAAAAAGCGTGCGAACTGGGGAACTGCTCTACATTGCAAGTAGCTGCCAATAAGGGATCGTGCCGGTGATAATGTTCTTAAGGGAAAATTTACGTGAATTCTTCTGAATAGTAACAATTTATGAACAAAAAATCTTATCTTATCATTATATTCTTAATCGCAGCATCCTGCATTTTTTTCGGAAGGATTGCCGGAAATCATTTTATCAATTTTGATGACCCGGGATACTTAACGAAAAATTATCAAATTCAGTCCGGTTTAAATTTTGAGAATATCAAATGGGCATTCACGGCGATTGTCGTAAGCAACTGGCATCCGTTGACTTTGCTTTCACACATGCTGGACTGGAGTCTTTTCGGAAATTATGCCGGCGGTCATCATCTCGTCAGCCTGCTTTGGCATATCGGCACGGTCATCCTCCTGTTTCTTTTTCTTTATAAGACAACCAATAATATCTGGCCTTCGGCTTTTGCAGCCGCCTTTTTCGCCTTGCATCCCTTAAGGGTGGAATCCGTCGCCTGGGCATCAGAACGAAAAGATGTCCTGAGTATGTTTTTCGGAATGGCCAGTATCTACACCTATGCCTTCTATGTCGAGAAAAACAAAATCTCCCGGTATTGTCTTTGTCTGATTTTCTTTATGCTGAGCCTGATGTCCAAACCGATGCTGGTTACCCTGCCTTTCGTTCTGCTTCTGCTGGATTACTGGCCACTGAGGCGCTGGCAGACGCAGGACGCCCCTCTGATAAATCTGAAACCGGCCGGCAAACTCATCCTGGAAAAAATCCCTTTCATGGTGATCAGCATTGCCTCAAGCATCATAACGCTCTGGGCACAAAATAAAGGCGGTTCTATCGCCTCCGATATGGGCCTGCCTTTAACGATAAGATTCTCCAATGCCATTTTTTCCTATGTCGCCTATCTGGGAAAAATATTCTGGCCCGTCGATCTGGCTGTGTTTTATCCGCTCAATTTCTTTCTTCCATTATGGCAGATAATTACTTCCGGCATTGCTATTTTGCTAATTTCTATCGCTGCACTTTATCTCATTAAAAAAAAGCCTTTCCTATTTGTTGGCTGGTTCTGGTATCTGGGAACACTGGTTCCGGTTATCGGTCTGGTACAGGTGGGCAAACAGGCCATGGCGGACCGTTACACTTATCTGCCTTCAATAGGTATTACCATCTTACTGGCGTGGATTATTCCTTCTTTATTAAAAAAAGAAAGTACTAGTAGAATGTTGTTTCCTGCGGCTTTTGCTATCCTAGCCGTTTTGTCATTCTTAACCTGGAAACAGTGCGGCTACTGGAAAAACGGTATCTCTCTATTCAAACATACTGCGCAAGTAATAAAAATGGACTATCGTGATCTGGAAAACATGGGAAATGATTTTACGCAACTGGGTCACTATCAGCAGCAGAAGGAAATCCAATATTACAATGAAGCCGTTCGCTTCAAACCTGATGATTATCGGAACTATTTTCATCGAGGAATTGCCTACTCGAAAATCGGACAATATCAAAAAGCCATCAAGGATTTCAACCAGGCTATTCAGATAAAACCGGATTACGTCGAATCCTATTTATATAGAGGAAATATTTATGGACAACACGGTCAGTACAAGCTGGCCATTCAAGATTTTGATAAAGTCATCTCTCTAAAACCCGATCACATGACAGCATACAATAACAGAGGACTTGCCTATAGCGCGCTGGGGCAATATGAGACTGCTATAAAAGACTACAACAAAGCCATCATGCTCGATAAGAATTACGCCGTCGTTTACAACAACAGAGCCAATGCTCATTTCAAGCAGGGCGATCAAGTATCCGGATGCCTGGATGCGCAAAAAGCCTGTAAATTAGGCATCTGCGATATATTAAAAGCTGCATCAAATAAAGGCCTATGCCGGTGAAGCATCTGAGACATGATGAATGTCTTGACTTTATTTGAAAAACAGATAGTTCTGAAAAAAAATATTTCTGACATGAAGGCCGGCACATAAAGATGGTCAATAAGATTAATCTTCATCAAAATAAACAAAAGTTGATCATTTTCATTATTTTGACCGTTCTGACTCTGTCCGTCTACTGGCAGGTGCATCGATATGACTTTATCAATTATGATGATCCTGTCTATATTACCGAGAACCATCAAGTCCAATCAGGAATAACAACTGATGGATTCCGCTGGGCGTTTACTACAAAATACTTTGGTTTATGGAATCCGCTGGTCTGGCTGTCTTTCATGGTTGATCATCAACTGTATGGTCTGAAAGCCGGCGGATATCACGTCACCAACCTTATTCTGCACCTCCTCAGTACATTGCTGCTCTTCTGGCTCTTTCACCGCATGACCGGTGCCGTCTGGAGGAGCGCCTTTGTCGCCGCTTTCTTCGCCCTGCATCCGCTGCATGTGGAATCCGTCGCCTGGGTCTCGGAAAGGAAAGATGTCTTAAGCGCCTTCTTCTGGATGCTGACGTTATGTTTTTATGTCTATTACACGGAAAAACCCCAGCTAGAAAGATATCTGCTGATTGTTTTTTCTTTTGTCCTTGCTCTGCTGAGCAAACCGATGGTGATCACCCTGCCGGTGATTATGATTTTACTGGATTACTGGCCGCTGCGTCGTTTTGAATCCCGAAAGGGCAATCTGTTTTTGTGGCAGGTGAAGGAAAAGTTGCCTCTCATCGTCTTATCAGTCACTGCGGTTCTTATAACGTATTACACTCCGAGTACGCATAAATCTTATGAGCTTCTGCCATTGGAAACCCGATTGGCCAACGCACCCGTCGCTTTTGTAATCTATCTTGTCAAAACGTTCTGGCCCCATAACATGACTATTTTCTACCCTTTTCCCTCTCAGATTCCTGTCTGGAAAATTACGGTATCACTTTTGTTCATTATCTTGAGCAGTCTGATAATAATCTTAAAAACAAGGCGACTTCCGTATCTTTTTGTCGGATGGTTTTGGTTTATCATAGCTATTGCGCCTGCCATAGGTATTATTCAGATCGGGGATTTCGCGATGACCGATCGCTATCATTATCTGCCTTCCATCGGAATTTCCATCATGCTGGCCTGGGGCATTCCTTCTTTCATCAGAAACAAACCCGCAGAAAAGAAGATTCTTTTACCGCTAGCCGTACTTGTTTTGATGATTCTGGCGGTTTTGACCTGGAAGCAGTGTGACTACTGGAAAAGCAGTGTCGAACTCTGGAAACACGCAGTCAATGTCACAAAGAATAATTTTCTGGCTTACAATAATCTTGCCATTGCTCTTTTTGCGGAAGGGAAAAATGAACAGGCTATCTATTATTATAATAAAGCCATTACGATAAAACCGTTTGAAGTTGTACCTTATCAAAATAAGGCCATTGTTTATGCGAAGACAGGCCAATATAATCTGGCTATCGACAGCTATAGCGAAGCCCTTCGGATAAAATCAGATAATTCAGACGCTTATTACAGCAGGGGAGCACTTTATCATCAACTTGGCCGGTATCAAGAAGCTGTTGAGGATTTCAGTTCAGCTATCCGGCTCCAGCCTGATAATAGCCTGGCCTATTTCAATCGGGGAAACGCTCTCATTACTCTGGGCCGGTATCAGCAGGCCATTGATGATTTCAGCAAATCAATCTCTCTGAAGCCGGATTATGTCGATGCCTATAACAACCGGGCATTTGTCTATCTTTCCCAGAAACGCTACCAAGAAGCCGTTGGCGATTACAGCAGGGCGATCTCGCTAAAACCTGATTATGCCGATGCTTACAACAACAGGGCTTTTGTTTATTTGAATCAGGGAGACCATCTGTCCGGATGCCATGACGCCAAGCAAGCGTGCGCATTAGGAAATTGTCAGATACTGAAAACAGCGAAAAGCAAAGGCTACTGTAATTGATCAATAGATTATGAATAAAATTATATTTTCTCGAAAAAATCTTTCAGATAATTCCTGGCAAATCATATTCATATGGCTGCTGATTGTAACCAGCATTCTTGTCTTGTTCATCTGGGAAGGCCATCAAGGATTCAGCATGTCTGACGAAGGCTTTCTTTGGTATGGTGCACAAAAAGTACTGACTGGTGAAGTACCGTTTCGCGATTTTGATTCGTACGATATAGGACGTTATTACTGGTCAGCCACATTCATGAGATTGCTGGACGATAACGGTATCGTGACAGTAAGAATAGCGGCTATTGTTTTTCAGGCCATGGCTCTTTGCATAGGATTTTTGGTAATTGTCCGTTATTCCATAAAACAAAATATCATTTACTGGGCGATTTTAATGATTACCCTGATGGCCTGGATGGTGCACCGGCATAAACTGTTTGATATATCTATTCCTATCATATTGATTAGTTCTCTTTCTTTTCTCATTGAAAAACCCTCTGGTCACCGATACTTCTTGACAGGCTTCATAGTTGGCCTTGTTGCCGTATTTGGTCGAAATCACGGTTTATATGGTGCGCTGGGGAGCTTTAGCGTCATTTTATACCTGAACATCAAACATAAGAATACCACAACGCTGATCACGGCTTTTGCATTTTGGTTATTGGGTATTATTGCAGGGTATCTTCCTGTCCTTGCATTTCTTATCTTTGTCCCCGGCTTTGCCTCTGCATTTTGGGAAATTATTAGTCCTGTATTACTGTTTGAAATTAAATCAACGAATATCCCCCTTCCCGTTCCGTGGCCATGGCGTTTTTCATTCGAACAAATGTCAGTTGATGTGGTCAGAAGCATAATCACGGGTACTTTCTTTCTCAGCATTATCTTTTTTGGAATATTCAGCGTTATATGGACGATCCGTCAAAGAATCTACAAAAAATCAGTTTCCCCCGTTTTGGTTGCTTCCGCTTTTATGGCTCTTCCCTATACACACTATGCCTTTTCCAGAGCCGACCTGTCTCATCTGGCCTATAGTATCCCTCCTTTGATGATTGGACTCTTTACTTTACTGGAAGGACAAACTAATAAAATAAAGTGGTCTTTTGCCGCATTACTTTGTGGCACAAGCTTATTTCTAATGCTTCCTGTGCACCCCGGATGGTATTGTTCTGTAAAAAATCAATGCGTGAATGTCAAAGTAGCCGATGACAACCTCAAAGTTCCTTTTAAAACAGCAATAATTTTAAAGGATCTAAACCGCCTTGTTCAAGAGTATGCACCTCAGGGACGAAATTTCATTTGCGCACCATTTTGTCCCGCTGCCTATGCTATCACAGGACGCAAATCTCCAATATGGAGTATTTATGCTACAGGCCCCAGTAAATCAGAATTTCAACAAACTGAAATTGAAAAAATCAAGGTTGCCAACCCAAGCCTTATTATAATAGATAATTCTCCTTTAGACGGAAGGGACGATTTACGGTTCAGCAACACTAATCCCTTAATAGATCAGTACATACGCAATAATTTTCACCGCTTGAACGAAGTAACACAAAATCCCGCTATTTACATAAGTAAGACACAATGAAAAATGATTATTAAATAATTTGAGTTTGCTATGAATATTTTTTATGAATAAAAAATATGTCTTATTCATCGTTGCCATTTTAACGGTTGCTTCGTTTGCCGCGTTCGGCCGGATTGCAAGTAACGAGTTTGTCAATTTTGATGATAATTTATACATCACCGAAAATATTCACATTAAATCCGGCTTTGATTTTGAGAATATCAAATGGGCATTCACGGCGATTGTCGTAAGCAACTGGCATCCGTTGACTTTGCTTTCACACATGCTGGACTGGAGTCTCTTCGGAAATTATGCCGGCGGTCATCATCTCGTCAGCCTGCTTTGGCATATCGGCACGGTCATCCTCCTGTTTCTTTTTCTTTATAAGACAACCAATAATATCTGGCCTTCGGCTTTTGCAGCCGCCT
>JAGPFC010000047.1 GCA_018056685.1 Smithella sp.
TCCGCGTAAAGCAGCACATCTTTCATAATTCGACGGGCATGCTCCGGTTTTTTATTTTTAATGGCCTCGTATATTTCCCTGTGAAATATCCTTGAACGTTCAACATTATGTTCGTCATCAAAGTAAAAGTGGCCGTATTCGCGAAAAATCTGATTGAAAAAATTCAGGCTGATCGTGCAAACAATATTATGGGTGGCGCGGGCGATCATCTGATGCACCCTGATATCCTTTTCCAGCATCGAAAGATCATCCCGGACAACGATCTGCCCAAACTCTTCAAGATCTGTTTTCGTGCGGTTTTGCGCCGCCAGATACGCCATCTGGGGAACAACGTAACGACGCGCTTCGAGAATATTGTCAAATACTTCATGACGGCCATTCATATTAATAGCGGCTTTAATTAAATCGAAATTGCCGCTCTCCAGATAATTTTTGACATACAAACCGTCGCCGTGCCTGATTTCCACCAGATCAAGATTCTCGAGCTTCCGCAGCGCTTCACGAACCGTGGCCCTGTTGACATCAAAAGTTTCCGCGAGCTCCCTTTCCGTAGGCAATTTATCGCCGGGAGCCATCTCCCCTTCCATGATCTGTTTTTGAATAATTTTTACGATCTCTTCGTGGAGACGTGAGCGCGTAATCGGTCGTGTCAATATCTTTCGAGCAGCCATTGATGATCCCTTTCCTGCCCGCCTTTATTGGCTGGGTGGTTCGACCAATACCAAATACATGAATGAATGTCAAGCTTTTTTTGAGATGGTGATTCTAAGCACAGCCTAACATGGATTGATTTTTATGTGCTTTGCAAAATCCTCTTTAAAGTACTTTGGGTTTTGGTAATCCGGATGAATATAAAGCTTTTTAATCCGTTCTTTTGGCAGAAGGACATAACTGACATAATCATGATACACCGGTTGCCAATTCTTTAAATATGAGAAATCGGACGGGGAATAATAATCATTGGATAAAATCAGGATGTCTGCGGGATGTTCCCTTAAAATAGCCTGCCAATCACCGGTGCGCACGGAAAATTGCACAGCCTTTGTAAAGGACGGATCAGAATAAACTTCTTCATATCGCCCGTCTATCAGCACCTTACACTGTGGATATAATTTCCAGAACGCGTAACTGCCCCAATTAAAACTTACAGCAAGATTGCCGGAAATGTTGTTCTGCTTGATGAACTCCAATGAACCGACAGGATACATGTAAGGATTGACAATGACGTGATGATTTAATCTGGGAAGGAGATAAATAAATAAAACCGCCAATAATAGATAGCCATAACTGTATTTTACGATTTCGAGTATTTTAAGAGCGGGACGAGTGAACGCCCCTTCGATATATTGCCGAATAAATCCGAATAGATTGATATAGTGATGATAAAAAAGGCCTGATACAGCCAGAACAAAAAACACAGAATGCCTTTGATGCACGACGCTTAAATAAAATAATATCGTGATTAACAAAATCCTTGTCCAATCGGTTTTTGTTTTTTTCATCATCAGTTTAATGCCCACCATAAAAGTTAAGAGCGCAAAAACCGCAAAACCGGAAAGGATATGTACTTTAAATCCTCCAATAAAGGCGTTGGGACCTATAAAATTAACCGGTTGCCATTCCTGAATGAAGGGTCTGGGCATGAATGACGCTTCAATAACATAGCGCCATAAATCCAGGCCGTATGGATTCATCAATGTCACCGGTATCATAAAAGCCAATACTCCCCAATATTTCAAATAATGATCGCGATTTAATGTTTCGCCGACGGCATAGATCAGAAGCACTCCCATGCCCGCAAGAAAACCGCCATGCATATTTACCCATAGCAACATCGTCACCGGAAAAATCCAGATCAATGTATGGTCATCTCGCTTCATGCGTTCCAGCGCGTATATCCACAAGGTAAAAAACAAGTATGTGAACATTTGGCATCTCAGAAGGGGAAAGGCCCAGTCAATTGATAACGCAAGAAACAGAACATACATAATTCCGGGTTCCTTACCGGATTGATATTTAATGATCTTGAGAATGATGACAATAATCATCAGCAAGACAAATGCCTTCAGGGCAAACAGCCCCCCTTCGCCGAATAATTTTGCAAAGAAGTAGAAAACAACACCGGATCCCCATTCATGATCAATCCACAAATCTTTTGTGGGGATGTATGAAAAGATATCCGTCTTTAATACCGATCCTGTTTGAAAGAAGATAGAGCCGACTGCCAGCCTTGCCCATAAATCTTTATCGGGCGCAGTTGTCAAAAAAGTCAACAGATAGACAATCGTTATGATTGAAAGGTAAAGAATCGCTTTTTTCATGTTAAGTATTAAACCGTCGCATCAGACACTGCCACCATACATGCCAGGATCGAATCGTATGCACTAAAAGTAATGACGCTTGTTTAGATAAGGTTCCGGTTGCCGTCCATTTACCGGCACCCTGGCGGCATCCATGCTTTACTTTTCTTCACTCGCGAAATTAATTCTAATTTCGTAAACACCCGAGTCCAGGTGTGTCGTCATCGGATAGCCGGATTTTGCAAACACCTGCATCATCGCTTTGTTGTGGGCAAGGACATCTGCTGTAAATCCCGCGATATTCTTCTCTTTCGCGATATAGATCAAATACCTCAGCAAAAAAGTGCCGATGCCTCGATGCTGCCATTCGTGATCCGTGGTAAAAGCCACTTCGGCATATCGCGTATTGGGATCATTCATATACCGCCCGATGGCCACGATCTTCTCCCGCCCCTCCGGTTCCTCCTTGCCAATCACAGCGGCTATGGCCATTTTGTCGTTGTAATCAATGGCGGCCAGTGGCATGGCGACTTTATGGGAGAAGGATTTCAGATTTTGAAAGAAACGGGTATATACGTTCTGTTCGGGTAAACCGTAAATCAGATCCTGAATGGCACGCTCATCCGTTGCCTTCACCGGACGGAAAAATATCGGCGTATTCTTCTTGTCCACCCAGTTGACTTCGTATTGTTTCGGATACAAAACCGCCGGCAATACCTGATCGCTGTAAATGTAACCCTGCTTTTTCGCCGCCGCCAAAAGTTCGTCTCTAAAGTCGGGATGGGCAATATTAATCAGCATCATGGCCCGGTCCCGGATGGATTTTCCGTGCACGTAGGCAATGCCATACTCTGTCACGACGTAATGAATATCACCACGCGTCACCACCACACCGCTTCCGGGAGAATGATAAGGCACGATGCGGGAAATCTTTCCATCTTCGGTTGTCGAGGGTAGCACCATGATGGATTTGCCGCGGAAAGACATGGCGGAACCGCGCACAAAGTCCACCTGACCGCCAATGCCGCTGTAAAATTCAAAACCGAGGGAATCCGAACAGACCTGCCCGGTCAGGTCAACGGTGAGCGCGGAATTGATGGATACCATCCGGTCATTTTGAGCAATCACGTAAGGATCGTTGACATAGTGACACGGACGAAATTCAAATAAAGGATTGTTGTGCACGTAATCGTAGAGACGCCTGCTGCCCATGCAGAAAGACGCAACAATTTTCCCGGGATGCAATGATTTTTTCCTGCAGGTCACCACGCCGCTTTCAATTAAATCGATCAGGCCGTCGGTAAAGGTTTCGGTATGGACACCCAGGTCTTTCTTATTTTTGAGATAGGGAAAGACTGAATTGGGAATTTTGCCCACGCCGGTTTGAATGGTGGATTCATTGTCAATCAAATCGGCAATCAGCTGACCAACCGCTTCCGCGATATGTCCCGGTGACTTCTGGACAAACTCCAAAAGCGGCGCGTCATTTTCCACAAAAGCGGAAATATCGCTCACATGCAGAAAGCTGTCGCCCAGCGTCCTGGGCATATTCGGGTTCACTTCCGCCACCACGTATCGTGCCACTTCCGCCGCCGTCTTGGTAATATCCACCGAGATGCCCAGGCTGACATAGCCGTTCATGTCCGGAGGTGATACGGTAATGAGGGCGACATCGATGGGGAGGGACCCGCGTTGCATGAGCCGGGGGACTTCGGAGAGAAACAAGGGGGTATAGTCGGCATGGCCGGATTTGATCGCTGCGCGCGCGTTGGCCCCGATAAAAAGAGCGTTATGACGGAAATGCCGGATGTACATATCAGACGTATAATCGGTCAGTCCCAGATCAAGGAAGTGAAGAATCTCCACATCCGCAAGATTCTGTCCCATATCCAGAAGCGTTTTGGCCAGCAGCTGGGGTTCTCCGCAGGCGGACGCGATAAAGATCCTTGCCCCGCCTCGTATCCGGGCTAATGCGGTTCTCGCATCCGTCAGCTTCTCCTGATAAGTTTTTTTCCAGTCGAGAATCATATCCTTTATCTCTCCTTTCTCCTTGACGCAGGACAAAACAACGTCAAACTTTTACTGAATCCTTTTTAACATCGATAAATTTCTTTTCTTGAAGAAAGCTGTACCACGCCCGTCCGCGGATTTTGTCAAACACCAGCCAATGACCTCCGGTTCGATAATGGCAGCGGGTTAACTGCCAGCGCTTTCTCAACTCATCGACCAGCTCAAACGGGCACAGTTGATCACCGCGTGACGCGACGACCAGAATATCATCCGGAGATAATTTCGGCTTCAGATTTAACGCCGAGTGAAATTCAGCAGCCCGTTTTGCATTGGCCTGCCAGTTTAAATCAAAAGGAGACCGACTGTAAAAATAATCCGGCGTTATGGGGCGAATGAGACTGAAGGCCGGCACCATCATGGCCGCAAATTTCAGTTGAGCGTTCAGACAAGCATATATTCCCGTAATGTATCCGCCCAGACTGGCACCGATCATGCCGATGTCTTCCGTGCCCAGCTTCTTCAGGATCAGAAAAACATTATGGAGATCGTAAACGCTTTGACCGACGCATTCGTTGGTAAAGGCCGTATCACCCAGTGTAAGATAGACGTGACGGGCGGAACGCGGTCCTGCTATCCTTTTCCAGTGAAAAGGATGGATACACAAAGCCACGTCGAGCCCCATGGAAAATAATTTACTGACTTTAAACATGCGTTCCGCTTCGCGCGGCGACCCCATCATAAAACCATGAACACATAAAACCGTTTTGAGCGGTTTATCGCCGTGCGTCCAGCGAATCAGATAGCCGGTGCGGTTTTCCGTGTAATGCAGATAACGCTGCCGGACAAATGGATTCCGTGGCTCGTACAAACTTTCAAAAGAAATTTCCTGATAAAATCCTTCCTGATAAGCGGTCTGCTTCCGGATCTGAAACTCCGGTTCTTTCTCAGGGATTGTAAAAAAGTTCAGAGGCTTTTCAACATATCCCTGTTCCAGGTAGAAAGAAACTTCACGTGCGTGAGCATCCCAGTCCATCTCGCGCTTTGCTTCAAAATGGGCAAATACTCTGCCGGGCACCAAAAACAGTTGATCTACAAAACTGCCGATCACATCTAATGTGTTTTTGTTCATAAAATCAGTAATATCATATTTTATGATGACTCAAAAAATCAATAACATCACGCGCCAGACGTTCCGGCACTTCCAACGCCGTCATATGCCCCACTCCCGCGTATTCAATCAGACGGGCATCGGGAATTTCCTTCGCCATCAACTTGCTGGTCTCGATGAAAAGATCATCCTTTTCTCCGTAGATAATCAGCGTCGGACAGCGAATTCCGCGCAGCCCTTCTATTTTCGGATCAGGATCAGTATAAAACGACCGCACAAACCGGGCGATCGCGTAACGATTGCCCATACTGATCATGTCATAGGCTGACTTCATCATTTTCTTGGCATCAGACGATTCAACAATACCGCGAAAGAAAGGGGCGGGATTGACCCACAAATTCGCGACAATCTGATCCCATTCAAATTTCTCGAAATAGCGTGCCAGTTTATCATGGTATGACTTGATAAATTCAGGGTCTCCAGGCAATACCGCCGTAGAAGAGGCTGTATCAGTCAGCACCAAACTGGCCAGTCTTCCGGAATTACGCATGGCATACCGCACGCCGGCAAAACCGCCGGTGGAGTGTGTTAAGAGATGGAATTTTTTAATATTCAGATAATCCGCCAGCGCCTCGATATCATCACCAATCGTTTCCGCATCGTATCCATATAAATCTCCCTCAACCTCTGTTTTTCCGTGGCCACGCATATCCATCGGGATGAAACGATATTTATTTGTGATATCGGCCGCGATATCTTTCCAGTAGGTGGTATTTTCTATCAAACCATGTACGGCAATGATGGCTTCTCCCCACCCGTCATCTTCGTAATAAATTTTTGCGTTATCCCTTGTGAAAAAAGGCATTTTCTAATTCTCCTGTTTCATTACTTAAAAAACGTGCGCAATTTTTAAATCATATTTCGATGTTAGTCAATTTAATAATCTTATCATCATTTTATAGCACATTACATCCATCATCACCTTGACAGTCGGGCTTTACCGTGTTTAATAGAAACGTCCTGCACGAGATAAGTGACAGTTCTTCTGCGGGAGCAAGAGCAAAACATATTTTTTATGATCACGACATTATTAACCATTTTTGTTTCGGCCTTTGTCATTGCCCTTTCCGGCGCGATGATGCCCGGACCGCTTCTCACCGTCACGATCAGTGAAAGTTCGCGTCGCGGTTTTATGACCGGACCGCTTTTGATCGTCGGTCACGCCATTCTGGAACTGGCTCTGGTCATCGCCCTGCTTCTGGGACTGGCGCCTTTTTTTCAAATGCCGTCGGTCTTTGTCTTTACAGCGCTGGCCGGAGGTGTAATCCTTTTCTGGATGGCGTTTAACATGTTTCGTTCTCTGTCCACGCTGAGCATTGCCTGGAAAGAAGACAAAACAAAGCGCAACCATCCGATAATCAGTGGCATCATCATGAGCATCGCCAATCCCTATTGGATCATCTGGTGGGCAACCATCGGACTGGGTTATATTTTATATTCATGGCAGTTTGGAATCCGGGGAATCGTTTTTTTCTTCGCCGGTCATACGCTGGCGGATCTGGCATGGTACTCGCTGATATCGGCAACCGTTGCCGGAGGCCGTCACTTTCTAACCGACCGTCTTTACCGGGGACTGATTGGCGTATGCGCCCTCTTCCTCGTCGTGTTCGCCTGTTACTTTATTTATTCCGGTGTTGAGAAACTGCATACCGTGATTTATTCGGTCGGCGCTACTTCCAGCTTCCCGTTTCTGATCTTGAACGAAACCCTTCCCTCTTTTTGCAGCACCTGCATGGTCGTATAAACTTCGGAAATGGAAAGAAAGATTTCCAGCAGCAATCTCGATCCGCCTATATCCGGGAACAAGATCCTCGCCGTCCGGTAAACGCTTCTTTCGCCATTGCGTAATATACGCATAACATTTTCCTTTCTCTGTGCAAAAGCCCGTTGATACCCTGCAATGATTTGATCAACATCCGTAACCGTTTTCCCGTGCGCCGAAAAGATAATTGACGGAGCAAGTTTCCTGATCTTATCCAGCGATTGATAAAACTCCTCCTGGCTCAATCTAACCGGCAAATCATTATCTTCATCCAGCATAAAAAAAGCGTTGGGGGTAATATGTTGAATCAGCGTGTCTCCGCAGAATAGAATCCCTTCCCGCTCCAGAAAAAAACAAATGGAACCTTTTGAATGACCCGGTGTTTCCAGAATTCTCGCGCGATATTTCCCGATGTTGACTTCATCCCCTTCACGAAGAATAATATCCATTGTACAGCGCTCCGCCATAAATCTGAATATCAGGGAAGACAGATTTAGCATCATGCCTGTTGAGCGGGGAACACCGATGATACGCAGAAAGTCATTATACTTTTTTGCGGAAACATCCCTGCCCGTTTCCATCATTCTTTTATCTCCGCGGTGAGCCAACACTTGCGCCTTGCCTGCTTTCACTATTCTCTTCACAGCGCCGTAATGATCAGGATGTCCATGCGTAATGATAATTTTACTGATATCGGAAAAGTCCAGATTATGTTCCTGCAAGGCTTTTCTCAAAAGAGATGTGGTCTGAACCGTTCCTGTGTCCATTAACGTTATTTCATCACCTTTAAAAAGATACACATTCACCGGTCCGGGTTTTCTTCCCGGAAGAGGAAGTTTGATCCTGAAGACATCCGTTATAATTTTTCGGCTGAACTGATATTCTTTTTGCATTTTTTTCTCTCTCCCTTGCAAACATATTCCGAGCCGGTTCTGATGGCAGGCCGAATGATGCGCAATCCGGATAAACTTTAATCTATAATCTACAGAATCAAAATCGTCCGGACAAGAAGATGTTATTTACCTTATTAAGCCTTGACACGTCAAATTCCTCTGTATATATTCACGACCTTAATTCTTTAGCATCAAGGAGATAATAATAATGAATAAGGATAAATTCACCAATTTTGGACGACGAGATTTTATCAAATACGCCGCTCTTACGGCGGCAGCCATTTCCCTGCCGTCTGTGCAGGGATGCGCGATACCCAAAAAGAATGTTCCCCGGATGGATTACAAAACTTTCCTGATCAAAAATGCCCGTCTGGTGGATGTCAACTCCGGCCAGATTATGGAGAACGCCTGGCTGGTGGTCAAGGACGGCATCATCGCCGTTCAGGACAATTCGGAAGTCAAAATCGATCCGCAGGGCATTACCTTTGATTTGCAGGGCAAATATCTGATCCCGGGTTTGATTGACGCCCATTGTCATCCTACAGTATCACCGGTTTTCTCCATGAGCATGCTGGATGTTCTGAAACATACCCAGCAGCAGAAACAAAACTTTGTTTCTGCGATTGAATCCGGGGTTACAACCATCAGGGACATGGGCGCCTTCCCCGGCATGCTTCACTTTTTAATGCGCGATATCGAAAAAGGGAATCTGCCCGGACCGCGTGTTGTTTATTGCAATTCCATCCTCAATGTCATGGGAGGTCATCCGGAAGTTCCGCCATCGGATGTTAATATTTTCGCCCGTCCGGTATCATTATTCATCGGCATGGTCATGAAGAATTTCAGGAATACAGCCGAAATGGAAGAATACCTCAGGGAGAACTCGAAAGGCGCTTCTTTTATCAAACTGACCCTGGACAATCAGTCGGTCTTTTGCAAGAAAAACAAAGCCATTAACGTTTACACCAAAGAACAACTGGATAAGATTTTTAATTTCGCTGAAAAGAGCGGCCTGCCGGTTGTCGGACATCATCAGTTCAAATCCGGTTTTGACCGCGCCATGGAATATCCTTTCCATTCCATTGAACACATTGTAGCGGATGTGGTTCTTTCCGATGACGATGTAGTAAAAATGGCTAAAAGAAATCTGGCCATCGTACCGACCATGTCAATGGGCCAGTCTTTCCTGATGGAAGAGGCATTTGATGAACTTCCCGCGCAATACAAGACGCCGGAAATCATCAGGGAACTTCAGGTGAGAAAAGAATATTTTGCAAAAGAAACTGCCAAACACTGTGATCCGTTTCTTCACAAGCAGAATCTCGCGGCGCTGAAAGACTATAAGACCATCGGCATTGACAATCTCTGGGAACACAAGAAGTTTCTCGTCCATCCTGATATTTTCTTTAACATGATGATCAACGGCTACCAGAGCCTGAAAAAAATGAATCAGGCGGGCATATTAATCGGTTGCGGCATTGATGCGGGAATGCCTTTGTGTTATTTCGGCGGCAACTACAGAGAATATGAAATTATGCAGCGCGTCGGCTTCACCAACATTGAAATCCTGCGCTGCGCCACAATCAACAACGCGAAAATTCTCAAGATAGCCGAGAAAACCGGATCCCTGGAGAAAGGCAAATACGCGGACATGGTGGTACTGGACAAAAACCCGCTGGAAGACATCCGCGCACTCAGAAATCCGCAAATGGTTTTCAAACAGGGAGAGCTCATGTTCTCCGCCGAAAATCTTTCCGATAATAAAACGATATCATCGCCGGTAATTTAATCACTGCGGCTTTACCAGACTCGTTCTTGTCTCGTTCTTTATGCGGGTTCAATCATCATGATTGAACCCGCATAAAACCCGCATACAGTTTGAAGAGAAGGTACTTTTTACCAGCCCTTCTTCCACATATCATCGTCGTCGTAGATTTTTTCTTCCTCGTTGGCTTCCTGCGCGTCGAGTTCATAATCACGGCCGCTCTGTTTCGCTTTTTGCATAAAATATTCCCGATACCATTCATGAGCTGTAATCATGGACATGACTTCGCTGGTGCCGGTCCAGATGGATGCCAATCGAACATCCCGATAAATACGCTCGATGGGAAAAACATTCGTGTAAGCGATACCACCCATCACCTGCATGGAATTATGAACCACCTTCTGGCAGGACTCGGTAATGAATTTTTTGCTCTGGGAGACCATCCGCCTGATCCGGTGCATATCCGCTTTTTCATCCACCGCCCTGGCCGTGACGTAAGCCATGGCGCGCGCGGCATCCAGCAGCATCGCTGCTTCGGCTACCTGAAAGCTTACACCTTCAAACTGGGCAATGATTTGACCGAAAGCTTTACGCCGTGCCGTATAATTTGTGGCAATTTCCAGTGCGGGACGCGCCGCGCCAATCGTCATAGCGGCCGTACCCAGCCGCTCCGGAATCATCATCGTATTGAAAACGGCATAGGCTCCGTTTACTTTTCCCACCACATTCTGCTTGGGCACCTTCACGTCGCGAAACACCAACCTTCCTGTACCTCCGCCCCGGCAGCCCATCAGGCCATACAGATATTTGACTTCCACGCCTTCGGTTCGATCCACGATAAAACAGGTTATGGACTCCTGCGGTTTGGCTTCCGGACTGGTCTTTGCGTAAACAAGGAAAAAATCCGCGCCCTCGGCGCCGACAATGAATCTCTTCATTCCATTGAGCAGATAATAATCGCCCTTGTCTTCCGCTTTGGTCGTGGCGCCGAAAAAGTCCGACCCGCCGCGCGGTTCCGTCAGACACTCCGCCGCAAAAAGTTCTCCGCGCAAAAGAGGCTTTACATATTTTTCTTTCTGCTCATCCGTGCCGTGCAGAATAATCGCGTCACAGACCAGTTCCGCCCCGACACCGAAAACACAGGCCAGTTCATAGCCCAGCGTACCCACCTCTTCCATAACCATACAGGTCGTCACCCAATCCATATCCCGGCCGCCCCATTTCTTCGGATAGCGGCAACCCATCAGATTGCGTCTGGCGGCTTCCTGCAAAAACTCTTTCGGGAATTTAATTTTGTCCGTATCCATATCCAGAATCATCTGCCGCGGCATCCATTTGACAAAATCCCGCGCCTCATCCCGGATCTTCAACTGCTCCTTGGTCATCATATAATCAAACATGGGCTTTCTCCTTTCTGTTTCATAATATATTTCAATAACACGCGACGGATTATAGCAGAAAAAGAAGATTATACGAAAAGTTTGTTACACCAGAAAATCAGATATTCCGCAAAAGGTGTTAGATAAATCTAAGGCAGCATCTCCATTCGCCATTGCGAAAATAGTTTGACGAACGTATAAATGTGCATTACAATACACATCAGGAGGTGTATGATGAGAACGAATGTCGTGTTAGACGATCAGCTGATCGAAGAAGCATTTAAATATGCCGGGACCATCCATACAAAAAGAGAATTAATCGAGACCGCTTTAAGAGAATTTGTCAAAAACAAAAAAGTGAAAAATTTGCGCGACCTAAAAGGCAAGATCCTTTTTGCGGACGATTATGATTATAAAAAAATGAGAGCAGGCAAATGATATTAGTCGATACATCGGTACTTATCGATTATTTAAGGGGCTCACAAAACGCTGCTGTTTCCGCTTTCGATAAAATACTCGAAAAAGGTCTGCCTTACGGGATCAACGAATTAATATATCTGGAGATCTTACAAGGCGCCCGGACGAAAGAAGAATTTCATCAACTCCGGGAGTATTTTGAAACACTCCCCTTCTATGGTCTTAATCTGGGCAAAGAATCCTATGAAAGAGCTGCGCAGATGAATATGACCTGCCGCCGCTTCGGGATAACCATACGAAGCACGATAGATTTGCTTATCGCTGAAACCGCCATAGAGAACGATTTATTTCTGCTTCACAACGACAGCGACTTTACGAACATGGCCAAAGCAATTAAGGAACTGAAAATATTTAAGCCGAGAAGATGATCTCTGTTTTCATTTCTACTTAATGATTTAGGAATATTCCGTGTCACGTCCAAATCACGCCCCTGCCTTTCAGCAGGGTTGCGTCACGGTTTAGCCGCAAATGTCAAGAAGTCAAGAAGAACCGGGATTTTCGGGCGAACGATTTATTCAAACGCGCGAATCATCCCGAGGTCGGACTAATTGTGCAAGAGCGGATGCGCAGCGCGACCTTACGAAAAGCTGAGTCGGAGCTCGCCACGGGAACGCGAGCGGCTGACACGACGGGTTGTACGAATATTTTAAGATGCTTTTTTCCAATTCAGAGAAAGTACACGACCAGAAGCAGCGCAATCTCGCAAATAGAGATTTATCAGCGTTTGATAAGGAACACCCGCTGTTTTAGCGAGATTCTTGAAGTAATCTACAGTACCTTCATCTAATCTTATAGTTACTTGCTTCTTGAGCATACTTGCGTAAGGATTTTTTTTTGGTTTTGAAAAATCATATTCTTTTCTCATAATTACCACCTGCTCCAGTATTGTCTTTGCTCCATGCGTGTTGCTTTCCGTGCCGAAATAATTCTTACGATTAGGTCTTCCCTACGATAAGTATGGGAAATGACGAGTAACCGTAGCTTGGAACTCATGCCGAGAATAACATAACGCTCTTCTTCCAATGAATGATC
>JAGPFC010000048.1 GCA_018056685.1 Smithella sp.
GAGGTTGTGAAGTGAAGAAAAACGTTGTCGCGCACCATAAATAGACGTGGTCATACGGAGCCCTTCGATAAACTCAGAACGGGCACTGTCGAATCATGATCTTTCTGCCGGCACAGGGTGACATTACCTGTCGAAACATCAGGAGAAGACGTAATGGCTGTTATGATCCCGGATGATGTTCAGGACTTCTGCACGGAAGGTGAACGTCACTTCTACGGATTTCTGAAAACTGCCGCTAAACCCGACAGCAAATATCTGGCCTGGTACCTGCCGGACATCAATGGCCGTGAACCCGATTTCATCCTGTTCTGCAAAGACACCGGTCTCATCATCTTTGAAGTCAAAGACTGGGCGCTCCATCAAATCCAGGCAGCAAATCCCCAGAATTTCACTTTAACAATCAATGGCCATAACGAGGAAAGAGAAAGCCCCTTAAAGCAGGCGAGAACCTATTGTCATATCCTTATGGACAAGATCCGCGATGACCGCCGCCTGCTTTCTAAAGATCCCCAGCATGCGAAAAACCCTAAGATCCCCATCCATGAAGGCGTCGTGTTTCCCAATATCAACAAGTACGAATACATCCAGAAAGCCTTTGACAAAGTCATCCATTCGGAACAAATCTTTTTCTGGGATGATCTGCACCCGGAATCGGATATTTGCCGCGACCTGTCCGGCCAGTGCTTTTCCACGGCCCTGCAGAAGAAATATGCCGCACCTTTTCATTTCAACCTGACACCGGATGAAATGCAGCATCTCCGCCAGCTCCTGTTTCCCATGATCCGTATTGAACTGCCCGATCGTACCTCTAAAGCACAACGGCAGAGGGAGAAGGACAGGATCAGGCTGCTGGATCATCATCAGGAATCGATTGCCCGTAAATTTGACGGCGGCCACCGGATTATTACCGGCCCGTCCGGTTCGGGGAAGACACTTGTTCTGGTTCACAGGGCAGCCCTCCTTCAACAATACAATCCCGCCGTCAAGCGCATCCTTTTTGTCTGCTACAACATCACCCTGGTGAATTTCATTAAAAGGCTCCTTTCCGAGAAACAGGTTCCCCTGGGCGAAAACGGCATAGAAGTTGTTCATTTTTTTGAGTTGTGTGCAAAGATTTTGGGCGAATCCGTAACCTGGGAGAAGGAAGAACCGGCTTATTACGACCTGGTCATTGAAGAGACGCTGAAGAAAGTAAAGGATTATCCCGAAAAGTATGATGCCGTTCTGGTGGACGAAGGCCAGGATTTTTCCGACGACATGTACTCCATCGTTGTTTCCCTTCTGAATCCGGCAACCAATCATCTGGCCATCGCCCTTGACGACAATCAGAACATCTATCGCAGAAAGCAGACATGGAAAGACCTTGGCATTCAGGTCCGTGGGCGTGTCCACCGATTATCCTGGGTTTACCGGAACACCAGCGCCATAGCCGACTTTGCCCGGAAATTTCTCAATGAAAAAGAAGAAAAGCCCGAGCACAGGCCACCTCAGATGGAACTCTTCCAAAATTTCCTGTCCCCCGCAGGGACGGCGCCGGAAATCCGTCAATTTCCTGACTTGAATGAATTGATCGGCAGTGTTGCCCGCCAAATCAGCCACCTTCATCACGATGAGAATTATCCTCTTTCCGAAATCGCCATTATCTATACACAGAAATCGCCGGATTCCTTAACCGGCGTTCATTTCCCCCACTTGATGATATATGCCCTGGAAAAGTATGGCATTTACTGCAACTGGATTGCCGAGGATTACCGTGCCAAGCGCTCTTACGATGTAACAACTCAAAGCGTGACGATCTCTACCATCCACAGTGTCAAGGGATTTGACTATGCCTGTGTCTTTGTCATCGGTCTGGACTGGCTGCAAGGAGACCGTTGGACGGAGGAACAAATCAAGAACCTGACTTACGTGGCGATTACACGGGCAAGGGAGAGGCTGTACATTCCACACATTCACGATTTGACACTGACGGAATATGAGAACGAATCGTGGCGGCAACATCATGAATGACATGGAATAAACCGGAAAAAACTGAATAATGAGGTGCCATGCTTAAACTGTTAAAATCTGAGCCAGGCCTGTCGAGGCAAAATCTGCAGATCATAGCCTGCGCTGGTTCCGGCAAGACTGAATTTGTATCCATGCGCGTTGCCTATCTGATTGCTGAAGGGTTAGCCAAACCGGAAAACATCGTGGCATTCACCTTTACAGAAAGGGCCGCCCAGGAGCTTAAATTCCGTATCAGAAGCAAAATCAGAGAATTGATCGGCCATCAACCGGATATTGGCGATCTCTATGTCGGCACCATTCACAGTTTCTGTTATGAGCTGCTCAAAGAATTTGTGCCCGGCTACCGTGTCTTTGAAGTTCTGGATGAAGGAAAGAGGTTTGCGTTTATCAATGCCCACCGTGCCGAACTTGGCTATAAGAAGTTAAAAGAATGGCTCGAATCAGAAAACATGCGTCAGCCTTTCGGAATGATGCCCGTAACCTGGGTAATGAACACTTTCATTCGCGGCGTCGATATTGCCAGAGAAGAAATGATGCCTCCGGAAAAGATTTCGCAATGCTCTGATTTTGTTACCGCCTTTCAAAAATATGAAGAAATACTTCAGGAACACAGATTTCTTGATTTTAGTTCCATGATGGCTATTGCCGTGCGAAATCTGGAAACAGACAAGAAACTGCTTGCGGAAGTCAGAAAACGCTTTACGCATATTACGGTTGATGAGTATCAGGATATCAACCCTATACAGGAACGTCTTATCCGTCTTTTAACTGGATCCGAAACCAATCTCTGCGTCGTCGGCGATGACGATCAGGCCATTTACCAGTGGAGAGGTTCGACAGTGGATAACATTTTGACCTTCCCCAAAAGATATAAAAATGTATTTATCCATCATCTGCCCGTCAATTTCCGTTCGACAAACCAGATAATATTTTGTGGTTCTGATCTGATTCAAAAAAACAAAAAACGTCTCTCCAAGAAAATGGGAGATTCCGGCAAAAAATCAGAAAAAGGCGACCTTTATAAAGTTGACTTTCCCGCACAGGCCGAAGAAGTAAGATTCATCATTGAAAGAATTCAACATCTTCTTGGGGTGCAATGGGAAGAAAACAATGGCCATAAAAGAGGACTCGCCTATTCCGACATGGCTATTTTTTTCCGATCCGTAAAATACGATGGACAACCCTATCTGGATGCCATGGACGAAGCCGGAATACCCTATGCTGTATCCGGCATTGGCGGTCTTTTCGAAGCAGAAGAAGTGGATGTGATCTTCAGCATCTTTGCCTATCTGGGCGGTTTCAAAAAGAACTGGGATTCTTATGCCAAAACAGGTGAATCGCCGGAACCACACGAAATTTATGATCATGCGGCGGAGATTTTTCACCTGCCGACAAAGCACCAGTTCACCAAAGAACTTGAGAGTCTTCACGATGAACATCAAAGCCAGCGCCGTTTAAATTTACAGGGGCTCTATGGAAATATCTTGAAACTTCTTCGCGTGGATGACGATGAATTCCATACAGACGAACACGAGATCGAGATGTACAATCTGGGTCGCTTGAGTCAGGCGATTTCGGATTATGAAGGCACCCGCAGCTACTGCACTTTTAAAGATATTGAGCGCTTTTGCTGGTTTATACGACACTATGCAGAGGGCGCCTACGATGCCGGCGCTGGTGAAGATCCGACACGCGTCATTAATGCCGTTCAGGTAATGACATTGCATGGGGCTAAAGGGCTTGGATTTCCGATTGTTTTTATGCCTTATTGCATTGAACGTCCACACCGCCACACACCGCCCGGTTTCCTCAATCCGGAAGCATTCAACTTTTCCCGCTACAATGGAAGCGTTGAAGATGAACGCCGCCTGTTTTATGTTGGACTCACACGGGCAAAGAAGTACCTCTATGTGACGACATCCCGGCAGCCGGTCGGCAAAGTGCGGCAAAAAAAACCGCTGCAATACTTTACAGAACTGGCGGATCAGTCTTGCATGACAACGCCGGATGCTGATCCGACAAAAAGAAAGCGTCTGCCGCCGCAGCCGTCTTTGGAAGAATACCGTTTCCCCACAAGTTACTCGGAGCTCAGCGACTACATCCGCTGTGAATACGATTACAAGATGCGCTATGTTTACGGGTTTAATCCCATCATTGTTCAGGCGCTCGGGTACGGCAATCAGGTGCATAATCTTTTAAATCTGCTGCACAAGATTGCGCAGCAGACCGGGCAGGTACCGCTGGAGGAAGAGGCGGCAAAACTTTTGCAGGAGCATTTTTCTTTACGCTATGCGGCAAGCGAGCAGGAAGAAACGCTCAAAAGAAGCGCCCTGCGCAGCATTCTGCGTTATCTGAATATGTGGCGGGAAGATTTTTCCCTTTCCATCAAGACAGAGCGCTCTTTCGAAATGGATCTTAAAAACGCGCTGCTCACCGGCACGATTGATCTGCTCAAGCGGGAAAACGGTGACAGCAATATTCTGGAAATTATCGATTTTAAGACCGGCAACGACCGCAAGGATAGAGAAGCGCTGGATCTCCAGGTGCAGCTCTACACCATCGCGGCCAGGGAGGCGCTGGATTTGAATGTTCAGAAAGCTTATGTCCACTTTTTAGACGATCAGAAACAACCTCGGATGGAGGTGCTGACAACGCCGAAGCAGTTGGACATGGCAATGCGAACACTGTCGGATGCCGTTCAGGGCATCACCACGCGGCGCTTTCAAAGAAATCCGCGAAGTCCAAAATCATGCCTCACCTGCGACTGGGAGAAAATATGCCCGCAGAAGAAAAAATAGAACAGCCGGATTATTTTGGACATCGGCAAAGGCTTAAAGCGCGCTTTGAACAAACCGGCTTTCACGGTTTTCAGGATTATGAGGTTCTGGAGTTTCTGCTTTATTTTGTGCTGCCCCGTAAAGATACCAAACCGATTGCCAAAAAACTTTTGAAACGATTTCATAATTTTATTGGCGTCATCCATGCTGATAACCGGGAATTGCAGAAGATTGAAGGCATCGGTTCCCATGCCGCGCATTACTTAAAAGCAATCGGCGCATCCATCAGCTTCTATTTTGATGAAAAGACCAAGCAGGAAGATTTCCAGTTTACCAGCCTGGAGCAATTGGTTGATTATTTTCAGGCCACCATAGGCGGCAAGCCCAACGAGGTGCTGCGCATCCTTTACTTAAACAGCAAGAACATGCTGATTGATGCAGAGAATCTAAGTGAAGGGACCGTGTCGGAAGCTGTCGCCTTTCCGCGGCGGATTGTTGAAGGCGCCATCAAATATGGGGCGACAACGGTGATCATCGGACACAACCATCCGGGCGGTCTGCAAGAGCCTTCCGACAACGACAATGCGATTACAGAGGAAATTGCCAAAGCCTTGAGAACCGTCGGCATCAGTCTTCAGGAGCATGTGATTGTCGCTTCCGACGGCTTTTACAGTTATCGGCAGAACGGATTTTTAAGCTGAGGCCATCTGATTATTAATCGATATGAGAAAAATGAACTATGAAAAATGGAGACAGTAAAAATGACGGAAGAAATCAAAACCATGCCTACGGGCCTTTACTGGCAGGGTAAAAAGACTGAAGTTGATAGGATTGTTTTGCCTTTCCAGACCATTGAAACAATCAACGAAAGCCGGGCGACGCGGGAAAAGGAAAAGAAAACCGGAGCGGATATGTTCAAGGAGGAAGCGAATGCCAACTGGCATAACCGTCTTATTTGGGGTGACAACAAATACGTCATGGCCTCGCTCTTACCGGAGTTTGCCGGAAAGATCGACCTCATCTACATCGATCCACCGTTTGCTACGGGGGCGGATTTTTCCGTCAAGATGGAGATCGGCGACGCATCCTGGACTAAGGAACCTTCCGCTATTGAGGATAAAGCCTATCGTGACACATGGGGCCGAGGACTCGATTCATACCTGCAAATGATGTACGAGCGGCTCGTCTTAATGCGGGAGTTGTTGAGCGAGAATGCAAGTATTTATGTACATGTTGGGCCAAACGTAAGCCATTACATAAAAGTAGTTCTTGACGATGTCTTTGGAATGGACAACTATCACAGCGAGATTGTATGGCGGCGAAGCAACTCTCACAACAAGCTTACGGATCAATACGGTCCGATCCATGACGTTATCTTCTTCTTTAGTAAAACATCGGCATTCACGTTTCATCCAACAACCCGACCTTTTTCTCGTGGTTACATCGAAGAGCGGTTTAAGTACCGAGACAATCACGGTATTTATCAGCCAAATTATCTGACTGGCCCTGGCACGAGAAAAGGCGAAAGTGGGATGCCTTGGCATGGATTCGATCCAACAAGAGTAGGTCGCCACTGGGCTATTCCTGCGAAATTACGAGAACTTCTCAACATAGACACCTCAGCAATGACCACTCAAGAGATCCTCGACGAGTGCCTGAAAGCAGAGTTACTTGTTATTCCGAAAAAAGAAGGCGGGCAACCAATGTACAGACAATATCTCAATGAGGGAGTACCTCACCAAGATGTGTGGGCTTATCAGCCGAACACGAAGGGCGTTCTTTATGGGACAGATGAGTGCATTGACGAAGATGTTAAATGGCTTGAACAGGAAGAAGAAAAACTTGGCTATGAAACTCAAAAACCTGAAGGTCTAATTCAGAGAATTATCGAAACATCCACCGATTCTGATAGTCTCGTCGCAGACTTCTTCTGTGGCTCTGGTACGACCGGCGCCGTGGCGGAGAAGCTCGGGCGTCGCTGGATCATGGCTGATCTTGGTCGTTTCGCTATCCATACGACTCGCAAGCGCCTCCTCGGCATCGAAGGGTGCAAACCTTTTGTCGTTCAGAACCTCGGTAAGTACGAGCGTCAGTATTGGCAAGGCGTGACGTTCAAGAAAAGATCCGACGAACAAATTCCCCTTTATGAATACATAGAATTCATTCTGAAACTCTATAAAGCCGAGCCTCTGGCCGGGATGCTCCACCTTCACGGCCGGAAGGGCAAACGGCTCATTCATATCGGCGCCGTGGACGCCCCGGTTACTTTCGCAGAAATCCAGGAAGCCATCGCGGAGACAAAAAAGGCCGGCCAGGACTCGCTCGATATCCTTGGCTGGGAATGGGAAATGGGTCTTCATGACGTAGTCGAAAAGGCCGCCAAGGCAAGCGGTGTTCACCTGCGGCTTTTCAGTATCCCCCGGGATGTGATGGACGACCGCGCCGTTGAGAAAGGTGAAATCACTTTCTATGAATTGGCCTATCTGGATGTGGAAGCCCAGCAGGATAAGGCAGGCCGGTTCGTCGTGGCGCTAAAGGATTTTGCCATTCCCAATCTTGATCTCATCCCTCAGGAGGTTAGGAAGATTGTCAAGAAGTGGTCCGATTACATCGATTACTGGGCTGTGGACTGGGACTGGAATGAAGATACTTTCCACAATATGTGGCAATCCTACCGCACAAGAAAAGAGCGAAAACTTGAGTTGAAAACAGATGCCCACGCCTATGAAACAAAAGGGCGGCATTTGATTATGGTTAAGGTGATTGACATCTTCGGCAACGACACGACAAAAGTGCTGGAGGTGAAATCCTGATGGCCAGAAAAGCAAAAGCCAAGACTGAAAAATCAAAGCCCATCATTGCGCTGGAACAGAAACTTCCCGAAGTGCCGGGTCGCGACCCCTACGCGCTACCCACGCAGCACCTTGTCAAGGATAACAAGGGCGGCTACCTTGTTGAGAAGTTCCGTCGCCCCAGTAAGACCCTTCTTGTGGATCAGATTCGGGAAGAAGTCGATCAATGGCGCAACAGGGATTACCAAATGCCGGCCGGAATATCTCCCACATCCAAACGCCTTCTGGAATGGTGGTTTGATGAGAGCCATCGTTTCGAAAACGGCGAGGCCTTCCAATATTATTTTGCCCAGCGGGAAGCAATCGAGACGATTATCTATCTCTATGAAGTCAAGGGTTACCGCGATGTGGCGGACATGATCCTCAAATATATGGATCCCAAAGCCTACAAGGAAGACCTTTTTACGCGGAAAACAAACATTGAACAGACCATCCGTAATAAGCGCATCCTCACCCGCGTCGTCCCGGAGACGGGGCTTGTGGCGCAGCAGGAGCTACCGCAGTCTGACCATTGCCGCTTCGCGCTGAAAATGGCAACAGGGTCGGGAAAGACTCTGGTTATGGCGATGGCTGTTGTCTGGTCCTTTTTTCATAAAAAAATGGAAAAGGGCTCTTCCCTCAGCCGGACATTTCTGGTCATTGCCCCCAACATCATCGTTTTCGAGCGGCTGCGGGAGGATTTTGAAAACGGGAAAATCTTCAATGACTGGGATCTTGTACCGTCGGAATGGCGCCACGACTGGCAGATGTCTTTCATCCTGCGCGGTGAATCGCGAAAGACGACAACGGAAGGAACACTTTATCTCACCAACATTCACCAGCTCTATGAGGATAAAGGCAATAATCAAAAGGATGATCCGGTCACCCGTCTTCTGGGACCGAAACCTAAGGACGCGACCGGTTCGTGGGAAGAGGATATTCTGGAGCGGGTGCGCAAACACAAGGACTTGATTATCATCAACGACGAGGCCCACCATGTCCACGATACCGATCTGGAATGGTATAAGGTCATTCTCAATCTGCATGAGAATCTGAAGAAGAAATTCGGCGCGCGCCTATCCATTCAACTGGATTTTACGGCGACACCAAAGGATCAAAACGGCACCTTTTTCCCCTGGATTATCTGCGACTATCCGCTGGCGCAAGCCATTGAAGACCGTATTGTAAAAGCGCCGCTAATCGTTCACAAAACGGATAAGGCCGATCCCGACAAGTATTCCAAGGCAAGTGTCGCCTACGCGGAATGGATCAACATTGCCATTTCCCGATGGCAGGATCACTTTACGGCTTACAGTAAGGTGGGCAAGCGGCCGGTGCTTTTTATTATGGCGGAAAACACGAGAGACGCCGACGATATTTTTGATTTCTTGAAGGGGAAGGCAGAGTTTAATGGCGCGGGGCAACTTCTCCTCATTCATACGGATAAGACCGGTGAAGTAAGCAAGAAGGATTTGGAGACAGCGCGGGAAGCAGCCCGTTCTATTGATCTGCCAAAAAATAAGATTCGGGCGATCATCAGCGTCATGATGCTTCGAGAAGGTTGGGATGTCCGAAATGTTTCAGTCATTCTCGGACTTCGCCCGTTTACGGCGAAGGCGAATATCCTGCCGGAGCAGGCTGTTGGCCGTGGACTGCGCCTGATGAGAGACGTCGGTCCGAATTATGTTCAGATTGTGGAAATTGTTGGAACGCAGAAGTTTGAAGAATTCGTCCAGAATCTGGAAGTCGAAGGAGTCGGTGTGGGCCGAACGGTAGATCCGCCACCCCTGGGCGTCCATATCTATCCCGTTAAGATCAAGACGGATTTCAATATCGAGATTCCGATACTAACCCCCGTGCATACCCGGGAATTTAAAGGGTTGGACGATTCGGTCATTAAGGGGTTGCCTGCCAATCCAAGGGGCCTGACGCCTGCGGGCAAAAGCAGTGTGAAAGTTACGCTGGTGGAAACGGTTACTCAAAAGACGGTTGGCCAGAAACAGGTAACGATTGATACGGGCTTGCCGGAAATCAACGAAATACTCACTCACCTGACGAACCGGATTTGCAAAGAGGCGAGAATCGACGGCCAATTTGCCGTTGTTTATCCTATTGTGCGAAAATATGTGCGGGAAGTATTTTTTGGCCAGGAGGTAGAACTGGATACGGAAGAAATCAGACGCTTGCTGTCTCATGCTGAAAATCGGGATCACATCATATCAACGCTGGCGAAAGCCATCGGCGATAAAAGCATTTCCAAAATCACTTCAACATTAAAATCCGAACCGCTTTCCCTGTTGGAGCTGGACGGCTTTTACTGGCGGCGGGACTGGTGCGAGTTGGACAAAACCGTTTTTAATATCACGCCATGTTTCAACAACTTTGAAAAGCACTTTGCCCAATTTCTGGACCAATCGGGTGACATCGAGCGATTTGCAAAGCTTGCCGAATCCTACACAAAATTTTCCATTGAATACCTGAATCACAAGGGCGCTATTTCAACCTATTATCCTGATTTTGTGGCCGCGCAAAATGATGGCGGCAAAACAGTCATGTGGCTTATCGAAACCAAAGGATGGGAGCAGGCGGATGTCCCATTAAAGGATGCGCGCGCGGCGGAATGGTGCAGCGATGCCTCGAAATTAACCGGCGTCACCTGGCAATACCTAAAAGTGAAGTATGTGGACTACATGGCGATGACAGCCGATTTAAGCCGATGGCCGGCTGCAACATTCGGCGACTTTTGGGGCAAATTGAAAGACGCTTTTAAGAAAAGCCAAAGCGTCCTGCTTGAGTAATCTTTTTAAACTTGGGCCACGGGAGGAAGAAAATGGTAATCGCTTCAAATCTAAGAAAAGATGCGATTGACGGAAAGGTGTTAAGAATCACTTTCGAAAAGCCAGGCGTCAAATACTTGGAGTTTGAATTATCCAATGGAGAAAAGTGTTTTTGTAGAGGCAACGCCGCGCCTGGGAAAGATTTCCGTGATCTTACAACTGGTGCGAATGTTAAGCTCTTTGGTAAATGGGGGGTCAGCAATAATCCAAAATACAAGAGCATGGGAGAACAATTCAATTTTTCAGATTATGTATTGCTGTCCGCGATTGATAAGGCCACTCATAAGACACCGGCTGTAACGAGTTCTCCGGCCAAAGAGGCGTCAACCGAGCATCAGGAGGAAGTCAGAGGATCTATCGTACGTTTCAGGCCCTTTACGAGCGACTACCGGATTTTTTTACTGCACGCGATAGATGGGCGTGAGTTGTGGTGTCAAGGCACCATTGATTCTTCAAATCCACCCTACGAAAGTAATAAGGTTCGGTTAGTTGGAAATTGGCGAGTTAATCCACGCCGTCCGGAATACGGAAAGCAGTTTTATTTTACTTCTTGTGACATCATACCGTCAGACAAGCCGGAAAAGGTTATCCGCCGACCAAGAATGAGTAATCCGACGATGACTTCGACCATTGCCGGAGATAATGTTGCAGAAAAAGTTGCCACCTACCTAAAAGCGATCGGCGGGAAGAAGATTACCTATGAATTCCATTCACCGAAACATGCATCAATCGTTGCTCATGTCACGGCGCAATTGAAGGAACGCGTCATTCATGCGAATCGCGAGGATAAAGACCTCTTCTTTCTAACAGCCCTTCTCGACCGAAATGTGGAAGATAAAATCGTCCAGGCCTTTCGCAACACCCACAGGACATTCAAAAAAGACCTCCTCCGCTGCTGGGAAGAGGCGGAGGGACCACTGGTAAAGGCTACGGGAGATATTAGACGAGCGCTTGTCGATGAAACGCTTCTAAGAGAGATCTCCAAGCAAAGTCCAGCTTATCGCAGGCTCGCACCTTCAATTCCAGGGGATGATGGAACTAATCAGCTTCTTGCCTGTCTGAAGATCATTCGGGACCTGTATCACCGAAGCGAAAATTCCTTTATTTCCGACTTTCTAAAGGACATGAAATCTGAAAGAGAGATAAGAACTTATCTTCGAAGCATTTATGGCATCGGACCCAAGCTAGCCAACTGGTCCCTGACGAATGTAACCGGACATTGGTTTGTCATAGATGAGCCGCACATCAAGCCGCTGATAGAAAAGGATTTGGCTGATGCACTTCCGGCAGGCATGGCGGTTTCGTTGGATAATGCCGACACCATTTTTGAATACTGGTTCGGCAAATTCGACGAAACAAGCAGGCAGTTCGAAGGTTTCTCACAAAGCGAATTCGCCGCAGCTTTTCCCGATTTTCCTGTTGAAGCCTGCGAATTCCTTCCTTTTATCGTAACGCAGTGTCTTTGGTTTTTTGATCTGTTTTATGGTGATGGAACCGTTTAGGAGGGAATATGTCACATCTTATTGAGCGAAGGAAAGAATTGAAGAGACGACGCAAAAGAAGATGGGAAAGGTTGAAAGCAAGAAACAAAAAGATTGCTGTTTTGAAACCTAAACCGTTGTTGCACCCTAATATCCCAAGGGACACAGAAACAATTACTACGATTCTGCAGCCGGTGGCCGCAATCCCAGCGCAATTAAGTCATTCGCATGAAACCAATACCGAAGAACCGATAAGAAGGCCTAGTGTGCCGGCAAGAAATATTTACCAGGCCGGTAGGCTTCAAGTTGCATCTGTTACAGAATTAATCAAAACCCTGCCGGAAGGCGTCAAGTCAAAGAAGATCTGGCAGGACGTCCCTGAGCAGTTAAAGGAAGAAATCATCACGCGGGCACAACAGCTGTTGTCGGAAAGAAATTTCACACCGCCCGCAGGATGGGATGGGAGCCTGAAACAGGCACTTTTAGAAATGTACCACCATGGTCGTATCCCGAGGGGCTTTGGCGTCTATCTGGGGCTTGCATGAAGATCTGTCAAAAGTGTTTTCAGAT
>JAGPFC010000049.1 GCA_018056685.1 Smithella sp.
CGCGCCCGTCAAGCATTCATCCCGCTTCCTGACGGTTTTTGTCCCGCGCGTTGAGATTGCATCCCGCTATTGAAATGAATGGCCACCTTCATATCACATTTGCTTTCCAGAGGGCCAGTTGATTATTCCTGATGAATAGGTCGGCTGCCTTGATGTCAGAAAGCCGCCGGATGAACTCCTTGTCCAGGCGATACCGGATTTCGCCGCCGGGCAGCGGTTTTTCCTTGTCAATCATGATCTTGAATTCACTCTTGATTTCACCAATCACCCGATAGGCCTGCCGCGTCAGATCGCATCATTAATCTCCTAATGCATCATTATCATTGATTATAAATAATCACGAGGCAATTTACTCAATGACTGATCTTAAATTACTCAATGATTGGTTTTTGAAGGGACGCTTTGTTTCAAAACACTTGAGGATGCATTGTGTATTAACCATTTTTATAATACTCATAGGACATTTCAGAAGAGACAAGGGGGTACAGTTATTTCCAGCATTTGCCTAACAATTATATGAAAATCATATAATTGTTAGGCAAACTTATAATTGACTTTTTGCCTAACAATATATATCATTTCATCGTTATGTTAGGCAAAGGTGGCTTATGGGAATCATTAGAGGCATTCTGGAAGACGAACATGAACGGCTGCAAAATCTAATCGTTTTCTACAAGAAAAAGATTTCGGAATATCCACAGGGTGCAATATCGGTAAAAGAAAGAGGCGGCCAAAAATATCTTTATCTTGCGTATCGTAAAGACAAAAAGGTTGTCTTTGATTATATCGGGAAAGATGTCCCTGAAGAGCGGAAGGCTCTTTGCGCAAAATTGAAACAGAGAAAAGAATACGAGGCTAAACTCCAACAGGTGAAGGAAAATCTCAGGGAAATCGAAAGGTCTCTTCGTGGAAAAAGAACATGATCTGTTTTTTGCCGTATTACTCAGCCTGAAAAAAGCGGAAGTCCTCCGGTATATTGTTCTCATCGGCGGCTGGTGCCCTCTCGTTTATAAGGAATATTTTGGCAATCCGGTGGAAATTTCCGCGCAACGTACTGCCGATCTGGATATTCTTGTTCCTAATCCTCCACGCATTCATAAAGAAATTGATGTATCGCTGATTTTAAATAAGTTGGGATTTGACAGACAAGTATCACCCCTGGATGGTTATGAGAAATATGTCCATCCTGATCTTGATGTTGAATTCCTGACACCTGAAAGAGGCAGAGGCAGAGAAAAGCCATATACGATTGATAAGCTTCACGTAAATGCCCAGGGATTGCGGTATCTTGATCTTATTCAGAGCCACGTAATGGAAATTTCTTTCAGGAGGATTTTACTTAATGTGCCGGAACCGGCCGCCTATGTTTTGCACAAGTTCATAGTAAGCGGGAGGCGCAACAAAACTTTTAAAAGGGAAAAGGATATCGAGACTGCACGGCAGATTGGAGAATATCTCTTAGAGCATGAAAACCAAAGAAAGAAGATGCGGGAAATATATCTGGGCATGCCTGAAAAATGGAAAAAAGACCTTATGAAAATTGTCAGGGGAGCTTCGGAAAAGATTTACGCCTTTTTGAATTCTCCGGAGATTTAGTCCCTCGATGACACCATACTAAATAATCTTTTCATGGTGCTAGGTGAACATGATAGCAGAACTGATAACTCAAACCGCGGCGCCACCTACCGGCAGGCTAATTGTCAAGCGAAACGGCCACAGCATCACCCGGCAGATTCCAAAGCCTGTAGTCTTGATCGACACACGGGAAAAGTATCCCTTTGACTTCAGCCGGTTTTCGAACTGGATCGCCGAATCAAAAAGCCGGACGCTGAAAGCCGGTGATTACAGCGTTGAGGGCATGGAGCAATTGCTGATCCTGGAGCGGAAAACGCTAACAGATCTGATCACAACTGTCATTCAACAACGCGCCCGCTTTTTCAAACAATGCGAGAAAATGTCAAAATACCGATGGAAAGCCCTGCTGATTGAAGCAAGCTATGAAGACATCAAGTCTTCATATGATCAGGATCAATACGAAACGCTGGCCCACCCGAACGCTGTCTCAGGAACGCTCGACGCCCTGGAAGCCCGCTATGCTATTCCGGTGATCTACACGTCGCGCTTTCGCCCCTTGGCAGAAGAAAAGGCCGCAAGCTGGCTATCCAAACATTTCACATACTGGTATCTGGAAGAAAACGGCTTCGGCCGCGTTCTGCGGGAAGGGGATTTGTAAAAGTCAGAATACCTGAAAGAAAAAAAGCGACGTGGCATAATCTAAAATTATGGTTTTCATATCCCTCTCTTAACAGATCCGAAAACCCCTTGATATGGTTCAATAATATTCTTGCAAACTTTTCGATAAGTTGTATTATGCCGAAAAGCTACAATAATGCATATCTTCTGATTATAATGCAAAAGCACTGAAAATATTGAAGATAGCGACCATTGCTTTGATTGACTGCACATTTTCTGAAGGACAGTAGCTTTATGCCTCAAATATTCGACAATATAGAAAAACATCTTTTATCTGCGCTTAAAGATGCGATGTGTCTTTCCGAGCGGGCGGATTTCTGTGTTGGTTATTTCAACCTGCGTGGATGGCGAAAGGTTGATTCACTGGTCGAGAAGTGGGCAGGCGGGGACGGTCGTTGCTGCAGGCTTTTGGTTGGCATGCAGCAGATGCCGCAGGATCAACTCCGCTCAGCCATGAGCCTGGTTAAATGCGAAGAGCAGATTGATCAGGCAACGGCCATCGCCTTGAAGCGAAAGCTCGCGGAGGATTTTCGCAATCAACTGACCGTGGGGATTCCAACAAACGATGATGAAGAGGGGCTTCGCCGTCTCGCGGCGCAAATTACCTTGCGGAAACTGGTTGTGAAGCTATTCCTTCGCCATCCGCTTCATGCAAAACTCTATCTGTGTTTCCGGCAAGACCCCCTTAACCCCAAGATCGGGTACCTGGGCAGCAGCAATCTGACTTTGGCCGGACTTTCAAAGCAGGGTGAACTCAATGTAGATGTCCTGGACCACGACGCCTGTGACAAGCTTGCCAAGTGGTTCAATGAACGTTGGGACGACAGGTTCTGCGTTGACATTTCCAAGGAACTCGTTGAGATCATCAACACCAGTTGGGCGCGCCCCGAGCCGATACCCCCGTATCATATATACGTGAAGATGGCTTATCACCTTTCCCAGGAAGCACGAGCCGGGTTGACGGAATTCCGCATTCCCGGCGATTTCGGCAACATGCTCTTTGAATTCCAAAAGGCGGCGGTGAAGATCGCCGCTCACCACTTGAACAACCGCGGGGGTGTCGTCATCGGAGACGTTGTGGGTCTCGGCAAGACTTTGATGGCAACCGCGCTTGCCCGTATCTTCGAGGATGATCACGGCGTTGAAACACTCATTATCTGTCCGAAGAATCTGACACGCATGTGGGAGGATTACCGTCAGCAATATCGCCTCCGGGCCAGGGTGCTTTCCATCACCCAGGCGCAAAGGGACCTTCCAGACTTGAGACGCTTTCGTCTGGTACTGATCGATGAAAGCCATAACCTGCGAAACAGGGAAGGTAGCCGCTATCGTGCCATCGCTGAGTACATCGCCGCCAACGACTGTCGCGTGATTTTGCTTTCGGCCACACCATACAACAAGACCTATCTGGATCTGTCCAACCAGCTCCGCTTATTCATTGACGAAAAGAAGGACATCGGCATTCGACCTGAGAAGTTGATCCGGGAGCTGGGCGAGATGGAATTTATCAAGCGCCACCAATGCCCCACTCGATCACTGGCAGCCTTTGAGAAGAGCGAATACACTGACGACTGGCGGGATCTCATGCGGCTTTATCTTGTCCGCCGCACCCGAAGCTTCATCGAGGATAACTACGCCAAGCTGGACCCGGAGCGCAAACGAAAGTACCTCGAATTCTCGGACGGAACCAGGTCCTATTTCCCCACACGCATTCCCATGACGGTGAAGTTCGCAATCAGCGAGGGGGACCCCAACGATCCATATACCAGCTTGTTTTCCGACGATGTGGTCGATACCGTGAACAGCCTGTCGCTGCCAAGATACGGCTTGGGCAACTATGTGAAGCCGACACCCCACGAACCGCCGACGCCCGACGAAGCCAGGGTGTTGGCTGATTTGTCCCGTGCCGGCACTCGGCTGAAGGGATTTTGCCGCACGAACCTCTTCAAGCGGTTGGAGAGCAGCGGGCAGGCTTTTATTCAATCCGTCGAGCGGCACATCCTCCGCAATTTTATCTGCGTCCATGCAATCGAGAATAAACTGCCCCTTCCCATCGGAACACAAGACATAGGCATGCTTGATACCTGGGCGAATGACCAGGACAGCGACTTGTGGGATCCAGCAGCCGACGGGGACGACAATAACAATATGACGTCAGGTCCTGCCGTTACCGGTCCGCATGTGACAACCGAAAAGGAATTTCGGGAGCGAGCATCCGATTTATACGACACCTATGCGAAACAATTCCGCCGAAGGTTCAAGTGGCTCAAGTCTGACCTCTTCAATGATGATCTGGCCAAGGACCTGCGCAGGGACATCAAGTCACTTATGAACATTCTGAAAAAGGCAGGCGGTTGGGACCCGAAACGCGACACGAAGCTGCGGGAACTGCTCACTCTCCTCACCAAAAAACACGCCAAGGACAAAATCCTTGTATTTTCACAGTTTGCCGACACGGTGGATTATCTTGCCGGCCAACTCAAGGCAGCCGGACTGCAGGCTCTCGAAGGCGTAACCGGAGATACCGAAGATCCTACGGGGATGGCTTACCGTTTCAGCCCCGTGAGCAACAACAAACGGATCGACCCGGAAGATGAGCTGCGCGTGGTTCTTGCCACGGACGTGCTCAGCGAAGGCCAGAACCTTCAGGATTGTTCGATCGTCGTCAACTACGACTTGCCCTGGGCCATCATTCGGCTGATCCAGCGCGCCGGACGTGTGGACCGTATCGGGCAGAAGTCGGATACGATACTGTGCTACTCGTTTTTACCTGCCGATGGTGTGGAGAGGATCATCCGCCTGCGTGCACGGGTACGCCAGCGCCTGCGGGAGAACGCCGAGGTCGTTGGCACTGACGAGACATTCTTTGAAGATCAGGACAATGCCCAGGTTGTGCGTGATCTGTTCACCGAGAAAGCGGGCATCCTCGACGGCGACGAAGACACCGAGGTTGACCTGGCTTCTTATGCATATCAGATATGGAAGAACGCCATTGATCGAAATCCTGAACTGGAGAAGATCATTCCATCCATGCCGAACGTGGTTTACTCGACGCGGCCGCATAAGCCGGCGGCCAGTCAACCGGAAGGAGCGCTGCTATACCTTCGAACCGCCGATGGCAATGATGCCCTAGCCTGGATCGACAAGAAGGGAAACAGCGTAACCGAATCACAGTTTACAATTTTGAAAGCCGCTGAGTGTCACCCCGAGACCCCGGCGTTGCCTCGCCACAACGATCACCATGAGATGGTCGCCAAAGGGGTGAAATTGATAGTGGATACCGAGAGATCCGTTGGCGGCCAACTCGGCCGCCCGTCCGGCGCACGGTTCCGGACGTACGAGCGTCTAAAAGCATACGCCGAAGAAATCAAAGGCACCCTTTTCGATACACCTGAACTGCGCAAGGCCATTGAGGAAATATACAGATATCCGCTGCTACAGTCCGCAACCGACACACTGAACCGGCAGCTCAAAAGCGGGATCAGCAACCAAACATTGGCCGAGCTGGTGCTGTCGCTTCACGCCGATGCCCGCCTTTGCCGCGTTGCTGAGAATGTTGAATCGACCGAACCGCAGGTGATTTGTTCCCTTGGCTTAAAGAGTGAGGATGTAAAGGGGTAGAAGCATGAAGATTAAAGTCGCCGAAGTCCGCCAGTGCCTCAAATCATTCGATTTCAGTACGCTCTTTCGCGAGCATCTCGGTTGGGATAACTGCCAGATCAAGGTGGATATCCCGGTGGAAAACCGAAACATCCCCCTGTGCGCTCTCGCGCAGAAACGGGGGTTCGTCGCATTCGTTTGCGATGGGCCAATTCCTGACCGTGCCACTCGTCTGAAGATCGATCACCAGACGACCAAATCCGTGCGCGAGCATTTTGTCATTTACGCTGACAAAGCAAAGGGCCAGCAGGTCTGGCAGTGGGTCCGCCGCGAGCAGGGCAAACCCCTGGCCAGTCGCGACCATCGGTTTGACATCCGCCAGTCCGGCGATCCCCTGATCCAGCGACTCGACCAGATAGCGGTCAGCCTTGACGAGGAAGAAGAAATAACCGTTGTGGATGTAGCCGGACGGGCGCGCGCCGCCTTTGATGTGGACAGGATTACCAAGCGGTTTTACGATCGCTTCAAGAGCGAGCACACCGCCTTCCTCAATTTCGTCAAGGGCATCAAGGCCGAAGCAGATCTTCAGTGGTACACGTCGCTCATGCTCAACCGGTTGATGTTCATCTACTTCATCCAGAAGAAGGGCTTTCTTGACGGTGACACGGATTACCTGCGCAATCGCCTGCAGAGGGTTCAGCAGGCCCGGGGCAAGGACAAGTTCCAATCCTTCTACCGCTATTTTCTCCTACGTCTCTTTCACGAAGGCCTGGGCAGATCGCCCGAGGAACGCCGATTCGACCCGATCATGGAAGAGCTACTCGGGAAGGTCCCCTTCCTTAACGGCGGTTTCTTTGAAGTCCACGACCTTGAAAAGCGTTACCCTGAGATCGATATCCCGGACAAGGCGTTCGAGAAGCTCTTCGACTTCTTCGACCAGTACTCCTGGCATCTTGACGAGCGCCCCTTGCGGGCCGACAACGAGATCAACCCAGATGTGGTGGGCTACATCTTTGAGAAATACGTCAACCAGAAGCAAATGGGGGCGTACTACACCAAGGAAGACATCACCGAGTACATCAGCAAGAATACCGTCATCCCATTCATCTTTGACGCTGCCCAAAAGAAGTGCGCGATAGCATTCAACGTTGACAGCGCCCTTTGGCGGCTGCTGCGCGATAACCCCGACCGCTACATCTACCCCGCTGTCCGTCATGGGGTGATCCATGAAGACGGATCGGTCGTTCCCGAAACCGAATTGCCAGACTATGTGCAAACGGGCATGAACGATCCAAGCGCCCGTATGAGCGACAACCGTTACAACCTCCAACAGGCCCCGGCCGGAGACCCTTTGCGGCTCGTCACCGAGACCTGGCGGGAATACGTCTATCGCCGCAACCGCTGCCTGGAGTTCCGCAAGAAGCTCCATAAGGGCGAAGTCCACCAGATCAATGACCTGATCACGTTGAACCTTGATATATGGCAGTTGGCCCGAGATGCCATCATCAATGCCGAAGGGCCGGAACTGCTGCGCGCCTTCTGGCAGGCCATCGAGAAGGTCACGGTTCTTGATCCGACGTGCGGTTCCGGGGCATTTCTGTTCGCCGCCCTGCGGATTCTGGAGACGCTTTACAGCGACTGCCTGGAGCGGATGGAAAGGTTTATCGAGGATCTTGAAAGCAAACCGCACCATCCGGAACAATACGGCGACTTCAAGAAAGTCCTGGCCCAGATCGCAAAGCACCCCAATGAACGCTACTTCATTCTCAAGTCGATCATCATCAACAACCTCTTTGGCGTGGACATTATGGAAGAGGCAATTGAAATCTGTAAGCTGCGCCTATTCCTCAAGCTCGTAGCCCAGGTGGAAGCGGTAGAACAGATCGAGCCTTTGCCGGACATCGATTTCAATATTCGCGCAGGCAATACGCTGGTCGGCTTTGCCTCATTGGAACAGGTTAAAAAATCTATGGAAGGCGATTGGATTCGCCTTCAATCGCTACCCCGCATCGAAGAAGATGCAGAGATGGTCGAAAGGGCATTCAGGCAGTTTCGCGCCCAGCAGACTATCCATGGCGGCAAAATCACCCACAATGACAAGCTGGAACTCCGCAAGCGACTTGCTAAACTTGATGATGAGCTCGATCGCTATCTTGCTGGCGAATACGGCATCGACGTGAAGAATCATAAGGCGCTCGAAGCCTGGAAGATCAGCCACCAGCCCTTCCACTGGTTCGTAGAATTTTACGGCATTATGAGCAGCGGGGGATTTGATGTCATTATCGGGAATCCACCGTATGTTGAATATAAAAATGTCAAAGAGACTTATCGCATTCGTGATTATTCCACCGAAGAATGTGGTGACCTCTATGCCTATGTCATGGAAAGATCCCGAGATCTCATTGGGTCGACGGGGACATTTGGCATGATTGTCCCAGTGTCAATTGTCGGAACGGATGGCTTTCATGCTTTACGTGAGCGGCTTCTCTGTGATCAAAAAACTTCATGGTTTATGGGCTTTGCGGAGCGTCCTTCGAAGCTCTTCAATGGAGTTGAAAAACGTCTTGCGATTTGGCTGTCAAACGGGAGTGAAGCAGCAGGCAATCTACACGCCTCCAAGTATCATCGATGGTTCTCGGATGAGAGGTCTCATCTCTTTCCCGCGATTCATTTTACCGGTAAATGTCAGACACCCGACTTAGTTTCTTCTTCACTTCCCAAGATAGCAAGTACGCTGGAAAGAAACATCCTGGAAAAGCTAGGAGACAAACAAGATAGGCTCGATGCCTTTTGGAGGAAGACATCGCAGTATATAGTCTATTACACCCGCAAGGTACGATATTTCGTTCAATTCTTCGACTTTGTTCCTGAAATCAGAAATTCAAAAGGCAAGCTGATTGAGCCATCGGAACTTAAGACTATTGCGTTATCAAACGAGATCGAAAGAGACTTAGTTCTCGCCGTTCTAAACTCAGGCATCTTCTTCTGGTTTTTCAATACCTACTCTGACGTCAGAAATGTAAACAAACGGGAAATAGATGCGTTCCCATGCTCTATTTCCAGATTCAGCAGTGATATCAAGGCGCAAATAAAAAGGCTTGTGAAGAGATTGATGAAGGATTTCAAGCTGAACGCGAAAACACTAACCAACAACTACGGTGCGTATGGAACACTTTCAATTCAAACTTTCCAGCCTAGGCTGAGTAAGCCCATCATTGACGAAATTGACCGTGTATTGGGGAAGCATTATGGTTTTACCGACGAGGAATTGGATTTCATCATCAACTACGACATCAAATACCGCATGGGAAGCGCCGGCGATGAAAACGGGGATGATGAATAGGCGGCATGCCGGAATTGCAAACAACGGCGTGTTCGGAGAGCCCGCCCTACATCTCTAAGAACCGTCAGGCTCGAAGACAGGGCCAGAGCAAACTATTATGTCATACGTTGACCGGTTGTCGATTATAAGGTGGATTTGCGGGATTTTAAAATGACAATGAATAAAACAAATAATTACAAGCCATTATTGATGTGATATACAGTAATTAAAGGCCAACTTATTGAGGAGCGCATCATGAAGGTAAAAGGGAAAAAAAATGGCAAAAGCCGCGCAGCGGAATCAGTCAGGGAGGATGTTGCTCCTTATATGACGGCGCAAAAAAAAGCCGATACATTGTTACCCTATACAAGCTTCAGGATACAACGTTTTCGGTGTTTGAAAGAAATCACCCTTGAACCGCTGGAACAAGTCAATCTGATTACAGGCAAGAATGATGTGGGGAAAACCACCTTATTGGAGGCATTGTTTCTTCATATTGGCGAAATCAATCCGGAACTGGCGTTACGGATTGATAATTGGCGAGGATTAAGCTTGGAAATGTTTTCTTCCTGGCGCTCGTTATTTTGGCAATTTGAGGACAACAAATCCATTGAGCTTACCGCCACGACTATAAAAGACATCAAACGCACGCTAACCATTACAGTAAAAGCAGCCGAGGCGACAGTTATTGAGGAATTGTCGCCAAAAGAAGGAGCGGATTTTATCAGGAGTTCAGGCATCGAAATTAGCTTTGACTATGCCGCAGAAAAAGGGAAAAGTGCGAAAGTTGTTGCTGTGCCCTACCAGGTCGGTCAGGGAGACCTTCTCAGATTTGAATTGCGCATGAAAACGCCCGCGCGACGTCCTGCCTCATTGCGGGGTATATTTTTACATTCCCGCGGTATTCCAAACGCCGTGGAAGAAAATCGACGCTTCAGTCAATTGATCATGAAGAAAAGGGATCACCTGCTGCTGGAAGCTCTGCAAGTGATCGAACCGCGCCTCGAAAAAATCGAGATTCTTTCCCCTCAGGGTAAGCCCATGATGTGGGGTAATTTGAAAGGCAACCACGAACCGGTTCCTCTTGCCCTGTTTGGCGATGGAACTCGTCGGCTTGCCTCACTGATCCTGGCTATCGGGGAGGCTCAAGGCGGCGTGGTGCTGGTGGATGAAATTGAAAATGGCGTCCATCATTCCGTCTTGAAGGATATGTGGCGAGTTGTTGCCGAGACGGCAAGCCTTTTCAATACCCAGATATTTGCTACCACCCACAGTCACGAATGTCTTGTTGCCGCGCATGAGGTTTATATGGAAAGAGAACATTATCGTTTCAGGCTTCATCGACTGGATAGAAATAACGGCGAAATCCGAGCCGTCACCTATGACAAAAACAGTCTGGAAGCCGCTTTGTCCATGCCTCTTGAGGTGCGGGGATGAAGAAGATTGAATGTCTCTCATGCGGAACAGAAATTAGGAATGTCCCGATAAAATTGCAGAAAAAGAAACTGCTTCTTGTAGAAGGAAGAGATGAAGAAGAATTTTTCAACGGTTTATTGAAACTGATGGAGATTAACGAAATTCAAGTGATACCTGTCGGTGGCAAATATAAATTCTCCAATAATATTAAGGCATTGATTAATGATGCCGACTTTTACGACATCGTTTCCCTGGGCATCGCGCGGGATGCCGATGACGACCCTAAAGCAGCGCTGCAAAGCATTGGCGACGCCCTGAAGCAAGTAAACCTCCCTGCTCCCCAGAAAGTTATGTCGAAAGTAAAACGTAACGGTTCCCCTGATGTCATTGTCATGATTCTCCCAGGGGCAAACAAAAGGGGCGCGCTTGAGGATCTTTGCCTTGCCTCTGTTAATAACCACAGCGCAAGTATATGTGTTGAAAGGTATTTGACCTGTCTCAAAGAGCAAAATATTGCCGGTCCAAAGCAAAAATGGTTGAATAAAGCGCGTGTGCGGGTCTTTCTCAGCGCTCAAGAAGAGCCAACCTTATCTCTCGGTATTGCCGCCCAAAGAGGATATTGGCCGCTTGATCACAGCGTTTTTGACGAAGTCAAGATGTTCCTGAAATCAGTATAACGGCGAAATATGTATATTGCGTGGCCATAGGTAAATATCTATAACATAAAAAATAATTCGTTTTGAGACCTATGACATTAAGCTTGCAAACCATCCGCCGCACAGACAGTGCGTACCCGAAAATTCTGCAAACCCGTCTTGGCGCTGCTGCGCCTGCCGCGCTTTTTGCGCTGGGCGAAACGGTGCTTATGCAAAACCGGATGCTGGGCCTCGTCTGCTCGATACAGTGCCCCGGCAGCATTGTGCTCAAAACCTTCGATACTATCCGCGCCCTGAAGGATGCCGGTATTACCGTTGCGGGTGGTTTTCTTTCGCCAATGGAACAGGATTGCCTGGATATTTTATTGCGCGGCAAACAACCGATCATTCTCTGCCCGGCCAGAAGGCTTAAAGGCATGCGCCTTGGCTCAAAGGTTAGACAGGCGATTGATGAAGAGCGATTGCTTGTCCTTTCCATGTTTAATGACAGTATCCAACATACTACAGCCGCGCAAGCCGTCCAGCGTAACAATCTGGTTGCCGCGCTTGCCGATGCGCTTTTTGTTCCCTACGCCGCCCCCAATGGCAAGACATGGACAACCGTCCATGCTGCTTTTAAAAGAAATCAACCGGTTTATACCTTCGACATGGAAGACAATGCAGCCCTTATTGGTTGCGGTGCTATCCCCTTCGAAATTAAATTGGTAATTCAAGGTAATTCAGGGACATAATACTTAATTCATTTTTTGATTCTTCTTGAAGCCGGGTTTTTCCGCTTTATGGCACAGCCGAGGAATTGGAAAAATGCCGCAGGATATTCTCTGACTGACTTACGATTAGACGAAGCTAAACTTACAATCAACCGGACGGTAAAACAGAAAACACAGTCTGTCTCCCGCAGGTCCAGATCAGGGTGACAACGATGACTGTTTACGAGACTGGCAATAATTCACGGCCGTCCAATAAAAGTTTTAGGCATACATATAACACTATGAACTGGTTTAATAATTCTCCCGACTTTGACAGCAAACGTGGATTTCAGTGAGAAAACGTTAATAATATCAACGAAAGTGTTCTGATGTTTTCAGAAGTGTAGTGAACAAAGTAACATTCTATTCAATAATATGTTGCATTTATCGATAATCGTGGTAAACACGATCCATGTTTATCAAAGCGACCACCAATTCCGCCGGACAGACCTACTACCACCTTGTGGAGAGCTATCGGCAAAACGGCAAAGTC
>JAGPFC010000020.1:0-3373 GCA_018056685.1 Smithella sp.
AGTAGAATCATATCATGAAAACTCTCGGTAAAATTGGTGCAGTGATTGGATTACTGATCATCATCGCCTTTGCCAGCGCTATTGGCAAGAATCTTGGTAAATCATCCGTAAAAAATTATGAGCAAGGGAAAATTGACAGAGCAATAGAACAAGCATTGCTAGAGGCCTCTCAACAAATCAATAAACAGTTGCCAATGATGGTTGATTCAGAAACTCGTTTGGATGTGACAATGTGTGCCGGCAAGCACGTGGCATATAAATACACAATGATCAACGTGTCGGAAAAAGAGATAGACAAAATAGACTTTGAAAATAAGATAAAAGCGCTACTGGTGAAAAATCAATGCAGCAATGAAAATACGATCAAAATGCTGAAGATGGATGTTCGATACAACTATACGTATCTGGACCGAAATGGAATTTTACTCGCCGCAATCAATATTAATAAAAGCCACTGTGGCTTTTGATTATTTGCATTACATAACAGGAGCAATTTGCACGATCAATAATAGTTCCAATCACAATATTTATTCATGCGAGGCAGGTTATGAAAAAATGTCCTTTTTGTCAGGAAGAGATTCAGGATTCTGCTGTAAAATGTCGATACTGTGGGGAATGGCTTAATAAACAAGAAGAGACATCTTCAAATACAGATGTATCTGATAACAGCAACACAATGTCTGCACAACCATCATCAGCGCAGCAAAGTACAGTCGTAACACATCCCCTAGCAAGACAGATAAAGCAACCAATTCAATATGCTGGATTCTGGAAAAGAGTCGCGGCATGGCTTATAGATTCAATCATTTTATTGTTTGGAATGGTTCTAATTGCACTCATATTAGTGCCATTATTTGTTTCTGCCAATGTAAATTATAATACCAAAGACTGGGAAAACCTTGGCACGTTAGTTGGTATAATTATTTGGTGGGTATATCACGCCTTAATGGAAAGCTCTTCTTATCAAGGTACTGTCGGAAAAATGTTCCTGGGAATTAAAGTTACTGATTTGAATGGAAATAGGATTGGTTTTGGCAGGGCAACAGGCCGCCACTTTGGAAAGTTCATTTCTGGATTGATCCTTTCTGTCGGATTCATCATGGTTGCCTTCACACAAAAGAAACAAGGTTTTCACGATTTAATGGCAGAATGTCTTGTTGTAAACCGTTGGCCTGTAACTTCTGTCAACGAAGATGCGGAAATAGAAAAGATTAGTGCCGCGCAGTCTTCTATTACAGATGAGACTAAACAAGTTGAGTCTCTAAAACGTAAAGGTGGAGTCAACAGGTGGGTAATATGGGCATTTGTTTGTATGATTATCATCGGAATATTGGCGGCTTTGATTATCTCTTATTATATATCTTTATCTCAAAAAGAAGCTGCACCAGCGATGGGTCCTCAAGTTGAAGCACCTGCTCCTGAATATGTACCTGCTCCTGAATATGTGCCTGCTCCTGAAGCTGCACCTGCGCCTGAAGCTGCACCTGCGCCTGAAGCTGTGCCTGCTCCTGAATATGTGCCTGCTCCTGCACCAGTACCCAGAGTTGAATCCCCCATTGCTCAACCTGCACTAACGAAAGAAGAAATAATGAGAGAAAAACAAAGAAAAGCAGAAGAGGAAAGACGCTTAAAAGCGTTTATTGCTAGGGATAGTTGCGTTCGCAGAGTTACTGAAAAATATGAAAATATGAGGCAAAATATACAAAGTAAAGGCAAAGGATATACGGAACAAATAAATAATTTTTATGAACAGATGGCTAAGTATAAAGAACAAGAGGCTGAAGAGATACAGAAATGCTATAATCTAAATAGATGAAATCCTCCGGCAGGATAACCCCTTAATTGACCTAATGCCAATAATAAAGAAATTAGCTATAAGGTTATTAAGGAACCTTTAAGACAGGGGCAGACAATAAATTTCCATCTTTTCATTATGCACCGGCTTTTCAGTTTATCAATAGATGAGGTTTTCGGAACAATACGCACGGGCGGGAGCGCAGTTAACAATAATTAACATTATCTCCTGAGAAAACATGAAATAAATATTAAATCGCGGCCTTGTTATTGGCTAATGCAGATTAACCGGGTGTCCGTTTTTACTTGACCAGATCACTTTTTTATAGTGTCCTAAAATTCCCCTTTTTATAGTGTCCGAAAAACCTGGCAAATCCTATCATTACAAAGACAAGTATCAATAGTAATCCCTCATTAAAGGGCATTGACTATTATTTATAAATGATCTATGCTAGAATCGTACCACATAAAAACCACTAAAAATCAAAGATTCATCAAAATAATTATAGGAGGCGGTCAAATGATAAATTTCCGTAAGGCAAAATGTCGTGACTTTTTCAGAGTTATTTTTGCATTGTTAATTAGTATGGCTTTTTTACTTCCGGCGTGTAGTAGTGGTGGCGGTGGTAGTGATAGTGGGGGTGGTTTTAAGGGTACAGATAACGAATCAAAAAATTGGGTTTTTTTAGACAATGATGGATATTCCGGCGGTGATGTAATTTTCGGCGGACTCAAAATAGAAGGCGAATGGCAAGCAGAAAGAACGCTGAACGTAAGCGGCGGGCCGGATTCTTTTGTTTCAACATCAAATTATGCAGTGTTAGGAATTAAATTTGACGGCAGTTATTATGAATACTGGGCGGAGTGGTTGCTTGAAGGTGGTCAAGTTGTCAGTAATGCGGCGTGGACACCCTGCGGCAGTTATGGCGTTAGTCAAGATGGATTTGTTCTTACTGTTGATAATAAAACATACGATTATCAAAGTTCTCATAAGACAGATAATGGGAAACCTTGTTTATTTGTCATAGAAAACGAAACGGGCGACGAATATGATCTATGTAGAGTAGCCGACAACTAAAATAATCATAACATGTCAATATCACTAAAAAAACCCGCTTCCCCGGCGGGTTTTTTTAGTGCACACTGTAAACAAGGACAAAATCCCCTTTTTATAGTACTCCGAAAAACCTAACAAAACCTTACATTCGATCCTTGCATATCCCGGCATAATTTTGGCCGAAACGGACACGGGAAAAGATGTTGAAAAATGTCATTTTCAGGCGTGCGGGTTGGAAATAAGGTTGGAAATGATTCACCATCCAACAAATATTGACAACTTAAAAACAATGTAAGTTATTGATATTATACTGGAGCGGGCGACCGGGCTCGAACCGGCGACGTCCAGCTTGGGAAGCTGACATTCTACCGCTGAATTACGCCCGCTCATGGGGTGCTAGTGTTATTGAATGAAAATATTTTGTCAAGGTGTTTTTAATGAGACTCGACGAAAATGAACGAAGTGAAGTTTGAGTCGTTAGTCGAATTATCCCCTGAGCGAAGCGAATGGGGATTTGAGACT
>JAGPFC010000020.1:3473-48692 GCA_018056685.1 Smithella sp.
CGACGATAGTGAGCCAAGCTGAAAACGAATCCCGACGAGTCGGGATGAAGTGTGAAGCGTAAGGCGAACTATACCATCCGCGTACCGCCGTGGTAAAATGAACGAAGTGAAGTTTGAGTCGTTAGTCGAATTATCCCCTGAGCGAAGCGAATGGGGATTTGAGACTCGACGATAGTGAGCCAAGCTGAAAACGAATCCCGACGAGTCGGGATGAAGTGTGAAGCGTAAGGCGAACTATACCATCCGCGTACCGCCGTGGTAAAATGAACGAAGTGAAGTTTGAGTCGTTAGTCAAATTATCCCCTGAGCGAAGCGAATGGGGATTTGAGAAAATTACACTCCCCATTTTAATTTTCATAATTCAGTTGATAGTTCATTTGAATTAAATTATTAAGCAAAAATGCTTTTGAATGACAGAAATACCGTAATCAAATTCATCCTGGCCGGCATAATGCTTTTCGGGCTATTTGTGCTCACGTTCTTTTTGGACGAGCACAGCAGAAAATTCTTTATCAAAGAAGGTGGTGTGCTTGAGTCAGCCACAGCTTTGGGTTATTTCCTTTGTGTCGCTATGATGGCATACCGGGGCAGACTTGCCTATATAAAGAAATATTATCATATATTTACGCTCATTATTCTTTTCATGCTCCGGGAGCTGGACTTTGACACCCGCTTTACTACAACAGGAATCTTCAAAATCAGATTCTACACAAGCGCCAATGTCCCTGTCTTAGAAAAAATTATCGGCGTCATGATCATCGCTCTCCTGTTGTATATCATTTTTACGATCATCCAGCGCCATTTAAGAGATTTCTTAATAAATTTGAAAAAGCAGGATATTATCGCCGTGGGTGTTTTCCTGACGTGTGCACTTCTGGGCATATCTCAGTGTCTCGACGGTTTTGATAGAAAACTGAAAGGGCTGGGTCTTGAGGTATCACACCGGTTATCCCTGAATGCCGGTGCGATCGAAGAAATCGCAGAATTGGGAGTTCCGATAATTATTTTGATTACCCTGTGCGCCTATTTCAAAAAAAACAGGGGATCACAAAATACCGCGTCTGATGAGACTTCATCAACACCCTGATCAAGAGCAGCCATATTGATGACGATTTTTTTATCCCCCGGGGGATAAGGAAATTTGCAGGATACGGTCAACGTTAAAGACCCGATTTTGCCTCCGCGTAAGGCAATAAGCTAACAAACCCAGATACGGATGACCGTTATATTCCATTTCTTCCACACGAAGCGGGCGAATTCTACGCGTCGATTTTTCATCTTTCGCTTTTAAATAAACGATTTCAACAATTTGTTTTTCTTGAAACGCCTCCTCCAGAATCGCAATCTTTTTCTCACGGGAGAGGTTCAGCGCAGCTTTGGCATACTGTAAACCCGTCAGAAATTTCACCACCTGCCAGTCCATCAAAACATGACTTTTCTTTAGCGGATTTTTCAGCACCAAGCCCTCCAATGTTGTACAGCGGGAAAGTGCCACATACATCTGCCCGTGGGCGAACGTGCCGCGCCCCACATCAATGACAACTTTTTCAAATGTTTTTCCCTGGCTTTTATGAATCGTCACCGCAAAGGCCAGGCGTACCGGATACTGATGGAAAGATCCGACCTCTTCCGAATGCAGTTCCTCGTCCTTGAGAAAATATTTATAAATCTTCCAGGTGTAGGGGGCAATTTCCACCGTTTCGCCGTTGTCCAGATCGGCAACGATGACCTCCTCGCCGTCCTCGTTTTTGGTAAATTTTTTTATTTTGCCGATGGTGCCGTTTACCCACTGCCCGTAAGAATCATTATTCAGCATCATAATTTGCGCACCCTTTTTCAGCTTCAGTTCGAGAGCGGTCGGCATGGATTCCGCGCCGAAATCTCCATCGACAAATCCCTGCGCCTTCCAGACTTTGCCCGGCAGTTGCGCCAGCCGCTGTTCGTTGATGCTGTCCGCCAGATCGTTCGTGCTGGTCAGCGAAATATAAAAATCATTGCCGGACAGTTCAAAGGAAGGATTGCATCGCCGGTTGAACAAGGCAACATCTTCATCCGTAACAGATTTATTGCGGATGGCGTTGAGCAGGCGGATAAATTCATCATCTTTCTGGCGGTACACTTTTTCCAGCTCAACAAACTCCATATCCAGAGATTCCATCACCTTCGCGCTGAAAAAATAGGGGCTCGCGTAATGCGACCTGAAAATTTCGCGCTCCGCCGACGTCACCACGGGAGGCAACTGATAAAGGTCGCCGATGAAAATCATCTGTACCCCGCCAAAAGGCCGCTTGGCATCCGGACCGTTCAAACGCAGAAACTTATCCACACAATCCAGCAGATCAGCCCGCACCATGGAAACTTCATCGATAATGATCGTGGTCAATTTTTTATAAAGGGATTTTTTGTCTTTTTCGCTCCCCTTCTTTTTTTTGATGGCAGCTAATGTGACATTCGGCTTGAACTGGAAAAAGGAATGAATCGTCTGCCCGCCGATATTCACAGCGGCCACACCCGTCGGCGCCAGAAGTACGACATTTTTCTTTGTATTGCTGTAAAAATAATTGAGCAGCGTTGACTTACCCGTGCCGGCACGCCCCGTGATAAAGATATTTTTGTCCGTCTCTTCCATCAAATCCAGCGCACGCTGAAATTCGGGATTCAAATCTATTGCAATTGGCTTTATCGTTTTAGTCATATTCTATTCTGGTACTTTTCTGGAATTTCCCTTATCATGATTCAGCAGATCATCCAGCGGACTCTTCGGCGCATGGGACATATCTCTCAGCACATGAGTATAAATCATTGTCGTTTCAACATGCTTATGCCCGAGCAATTCTTGAACCTCGCGGATATTAACTCCGTTCATCAGCAAATGTGTCGCAAAACTGTGGCGAAGCGTATGCACCGATCCAAGTTTCGGGATATTGGCTTTTCTAATTGCTTTTTTTATCATCTCCTGAATGGCAGAATCGCTGATATGGTGGCGACGTACCTTCCCGGAACGTGGATCAACCGAGAGATTATTCGCCGGGAAAACATACTGCCATGCCCATTCCTTGCACGCGTTGGGATATTTGCGGCCCAGGGCATCAGGAAGATGCACTTCACCATGTCCGTTGGAAAGATCACTTTCATGCAGCTTTTTCACTTCGATTAAATGATTCTTTAACTGATCCTTGACCGCTGCCGGCAGAATGGTTGTTCTGTCTTTATCACCCTTTCCGTTGCGCACAGTCAGCGTATTCAAATCCATGTCAATGTCCTTGACCCTCAGGCGGGCAAGTTCCATCAGTCGCAGCCCCGAACCATAGAGCAGTCCGGCAATGAGCAAGTCCCTGCCGTTCAAACAGGCCAACAATCGTTTGACCTCCTCCACCGAGAAGACAACCGGCAGTTTCTGCCCGCGTTTCGCGCGGACAGTTTCCGCCATATTACCCATATCTTTGCAAAGCACATGGCGAAAAAGAAAAAGGATGGCATTAAACGCCTGATTCTGTGTTGAAGCAGACACTTTTTCCTGAAGCGCCAGATGACTGAGGAAATTTTTGCAGTCATCCGTTCCAATTGCAGCAACGCTTTCCTTTCGGCCGGTTTGTCTGGCATAATCGAGGAACCGCTTGATCCATTGCAGGTAAGTTTTTTCCGTGCTGTAAGAGTAGTGTTTGAGCCGAATCAGCCGTTTTGCTTCTGTGAGCAGTTCCTGTGTAAAGTCGGCGAATTTCCCCGCCGATAAATTTTTCGGTTTGAAGCCGCGATAATGAAAATAATATAAACGGATTGCGTCACCGGCCTGTCGGATCTGCCAGTCGGATAGATTTATATCTGATTTCAGGGATTCGATGAATTCGATAACGGCGTTTTCCTGATATTGATCGGGCGGTATTTTCTTTTTATTGGCATACTTTAAAAATTTGCTTGCCCACAATGCATAAAAGAAGACATTCTTTTCCGGCGCCAATTTCTTATCCAAAAGAAAGGTTTGAAACTCCCGAAGAATGTCATTTTTCTTGCTGTCGGACAAATTTCCCATGATATACCCACCTGGCATAAGTGGCATATTACCACAAAATGCCAAGCACCCAAAGTTGATTTTATTTGATTTTTAAGCACTTTTTTCTTGGCATTCGTTTCAAAAAAGAGTAATAATGCTTCCGCAAATCGGAAAAAACCAAGTTGGTATATTAATTGTTATGGATCAATAAATCATGATTACAGCTGATGTTAAGTTTATAAGAAAGTATCTGTACTCCATGGGTGAAAAGTACAGTAAGTTTCGCGGCAGAGGACGCATAGTCTTCGCTAGCGACTACATTACTGTCACAGGAAAGAGAATATACGATAAGATGATCTTGCGGGGCGCGTTAATCTTCTCTGCAGCGTTATTACTTGGACTAATGTTTCAACTGATATTTAAAGTAGGCATGTATTTATGGGTTGGCGTACTGATCTGTTATTACATAATGCAGTACGTTTTGTTAAAAAAGGAAGAGCTCTCCCTCACGTGGCCGCAAATCAACAAATACGAAGTCGATGCTAAAAATAAATTAATTTCATTCTCCATAGAAAATAAACCTGAATGTAGTCCGATCATTTTCAGGACAGAGCAATTTGATCAGATTGCCGACATGTTTCGAGAAAAAATTAAAGATCGCGAACGTACTTCGCATGGCTGGAAGGCCGTTGAACAAAACTATGATGAGCAAGCTAATTCCATGTCCAAAACCATTGATAGATGGTTAGGAAACAAGCCATAACCAGACAATACAGCCGATCGCTAACGCTCCGGCTGATTTTTTCGTTAGGGGCTTGTGACCCATACCGTAGTATGGCTATATATATGGCTATCGTCCTCCGCTGTGCTACCATTCCTGCATGGCCAAAGCTCGCTTTGACTGGGACGAAAGGAAAAACCACGAAAACCAAAGGAAACACGGCGTTTCCTTTGAGCTCGCCCAGATGGCTTTCGCAGACTCAAAGCGCGTTATTGCCGAAGACCTGAACCACAGTCATAGCGAAAGGCGGTATTACTGCATTGGCTGGGTAGGGCACGGGGCCTTAACGGTTCGTTTCACATACCGCGAGGGCATCATCCGCATTATTGGCGCTGGCTATTGGCGCAGAGGCAAGAAAATCTATGAAGACCAAAATTAAATACACAAATGAACCGATGGGCAGACTTCGGGTCATTGATGACTTTCTGCCAGGACCGGATGAACTTGTTTTTAAAGAAGACAACGTCAAAGTCACAATGGCATTGAGCAAATCCAGCGTGGACTTCTTTAAATCAGAGGCAAGAAAGCATCGCATTCCGTATCAGGCAATGATTCGTCGGCTTGTGGATCTTTATGCCGCCCAACACGCAAAGCCCCTAACTACGCCTTCCACCGGACGCGCAAAAGCGGCGCGCCGGTGAAGGCAGCGTTATGGATCAATAAATCATGATTACAGCTGATGTTAAGTTTATAAGAAAGTATCTGTACTCCATGGGTGAAAAGTACAGTAAGTTTCGCGGCAGAGGACGCATAGTCTTCGCTAGCGACTACATTACTGTCACAGGAAAGAGAATATACGATAAGATGATCTTGCGGGGCGCGTTAATCTTCTCTGCAGCGTTATTACTTGGACTAATGTTTCAACTGATATTTAAAGTAGGCATGTATTTATGGGTTGGCGTACTGATCTGTTATTACATAATGCAGTACGTTTTGTTAAAAAAGGAAGAGCTCTCCCTCACGTGGCCGCAAATCAACAAATACGAAGTCGATGCTAAAAATAAATTAATTTCATTCTCCATAGAAAATAAACCTGAATGTAGTCCGATCATTTTCAGGACAGAGCAATTTGATCAGATTGCCGACATGTTTCGAGAAAAAATTAAAGATCGCGAACGTACTTCGCATGGCTGGAAGGCCGTTGAACAAAACTATGATGAGCAAGCTAATTCCATGTCCAAAACCATTGATAGATGGTTAGGAAACAAGCCATAACCAGACAATACAGCCGATCGCTAACGCTCCGGCTGATTTTTTCGTTAGATTGATAAATAATGAATAATAAAATTCCAACAGATTTTCCTAAGATATGGCCGTACAATAAAGAATTTAGTGGGCACATCACAAAAGCAATCTCATTGCGAGAAAGTCCGAGTACGCTCTTCGGCTATGGTATTCTAATGATTATTGTTGGTTTTGGTGGGATGTTCATATTCGGTTTCTTTTCGGCACACTCTTTGGCAAAACTGTTTGCATTGGCAATTCCCATAGGAGTCGTCCTTGCCATTGTGGGGAATAAACATCACAAGAAAGAATTTACCAATCTAATGAATGATGTAAAAGCTCAGGTCGAGAAAGAGATTGATATTCTCAAGTCGAAAGCAATGTTAAATCCAAAATTTGAAGAAGCAGACGACAAAACGAACCTTGCAATAATGCAAACAGAAGCAGGAAAACACTATACATCAAATTGGCTATGGGTTCGTAATAAGATGCTTCAAAGAGACGGATATGCATGTTGCTGTTGCGGTCGCAAGGTTCAGCTCGCCGACTCTGTTGCGCATCACATTGCTGCTTTTTCAGAAGGTGGTAAAACAGAGTTCGCGAACTTGGTAACAATCTGCGTAGAATGCCATAGCTTAATTCATCCGTGGCTTAACCCGCGGCTAAATATTTTCTGGATTAATCATGAGCGTGGGCGCGTTTATTGTTGGAAATGTCGTTCACGTTTAGACACGCCACAAGCAAGAATAATGATATGTAGTGATTGCGGGTGGCTCTGCCACATAGATGATGGAGCTTGCGGATGTAACTATCCGCAAATAGAAAATTAAATAAATCTAACAAAATCGCTCAAGCCGATCGCCGCTTCGCGGCTCCGGCTTAGCTTTTCGTACGGCCGCGCTGCGCGCGCCCGTACGGCGAGTTGCGCGGTCGCACTCGCCCGATTAGTCCGACCACGCGCTGATTCGCGCGCTCGAACAAATCGTTCGAGCGCAAATCCCGTCGGCCCAGGCATGCAAGCATGTCAGCCCGCCGTGATTTCGCTCAACTCGCCGTTGGGGCATAACCTAAAATAGTATGAAAATATTATCATGGAACCTCAATCATCGTATTCAATTGAAAGTGATACCTGATGCGGTACTTTCGATAATCAATGAAATTTCACCTGATCTTATTGTACTAAACGAGTATGTTGACGGTGAAGAGAGACTTTCTTTCAAAAACGGTCTTAATGAAATTGGATTCCTACATATTTCAGTATCCCAAAAGTTGAATCGTCAGAACCAAGTCTTGATCGCATCAAAAGCTAAGCATGAAAGGGGGGATTTGAATCCACCTCCATATGATGAGGCTTCAGTTTCAAATTTTTTACATGTGGTTGTACCCGCATATGACATCGAAATTGTCGGACTTCGAGTTCCAGCTTATAAAAATAATTTTGATCTAACCACATACTGGTGTAATTTGCTTGATATTATCAGATCCACGATATGTCGTAATATTGTTTTCATTGGCGATTTTAATTGTAATCCAGCTGTTCTAAGAACTCCTGGTGCGAAATGTCTCAATATTTTATGCGAAGAAAATTGGCGACTACCAATACCTAAAGGAAATTGGAGTTATGTTTCTTATAACGGACAAAAACGTTCTCGGCTCGATTATGCTATAGGAAGTCCAGAAGTTGGTAATATGTCCGGAATATATATTTCAAAACTTGGTTCATACGTTATCGCAGGAACTAAGGTGGAAAACCCAATATCCGACCATGCAATACTAATAAGCGAGATCAGCCCCAACAAGTAAATCCAGCCGACGGCCGACGGCCGCGGCTGATCCCCACGTTGGCAGAAAGGATAAAGAGGAATGAATCTGAAAGAAGCGCTGTATGAACGGGTGCGAGCGAAACTGGACGAAATCGAACAGGCAGGCGCCAAGGAAATCCGCACACCGGCGCGGTGGGCGCGTCTCGAACTTCTGGCCGACATGAAAGTGGAACTCGGCGGGAAGGATAACGCACTGGTCGATGCGGCATATGTCGAATTCAAGAACGAGCTTCCAAAACAAGGCATCCGCCACATCACCGTCGGCCATGACGACATCTTTGAACGCATCTGAACAGCAGAAAGGAGTACTCATACAATGACAGGACTGGAAATCGCTGGGGTAGTCAATCTCGCCGTGGGATTCTTGGAAAAGCATGGCGACGACATAATCGGTTTTGTGGACAAGGCGATGGGGTTGGCAGATCGCGCAGTTGGCGCGATGGAAAAGACGGCAACCAGCGCGGGGGTGCAGACGGAAGCACTCATGGCTATCGCTCGGAGTCAAGATCAACTCAAACGGACGATCAAGCAAAGCACGGAAATCCTCGGCACGCTGATCAAGTCAGAGTCGCTGGCTATCATTGAGAAGATGGAACGGGATCGCGCACGGAGCGCGATCGACGATCTGAAGGCGGCCGTCACGGCAATGAAAGCCTTTCTTGCCGAGACCAACATCAGCAAGGAACTGACTGACCAGATTGTGACCCAGCACCTGACGCCTGTGCGTCACTACATGATCAAAGCTTCCAATATACTCGACGAGTCGGAGGACAAGAATCTTGGCAGTTGTTGCCGAATCGTTGGCTTGACCGCCTTGGTCGCCGGATACGAGTATTTGGGGCAGAATGTAGCTGAAGGGATCAAGAAAGAACTGGGTGATGAACTTCTTACTCTCCAGAAACGGATGCTCACACAATACGCTCGCTCATTGCTTGTCAGAGGCGAGGAGTTTGATTGGGAAAGAGTTCCGGAAATGCTCTCTGTCAAAGGAGCGGAGGCGCTTGCACAACGTCTCATCGGCACCGGTGAGGTGCCCGAAGAAACCGAACAGGAGTTACCAGACCCGAGAGGAATGAGCGTCAGCGAAGCCAAGGCTGCGGTTTCCGACATAGCAGACTTGGACACTCTCATTCGCTTCGTTGGACTTGAGCACATGGTTGGAAGAAAGGACAAGGCTCCAGGAGGGCGTGATTCGGTGTTGATGGCCTGCTACAAAAAATGGGATGAACTTGCCGCAGAACAAGTCCCGGAAGAGAAGGGGCAAGACGAGTGAGCGCCTACGGAACGTTCAAGGTGACGGACAAGAAGTGCGCGACGTGCAACTTCTACCAAGGCCCACGACGGTTCGGCATGCAAGCATACAAACCGTTCTACGTCTTTGCCGACGCGGGCCGGACTCCCTGCTTGGCAAATCCAAAACGGAATGTGACGGGTAACGACAAATGTCCGGCGTGGCAGAAATGGGTCAGCATCCCATAAGACTGCCAACAACGGCCTGCTGCGTACGTCGCTAACGCGCCGCCGCAGAGGCCGAGCGTACGGCCGCGCTGCGCGCGCCCGTACGGCGAGTTGCGCGGTCGCACTCGCCGTTGGGCCAAAAATATAACGATATTTCAATGGGGGTACACAGATGTACAAAGTAGACCTTGAAAATAAAAAACTGATTGAAATACCAGTCACTGCCTTTGGCACTCTCAACCTTAAAGAGAGATTTGATATTCAAGAATGGATAAGCGGCACGCCTAAAATTCTCGGAGAGGAACTCCTCATAATAGCTAAGGAGCTTTTCTTGCCTTCAGGCAAGCGGCTTGATCTTTTGGCCGTGGATAAGCAAGGTGCATTAGTAATTATTGAGTTAAAAAGAGATGATTCAGGAACTGATGTCGATTGGCAGGCCATCAAATATGCATCTTACTGTTCAAGTTTTACGCAAGATGAAATTTATAAAACCTTTGCAGAATATCTCGGCTCAAATGATGATGACGCCCAAGATAAAATTGAAGCATTTATAGACAGCGAACTTGAGGAGCTTAATCAACAGCAACGTATAATTTTGGTATCAAAAGAATTCAATTCGGAAGTTATATCTGCAGTTCTCTGGCTTCGCGAATTTGAAATTGACATAGCATGTGTTCGACTTACGCCGCACCTCGACGGTACGGGCAGTCTATTCGTAAATTCGGAGATAATAATACCGCTGCCTGAAGCTAAAAATTATATCCAGAAGAAAGAAACGAAACAAAAAGTGCAGAGGGAACCAGGAAAGAGTTCATTCTCACTTGAAAAGGCTAATCTTCCAGACGATCAGTTAAGAGAAAGAATAATACAGTCTCTCACTCGTTCGAGCGATTTAACGCCGCGTCTTCGTGCTTTCCTCGAAATAATCGTTCAGGAACCGCGTGCTTATGAGCGCGAGGAGGTCAAGGCAGCACTTCAAGAAGCTGGCATTGGTGACGACATCGGCCAGACGGGTCGTTATCTCAGCAATATTTCTCAATTTCTAACAAAGAAATCGAATCCACACCTTAGGCAGATAATTGAATTTGAGAGTGGTGGTTTTCACGGTCAAATAAAAAATAATTACAAAGTTCATCCAGAATTCAGGGATTTATTAATCAAATGCTTGGAAGAAACAGCATCGAAAATTAACAGCGAAGGCCAACAATAAAATCGAGGCGACCGGAAATAAGCTGGCGGTTTTTTTCAAACGTCGGTGCGCCGGCGCCTCATTTCTGTCGTTGGGCCGCACAATTAATCATGCTTGACGTTAATCACGACATGCGTTATTATATGATATATGATTAGATCATTTAAATGTAAAAACACAGAAGCGCTATCAAAAGGTAATTATGTCAGGCAGTTCGATAATATTGCCAAGATTGCACGACGAAAGCTCAGGCAGCTCGAAATCGCTGGCCGACTTGATGATTTAAGGGTCCCACCTGGCAATCACCTTGAGGCGCTTAAGGGTAATCGTTTTGATCAACACAGTATCCGAATTAACGATCAATGGCGACTCTGTTTTTGTTGGACGGATGCAGGTGCAGAAGATGTCGAAATTGTCGATTATCATTGAGGAGTATCTATTATGAAGAAGTTAGAACCCATCACTCCTGGCGAAATCTTATTAGAAGAATTTTTAAAGCCAATGGGGATAAGTCAGTATCGATTGGCCAAGGAAATAGGTGTGCCAGCCCAGCGTATCAGCGAAATTATCAGCGGCAAGCGCTCGGTTTCAGCCGATACAGATTTAAGACTGTGTCGTTTCTTTGGTTTAACCAACGGTTACTGGTTACGCGCTCAAGCCGCCCATGATACTGAGGTAATCGAGCGCTCTCTTGCCCCCATACTAAAAAAGATCAAACCTTGGTCAAAGTATCCGGCCCAACAAGACGCTGTAGCCGATGTTCGTTCCTCACACGGCTAAGCTTGGTCGTTAGGCGCGAGGTAACTATCTGGGTTATTAGGAGAAACCTCTATGTCAATTGATTCGTCAAGGATTGTCTGCACTGGCTGCGACTACGAAACACGCGAGGTGTATCGCCCTATTCGGATTCGATATCAAACCACGAACGGGAGGACCGTCGAGACGGGCCGTGCCAAAGGATGGTGTTACGACTGTGCAAGCTATTCCGATATCGAAAGAATGAATCAAGGAGAGTTGCACAACGAGTTGGTTTCAAAAGAGCGCGAACGGCTTGAGGTACGCCATCGTCAGGATGAGTTGAATCGAGGTCTCCTCTCCAACTTCCGGCATCGGCCAGAGAAGAGGCAATTGCAGGATCAACTTGAATGGTTGGACAAGGAGATAGCCGAGGTTGGCGGATTGCTTGAAATTGCGAAGAGGAGAAAATCAAAAGCAAGATGCCTAAAGTGCTGGTCTGATAGAACCGCTCCACTAAGATTTAACTCTGAAGATAATGTTGCGCATGACTTTCAGCACAAGTGCGGTGGGAACTTGCAGATCATTCATGACCACTCAGGGCCGCGATTTCACTTCCGCGTGTCCACTTATGTTCTTAACGAAGAAGGAGAATTCATTGGGAAGGAATGACTTGCCTAACAAGGCAAATTAACACGGACGCTTCGCTGTCGCTCAGTGCCGCTTATTTGCTCACGTTGGGCATAAATATTCATTCAAGAATCTATTGACAAAGTGTAGCCATTAGGCTACAGTACTGCCATGATTGAAATTCGCAAAACCGAAATATTTGCTAACTGGATTGACAGCCTAGAAGATATTAGAGGTCGTGCTCGCATACAGGCAAGAATTGAAAGACTGGCTATGGGCAATCCCGGAGATGTCAAGCCAGTGGGTGAAGGTGTTTCGGAAATGCGTATTGATCATGGTCCCGGCTATCGGGTTTATTACATCAAGCGTGAACGTACGGTGATAATCCTGCTGGCGGGTGGAGACAAAAAGTCACAGGCAAAAGACATTAAAACCGCACTTCGCTTGGCAAGAAATTTGTAGGAGTAAATCATGGCAAGAACAGTTACAACAAAATATGATGTATCCGAGCACCTTCGCACACCTCAGGAAATGGCAGCTTATCTGGAAATGTGCATTGAGGAATCAAAAGGTGATGCGGCCTTTATTGCAAAGGCGTTAGGCGACATTGCAAAAGCTAAAGGCATGTCTCAGGTTGCGCGTGATGCCGGATTATCACGTGAGAGTTTATATAAAGCCCTGTCCGGTGAAAGAAGTCCGGGATTCGATACTGTTCTTAAAGTAATTGGCGCCTTGGGTATCAAGTTACATGCAGCCGCTGAACATTCGTCCAAATAGCAGCCCAACAAAAGCAATCCTGCCGATCGCTACGCTCCGGCTGATTTTTTTCGTTGGGTATGAATATCATTGACAAAACCATATCGATCATGATATCGTAGCACAAAATAGATCGATGGAGGTATTGGCATGCAATCAGTAACCGTATCACCAAAATATCAAGTTGTTATACCAAAAACCGTCAGGGAGGCATTAAATCTTCATCCCGGCCAAAAAATGCAAATTGTTGAATATGCCGGTCGTATTGAACTTATACCGGAACGCGACATCAAAGAACTTCGTGGATTTCTCAAGGGCATCAACACTGAATTCAAACGAGAGGAAGATAGGGTATGAATATTGTAGATTCTTCCGGCTGGCTTGCATACTTCGCCGATGAGCCTAATGCCAAGCATTTCCTTCCTCCACTGAGTGATTCGGATTTACTTGTTGTTCCAGTGATAACAATATACGAAGTCTTCAAGGTCATTCTGCGGGAGTCCAGCGAAAATGAAGCATTGCAGGCGGTCGTTGCTATGCAAAAAGGAAAGGTTGTGGAGCTAAGTACATCACTGGCAATAGCGGCTTCTAGGCTGAGCTTAGAGCATCAACTTCCAATGGCGGACAGCATCATTTTAGCAACAGCGCAAGAATTCAAAGCCATTATATGGACTCAGGATTCAGATTTTAAAAATATAAGCAAGGTTAAGTACTTTCCAAAAAAATAAAACCCACCAAATACATACAGCCGATCGCTAACACTCCGGCTGATTTTTTCGTTTGCTACAAATAACTTGACATCCGGACCGTTTATAGTACCATATTCGTACCGGAGGTGAATACAATGAATATTATAGACGATATCAAGCCAGTCACTTATCTGAAGTCGAGAGCCGCAGATTTACTCACTCAAATTAATGAAACGCATCGGCCTGTGATCATCACCCAAAATGGTGAGCCACGAGCTGTACTGCAAGATCCTGAGAGTTATGAAAATATGCGTAATGCAATCGGTATATTGAAACTCATTTCGCAAGGAGAAACAGACGTTCGAAATGGCCGGACTAAACCGCAGCAAAGTATGTTCAACGAAATCGAAATCGAATTAAAGACAAGGCTTAAATGAGCAAGAAATACAAGGTTGAATGGGCATCGATTGCAGAATTTGATTTAAAACAGATCATTGACTACATCGCCATTGATAGCCCAGGCAATGCATTGAAAATACTTGAGAGAATTAGGCAAAAAGTTTCCGATCTTTATTCTTTTCCGGAACGCGGACGGATTGTTCCTGAACTTCAGGGGCAAGGTATAAACATTTACAGAGAATTGATTGTCGGCCCTTGGCGAATCGTCTATAGAATATCAGAAACAACCATCTATGTTTTGTCAGTCATAGATTCAAGGCAGAATGTTGAAGATATCCTGCTGAATAGATTATTAAAATAATGTCCAACAAGCCAATCCACCGGACCCGCGTTCCACGGGCCGGTGAGAACCACGTTACGCTAAGAACATACAAAATATAATTTGCTTCCCTTTTTAATGGTATGATATAATGGAATACCTGTGAAGGAGGTTGATTATGGGCAAAGCAAAAATAGCAATTACATTGGACGCCGAATTTATCGGCGAATTAGATAGACTGGTCGAAGAGAATTATTTTCAAAATCGCAGCCAAGCCATCCGTGATGCTGTGCGCGAAAAACTTGCCCGCATGAAGCGCAGCCGCTTATCTATAGAATGCGCAAAACTCGATCCAAAATTTGAAAAAGCTATGGCGGAAGAAGGATTAGCTGAGGATGTAAGCCAATGGCCAGAATATTGAGAGGTGAAATACGGTGGGCGGATCTGAATACCGTGCGAGGTCATGAGCAGGCAGGCATGCGCCCGGTGCTCATTTTGAGTCATGACATTTTTAATGATAAATCAGGCACCGTCATAGCCTTGGCCATTACAAGTCAGCCGCAAAAGGCGGGATTCCCGTTAACCCTTGAACTGAAGTCTCCCCATTTACCCAAGAAATCATGGCTTAAAATCAGTCAAATCCGAACATTGTCTACTGAGAGGATTGGTAAAGTCATTGGTAAAGCATCGCTGGAAGAGTTGAATCAGGCCATTGAAGGTTTGAATGAAATTATTGCGTAACAAAAGCAATCCACCCGATCGCTCCCGCTCCGGGTAATTTTTTCGTTCGGCAACAAAGAAAGGAGGATTTGCGTATATGAGAAAAATGCAGCTTAGCAAAGCGTATACGTTGATCGAATCCGGTCCGGTTGTTCTTGTTACGACACATGACGGTAAGAAGAACAACATTATGACCATCTCGTGGACCATGGTGGTGGACTTTTCGCCGATATTCGCGATGACCACCGGGCCTTGGAACTATTCCTTTGCCGCCCTTCAAAAAACAAAGGAATGTGTCATTGCCATTCCCACGGTTGATATGGTTGATAAGGTCGTTGGCGTGGGAACCTGTTCCGGCGCGGAGACGGACAAATTTGAAAAGTTCATGCTGACCCCCGTGAAGGGAAAGTATGTCAAAGCGCCTCTGATAAAAGAATGCGTGGCGAATATCGAGTGCAAAGTAATCGACATCGTTGAGAAGCACAATATCGTCGTCCTCGAAGGTGTCGCGGCCTACTTTGATCATTCACGAAAGGAGAAGCGAACGGTTCACGCAGTCGGCGACGGGACTTTCATCGTGGACGGGCGCAAGTTAGACCGAAAAGACATGATGCGCTCAAAACTTCCGACTGGCCTGTAATGCTATAGCCATTTTAAGAGATGTACTTGTTTCGGAACCGGTTTCCCATATATATCAGCCCAAAATCTTCTTGACGAGCAAAAGTACGTTTCTTATACTGCCAATAAGGGGAAGGTCGTTTCAGTTAATTCAATGCATTTCAATGGTCAATGAAGGAGGGTAGATATGTCTATACAGAAGGACACCCGAAACGGGGTGGCGATCCTCACCATGGACAACAGCCCTGAAAACGCCTTTACCATGGAAATGATTCAACATTTTAACGAGGCTTTAGACCCTATTGAAACTGACGATACGGTTCGCGGTGTGGTGGTGACCGGGGCCGGCGGCCAATTTTTTTCTTCCGGCATGGACCTTCAATACGTCATGGTACTGGAGACGGACGCCATCAAGGATTTTTTCAAAAAACTTTTCACTTTTTTCCACCGGGCCTTTGTATTTCAGAAACCCATGGTGGCTGCCATCAATGGCCATGTGGTGGCCAGCGCCCTGGCCTTCTCGATGTGCTTTGACTACCGGGTGATGCAGAAGGAAAAGGCGGTCTGTACTTTTCCGGAAATCGATGTTTCCATTATCCCTCCCTCGGGATGCATGGCCATGGTGAAATACGTCATCGGCGAACGCATGACCGATCTGGCTTTTTTGTCCGGCCGCAAGTTCGATGGCTCAGCGGCTCTCGCCGCGGGCATGGTGGATGAACTGGCCGAAAGTCAAGTGGTCATCGACCGGGCTGTGGCAGTTGCCGCGGAGCTGGGCGCCAAAAAGCCCCGCCTGTTTGCCGAATATAAAAAACGTTTCCGTGGTGAAATCGCGGATCGCATGCTGGCCGAAGACCTGCGGTATATCGATGAAGAGATGGATGTGACCATGTTTCAGAACTGCGACCTGGCTTGTCTGCGGTCTCTCGGTTAAGCCGAACCGACGACATATCATTCTGGTCATTCCGGCTCAAGAGTAAGCGTTCGCTCCATTTCCAGCGCACTCCGTTTTTTGGCGCAATTTAATTTCAAGAAAGGAATCGATATGATTTTAGATGTACTGGAAAACGCTCACCATTATCTGACCTTGCACAAGGATTTCGCAAAAGCTTTTGATTTTCTTTTGCGTCCGGATCTGAAGGAACTGCCGGCAGGAAAATATGACATAGATGACGAGAGCGTCTATGCGATCGTGGCAAGGGAGCACGGCCGCAGAAAAGAAGACGCCCTGCTTGAAACGCATGAAAGATACATTGATGTTCAATTGATCCTGGCGGGAACCGATGAGATGGGATGGAAGCCCCGGTCCCTGTGTAAACATCCGTTCGGGAAATACGACGTGAAAACCGATGAGCAGATCTTTACGGACGAACCGGATGCCTGGATCTTAACAAAAAGCGGATCTTTCGTGATCTTCTTTCCGGAAGATGCGCACATGCCGCTGATTTCGACAGGACTCATCCACAAAGTTGTCGTAAAGGTTGCAGTGGTCGAAAAATAATAATGTCACCGGATCAATTAAACAGGCTTAAGGTTTTTTGCCGGCATAAAGGCAGGTTATACCGAACGTCAGAGGATATATTTTCACATCAGATATGCCTTTATCTTTCATGAAGGCGGCAAATGCTTCCGGAGACGGAAAATTCATGATGGAATCAGCCAGATAATAGTATGCCGCGGCGTTTTTGGAAAATATTTTAGCCAGCAAAGGAAGAAGAAAGTTCAAATAAATATAATAAAACAGCTTGAAAAAGCGGTTTTGAATAAATGTCATCTCGAGAATCATGATTTGTCCGCCCGGTACGGTTACGCGCAGCATTTCCTTTAAGGCCTGCTCTTTCTGAGGAATATTTCTGATGCCAAACGCCATGGCCGTAACGTCAAAAGTGTTTTCGGCAAACGGAAGATGAAGCGCATTGCCCTGAAGAAAATCGATCCGGTCCGAAAGGTTCTGGTCCCGCGCCTTTTCTTTGGCAACCTGCACCATCGGATAGATAAAATCAATGCCTGTCACCGATACATCGCCATGTCGCCGGCACGCGTTGATGGATAAATCACCTGTGCCGCAGGCAATATCCAGAAATTTTTTCGTCCCGGAAAAAACCATTTTCCTGACCGCGAATTTCCGCCAGGCAACATCACGGCGCAAACTCAGAAAGTGATTTAAAAAATCGTATTTCCCGGTTATGGTCGAAAAAATTTCCTTGACCATGCCGATACGTTCTTCATCGCTGACTTTCGTTACGGAAGGGTATTTATTGTTTTTTGATTTTTGCATTTCAGGAAAATTATTTGGTGGTGCGCACGAGAACCGAATTGGCGTGAGCGTCAAGACCTTCTCTCTGTGCAAAACGGGCCGTCGGTTCGCTCAGTTTTTGAAAGGCTTCGCGTGAAAAAGAAAGCACACTCATCCGTTTGTAGAAATCATAAACGCCCAGAGGAGATGAAAATCTTGCAGTTCCTCCTGTGGGCAGAATGTGATTTGTGCCGGCTGTGTAATCTCCCAGCGCCTCCGGCGTGTAATGACCGAGAAAAACGGAACCCGCATTTCTGACTTTCTTCAAAATCGTTTTCGGATTTCTGACCATCAATTCCAGATGTTCAGGGGCAAAGGCATTGGCAATATCGACGCCTTCTTCAACACTTTTTGTAACGATAATGGCGCAGTATCTGGAAAGGGATTTTTGTATGATTTTTTTTCGTGAGGATTGTTCCACCTGCCGGTTGATTTCCAGCGTTACCTGGCTCGCCAGTGTCTGGGATGGCGTCAAAAGAAGCGCCGCCGCCATTTCATCATGCTCAACCTGTGCCAGCATGTCGGCCGCCACGAAAGACGCTTTCGCTGTATCATCGGCAACAACGACCACTTCACTGGGACCGGCGATCATATCAATATCAACCTGTCCGAAAACGAGCTTTTTTGCCGCGGCGACAAAAGCATTGCCCGGCCCGACTATTTTATCCACCTGCGGAATTGTTTTCGTACCGCAAGCCAGGGCGGCCACCGCCTGCGCGCCGCCGATTTTAAAGATGCGCTGGACGCCGCTGACATCAGCGGCCGCGGCAATCAGCGGATTGACTTCTCCCGCTCTGGCGGGAGTGACCAGAATAATTTCTTCCACACCGGCAATGCGCGCGGGAATCGCCGCCATCAATATGGTCGAAGGATAAGAGGCTTTTCCGCCGGGCGCGTAAATACCGATTCTCCGCAAAGGCAATATTCTTTGCCCCAGCTCCACGCCGCGTTCTGTTTGCACCTGATAGCCCCGGGTGACCTGATGCCGGTGATAAGCCTCTATACGCCGTGCCGCCAGTTTGATGATTTGCAGGTCTTCCTTTTTGACCCGGGCAAGGGCTTTCTTTTTTTCCGTGTTGGATGCCTCCACGGTCGCCGTTGTCAGTTTATATCCGTCAAACTTCTCCGTGTATTCAAACAGAGCTTTATCCCCGCGAACCTGGACATCTTCCACAATCCCGGAGACAACCGATAAGAGTTCGGGAGAAAATGTACCGCCTCTCCGGCGCAGTTCACGGAAAAAATTTTCAAAGCCTGCGGCACTTGATTGAATGATCTTCATGCTTTTACCCTTTGGATGTCCGCGCCGAGGGCGGAAAATTTCTTTTCAATGGACTCATAACCGCGGTCAATATGATAGACGCGGGAAATCTCCGTGGTACCCTGCGCGGCGAGTCCTGCCAGAACCAGCGACGCCGATGCCCGCAAATCGGTCGCCATGGTTTGCGCCCCGCGCAGTTTAGGCACACCACGCACAATGGCGTTACCGCCCTGAATGACAATATCGGCTCCCATGCGTAACAGTTCACTGACATGCATAAATCGATTTTCAAAAACGGTTTCGGAAATCACGCTCAAACCGTTGCCGATGCACATATAGGCCATGATCTGGGCCTGCAAATCAGTTGGGAATCCGGGGTAAGGAACGGTTGTGACGTCCACACTATTTATTTTTTTGCCGGCTGAAACTTTCAACCCATTCTTAATGGGGGTGATCTTCATGCCTGTATCCCGCAATTTGTTGATCAGGGCTTCCAGATGATTGGGGTTGCAGCCGAGGACATTGATTTCACCGTGTGTCATTCCCGCGGCAATCATAAACGTGCCGGCTTCAATGCGATCGGGAATAATCGCGGCTTTCGTCGGTTTCAGCGATGGAACACCTTCGATGGTGATGACATCCGTTCCCGCGCCGCTGATCTTCGCTCCCATACCCTTCAGGACATCGGCCAGATTGATCACCTCCGGCTCACGCGCGGCGTTGTTTAAAACGGTGGTGCCATGGGCCAGTGTGGCTGCCATCATGATATTTTCCGTCCCGGTTACCGTGGTCAGATCAAAATAGATATCGGCGCCTTTCAATTTTTTCGCCTTCGCTTCGATATAACCGTTTTTCAATTCGACGTGCGCGCCCATATCTTCCAGGGCTTTGAGATGAAGATTGACCGGTCGCGCGCCGATGGCACAGCCTCCGGGAAGAGATACCCTGGCCACTCCCGCGCGGGCCACCAGCGGCCCGAGAACCAGAATGGAGGCCCGCATGGTTTTGACCAGATCATAGGATGCGGTGGGATTGATAATTTTATCAACGCTGATTTTAACGGTTTCTTCACCTTCAATCTCAGCGCCCATACTGATCAGAAGTTTTTTAATGGTTTTGACATCCATCAAATCGGGAATGTTGTGAAACGTGTTGGTCCCTGCCGTCAGCAACGCCGAAGCCAGAACCGGCAGAGCCGCGTTTTTCGCGCCGCTGATCTGAACATTACCGTGAAGAGGTTTCCCTCCCTTAATAACTATTTTATCCACTTATTTTTCTCCTTGCTTTCATGACACGCGGCAATCCGGCGTAATCCCTGCGCATGTTTATGCTGCTGAAAGAACCGGATTCTTCCATCAGTCCGCGAACCTGATTTTCCTGTTTAGCGCCAATTTCCAACAAAAGCCAACCATTTTTTTGCAGATGACCGGGTGCCTGATGGATCAGCTTTTCGTAAAATTCCATCCCGTCTTGACCGGCCAAAAGAGCCATTGGGGGTTCATAATCTTTCACACCGGCGGGAAGTTCCCTGTATTCAGCCTCTGAAATATACGGTGGATTACAGACAATCATATCAAAGATTCCGTCCACCGGTTCAAACAAATCACCTTGAAGAAACTTAATCTTATCCTCCAGATTTAATGAACGTGCATTTTTCCGGGCGAGCGCCAGAGCGGCACAAGAGATATCCGTGGCCGTTACTTTGGCAGAGGGAATCTCCCCCGCGAGCGCCAGAGCAATGGCGCCGCTGCCTGTACCGATATCCAGAATGCTTATTCTCTCTGAATCCTTTTTACGGATGATATCCAGTGCTTCTTCAACAATGATTTCCGTATCGGGACGGGGAATCAAAACATCTTTGCTGACTTCCAGAGAAAAGGTCCAGAAATTTTTCCTGCCTGTAATATAGGCAACCGGTTCCCAGCGCAATCTTCTGGCAATGAGGTCTCGATATCCGGCAAGCTGTTTTGCGCTCAGGACCATTTCCGGATTTTTGAAAAAATCCAGACGGTCGCATTCCAGATAAAAAGCGAGCAATACTTCTGCATCCAGCCTTGCGGAAGGAATGTCGGCGGTTTCCAGAAACTTTGTGGATTCGTTAAGAATATCATGAATGGTCATGGTGTTGTTTCCAAACCGTGTTCTCTTACAACTTTACCCGTCGTATGCCAGGAAGACCGGCTTCTGTATCTCCTAAAAAAATAAAATGTTGCAAAAAAAATGTCAAGTGTTTATAAATTTAAATAATGAATATTTTAGAAGATTTCGCCCTGCTGGAGAAAACACGATGAGACCTGGCGCCTCCCTGGAGGAACGCTTCGACGGCTGGTTTGTCAAACCGATAGAAAAACTCAAGGAAATGCCTGAAGGTGACGGAGGCTTTCTGGCACTCTCCGCCGCGCTTTTTCTTTGCGAAAGATATTATCGCGCACTGACAGACACTCTGCAGGGGAAACGCGATGACGAAACCTTCAAAAATGCGGCAGCAAAAGATTTAGGACTCAGCTTGGAAGATTTTAATGCTTTCTGGATTGTTTATCGCAACGGTGTTCAGCATCAGGGAACCCCCAGAAAATACATCGATAAAAGAAATGAGATAAAATACTTCTTTCACATTTCAGACGAATTCAACGGTATTCCTGAAATTTATAAACTGAATGCCTATAAACGGGAGATCAGATTAAACGTATGGAAATTCGCCGATCTCATTATCAGCAAGTATAAAAGCAATCCGGAGGTTTTTCAAAAAGCGATTTCGAAGACCTTTCCTGAAGTCAAATAATTTTTGGCCCAGACGTCAGGATTTATCATTAAAAAAGTGTATAAAATTTAACCCGATCGGTAGCTGGCGACATCGCCAGAATTGAAAAGGCCCGGTGGAATTTTTTTATTTTAAAGCTTCCGCCTGGTAATGCGCCGCCAGGGCGTCAATCATGGCGCCGATGTTGCCGTTGATGAAATTATCAAGGTCATAACGGGTGAGGTTGATGCGATGATCGGTGATTCTCCCCTGAGGGAAATTATAGGTGCGGATGCGCTCAGAGCGATCGCCGCTGCCCACCTGGCTTTTACGGGCCTGAGCCTGTTCGGCATTCTGTCTCTGCACTTCCGCGTCCAGAAGACGTGCCCGCAATACTTTCATGGCCTTGTTCTTGTTTTTGAGCTGTGATTTTTCATCCTGACAGGTCACGACCAGCCCGGTTGGTATATGAGTTATGCGAACCGCGGAATCTGTTGTATTGACGCTCTGGCCGCCATGGCCTGTGGAACGATACACATCAACGCGTAAATCATTCGGATCAATATTGATTTCCACTTCCTCTGCCTCCGGCATGATGGCCACGGTGACCGCCGAGGTGTGAATGCGTCCCTGGGCTTCCGTCACCGGCACGCGCTGTACCCGATGTACACCGCTTTCGTATTTCAGTCGGCTGTATGCCCCGTTGCCTTCTATCTGAGCAATGATTTCCTTGAAACCGCCGACACCCGAAGGGGAACTGCTGATGATTTCCACTTTCCAGCCCTGCGCTTCAGCGTACTTGGCGTACATCCGGAATAAATCACCAACAAAAAGCCCTGCTTCATCTCCACCTGTCCCCGCTCTCACTTCCAGAAAAACGTTCTTGCTATCGTTGGGATCCTTGGGCAGCAGCAGTATTTTCAATTTTTCTTCCAGATCGGCTTGCTTTTGCTTCAACTGCGGCATTTCTTCTTTGACGATGGATTTCAATTCGTCGTCACTGCCTCCCAGCACGCCCTGATATTCTTCAATCTGGTTTCTGAGTTGATTGTACTCTCGAATCGTTTCCACCAGTTCTCTTAAATCAGCGTGTTCTTTGGCATATTTCTGATACATGCCCGGTTTGGAAACAATTTTGGGGTCGCTGAGCTGACCCTCCAGTTCCCGGTAACGCAGTTCAATATCGTTGAGTTTATCCAGTATAATATCCATATGATTTCAATAAAAAAATTATTTAAGGTAAATGAGTGAACAGACACCTTTATAAGTTTCCTTCTTAAAGTTTCGAAGGTCACCTACAAATGGTTGTGCCGGGCGGCATAAGACGAAATGGCTGATAGGTAAAAACATCCGCAACGAATAAAGCCGCTTGTTTGCGGCTTTATATAACAAATATTGTCGGATGACTCCTTTATTCCACAACAAAGATGAATTTTCTTCATCAGGTATTCCCGTATATTATTTCCCTCAAAGGAAACTTTGGTAATGATTACTTTGCTGTTTTCTTCGCTGCTGTCTTTTTGGCCGGTGAGTTTTCAGCCTTGGCCTCATATTTCTTCTTGAATCTCTCCACGCGTCCGGCCGTATCCATAATCTTCTGTTTCCCGGTTATAAAGGGATGACAGTTGGAACAAATTTCGGTTTTGATATCTTTTTTTGTTGAACGTGTGTTGATGACGTTGCCGCAAACACAGGTTATGGTTGTCTCCTTATATTCCGGATGAATGCCTTCTTTCATTGCTTCTTTTTTTCCTCCCTGGAGTTTATCTATAAATAATTATTAATGTTTTTTTCTTTCGTGCAAAAGTGTTGTTTGCCTTACAATATATGCGTTAAAAATTCAAGCAAAATAAAAAAATTGTCTTTCCCATGTGTTATGAATTCATGGAATCCAGAAATTCCTGATTGGTTTCAGTCTTTTTGATTTTGCTGATAATGAATTCCATGGCGTCCACAGGATTCATTTCCTGCAGTAAGCGGCGCAGTATCCAGACCCGATTGAGATTGTTTTTAGGTATCAGTAACTCTTCTTTTCTGGTTCCGGAACGGATCAGATCGAAAGCGGGAAAGATTCTGCGATCGGAAATACGGCGGTCCAGATGAAGTTCCATGTTGCCCGTGCCCTTGAATTCTTCAAAAATGACTTCATCCATCCGGCTGCCGGTATCAATCAGAGCTGTGGAAATAATGGTCAGGCTGCCTCCATTTTCAATATTCCGGGCCGCGCCGAAAAAGCGTTTTGGTTTATGCAGAGCGTTGGAATCCACGCCACCGGAAAGCACCTTGCCGCTGGGCGGAACAACCGTGTTATAGGCGCGCGCCAGACGGGTGATGCTGTCGAGCAATATTACCACATCTTTTTTATGCTCGACCAGACGCTTGGCTTTTTCAATCACCATTTCCGCCACCTGCACGTGACACGTTGCGGGCTCATCAAACGTGGAGGAAATCACTTCACCGGAAACACTGCGTTGCATATCCGTGACTTCTTCGGGACGTTCGTCAATCAAAAGCACCATCAAAACCACTTCGGGATGATTCGCGGAAATACTGTGGGCAATATCCTGCAGCAAAACGGTTTTACCGGTTCGCGGCGGAGAAACAATCAATCCTCGCTGTCCTTTACCAATGGGCGCAAATAAATCGAGCGTTCTTGTTGAGAAGTTTTTAGGATCGTGTTCCAGATTTAATTTTTCCTGCGGATACAGAGGGGTCAAGTTGTCAAACAGGATTTTGTCGCGCGCCTGTTCGGGACTTTCCATATTAACGGTATCAACCTTTAAAAGAGCAAAATATTTTTCACCTTCTTTAGGGGGACGAACTTCGCCGGAAACCGTATCTCCTGTTTTTAAATTGAATCTTCTGATTTGTGACGGAGAAATATAAATATCGTCCGGACTGGGCAGGTAGTTGTAATCAATGGCTCGTAAAAAACCGAATCCGTCCGGCAAGATTTCCAGTACGCCCGAACCGGAAATGACCCCGTTTTGTTCCGCCTGTGTCTGCAGAATGGCAAAGATCAATTCCTGACGACGCATGCCGCTGGCACCCGGAACGTCCAGTTTCTTGCCTAACTCATTGAGTTCGCTGATAGGCAATCGCTTGATATCTTCGATGTTCATAAATACTTCCTTATTTTTAAAAATAATTGGACAATGAAATAACTATTTGGAATTACATGTTTAATTTTGTTTTTAATGCATTGTTTTACGGAAACACAATAAAGACAGCTTAGATTTTTCAATAATTACGGATTTAGTCTCGGGTTGTTTACGTGAATACTTGAAACGCTCCAAAGGGTAGGGCTCAAATAGCCTTCATTACGTGCCAAAAACTTTATATGAATATAAATGAGCTGTCAAGAAATATTATTATAGCTCAAGCTTGTTTTTATATGGCTTTCCGATATCAGCTGTTCTTGCCGGATCAGGATATCTTTTTGGCCTCTTCCACCAGCATCACGGGAATGTCATCCTTGATTTCATAAAGCAATTTACACTGATCACAAATGATGCAGTTTTCTTTTTCATCAAAACGAACCTTCCCCCGGCATTGGGGACAGATTAAAATTTTCAACAGTTGCTTATTTAACGGCATTTTTCACTCCTTGATCATTCTTTTCACCACGGCAAAAACCTGCTCCGGTGATATATCCTCCATACATTTTTTAGTCGAACATTTTTTTAACAGGCAGGGACTGCAGTCAACGCCCGCCCTGATAATCGTATGACCGGCGCCGTAAGGGCCGGTTCTGGCCGGATCGGTCGGCCCAAAAAGAGCGATTACCGGCGTTCCAACCGCGGCCGCCAGATGCATCGGGCCGGAATCGGTTGATATCACCATCCGGGCTTTTTTATACAGACAGGCCAGATCCAGCAGAGAAGTTTCTCCACCCATATTAACACCATCTGTCTTCATGGATGACGTAATTTTCTCAATCGGTTCTTTTTCACTTCCGGTAAAAACAACTTTCATCTGCAGTTCATTATTAATTAAATCACCCAGATGAGCAAATTTTTGATTGTTCCACAGTTTTGTTGCCCACAAAGCGACAGGATTAAAAGCAATAAATTTTTTATCTTCCAGATTATGGTTGTGCATCAAAACCCGCGCCTTCTCTTCCGCTCCCGGATCAGCAGGCAACACAAATTGAATACGGCCTGTTTTAGCACCGAGATAACGCGAAAAATCCAGATAGCGGTCAACCGCGTGTTTGTTCATGTCTTCAGGAATTTTTTCAGTAAGAAATAATCCGCTTAATTCCTGCCACGAATCGTAACCCAGTTTTCTTTTTCCTCCACTGAGCAGCACAATCATTGAACTTTTGAACAGACCGTGAAAATCAATGACCAGATCATAATGACGCTGCCTTAACATTTTTATAAAAGTACTGATCTCACTCAGCGTCTGTCTGAAGTGACCGGAGCGTAAATTTCTGCTCCATCGTTTCCGCCCGGACACCAGAACCTCGTTCAGGCAGGGATGGTTTCTGATCAAATCCGCGGCAGCTTCCTCCACCACCCAGGAGATATGCGCCCGGGGGTAAAGTTCGCGCAGCGTCGCCAGGGATGGTAACGTGTGAATGACATCGCCGATTGCGCTCAGCTTTACAATTAATATGTTCATGCTCTGTTGTTTAAAACCATCCGACCGCATTCAGAATGTCCGCAGCAGCAAAAACCCGGTTGATGATCCGGTTTCACTTTATCCGGACTTTTAATGTTCATGCTTCTCCTCTAACAGCTTTGAAGCCGCCTTCAAAACATCTTCCACTGAAATAAGCTCCATGCAGCGAAAGTCCGAGGGGCATTCTTTTTTCAGACACGGACTGCACGGCACCTCATGATGAACGATCACGGATTTTCTGCCCGCCGGCGCCGTTGTCACGGGATTGGTCGAGCCGAAGATGGCCACTGTGGGTACATTCAAAGCTCCGGCAACGTGCATTAAGCCCGAATCGTTGCTGATAAAAAGTCTGCATTGCGAAATCAAATAAACAGCCTCCCGCACAGATGTCATGCCGCAAAGATTGATGAATTCCTTGCCGGCTAATCGCTGAACCTCCCGGGCCGTTTCTGCATCAGCCTCTCCGCCCATCAGGATCACCTGTGCTGAAAATTTCTCACTTAACCTGCCCGCCACCGCGGCGAATCTTTCGGGAAACCATTTTTTCGCCGGTCCATAAGTCGCACCGGGCGCGATGCCGATAACAGCTTTTTGGGGATCGGGTATAAACTTTTTTAGAATTTGCTGAACCTCAGATAGGTTGATCCGGTCTTCCAGATGCATTTCCTGATCGACAGGAACACATCCCAGAGCCTTCACCATTTCCAGATAATAATCAACCTGATGAACTTTTCTGATTGCCTTCGTGCGCCTTACGCTGTGGCTCAAGAGAAGACCGCGGGCATCCGAATCATAACCGGCACGCACTGGAATCCTTGCCGCCAGAGCGATAATCGCCGCTTCGATGGCATTTTGCAGAAGGATCGCCGCTTCAAATTTTTTATCCCGGAGGATGCGGGCCAGGGCAAACACACCGGTGGAATGATCAAATTTGTTTTCATAAATGATAATCTCATCAAGATCGGAAAAAGTCTTATAAATATCGACTACCAGTGGTTTGGCCAGCATGGCAATGTGTGCTTGCGGATACGTGGCGCGGATGGAGGCGACGGCCGGCAAGGTCATGATGGCATCACCGATCCAGTTGGTGCCGCGAATTAAAATTTTATTGAATCTTTTTTTCGGCAAAATGCTGACTTTGAGCTGCTTCAAATCATTATTCCTTTTTCACTTCGTGTAATGCTTCAATCGCTCCAGAATAAAATTTTCCAGTGCATTCACCGAGGGTTGGATCTTCATCTCGACGCGCAGGATAAAAAGTTCTTTTAAAAACTCTGACGGGTGATGAAGACGCATGGCATCTTTTTCCGTGGTCACTAGATAATCGGCGCCTTTTCTAATAAATTCATCCTTGATTTGTTCCAATTCCTTAGCGGAGAAGCGGTGGTGATCAGGAAAAACGTTAAACGCCAGAATAGTTGCCCCGGCCGCCACCAAAATTCTTTGAAACGAATCAGGTTTTGCAATACCGCAAAAAGCACAGATTTTTTTCTCAGCCAATGAAGACATCGGTATCTTCTCGTTGAAATCGCACCGTATCATATCTTTGGGTTGATGAATGCTCCGGAAGACAGGAATATGTTTATCCTGTACCAGTTCGGCTATCGCCTGCTCTGCCGGTTCCACTTCATCAACGCGCGTCAACAAAATGGCGTCGGCGCGTTTCAGTTGCGACATCGGTTCACGTAATTTTCCCCGGGGGAGAACATTTTTCCTGCTTTTCAAATCTCTGCTGTCGAAGAGGACCAGATTGATGTCTCTGAAAATCTGCCGGTGTTGCATCGCGTCATCGCAAATGAGGACATCCGCCCCGAATTGATCAATAGCCGCCTTTCCTGTCATCCTTCTTTCAGCTCCGGTAATGACCGGCACATTCTGAAGCACACGGGCAATCAAAAAAGGTTCGTCACCGGCTGTTTCGCTGTCCAGTAATATTTTATGGCCATCCGCTACAATATTGACGGGTTGATCACTCCGGCTCCCATAACCGCGGCTGATGACAGCCGGTTTATATCCGTTGCGCTGAAGCAGTTGCGCCAGCATGATGACGCAGGGCGTTTTTCCTGTTCCGCCGACGGTAATATTGCCCACGCTGATCACCGGACTGGAGAGCTTTACCTCCTCCAATACTTTGTGATCATAAAGCCAGTTGCGGACACTGACAATAAAAAGGTAAACATAAGACAGAACAGATGCAATTATGCTGACCGGACCGTAAAAAAAAGAATTTCCGTCATCATCCCAAATCCTTTGCCAGTTGATCACCTTTTTCATCACTTTCTTCATCCTTGAACTGCAGATTATACAGACGGAAATACTCTCCCTTTTTCTTCATCAAAGTATCATGATTGCCTTCTTCAACAATTTCTCCATTCACTAGCGCGATGATTCTATCCGCGTTGCGAATGGTGGAAAGCCTGTGCGCGATCACCAGCGTGGTACGTCCCTTCATGAGGTTATCCAGCGCCTCCTGCACTTCCTTTTCCGCTTCCGTGTCCAGTGACGATGTTGCTTCATCCAGAATTAAAATCGGCGCGTCTTTCAGGATCGCGCGGGCAATGGCCAGACGCTGTTTTTCTCCACCGGAAATCTTGCCGCCCAGTTCTCCGATGTTAGTGTCATAGCCTTTAGGCATCTTCATAATGAAGTCATGGGCATTGGCGGCTTTGGCGGCCTTGATAATATCCTCCCCGCTTTTTTCAAAACTTCCATAGGCAATATTATTTCTCACGGTATCGTTAAAAAGTATGGTCTGCTGGGTCACCATAGCAATCTGCCGCCGCAGGGAATGCAGCGTGACATCCCGGATATCATAACCATCAAACAGAATCCGTCCTTCGCGGACATCATAAAATCTGGGAATCAGATTAACCAGTGTGGTCTTTCCTCCACCGCTCATGCCGACAAAGGCAACCACCTCGCCCGCCTTGATGGAAAGATTGATGTTTTTTAATACCGGTTTATTTTCATAACAGAACGTGACGTTTTCAATATCGATGCGGCGGCGGACAGGCGGAATATCCATGGCGTTCGGTTTATCCTGAATGTCAGGTTCAAGATCAATAATGCTGAAAACCCGCTCCGCCGCGGCAATGCCGTTTTGAATCGTGTTATTGGAATGGGTCAATCTTTTGATCGGCTCATACAGCATGAGCAGCGCCGCCATAAAGGAAAAGAACGTTCCTGGCGTGGATTTGCCCTGAACCACACTGTTTCCGCCGTAAAAAATTATTGCCCCAATTCCCAAACCTCCCAGAAATTCCATCAGAGGACTGGAAATCGCGTTGATGGAAACCGCTTTCATGTTAAATTTGAAGAGCCGCTCATTTTCCGCGGCAAATTTTTCATTTTCATACTTTTCCATGCAAAAGGCTTTCACAATCCGGGCACCGGAAATTGTTTCCTGTAAAATAGTCGTCAGACTGCCCATACTGATTTGAGTGGAAGTCGCCACTTTGCGCATTTTTTGCCCGAATTTCGTAATCGGATAAATGGTCAGAGGAAAGACCAGCATGGCGATCAGGGCCAGTTGCCAGTCTCTGTAAAAAACAACAAAGACCAGACAGATCAAAGTGAAAACATCCCTCATTAAACTGGTCACCGTATCGGAAACGGCATTTCTTATTAGACCGACATCATTCGTAATTCTGGACATTAAGATACCGGTAGGATGCTGGGCAAAAAAAGCGAGAGACTGCTTCTGCATCTGTTCGTAAAGTCTGTTGCGCAGATGATTAACAATGCGTAAACCGATAAAACTCATGATCACCGATTGTGAGTACGTACAGGCTCCCTTGATCAGATATATAACGATAATGGCAAGGGGCAGCCACTGGAGCGTGGTCGCATCCTTTTTCAAAAAAATATCATCAAGGGCCGGTTTGATCAGAAACGCCAGGCTTGACGTTGCGGCGCCAACAATCAGCATGCATATACTCGCAATGATGAATTTGCTGGTATAGGGTTTTGCCAATTTTAATAAACGTTTAAAATTTTCCATACGTTTCTTTATAACATATCAATGGCTATTTGGGCAGCTCTTCTTGCGGCACCGGGTTCACCGAGCCGGGAGCGGATACTTTGCAGCCTGTTGATCATTTCCTGCCTCTTATTCCGGTTTTTTAAGATGGACAGCGCCTCCGCAGCGATCTGAGCGCCGGATGCCTCGCTTTGAATCAGTTCCGGCACGACCGTTTTTCCGGCAATGATATTGACCAGACTGATATTTTTTACATCGATAATTAATTTCCCTATAAAATACGAAAGTGCGGATATTTTGTAAATGACAATCATCGGAACGCCCAGAAGTGCTGTTTCCAGCGTCGCCGTTCCGGAAGCGACCAGGGCAAGATCGCAACAGGTGATAACGTCATACGTATGACCGGAAATTATTTTTATCTGCACATCGGCCCCGGATATATACTCCGTGATAATTGTTTCATCCAGGGTATCAGCCAACGGCAGAACAAACTGAGCATCCGGTATTTCTCTTTTCAATATTTGAGTCGCACGCACCAATTCCGGCATTAATTTTTTTATTTCCGACATTCTACTGCCGGGCAGAATGCCAATCGTGATTTTATCTTCGGCAAGACCGATTATTTTTCTTGAGTCCTGTTTCGAAGAGTTTGTTTTGACCATATCCAGCAGAGGATGCCCCACATAATTTGCCTCGAAACCCTTTTCACGGTATGTTTCAACTTCAAAAGGCAGAATGACGGCCATCTTATTCACCGTTTTCTTGATTTGTTTTATCCTTCCCCTGCGCCAGGCCCAAACCTGCGGACTGATGTAATAGAAGACTTTGATGCCTCTTTTATGGGCGGCTTTCGCCAAAGGCAGATTGAAATCCGGATAGTCAATCAGGATCACCAGATCAGGGCGGCGTTCATCCATGGATTTTTTCATCAAGGTCATGATTTTTAAAATACCGCTCAGTTTGAAAATAACCTCGGTCAAACCGACGACCGCCATATCGGCCGCGTCAGCGAGGAGCTCCACTCCTTCCCGCCGCAATTTGTTCCCGCCGATGCCGTAAAACTTTAACGCGGGATTGCATTTTAACATTTCTCTGACAAGAGTAGCCCCGTGCATGTCACCGGAGGCTTCGCCGGCAATAATCATGACTGTTTTTTCTTGGTTCGCAGCTTTCATTTTCAGGATTGGGTCTTTTCTAGAAGGCATTGCCGGCCGCAACGGATTTCTCAATTTTTCTCAATATATCAACAGCCAAGGCCAGCGATTTACGAGCATCTTCTCCGGAAACAGCCGGTTGAGAACGGGTAATCACGGAATTGACAAAAGAACGAATTTCTTCTTCCAGGGGATCATGGCTGCCTACTTCTACATTGTTTTGCACGATCTGTTGTCCGCCGGTTTCATTTTTTACCTTGCTTAAAGATAGAATTTCCCGCTTCTGACAGTCAATCGAATGGTATCCTTCCGGACTGAAAAAACGGATTTTCTGCATGGTTTTGGCACTGATGCGGCTGGCTGTGATGTTGGCGGTACACCCCGAAGCAAAAGAGATACGGGCATTGGCAATGTCAATTTTGTCGGAAAGAATCGGAACGCCAACCGCCTCTACGCCGGTAACCGGGGCATTTACAAACTCCGTAATGATGTCGAGATCGTGAATCATCAAATCCAGAATAACATCCACATCGATGCCGCGTTCAAAAAAAGGATGTAACCGGTGGGATTCAATAAAAAGCGGTTTCTGAACAAGTTTTCCCAGCGCCATAATGGCCGGATTGAATCTCTCCACAAAACCGACCTGCAGGATAAGTTTTTTCGCCCGGGCCAGGCCGATTAATTCATCCACCTCTTCCAGAGTGGTGCAAATCGGTTTTTCAATCAGCACATCAACGCCCGCTCTCAAAAAATCTTTGGCAACCCTGTAATGATCAACCGTAGGCACGGCAATGCTCACCGCGTCAACCTTGCCCATCATACCGTGAAAATCATCCAGGACCTGACATTGATAAATTTCAGCCGCTTTCCGGGCTTTCTCAACAGAGATGTCCGCTACGGCAGCAATTTCACAATTTTCCAGTTTTTGATATTTTTGGAGATGGTAATTACCCAAATGACCGATACCCACCACGCCAATTTTAATTTTCTTTTTCTTCATATTCTGAATATATCAGCGGCAGATTCCTCTTTCCGAGTTTTTGATAAATTTTATAAAGTGTTGCACTTCCGGCAGGTCTTCGACTTCCGCTTCCGCTTTCTTTATCGCGTCTTCCAGAAGCATCTTGGACCGGAAAATTATACGATAGGCATCGCTGATGGCCTTGATGGTTTTCTCGGGAAAATTTCTCCTTTTCAAACCGACGGTATTCAAACCATAAAGTTTGGCGTGATTTCCCTGAGCAATCGTGTAAGGCGGGACGTCCTTGACCGCCGCGGAGCATCCCCCGATCATACAGTGAGCGCCGACGCGGCAGAACTGGTGCACCCCGGTCAGACCGCTGATGATGGCATAATCTTCCACATGAACGTGTCCGGCAAGTGTTGCCGCGTTGGACATGATCACATGGTTTCCCAGTTTACAATTGTGGGCGATATGACAGTAGGCCATAATCAGATTATGATCTCCCATAATCGTTACGCCGATATCGGCTGCCGTCGAGCGGTGAATGGTTACAAATTCCCGAATCGTGTTAAAATTACCGATGACCACCCGGGTCTTTTCTCCGCCGAATTTCAAATCCTGCGGAGGGGCGCCGATAGAGCAAAACTGAAAGAGGCGGCAGTTTTCACCAATGTGCGTATAATCATCAATGACGACATGCGGACCGATAACGGTATTTTTGCCGATGATAACATCGCTGCCGATGATACTGTAGGGTCCGATTTCCACGCCTTCCGCCAATTTCGCGTCGGGAGCAACAATAGCTGTCGGATGAATTTTCATTATCTAACCTTTTCTAAATATTTTTTTTCTGGAGATCATCCACTTTTTTGACCAGGTCCTGAAGTGTATCTCTCATCCGGGGAAGTTTGGACCGGCAGGCCTCAACCTCCAGCCACTCCTTGTACGGCATCTGCGGCGCTCCGCCCACAATTTCTCCGGACTTGATACTTTTATGGATCTTCGAAGACGCCGCAATCATCACGTGATCGCCGATACTGATATGGCCGACGATTCCCGTCTGTCCGCCAATCATCACTCCCCTGCCCACCTTTGTGCTTCCGGAAATGCCGACCTGCGCAACAATGACCGAATTTTCACCAATCACAACATTATGGGCAATCTGAACAAGATTATCAATCTTGACATTGCGCTGAATCCAGGTTTTCCCCAGCGTCGCCCGATCCACGGTCGTGTTGGCTCCGATTTCCACGTTGTCATCGATCTGTACAAAACCAACCTGAGGAATTTTATTATTTGCCGCGCCGGGCGATGAAAAGCCGAATCCGTCAGCGCCGACAACAACGCCTGAATGCAAAATCACCCGGTTGCCTATGATACAGGAATGATAAACAGTGACATTGGCATACAGGATGCAGTCCTCACCGATGGAGACATTACTGCCGATGAAAACGCCGGGATAAATCACCGATCCTCTCCCGATTTTTGCTCCTTTGGAAATAAAAGCACGGGGGAAAATAGTCGCTTCCGGTGAAACTTCCACCCCTTCTTCAATATAGGCATCTGCAGCCACACCGCTGCGCCCATGGTCTGACGGATAAAAAAGACTCAGTAATTTTCCGAAGGCGGAGTAGGGATCGTCAACCACAATCAGGTTTTTTCCTTCTGCCGCGATCTGCGGAGAAACAATAACAGCCGAAGCCCTGGTCAGCTTCAATTGTTTCAGATACTTCTTATTGGCAACAAAGGTGATATCGCCATCATCAGCCTCCTCAATGGAACGGATATTGCTGATCAGGACATCACCCGTTCCAACAACGGAACCGCCGAGAAAAGCGGCTATCTCATTCAGGGTCATTTTCATCGAACAATTTTTATCCTGTTACTTGACTTTGTTGAATTCCTCAATGACTCTACTGCTGAAATCATTTTCTTTCGCATAATAAGGAAGGGGCATTGTGGCTACATCCATCACGAGAGTGTATTTTTCTTTCTCAGCAATGGAACGGACCACTTTAATGATTCCCGGCATCAGTTTCTGCGTCATCTCCTGATCGCGTTTTTTCAGTTCTTCATTGGTATCATTCACCAGCAACTGATAGTCTCTCATTTTCTTCTGGTAAGCGGCTTCCTTTTCGCTTTTCTTGTTCTGCGGCATCAAAGAACCCTGTTTCTCAAGCTCGTCCTTCATTTTTTTTAATTCTGCTTCCGCATTCTTAATGTCCTGGGTTTCTTTATCGTAATACTTTTTAAATTCTTCCGCAGCCTTTTTCCCCGCGTCGGATTTCTGCATGATTTCCTGCAGGTTGATGAAACCGATTTTGTCGGCAGCCAAAGAAGCGGTGCTCCAGGCAAAAATCAACAGGGTAATGATGGCCATCAGATAAATACTTTTTTTCATTGATAATCTCCTCTCTTAACGTAATATTTTTAAAATTATTTTTTACATTGGCATCCCAATGGTAAACTCCCAGCGTCCGTCTGTATGATCATCCAGATCTCCCCGGTTAATAACACGTCCATATTCCAGTCTTAAAGGACCAATCGGTGAATACCAGCGCAAACCCAACCCTGCGGACTGCCTCAAATCGCCAAGATCGTATTTGTCATTCCAGGAGTTGCCCGCATCATAAAAGGCGGCTATCTTCATACCGGAATCCTTGATAAAGGGGAAGATGAGTTCAACATTAAAAATTAACATGCTGTTCCCGCCAATGACATCGCTGGTTCCCCCGTTCGTCGGGCCGACATAACGAAAACCCCGCAACGAGTTAATTCCGCCCAGAACATATCTGTTGGAAACCGGAATATCTTCATCGGAATCATGCCCGTTAATATAACCGATCCTGCCTTTGGCGGCAAATACAACACTGAAGGGCAGAGGAAAATATGTATTCAAGCTCGCGCTGTACTGGGTATAGTTTGCCTCCCCCTGTAACGGTCCGCCCGCATAAGTCGCCGAAAGATTCGTTTTTGTTCCCCGCGAGGGAAAAATGAAATCATCGGTAGTATCCCGAATCAAAGACATGGTGATGGCGCTGGTCGTTGTTTCTCCCTCCTGTGCTTTAATGTAATCAGAAGCGGAGGATGAAACTTCACTGACATTGTCAACATAAAACTTGTAACCCAGATAACCGACTATCCTTTCCCAAAGAGGGTAACCTAACGTCAGACCCGCTCCGTGGGAATCCAGATCATAATAATCATACTCTTTTTTATACTTCCAGGTATCTAACTTCAACCAGAGCGGTATGTCAAAAAGCCACGGTTCCGTGAAGGACAAATCATAATTATTGGTTGTGGAACCCAGAGAAGCTTTCAGATTCAGCGTCTGGCCGTAACCCATAAAATTCTGCTGTGTAATTTGCGCCATGACAATGGCCTGATCAGCAGCGCTGTATCCGGCGCCGATCATAAACATCCCTGTACTTTTTTCCTTGACCCGCACATTGATATCCATTTTATTTTTGTCGAGTCCCTTGTCCGTCTGGAAATCGATCTCTTCAAAATATCGCAAGCGGTTTAATTTGGCGTAACTGCTTTTTAATTGACTGCTGGAATATAAATCGCCTTCATTCAAGGCCAACTGTCGCCTGATGACCTTGTCTCTGGTGACATTGTTACCGTAAATATTAATGCGATTAATATAAACCAGATCACCCTTATTGATCTGATATTCCACATCCACCAATTGTTCATTTTCCCGGGTGTTGATCTTGGGATTAATATCCGCGCGGGCATAGCCTTCATCATTGGAGGACTGGGTCAGGAAATCGATGTCCTTGATGATGGCCTCACGGTTGTAATTGTCACCTTTTTTGACTTTCAGGGACTTCCACAATTCTTCCCTTGATTTTTCCAGCTCATCACCGGAAATCACAACCTTATCAACCTTAAATCGTTTTCCTTCTTTGATTTTGACTTTTACATGAATGCCCTTCTTATCGGTTGTTATTTCCGGCTCACCGACCTGAGCATTAATAAATCCGTTATTAAAATAATAAGCATTGAGCTTGCCTACATCCTGTTTGAGCTGGTCACGCTTGAGCAGGCCGGAATCGGTAATAAAAGAAAAAACGCCTTTTTCGGATGTGCTCATCATGTTTTTCAATTCTTTCGAGGTATAGGCTTCGTTCCCTTCGAAAGAAATGGTGCGAATATAAAGTCGGTCATTTTCTCTGATGTTGAAAATGACACGAAAATCCTTTTCCCCGTCCGATTCAATTTTATCCTTTATTTCGGCATTGTAATAACCCTTGGTGTCATAAAGCGCTTTGATCTTTTCTATATCTCTTTTAATTTGTTCCTGATTGAGATTCTGTTTCTTTTTGATCGTCAATACTTCCTGAATATCATCTTTGCTTAAAGCTTTATTACCGGTGATGCTGATGTCGGAAATCAGTCCTTTTTCCTGGACAATGAATGTAATGATTTTCCCCTCCGTCGTGGAAGAGGCTTCCGCGGAGACATCCAGAAACAAACCCATTTTATAAATTGTTTTAATGTCGGACGCGATATCCTCTTCGGAATAATTGCCGTCCTTTCTGCTTCTGATTTTCTCGGTGATGGCTGACGCGGTGATCTTGTGATTACCCTTGATTTCAACGCGCGCTATTCTTTGAATCGGGCCGATAGAACTCAGAATTCCCATTTTGAGCTGCCCGACGGCGGGAGCAAGATTCGCCATGCCTTTGCCCTGCGCAGATGTTGTCAACAAAACCGACCCCTGAACCACGTCTATGATTCTGGCATCAATATTTATGGCATCTCCAAAATGGACCAGACTGCCGGTGATGACGAAATCGGCCTGATTTGCTTTACCGGTTTCAACAGCTTTGTCATCTTCCATTTTGACATAGTTTTCAAGTAAATCATCAGCTTCAATAATCTGAACCGATGGTTCTTTGCGCAGTGCCGCCAATAAACCGTTATAAAGCGATTCCCGGATCATCTTGGTATCCTGATTGCTGTATACTTCAAAAGGCAGCACCATGATTTTTTTAACTTCCTGGGCATAAGACGGAGAAACAGAAAGCATCAAAAACAACAAAAAAATTAAAAATACTTGCCTTACGATTCTATGAATAGTCATAAATTTTCCCATCGCGTAGAACAATCCTTTCCGACATTCTTTCCGCCAGTAACCGGTTATGCGTCACGGCAACCAGAGTGATTTTTTTTTCAACATTTAAATTGACCAGGATATCTTCTATTTTCCTTCCTGTTTCCGTGTCAAGATTTCCTGTCGGTTCATCCACCAGCAATATTTCCGGTTCCATAATCAACGCGCGGGCAATGGCGACTCTCTGCTGCTCGCCCCCTGATAACTCTCCCGGTTTGTGGCTGATTCTGCTCTCTAATCCAACTTCCTCGAGTAATTTGCAAGCTTTTTCTCCGGCCTGTTTCTTGTGCATTCCTCCAATGAGGGCCGGCATCATTGTGTTTTCCATAGCGTTAAATTCCGGCAGCAGATTATTGAACTGGAAAACAAATCCGATATGGGCATTGCGAAAAGCAGCTCTTTTCTTCTCCCCCCAGTCAAAAACATTCATGCCGTTAATGCAAAGACTGCCTCCCGTCGGGTGATCCAGTATACCCATAATATGAATCAGGGTACTCTTGCCGGCGCCGGAAACACCCAGAATCGCGATGGATTTCCCCTTTTCAATGTTCAGGTTCAGCCCGCGCAACACTTCAATTTTATTTTCTTCTTTGATAAAGGTCTTGGATAAATTTTCCAGTACAATCATTTTCTTTAATCTAAAATTCAAACCTCATTCATATCGGAGCGCTTCCGCCGGATCTGTTTTGGAAGCTCTCAGCGACGGATAAATGGTCGATAAAAAGCATATCAGCAGGGTGCCGACCGCAATGATGACAACATCACCGTAATTCACTTTGGAGGGAAGCTCGCTCAAATAGTAAACATCACCCGGCAAAAACTTGAAGCGGAAAACCTTTTCTACAAACAGCGACACTTCCTGCAGATTCAAAGCCACGGCCAGTCCGGCAAGGCATCCCAGAGCCGTCCCGATAACGCCGATAATCAATCCCTGATAAATGAATATTTTCATAATGCTTTGCGATGTTGCCCCCATGGATTTCAGAATGGCAATATCTTTGTTCTTCTCCATGACAATCATAATCAAAGCGCTGATGATGTTAAAAGCGGCAACCAGAACGATTAAACTCAGAATAATAAACATCACGCGTTTCTCCAGTTTCAGGGCGGAAAACAGATTTTTGTTCATCTGCATCCAGTTCTGCGCCCAGAAAGGAAATCCCAGTCTGCTTTGAATGCTTTTCGCGATCACATCCGCTTTGTAAATATCGTTGACTTTAATATCAATTCCCGTCACAGTGTCACCCATCTGCAAAAAGTTCTGACAGCTTTTTAACGATAAATAAGCCAGGGTCGAATCATACTCATAAAAGCCGGATTCAAAGATACCAACAACCATAAATTTCTCCATCCGGGGCACCATGCCCATCGGCGTGGCAATACTGACCGGAGAAATAATCGTGATGGTATCATGAAGAAAAATTCCCAGGTTTCTCGCCATTTCCTTACCGATAACAATGCCTTCCGGTTGAGTGTCATCAACGGCGTAGCGGGATGAAATCTCCGGCGGGATGGTGTTAAGATGTTCAATATTACCTTCCCTGATCCTGCCGAGATTGATCACCTTAAAAGCGCTTTGCGTATCGAGAGCGCGAAGGACCACACCGGAAACGCCATTGCCGTTGCGCAGCATGGCCTGGCTGTAAATGAACGGCGTGGTCGCGACCACCCCTTCAATGCCGGCAATCCTCTGACGAACCTGCTGATAATCCTTCATGGGACCGGTCATGTCGGTCGTTAATTCGATATGGGATTTGATTCCCAGAATCTTCGTTCGCAAATCTTCTTCAAATCCGTTCATCACCGCCAGGACAATAATCAGCGCTGCCACGCCCAGAAAAATACCCAGGATGGATATGGACGTAATGACAGATACAAACACCTGTTTACGTTTCGCTCTTAAATAACGTCTGCTTATGAATAGCTCGTAGGACATCAAATACTATACCTGTTGCTTACGGGAAAATACGGATGTGATAATTTTATACAATCCCTTTTTCATTCCTGTTTTGTTCTGAGCAGCGGGAACAAAATCACATCCCGGATGGAAGCGGAATCCGTAAAAAGCATTACCAGCCGGTCAATTCCGATGCCTTCTCCGGCGGTAGGCGGCATGGCGTACTCCAGAGCGCGGATATAATCCTCATCCATTTCATGGGCTTCGTCGTCACCGGCCTCTCGTTCGTGTAACTGTTGCAGAAATCTTTCCTTTTGATCGGCAGGATCGTTCAGCTCTGAAAAAGCATTGGCAATCTCGCGGCCGGAAATATAAAGTTCAAAGCGGTCAACAAGGTCAGGATCCTTGTTGGACCTGCGTGACAGAGGAGACACCGCAACCGGATAATCGGTTACGAATGTCGGTTGAATAAGCTTCTTTTCGACCACTTCATCAAAAATAGCCATGTGAATTTTCCCCAGCGGATCGTTTTCTTTGACATCACATCCGGCTTTTCGGGCAAAATCAATCGTTCTGGCCCGGTCAGTCAGCTCGGCCGGTTCCATACCGGCCATCTGCAGAAGAGCATCCTTCACGGAAAGCCGGCGCCATGGCCTGGTCAAGTCTATTTCCGTATTCTGATAGTTGAATTTCACCCCACCAAATAGATCGGTGGCAATAAAGACAAATAAATCCTCCGTAAAGGACATCAAATCTTCATAAGTGCTGTAGGACTGGTAAAACTCCATCATGGTGAATTCGGGATTATGGAACGTGGAAATACCTTCATTACGGAAATTGCGGTTGATTTCGTAAACCCTTTCCAGTCCGCCGGTTACCAGTCGTTTTAAATACAGCTCCGGTGCGATCCGTAGATAGAAATCCATATCCAGCGCGTTGTGATGTGTTTTAAACGGTCTCGCCGCCGCACCGCCCGCCCGCGGCTGCATCATCGGCGTTTCCACTTCCAGGAAATCATGTTCATCCATAAACTGCCGGATTAACTTGATAATGCGGCTGCGCCGTTGAAAAATTTCTTTAACTTCCGGATTGGCGATCAAGTCAAGATATCTCTGACGGTATCGGATTTCGACATCGGTCAGACCGTGCCATTTTTCCGGCAGAGGATGAATGGATTTGGAAAGCAGGATTAATTTTGCGACTTCAATGGTCAGTTCATTTGTTTTGGTGCGAAACAGTTTTCCGGAAATAAAAATAATGTCACCGATATCCAGCTTTTTAAAAACAAAATACTCTTCAGCACTTAAAATGTTTTTCCCGATGTAACCCTGAATCTGTCCCTTGTAATCCTGAACCTTGATAAAAGCCGCTTTCCCGAAATTGCGTACCGCCATAAGACGGCCGGCCACCGAAAAGGTTTCCTGTACCTTGGCCAGAGCATCACCGTCTGAATTTCCAAACCGCGCGGACAGTTCCGCGGTTGTATTTTGAGGTTTAATATTGTTGGGGTATAAATCAATACCCGCCGATTTCAAGTCCGCTATCTTTTCCCGGCGGACCTTTAAAAGTTCATTATCTTCCATAATTTCTCCACTTCTAAAAGTTTGTTTAACTATATTTTTTTAACCAAATAGTCAAGTATGATGATTATCGAAAATTTGTATAAGGCATAATATTTTTTGAAGTTTTTCATACAAATTTTGTTTGCCACAGCCGGATAGTAATGTTATGTATCGCCAAACGACGTCACGTAAATGGAGGATTGGACATGGTGAATAAGGCAATATTGATTGGCAGGCTGGGCAAAGATCCGGATATTCGTTATACGCCCGACGGTACAATGGTCACTTCTTTCAGATTGGCAACCGATGAACAATGGAAAGATAAAAACGGTGAAAAAGTTCAAAGAACGGAGTGGCACCAGATTGTTACCTACAGAAAACTTGCAGAAATATGCGGCAATTACCTGGTAAAGGGAAAGCTGGTTTATATTGAAGGACGTATTCAAACCCGTTCCTGGGAAGACAAGGAGGGAGTGAAACGTTACACAACGGAAATTATTGCCAGTGATATGAAGATGCTTGACTCCAAAGGACAAAACAAAACGGAAGGTCCCGCTTATGAAGCCGATGCCGCCAATAACATCAGCGATGCCGGCGGATCAATGGATGACGTTCCGTTTTAAAGGATGATCGAAATTTTCATCTGAATGATTTCTAATTTTTGATACCCCTTTTCAGTCGGCAGGCAGAAAAGGGGTATTTTGCATGAAACAACAGAGAATTCTATAAAGTCAGCTTACAAATCCACGAACAATTATTTTTTCACCTCATCCTTTTTGGATGACTGATCGGTGATCTCATTCTGTTCGCTCATTGTCTTTTTAAAGTTTTTGATTCCCTTGCCCAGGGCTGAACCGATTTCCGGCAATTTTCCCACACCGAAAATAATCAAAATAATAACCAGGATGATCAGTAATTCCGGCATTCCTATTCCAAACATAATATTACCTCTTGATTTTATTTTTTAAAAAAAATTAATTACGGCAACCGTAAGTGGACAACCTCTCCTCTTTTTCCCAGATTCTCAAGATCTTTTCCATTAAATTTTACCTTGATACCACCGGCATTGCCAATATCAATCTCAAAACTTTTCGCCCGATACTCAAATTTTTCTCCGGCTTTTAACAAAACCTGAAAAGAAGGATTTTGCTCCGGCTTCACGCGCAACCACGTTTCTTCGATAGCCCTGATACTCAACTGCGCGGCTTCTTTATCCGATACATCCTGCACCGTAACGGCTATGGGCAAAACCTGTTCAGAAGCCGTGCGTGAGTCTTTCTTTACACCGGCTGCGGCAGTTTTTTCCTCAACGGTTGATGGCTGAGTATCTTTTACCTGGACAACCGCATTCACTCCCGTGTTCTGACCGGCTGGGACATTCGCGCCAGCATTCCGTCCCTTATCGTCTTGTAAAGTATTCGCCTTGATGCCTGCGGGATTAACGATATCCGGAGACGATTCATGCTGCTTGGAAATCAGCCACTGTCCAACAATAACAACTATTAAAATAAAAGCAATGACCAAATACGTTTTTTTACCTTTAATCCCGGCAAAGGAAGATTTCTCTCCTGTTGGATGCTCCGGCTGTACGATGTTGTCTGTGAGTGAATGAAGGTAATCTTCATATTCCTTAATCAACGGTTCGCTGTCTATTCCTAAAGCACCGGCATAAATTTTTATAAAATTCTTCGCGTAAACAGGCAGCGGCAGCACATTAAATTCCTTGTTTTCGATGGCCTGCAAATAAACCGCTCTGACGCGCGTCCGCTGGTATAAATCTTCAAAAGAAAGACCCTTGTCTTCCCTGATTTTTTTTAAATCTTCAGAATTATTGATTGGCGTTTTTTCAATAAACATATAATATCATTTACAAAGGTATTTTATGTATTCATCTAGCATTAATTTAAGCGTAATACAACTGTTTAAAATAAAACCGTTTATTCCCGTATGATGGAAATGCTGTAAGTCTGTTTTTTATAATTAAGAAAGGATATCTCATGTCGCAATGGAAATCATTTGCCGTTGAACTGGCGAAAAAATCAGGATTGTTATTGAAGGAAAAATTCAGCAAGGCGCATACCATTCACTACAAAGGCGACATCAATATCGTGACCGAAGCGGACCAAATGTCCGAGAATCTGATTATGGAAGCGATCAGCCGCCGGTTTCCCGATCATGGCATTCTATCCGAAGAATCCCCGGCCGTCACCGGCGCCGGGAAAATGCGCTGGATCGTCGATCCTCTGGACGGAACGACAAACTACGCCCACGGGTATCCCGTCTTTTGTGTTTCCATCGCTTTGGAAATTGAAGATAAAATTTTTCTGGGTGTGATTTACGACCCGATGAGAGACGATATGTTTGTCGCCGTGCGGGGCGAAGGGGCTTTTTTGAATGACAAAAAGATAACGGTTTCTCCCGTCAAAGACCTTTCCCGCAGTCTCCTGGCAACCGGTTTTCCTTATGACATCCGGGAAAGCAAAGAAAATAACCTTGATTATTTCAACGCCATGGCCGTCAAGGTTCAGGCCATTCGCCGCGCCGGAGCGGCCGCTCTGGATCTTGCTTATCTTGCCGCGGGGCGATTTGACGGTTTCTGGGAACTGAAACTCAAGCCGTGGGACACGGCCGCAGCCAGCCTGATGGTGGAAGAAGCGGGCGGCGTGGTCTCCGATATTGCCGGGAAAAAGTGGAATTTATATTCGCCTAATCTTCTGGCCAGCAATGGTTTGATTCACGAACAGATGTTGGCCGTTTTTAGGGCTACCTGATTTGAAATGAAACAATTGAGAAAATATCAGCTTTTGCCAGACCAGCTCAGGGCGAAATAATCATCTTTGGTTGTTTTATCTACCGCTGTTAGAGCTTTAAAATAATAATAACGGACATCGTTCCATGAAGCAAAAGGTGAAAGCTTTTGATTAAATAAAGGCATTGTAGCCCATTCCAATGCTGAATAATTGAGACTCAAACCTTTATTAGTAATCGGATTTAGAAAATGATTCATCGAACGTATGCCAGCATCTTCTTCTGCGCCGCCATAGCCGATCCATTTAAATACCTGTTGATCCAGATAGCCACTTTTGAAATATGTTTCAGTTCCTTCTTTCATTCCTAACTGTGTTTTTAAATAATCATTAAGAGAAAAATTATTTAGATTTCGTTGCGAAACATACTCATTTATAGATTTATGCGTATCCTGTCCAAGGGCAAAAGACATTTTAGTATAAATGAATATCAAGCAAATTATTATTGCTAACAAAGAGAATATTTTCCCGTTCCAGCTATTCATTTTCTCTTACCTCCAATCCTCGTTCTTTACGGTCATCATTAATTGCTTTGAATAACAACGGTAAATCTTTGGAAGTATATTCCGCCGGAGTACTTGGAACCCCGATCCTTCTTTCATCATAAGCATTTGCTTTCTTTAACTCTAAAATTCCCAGTGTTCCTTTCCATGTTTTACAGTCGCCAAATTCACAATCCTTTATTTCGCCGACCTTGCCAATTACATCAATAGAGAAAAAAGCTTCTATGAATGTCCTGCTTCCCAAATAATCCGGACCTTCACTGGACAGATATCCCGGTTTGTAGAAAATGAATTGAGCAAAACTTTCCATCCAAAAAGGGATAATGCTTGTATAAGAAGAAAAATGAAATTCGCCTCGTTTATCTGTTAATGTTTCCTTAACCGCTTCATAGCTGTAGCTTCTTCCTCCGGGATTGCCTATGAGAGCAACTCTGTTGTAAATAGCAACTACCACAGCCCCTTCAATCGGTTGTTTCGTTTCAGCATCAATGACCCTTCCTTTAAATTCAGGCTTGCTGTAAATCAGCCAAGCGGCATAAGACGGCGCAGCAGTCCATAAACCGATGAAGACGATGATTAATAAAAGACCAATCTTTTTCATGACAGAACCTCCGTTCGTTAGAATTCGCGAATAAACCAAATACCATTTTCATCTTTGATAAAGGCCAGCCGGTAGATATACACTTCACCATATTCCAAACTCTGCAATTCATATATGGCTATGAGGTGGTCTGGGTTCTTCGGACAGAGAACAGGGATTTATAAGTGTAAAACTGCTCAAGGTTGATGTTCATGCTGCAGCCTGTTTCTGCGCCAGCGAGTCGAAGTAAACCATACTTGGCGTCTTCCTGTCAAAGTTTTGATGCCACCTTTTTTCATTGTAAAATTTGAAGTATTCGGCAAGCCCTCTTTTTGCTTCCGTCATCGAACCATAGGATTTGAGATAAATGTCCTCGTACTTCACGCTTTTCCAAAG
>JAGPFC010000050.1 GCA_018056685.1 Smithella sp.
ACGATGATGTTTATCTTCCTATCCATATTGAGACAATCCCTGAAGTCTAGGGCATCAAATGTGTGAGATCAATATGTGCAACAGACTTTTCAGTATTGACTTGCCTTCAAAATTTTTTACGGGCAAGGATTGTTTCGCATTCAGTTGCTAAATCACCTAACGTTTCAAGTACGCTAACGTTATCGATTGCCATCAATAGATTCTCCAGACCGTTGGGAATGTGATGCAGAAAAGCCGGTTTGTGTTTTTTAAGCCCGAGAAATCCGTACGCTCCCAGCGCCTGTAAAAGCCGCTGAACCGAACCCATCCAGAAGTTATTTACAAATTCATCGCGGGTATAGGGAGGATTCATGAGTTCATAGTAAAAATTGATCAGCTCGTTTCTTTCTTCATCTTCGAAAGTAACGTACGGATCGCAAATAAGCGAACCGAGATCATAAAAGAGGCAGCCTTGTCGCATACCCTGAAAATCAATCAAAACCGGTTTGGCGTTTTTAATCATGATGTTTTGCGACTGGAAATCGCGGTGAATCAGACAGGGCTGAATTTTTTGCAGGCGCTCAGATAGCGCGTCCAGTTCCTTATTCAACTTTACGGCATCCGCAGATGAAAGTTTTATCTTGCAGACTTCCCAGACGAGATTTTCCAGAAAATAGTCGTGCTCCCATTTATAGAGTCGCGGGCCATAACTTTCAGACAGTTGCATATCCTCGGAAATGGATTTCAGATCACAAGAATGTAAACGATGAATTTGCTTGAGCACCTGAAAATAATAATCGCGCCTTTCCTCCCAGGATTCAAATCTGAGCGACCATAAATCCACATCGCCCAGATCCTCCAGCAGGATAAAATGCCGTGGGGCATCCTGAATGATAATCCGCGGCACATTGATATTAAGCGATGACATGAATTTGTTGATGCCGGCCCAAAGGGCGTTTTCCGCCACCTCGTCGCCGTAATGCATGAAAACAAAACTGTCTCCATGAGGTAAAGAAACTCTGAAGAATTCGCGGTCGGAACCGCCCTTCTTGATCGGATCAAGCTTGAAATCCGACTTGCCCAGATGCTCAATTAAATATTTTTGAATTTCTTTTTGCATAAAATTCCGTGTTTATGTCATGTCGAACCGCAGGGAGACATCTTGATCTGCTGTAATAAAATCACCAATAGGTGATAATTCGTCCTGCAAGCTTCAGTGTACTTCATTTCTGAAGCTTGGGACTCATTAGATTTCTCGTCTCTGCGTTCCTCGAAATGACAATCAATCCAAGCCTACCTGATTCAACCTCTTATATTCTTCAACCGTCCCCACATCATACCATGAACCATCATCAATCACCACACCGCCGACAGAGTTTGGATTTTCTTTTATCATCTCTACCAGCGGTAGAACGATGGATTCAATTTTACCCGCTGCCAATCTTTTCAGGAAACTTTTTTCCACAATGTAGATTCCGGCAAAAAGGCAACTTTTCACACCAGGATTTTTCAGTATATGCCGCATGTCGCAGACAAAACCATTCTCGTCAACATTGACATTAAGCAGCGGCCCGGCTGAACGCAGCGCCAGCGTCACGGGTGTTTTCAATTCGAAATGTTTTCTAATCAAGAGTTCGATCGGCATATTGGTGATGATGTCGCCATTATAAACGATAATGCGTTCGTCTTCGGTTATCAGATCTTCAATATTTTTGATGCCGCCGGCGGTATCCAGTAAAACCGGCTCGTGGCGAAACGTAATCGGAATGCCCTGCCAATGATTATCCGGAAAAGCGTCAGCGTATTTTTCCGCGCAGTGATGCGTATTGACGATAAAGCGTTTAACACCAACGGCACGCAAATGTCCCATCGCGTAAGTAATGATCGGATAACCGTCGATTTCCAGAAGCGGTTTGGGCATGTTTTCGGTGAGCGGCCTGAGCCGCGTCCCCAGCCCCGCCCCAAGAATAAATGCTGTGTTGATTTGTTGACCTTGCATACCCTTTATCCCCGTGGTTCTTTTTTCATTTTTTTTCCGTATTCCGGATCAATCTTCACCAGCGCCGCGACGATAAAGCCGGGAACGGTTGTAATCATAATCCAGATGAAGAAATTTTTATAACCGAGCATGTCCTGAATCCAGCCGCTACCCATCGCCGGAATCATCATGCCCAGCGCCATGATCCCCGTGCCTATCGCGTAAAAGACGGTTTTGTATTCTCCCTGCGCAACCATGATCATATACATCGTATAAGCGGTAAAACCGAATCCGTAACCGAATTTTTCCACCGCCACAGCGGAACCGACCAGCCATAGATTCTGTGGCTGGTAATGCGACAGATAAACAAAAATCAAGTCCGGCAGGTGCATAATAAACACCATCGGCCACAGCCAATATTTCAAACCGTTTCTGTAAATCACATAGCCGCCCAGAAGGCCTCCCAGCATCAGCGCAATAACGCCAACCGTGCCGTAAATGATACCGATGTCCGCGGTGGTCAGTCCCAATCCGCCTTTGCTGATTTCATCGCGCAGAAAAGGAACGACCATTTTTGTCAACTGCGCTTCGGCAAAACGGTAAAGCAAGAAGAAGCTGATGATGATCAGAATATCCCCGCGCCGGAAAAACAAGGTCAGCACGCGGAAGTATTCTGCCAGAAAATTTTTTGATTTATCCCACGGCGCGCTGACATCTTCGGCAGGCCTCGGCAGCACAAATAAATGATAAATAAAAAATGCCAGAAACACCGCCGCGACGCCGATAAAAGAAAGCGACCAGGCGCTTGCCGGAGAATAACCGTATTTTTGCAGCATACCTGCCAGAAACACCAGACCGCCTTCGGCGGCAATGGTGGCAATACGGTAGAAAATAACGCGCACGCCGACAAACGCGGCCTGCTGCGGCGTATCGAGCCCCAGCATATAGAAACCGTCGGCAGCAATATCATGCGTGGCGGAGCTAAAGGCCATAATCCAGAAGACAGCCAGCGAGTAGCGCACAAAATCAGATGTGGGCAGGGTCAGGGCGACACAGGCCAGTGATGCCCCGATGGCCAGTTGCATGGCCAATATCCAGAAACGCTTGGTGCGAAAAATATCGACAAACGGACTCCAGAGCGGCTTGATGACCCAAGGAAGATAAAGCCAGCTCGTGTAAAAAGCGATTTGCGTGTTGGAAAGCCCCATGTCTTTGTACAGCACGACGCTAACCGTCATGGCAATGGTGTAGGGAATACTTTCGGCTAAATAAAGAGAAGGAACCCATGCCCAGGGTTTCCAGCTTGCTTTATTGGCTGTTATGCTTTGCTTTTCGGACATAAGACACTCTTAATACAATTTTTGTATCTGCGCTCCGGTAAAGTAGTGGCCCAGAATTTCTTCCATTGTAAATCCCTTGCTCGCCATGACCGCCGCGCCGATCTGGCACAGACCGACGCCGTGCCCCCAACCTCCGCCTATGAAGATAAAATCTTCTACTGATCCTTCAGCAGCATTTGTCTTCTTTACAAAAAAAGCGCTGCTCAATAAGTGGCTGGGCGAAAGCCAGCGGCGGATTGCCAGTTCTTTGCCGACAATCATGGTTTTTTTTGAACCTTCAATTTTTAATTTGTAAATTCTTCCCGAAGGTCCTCGCTCCAGCGGAGCCAAATCGATCAATTCACCAAAATCGACGCCGGATTTTTTCCTGATAATTGCTTCCAGTTCTTTTCTTGAATATTCAACACGCCAGCGGTAGAAATCCGGTGTTTCCTGATCGAAAGACGGCAGAATCTTTTTGAGCAGTTCCTGATCGGTTGTATTGCAATACGCCGGAGGCCTGCCGCCCAACCATTTTTCCGCCTCTTCCTCACGGTGAACAGGCGGATGCGGTTCGTCATCATCGCTGATGCTTTGCAGATATCCCGGCTGGATATCCTCCCAGGCGGTTGAAAAAACTTCCGTCAGGCCGCCGCAGGATTTGTAATAGCGCGCATCACAGATTTCGCCATCATACGTTAAAAATTTCCCGCGTGTACTTTCGATGGCCTCGTGAACATTTTCAGAAATGATTCTCGTGATTCCCTGATAGCGCTGACAGTGGTCATCCGCACAGACATCGAATCCTTCGTGGTCGTTGACGTCCTGCCAGACGACCATTTCATTTTCGGTTTTCACTTGCGCAGAAGGCAGTTTGGCATTCTTTTTGGCCAGCATACTCAAAAGCCAGCTGCGGGCGGTTATGGCCTGGGCTTTTAAAAATTCCAGCGGCGCTTCGGCGGACATCTCCGACGAGATGACGCTTTCCAGATAATCTTCGAGGGGAATTTTATTGATCAGGTTAAACGAGGAATCGGCGACAGCCGACAACAACAAACTGCCGCGAAACGACTGCTCCTGGGTTTGCTGCCAGTGAAAATCGATGCCGATCTTCACGTTGGAAACGGTGAAAAATGAGTCTCTTCCCGGTTGGAGTATAATTTCTTTTTGACGAACGATTTCCTGATTCGATGAATCCTTCAACACCACCTGTCCGTGGTCGGCGCAAACAACGTAATTCCCTGCATACTCGCCGCCATCTTTCAGAAAAAAAACGCCGTTCAAAGCAATATGCGCCTGATGATCGTTTTGCAGCAGGGCCACTTGGATTTGGGGTTCACGGTTCATCATGATTGACATTAAAAATAAACGGACCATAAGTCAAGGCGGTAAATGGCCGAAAAGCATTTTTCCCGCTTGAATAACATGATTGTATCGTGTATGAGATCAGGAAATTACTCATTGGATGGTTTATGGCGCATATCTGGCCAATTGGAGGAGGCAAGGGAGGATCGGGCAAAAGTTTTCTGGCCAGTTCCATGGGACGTCTTCTGGCAAAATCTGGTAAAAAGACCCTGTTGATTGATCTGGATCTGGGCGCGGCCAATCTGCACACGATGGTGGATGTTCCCTATCCGGAAAAATGTTTCTCCGACTTTATCGCTAAAAAAGTAGCCGATCTGTCGGAAGCCGTTCTGCCGACGCCGTTTCCCAATCTTTTTTTAATCAGCGGCGCTCACGACAGTCTGGATATCGCCAATCTCCCCTATGAAAAGAAAATCAAGACGCTCCGGGCCATCGCCAAACTCGATTACGACTATATCGTTCTCGATCTGGGCGCCGGAACCTCTTATAATACGCTGGACTTTTTTCTCGCCTCCCGCAACGGCATCTTCATTACCACGCCGGAACCGACATCCATCGAAAATGTTTACCGGTTGATGCGCGCCATCTATCTGCGCCGGATTCGCCATTATTTTTCGGCAAACGATTTCAAAACGCTGGAGAAAAAAGTCAGGGAACATCTGGGCGATGAATCATTCAATAAACCGGAAAATATCGTTTCCGTCATCAAGAAGGAGTTTCCGGAAAAATACGCGCTCATCAGAAAAGATTTCAACGCGTTCCGTTTCAAACTAATTATCAATCAACTGCGTAAACAGGACAATATCATCCTGGGCGAACAGATCTGCAAAATCATTAAAAAACATCTGGGCATCAGTGTGGAATTTGCCGGCAACATCGCCTACGACGAGCACGTGCACGACGCCATCTGCCAGCGTGTCTGCTTTCTGGACCGTTACCCTCACACCCGCGCGGCCAACGATCTGCGTGTGCTGAACAAAAAAATAGGCAGTGCTTTCGGCGAGCAGTTGACGCTCGACTATCTCTGAGAATTTGAGGCCGCCCTTGATGGAAAAAGACTTTGATCAGATGAATTATTACGAAATGCTGGATATCCAGCCGGGCGCGACAGCCTCGCAAATCCGCAGCGCCTACAATGCCGCCCTGCAAATGTATCAACCTGATTCCCTGGTCAGCTATTCTTTTTTTTCCAGAGAAGAAAGAAAGAAAATACTGTCCCTGTTGGAGAAAGCCTATTCAACCCTGATTAATGAAACGCAAAAACTCAAGTACGACAACGAACTGAATCCGCAGACGCCAACGGGAATGGCTGAAACCGGTGAAGGAATCAAAAAGCCGGTTGATTTATTCGACTTTAACCGTCAGGCGACCGGCTTTGCCCAGCGGAAGAATCACAACGCCGAATTAAAAGCCAAGATTGCCCAAAACCGGAATATCGCCGAAATCACCGCGCGCCCGGACATCACAGGCAACGATTTGAGGGCCATCAGAAATGAACTGGGCGTGACGATTGAAGCCATTCATCAGGAAACAAAAATCCGTCTGGATTATTTAATTGATCTGGAAGACGACAAAATCGAAAAATTACCGGCAGCGGTTTTCCTCAAAGGGTTTGTCCGGGCCTACCTGAAAAGCCTCTGCATCGAGCAGGCGGATGAAATCAGCACCCGTTACATGAACGGATTGACGCGTAAAAATTAGCTTGACAGCGGCCGCCTTTGATGTTGATTAGTCAAACAAAACAAGAAAATATTGAAACCGCGCAAGGAGATAACATGAAAAAGTATTTTTCATATCTATTATTATTGAGCATATCCATCATGTTTTTTTCCGCCTGTTCATCCAGCGATGATATATCTGGCGATAACTCAACCAAGGAACATTATATAACTGATTTTATGGTGAGGGCGGATGCCGGAAATGGACAGGTCACTTTGGAGTGGCTGGCAGATCCGGACGCTACAACGTATAACATTTACTACATTGAAGATAATGATAACACTTACGATTCATTACACCTGCCGAATTACAAAACCATGAAATCCGGCACAAAGATAGAAGGCCTGATCAGTGCTCCTTATACCGTCTCCGGTCTGACGCAAGGCAAAGAATACTGGTTTTCTATTTCCGGCACCAACCCTTCCGGTGAAAGCTATCTGGGAAGGCCATCCTTTGTAACCCCTCTCGGCTCAAACGCGGTTCCGCCCGCGGCACCCGCCGGTGTACGCGCTCAATCGGGCAATCAGAGCGTTACCGTTACCTGGATTCCGGTGACTGCTTCACCGGCAGTGACCTCCTATAAACTTTATTGCTACTGGCAGGAGGGCATCAGCAACCTTGGCGTGGGGCAACCCGTTATTATCAATGGACAAGCCAGCAATTCCATCGTTGTGAACTCGATGACCTGGGAAGCCGGATCCGACGCCGGTGAAACAACTGCCTTGCAGAACGGCAGAACCTATTACTTCTACCTGACGGCCGTAAACGCGAATGGTGAAAGCAGTCACTCCTTTTTCCATGCGGCCATACCCTCTGACAATCCGCCGCCCGCGGCCCCGGCCAATCTAATCGCGACCAACGCGGCATCAGGATTGGAATCCGGACAGATCTATCTGGACTGGACCGAAGTTGCGGGCGCAACTTACAACATCTATTACGGAACAGCTAAAAATATCACCAAAAACAGTGAATCGCTTCTTGCGTCCGGAGGCACGGAAGCGGGATTCCTCGTGAGCGGTCTGACTCGTGGAAAGACGTACTATTTTGTCGTCACCGCGGTGAATGCCAATGGTGAAAGCGCTGAATCGAATGAAGTATCCATGATACCGAAGGAATAATATTATAAAAAAATTGCTGCAGGCAAATTCCAAAATGGGCCTGAACACCCATTTTTATTTTCATATCTGCAAGTCCATGGCGTAACCCATAACGTTATTGAATCAATCAAAAAATTATGTTAGAGGGGTAAAAGTTTTGATTTTCTGGGGCAAATAATGAGTGTTTTTGAGTATGTAGCGCTGGATGCCCAGGGACGCCGGCGTAAGGGATTTATTGATGCTTCCGGTCTTGCGGCAGCCCGCCAGAAACTGCGCGACGAGAATGTCTATCCCGTTGAAATCAATCAGGCGGATCACAAGAAAGAAACCGCCTTATCGGGTGCACTGCAGATCAACATTCTGGAAAGGGTGTCCGCCGGAGAGGTTTCCGTCTTCACCCGTCAGCTATCCACACTTCTGGGCGCAGGGATGCCCCTGGTGCCTTCTCTGACCGTCCTGATGAAACAGGCGAAAAATCAGCTGTTAAAAAAATCACTGGCTGAAATTCGCGAGCAGGTCAACGAAGGCAAAAGCCTGACCGACAGCATGTCGGCATTCCCCCGGATTTTCCCGCCTTTTTACCTGAACATGATCAGAGCGGGAGAAGCGTCGGGAACGATCAATCTTGTATTGGAACGTCTGGCGGATTTCAGCGAAAACCAGCAGGCGCTGATGAACAAGATTCGTTCCTCCCTGGCTTATCCGATTATTATGTTCCTGATGGGAACCACCGTCATTTTTCTGCTGATGGCTTTTGTCGTGCCTAAAATCACCGGAATTTTTGCTGATATGAACCAAACGCTGCCCCTGATAACGATTATCCTGATCACCGTAAGCAATTTCCTGAAATCTTTCTGGTGGATCATTATGATTCTCATTTTCGCTGGGATTGTCGCCTTCAAATACGGCATCTCGGGAACAGACAAGGGCAGACGCGCATGGGACAGCGCAAAATTGAAACTGCCGGTGTTTGGACAGATTAACCGCAAGATCGCCATTGCCCGGTTCTGCCGGACGCTGGCGACGCTTTTACAAAGCGGCGTTCCGCTGCTGGCGGCGATGGAAATTGTCCGCAACATTGTCAACAATATCATTATCGGCGATGCCATTCATCAGGCCGCGAAGGATCTGGAGGAAGGCAAAGGGCTTTCCGGTCCGCTGACTCAAAGCGGCCTGTTCCCGCCGCTGGTCACGGAAATGATTGCCGTTGGCGAGCAGAGCGGCACTCTGGAAAAAATGCTCAACCGTATCGCCATCGCTTACGAAAACGAATCTCAATCCGATATCATGATTATGACTTCGATTCTGGAACCGGTGATGATCCTGGTCATGGGTCTGGTGGTCGGCTTCATTGTTGTTTCCATTCTGCTGCCGATATTTGAAATGAATCAATTGGTTAAATAGTTAAAGAAAATCATAAACAGGAGTTTTATATGAAACTTTTTAAAAAGAAAAAAAACAGTCAGGCAGGGTTCACGTTAATCGAATTAATGGTCGTCATTATCATTCTGGGCGTTCTGGCCGGCATGATCATCCCCAGAGTCATGGGCAGACCGGATGAAGCCAGGCAGGCCAAGGCCAAAATACAAATGGAAAGCTTTGATTCGGCATTAAAGCTTTACAAGCTGGACAACGGCAATTATCCCACGACCGAACAGGGCCTCAAAGCGCTGGTGGAAGCTCCGACTGTCGGCAATCTTCCCAAGAACTGGCGGCAGGGCGGTTATCTGGAAAAAGGCAAGGTACCCAAAGACCCGTGGGGCAACGATTTTGTTTATCTGAGTCCCGGCAGCCACGGCGATTATGATTTAACCTGTCTGGGCAAGGACGGTGAGGCCGGAGGAGAAGGCGTCGACGCGGACATCAACAACTGGGAGCTTGAATAATTTTGAAAAACAAGGGTTTCACGCTTCTTGAATTACTGCTGGTCATTGCGCTCATCGGTATTATTCTGGTTTTGGCGGTTCCCTCCCTCAGAGATACGATAACAGGGGATGATCTGAAAAAATCCACACGTCTTTTGATCGGTCTGGAAAGAAAGCTGCGCGCCGAAGCCGTTCGCGATCAGATCAACTACCTGCTCTGCTTTGATCTTCCCACTGCTTCCTACTGGGTTATCGCATCCGACATGACATCGGAAAAACAAAATGAAATCAAAAAACGCAGGCAACAACTGCCCTCGGGAGTGAAAATTCTGGACATTGTGGACGATAAAGGTAAAAAGAACACTGAAACGGAAGTGAGAATTAAATTCAGTAAAAATAACGTCTGTTCGCCGACGGTCATTCATCTGGGCTCAGACGAAGACAAAATGACCATTGTCATCAATCCCTTTCTGGGTATTACCGATATTTACGACAAGTACATCGATATTGTAAAAATGGCCACTGAGCAGAACATGCCGGGGTTCAGGAAGGCTTTATGAAAATGAAAACCCACGACGGTTTTACCCTGATGGAAGTCATGCTGGCCATGGCGATCCTGGCGATCTCGCTGGTTGCTGTCTTTCAGTCGCAATCACAGAGCATTTCCATGGCGACAGATTCCCGTTTTCTGACGACAGCCGCTCTGCTGGCTCAGAGCAAGATGGCCGAGGTGGAGGCGCGTACCGCGCTGGACATCGGGAAGCAGGACGGAGACTTTGGCACGGACTATCCGGATTATTCATGGCATTTGCAGATTGAAGACACGCAACTGGCCAAGTTCAAAAAAATTGAAGTGACGGTACGCAATAAATTATTGCCCAAGCGGGGAACCTATCAACTTGTCCTTTACAAGGCAGCGGGGTTGTAAGCCGTGCAAAAGACCCATGACCAAATGCATCGCCGGACCGGTTTCACGCTGCTGGAGGTGCTGATTGCCATCTTCATTCTGAGTGTGGTGATGGCCACGGTTTATGTGTCCTACAGCGGCACCCTGAGGATTTCCCGCCAGATGGAGGAAGAAGGCAACGCCTATAAAATGGCGCGGCTGACCATGGACAGGATCATCAGGGATTTGTCATCTCTGCAAACGTCCGGCGGTTCTTTTTATTTTATCGCTAAAAAGGAAAAAATTAAAAACAGGGAATTGCATTCCCTTTATTTCTGGGCTGCCGCGCATCTGGCTTTCGGAACAAACGAAGGGGAGGGAAATCCCGCTACCATCGGCTACACGATTCGTGAAGATAACGGTGAAGAAAGTCTTTCTCTGTGGAGGGCGGATCTTGCCGTCGCCAAACCCCACGAGAAAGAAGAAACGGCGGACGCATTTATCATCTGTAAAAATGTCGATGCCTTTAAACTGACCTTTTACGACGCGGAAGAAAGAGAAACGGATGTATGGGATTCTTCATCAACAGCGGGACAGGGTAATCAACTGCCCAGATCTGTAAAAATCGAGCTGGCCATCGTCAATGCCAACAACAAGGAAAAACCGTACAAATTTATGACGAGGATATTTCTCCCGTCTAAGAAAAAAACGCCATGAAAATTAAATCTTACAACAATAACAAAGGTGTGGCTTTGGTTACGGTGATTCTGATCGTGGCGATTCTGGTCGCCCTGGTCATTGAATTAAACCGGTCTTCCCGAGCCGACATCTACGACGCGGTCAATTTGAGCGACGGCATCAAATTAACCTATATTGCCAAATCCGGTTTTTACGCGGCATCTGTCCTGATTGCCAATTCCAACATTGATTTCAGTACGCTGCGCGATGACTGGGCCAAAGCGGCAACCCTATCTCTGCAATCCGCAAGCTTTTTCTCCGACGGATATTTCACTGCCGTCATCGAAGACGAAACCGGTAAAATTCCCGTCAATAAACTGACCAACGGTGACGAATATAATCCGGACATCCGGGATATGCTGACCCGGCTGCTGCGCCAGCCGGAATTTGGACTGGATGATAGAAAAGTCGATGAAATTGTTGATTCCATTAAGGACTGGATTGATGCCGACGATCAAATGAGCGCCAACGGGGCGGAAAATTCCTATTACACCTCTCTGGAAACCCCTTATGAAGCCAAGAATGCTCCAATTGATTGCATTGAAGAATTGCTTATGGTAAGGGGTGTCACCGCGGAACTTTTTTACGGAACAAAAGAAAAAGCGGGACTGGCCGGTTTCATTACCGCGGACAGCGACGGGTTGGTCAATATCAATACAGCGCCTAAAATGGTTTTACGCGCACTGGCGGAAGAAATTGACAGCGACCGGGCGGACCGTATGGATGAATACCGTAAGCAGGCAGGCAACGACTTATCCGTCGTCACCTGGTATAAACGGGTTCCGGGGATGGAAAGCCTGGAGCTGAAGCAGGAATTGATTACGGTAAAAAGCAATTATTTTAAAATTATTTCTTCCGGAAAGATGAAAAATATGAGCCGAAGCATCAGCGGCGTGGTCCTTAAAAACGGACCGCAGGTTCAGACAATCAGGTGGAGACAGGATTAATGCCGCAAGTATTACTGGGACTGGATATTGGTTCGAACGCCATCAAGGCGGTTTTATTCGCCAGAAAAGGTCTGGCCGGCGGACACATCCTGGACGCCAGCATTCTGGATATTGATGAATGCGGCGGTCTCGAAGAAGCGCTCAAAAAGCTGGGCGAAAATAAAAAGTTTACGGAGGCTTCCTGCTGTCTTGCCCTGTCCCCTGCGGATGTCATGTTCAGAAAGGTCCATCTCCCCTTCCGTGATGACAACCGAATCCGGAAAAC